>JAVVEQ010000049.1:0-25482 GCA_032250905.1 Desulfotignum sp. | reverse complement strand
TATGTTCAGAATAAACCGAAACATACCCAACCAGTTCAAAATAATCAGAAAATAAAAGTCAGGATAAAAAACAAATCAACAGCAATGTGGTCTTCCTGGTTTTCATAGATCTTGTCTGCAATGCCCCGGGTAAAATCTACTATCTCTCCGAAACGGGCTGCATACAGTGAGCTTTCGGATCTGTCAGCCTGGACCTGTTCAAATGCTTGACGCAGGCGTACCTGTTCAGCTATGGCGATTTTATGGAGGTCTTCATCCGGCCGATACACCTGCAAGAGGTGGTTGACCGCTCCCAGCTTGTCCAGGATGGTTTGCTGTCTCAGGTGTTGGGTTTTTAAATAATCGTTCTCCGGGTTGCCAGTGTAGATAATGTTGTCAGGATCAGGTTGGGTGGACAGGCATTCAACTGAAAATCCCTTACCGGTATAGATCATGTCCAGACCGCCACCTTTTTTTAGCAGCCACCGTGTCATTCCCTGGTAGTCTTGATAGACTGTGGGCATGATAAGGGTTATCCGACCATCTGAAGGGATCTCACCTGATCGGACTGTGCTCTGGTCTTTGCCCTGAAAGATCTTCCAGTCATAGGCTTGCCCGGCAAAATGTGGGAAGTGGAGATAGATCTCTTCGGCACAGACATCAAGGCTGGCGAGCAGGAAGATTAGAACCAATTTAAAAATCCGCCGTTTCATTTAATCCTAAATCTCTTGATATCATTTCATGACCGATCTGCAGTATCTTTTCTGCTTTTATAGATATGTCTTTTAATCGACTTTCCGAAAAAGTTTCCAGTCTGCGGGTCAGCATGGATTTGTTTCATCATTTATTTATATCACAAGCGGCAGGCGTTGTCTCTATGGCAGTTTGCCGTCTTCTATCCATTAAATCTGTTCAGAGTTCTGCGTCATCCACACAAACTCTCCAATGGGTGATTGAGTGCCCATTCTTGGTCATGTGATGTTGACGCTATGCAGTGCCGGAGAGGCCATGATACTCCGATGATGCACCGAGCGTTTTAGACATAAAAAAGGGGTTAGTGCTTTTTGCCATAACCCCTTGTTTTATTTGGTACCTGGGACGAGAATTGAACTCGTACAGTGCTTTGCACCGAGGGATTTTAAGTCCCTTGCGTCTACCAGTTCCGCCACCCAGGCATATTGTGTGCTTTTTTATCGTATCCAGCCGGTTTTGGCAAGGCCAAAATATCCGGATTCGGGTGGAAATACGTCATGATCTGGGGTGATGATGAAAGTAGAATTCAAGGGTATACAGGATCACACCGGTCCAGATAAATCCAAACGTAATCAGGCTGTGGATGGAAAACGGTTCTTTGTATGCATATACGCCCAGCACAAAGGCAATGGTCGGGGCCAGGTACTGGAGAATGCCGATGGTGGACAGTTTAAGCCGTCTGGCTGCTGCCGCGAACCACAGCAGCGGCAGGGAGGTCACCACCCCGGCCCCGATCATCCACAAGGTCAGGCCGGCATCTTTCAAGAACAGGGATCTTCCTGAAACCATCAGAAACAGGATATAGGCCAGCGCCGGAATCATCAGGATCAGGGTTTCCACGAACAGACCGGGCAGCGGCCCCACCTGAATGCGTTTGCGGCTGTATCCGTAAAAGGCAAAGGAAACCGCCAGGGCCAACCCGAACAGGGGCAGTTTGCCATAGGCCAGCAGCGAATAGATCACTCCGCTCAAGGCAAACCCCAGGGAGATGCACTGCTGTCGGGTAAATGTTTCCTTGAGCAGCACCACCCCTAAAAATACGTTGATCATGGGGTTGATATAATATCCGAGGCTGGTTTCCAGTACCCGGTCGGAATTGACGGCCCAGATATAAATGAACCAGTTGCCCGCGATCAAAAGGCTGCTGACAGTCAGTCCTTTCCATTGGGCAGGCGACCTGAAGACCTGGATCACCTCTTTCCCCTTTTTTTGAACACACAGGATCACAAAAACAAACACGCAGGACCAGACAATGCGGTGGCACAGAATCTCAAAGGGCTGGGCCGCCTGCATCTGTTTCCAGTAGGCGGGCAGAAACCCCCAGGCGGCAAAGGCTGCCAGGCCGAACAATACACCGGATAGTGACGGGTTCATTTCAATCCTTGTTTCGATGGTTGACCGGGCCAGTGTAACACGCTTCCGGGGAATGGCAACTCCAAAATGATCCCAACAATGCATTGTCATTGTCAAATTCTGAATTTTCTGCTAAACATCCCCTTCATGAAATGGATGGACCCACACAGACTGGTGCTGGCATCCCGGTCGCCGCGACGCAGAGACCTGTTGACACAGATGGGGCTGAGCCTTGAAATTCAACCGGCAGACGTGGATGAAACCCTTTCCTCCGAACTGTCTCCGGCTGAATATGTCCAAATCCTGGCTGAAAAAAAAGCCAGATATGTGATGGCTCTGAGAAGACAGTCCTGGGTACTTGGGGCCGATACCATTGTTGTCAAGGACGGCACTGTTTTAGGCAAACCGAAAAACCAGGCCGAAGCCATTTCCATGCTTGAATGTCTCAGCGATGGCATCCATTCGGTGTTCACCGGATATGCCGTGGGGCGTCACACCGGCAGGCACATGATGGCCCGCGCCATCGAAACCCAGGTGGTATTCAAAGTTTTGACAAATCCGGAAATTCTCTGGTACACTGGCACCCGTGAACCATACGACAAAGCCGGCGGATACGCGGTCCAGGGGCTGGGTGCATTCATGGTCAAAGAGATCCGGGGCTCCTGGGCCAATGTTGTGGGTTTGCCGGTGTGTGAGGTGATACAGACTCTGGCTTCATTAGGGGCGATACAATTTCAAGGACATGTGCCATGACAACCATTGAAGATAACCTGAAGGATATCCGGGAAAACATCGAAACGGCGGCTGTCCGGTGCGGCAGAAATCCGGCGGAAATTACCCTGGTGGGGGTGAGCAAAAAGCAGGTGGTTGAAAAAATCCAGCAGGCCATCGATGCCGGGCTGTCCGATCTGGGTGAAAATTATGTCCAGGAAGCAATGGACAAAATCGATACCATCGGCAAAGGGACTGCCTGCTGGCACTTTATCGGCCATCTCCAGTCCAACAAGGCCCGGTTCGCGGTCCAGTATTTTGACCTGATTCATACGGTGGACAAGATCAAACTGGCCAAAGAAATCGACAAACAGGCCCAAAAAATCGACAAGCGCCAGAAAATCCTGCTCCAGGTGAACATTGCAGAAGAAGAAACCAAATCCGGGGTCGATGCCCATGACGTCGTGATGCTGGCACAGGCGGTCACCCAATTTGAAAACCTGGAATTACAGGGACTGATGTGTATGCCCCCCTATTTCAACGATCCTGAAGATGCCCGGCCTTATTTCAGACACCTGGCCAGGATCAGAGAGCAGATTGTGGCCGCCGGGGTGACATCCCGGGCCATGCGCCATCTGTCCATGGGCATGAGCCATGATTTTACTGCCGCCATTCAGGAAGGGGCCACCCTGGTCCGGGTGGGCACGGCGATTTTCGGTTCCCGGTCATGAAGCTGCTGCTGCACACCTGCTGCGGGCCCTGCACCATCTATCCATTGCAGGTTATCAGGGAGATGGACATCCAGGTGATGGGGTTTTTCTACCGGCACAATATCCATCCATATACGGAATGCCTCAAAAGAGAAGAGACCCTTGCTCAATTTGCGGATGATCAGAACCTGAGAATGATATGGCAGCCGGACTATCAATTGGAATCCTTTATACAGTCCGTGGTCTTCCGTGAAAAGGACCGGTGCCGGTACTGTTATCATGCCCGGCTGTATGCCACAGCCCAAATAGCCAGAAAAGGAAAATTTGACGCGTTTTCCTCCACCCTGCTCTACAGCCGGCACCAGAATCATACCCTGATACAGGAAATCGCTGCGGCCGTGGCAAAGGAGACCGGGGTGACGTTTTTTTATCATGATTTCAGACAGGGCTGGAAACAGGGTATCGACGAATCAAAGGCCCTGGGCATGTACCGGCAGTCCTATTGCGGGTGTATTTACAGTGAGAAAGATCGATACTGGAATCCGCCTGAAAAAAAGCAATAAAAACAGCCGGCATGGGTTTCATTAAGGGACGGGTTTCGTGATTTGATTCATCCTGGAAACCAGACGCCGGTCCGTCTGATGAAGCCGGGCCGCCAGCACAATGAACAACTGCTTGGCCACTTCAGGGTATTTTTCGATTACCTCTTCGAGCTTGTCTCCGGGATACCGCTTGACCTTGGATCGGCCCTTGGAGATGATGGTGGCGGATCGGACGCCTTTCGTAATAGCCGCCATTTCACCGAAATATTCTCCCGGCTGGGTGATTTCGGCGATTTTCTTCCCCCCCTTGACGACATACAGGGCGCCCTGGATGAGTTTGAAAAAATCGATGTCCGTGTTGTTTTCCCGAATAATGACATCCTTGTCCTCATACACTTCCACATCCGGATTTATTAGGTAGGCGGGCAAAGATTCTTTGTTGATCACGGTTTTCCTGACCACTTCGTCAAAAGAGGTTTCCCCGGTCTTGATCTTGTGAAGCCCGGCATCTCTCAATGTGACCATGCCTTCCTGGACCGCCACCTTTCGCAGCTGGTCTTCGGACACCTCCGCACTGATGGCCTTGGCCACCTCGGCTGTGACCTCCATAAGTTCATACAGCCCTACCCGGCCCTTGTATCCGGTGCCGTTGCAATGAGGACAGCCGTTGGGACCCAGGATTTTCAGCTCTGGGATCTCATTTTTTGAAAATCCTTCCATCTCGAGCATTTCCGGATCATATCCTCTGACCTCTCTCTTGCACTCCGGGCAGAGCCGCCGGGCCAGGCGCTGGGACAGCACCATGGTCACGGAGGCAGCCAGCATATAAGCAGGAATGCCTATGTCCACCAGACGGCCGATGGTGGAAGGACAGTCGTTGGTATGCAGGGTGGCAAACACCAGATGACCGGTCATGGCGGCCTTGATGGCAATCTCCGCCGTTTCCATATCCCGGATCTCCCCCACCATGATAATATCCGGATCCTGCCTCAGGAATGCTTTCAGGGCTGCGGCAAAGGACATGCCCACTTCCTCTCTCACCGGTACCTGGTTGATGCCCTTGAAATTGAATTCCACCGGGTCCTCTGCCGTGAGAATCTTGATATCGTCCTTGTTGAGCCGGTTGAGAATGGAATACAGCGTCGTGGTTTTTCCGGACCCGGTCGGGCCGGTTACCAGCAGAAGTCCATAGGGGCGGGATATGCACCGCTTGAGCATCTCAAAGGTGGCAGGCTCAAATCCCAGCCGGGTCAGGTCGATACTCAGGGCGCTCTGGTCCAGAATACGCAGTACAAGGCTTTCCCCGAACAGGGTGGGCAACGATGATACCCGGAAATCCACTGATTTTTTTCTACCCAGACGCAGCTTGATCCGGCCGTCCTGGGGGACCCGTCTTTCAGCTATGTCCAGGGATGCCAGGATCTTGATGCGGGACACCACCGCATTCTTGATGGATACCGGCAGATTCATGGCCTTGTACATGCTTCCGTCCAGACGGTAACGCACCTGAAACGATTTTTCAAAGGGTTCGATGTGAATGTCGGACACCCCGTCATTGATGGCCTTGGTCAAAATTCCATTCACCAGTTTGATGATGGGAGCGTCTGAGGCGAGAAATTCATCCTGGCCGTCATCTCTTTCAGCCGTACCCACCTCCACTTCTTCAGCGGCTTCCGATACCAGGGACCCGAAATCCTCCACCGAGGTGATCGGGGTGTCGTCCTCGACCTCTTCTTCAAAATGGAGAAAATTTTTGTGCTCGTCATCACTGATCTTGTAGAAATCCCGGTAAGCCTTAATAATATCGTTTTCAGTGGTCACATACACATGGATGTTTTTTTGGGTCTTGTTATGCAGGTCTGCCACCACCCGGGTGTCGGTGGGTTCAACCATGGCCACGGACAAATCATCGTCTTTCAGGCCCAAAGGGAATACCATATATTCTTTGGCAACCTCAAACGGCAGGATTTTCTGAGCCGCAGGATCGGATTTCATTTCCGAAAACCGGATCATATTGTAATTATAGCGCCGCCCCAGTAAATTGATGATGGTATCCGGATCAATATACCCTTTGACAAGCAGAATGGAACTGAGGCGTTCACCGGTTTTTTTCTGGATCCTCAGGGCTTCGTCCAACTGAAGGCTGGTAATCTGCCCTTCCTTGGAAAGTATTTCACCAATCCGGGTTTTGCCGGCACCGGACTGGTCCTTGATGGTGGCGGTGAGGCTGGATTTTGCTTTTGCAAATGATGTTGCCATGGTATGCCCTGTTGTATCTAAGAGGTCTGTTTGTTCATTGTCTTATAAATCCGGACAGCGCCGGCGACAACCAGAAACAATCCCAACATGTAAAAACAGAATTTGACCAGACCCAGTTTGTTGCTGAAAAATTCAATGGCTGCCACCTGGGGCATGACCGCCGGTATCCTGTAAAACACCGCCAGCCCCACGGCAATGAGAACAATACCATAATAAAATGTAAATTTTTTTTTATCCATTTTAAATCACAGCCTTTCCAGTTCTTTCAGTTGGGTTTCAAACGGCTGATTCTTCGACTCCAGTTTCCGGGTTTCCGTTTCCAGTTCCAGGAAAAGGGCTTCTTCCCGCGATTCGAGATCAGCCAGTTGTTTGGATAATGTTTGAATGGCTTGACCATCCCCATTTTGAGATGCGGTCATCAGCGATGCATTGACGGTTTTGATCTGTGTTTCACATGCTTCAATGGCATCTTCGATACCGCTGATTTTCTTTTGTATCGGTCCCAGAACTCTGGAACGATCAGCGATAATCTCCGATTTTTTCTGGCGCAGGGCTTTTTTACTCAACCCCTGGGTACGGGATTCCACCCCATTGGTCCGGGTGGATTCTTCCCATCCGTCTTTGTCCAGGAATTCCTGGTAACTGCCTTCAAACAGATGAATCTGTTCTTGTTTGAATACCACCAGTCGATTGGCCAGGGCATGAAGAAACATTTCATTATGAGTGACCAGAATCACGGCGCCTTCAAATGCATCCAATGCTTCGACAAACGCATCGCAGGCCTCGATATCCAGATGATTGGAAGGTTCGTCCAGCATCAGCAGGTTCAGGGGAGACAACAGCAATTTGCCCAGCATGACCCGGGATTTCTCCCCGCCGGACAGCACGCCGATTTTTTTCAAAGCATCATCTTTTTCAAACATCATGGCCCCGCAGATGTTCCGGGCCGCCTGGCGGTCAAAATCCGGATGAGCGTCAATGAGTGTTTCCTCGATGGTCTGATTGTCATTTAACGTGGACACATTGGTCTGTTCAAAATATCCGGCAGATACGCCGGGGTTGTATGTGACAGTACCGGAAACCGGATCGAGCTGCTGGTTGAGAAGCTTGACCAGGGTGGTTTTTCCTTTGCCGTTCCGGCCGATAATACCGATCCGATCTCCGGGCTGGACGGTCAGAGAAAAATCGGTGATCAGAGGATGATCAGGGGTATAACCAAAGGTCAATTTTTCAACACGCAGCATCTGTTTGCCGGCAAATGGCAGATAGTTGAAGGAAAATGTCAGGTTTTTGAGTTTTTCCAGTTTTTCTCTGGACTGCTGTTTTTCCAGGGTCTTGATCCGGGACTGGACCATGCTGGCCAGCCGTGCTTTGGCACGGAACCGGGTGATGAAGGTCTCGATCTCTTTTTTTCGCTTTTCCTCATTCTGCCGGGTTTTTTCATACACATCTTCATCCTGGGCCACCTGATCGTAATATTTAGCGGTATTTCCGGCAATTTTCCGGATTTTGCAGCGATGAATCCCGGCAATATGTGTCACCACGTGATCCATGAATCCCCGGTCATGGGTCACCAGCAGCACCTCCCTGGGCCAGGCGGTTAAAAACTGGGTGATCCATCGAATGGAGGTGATATCAAGATAATTGGTAGGTTCGTCCAGAATCAGCAGGTCCGGTTCGGCCACCAGCACTTTTGCCAGGTTCAGCCGCACCTGAAAACCACCGGAAAACAGGAGCGGATCCCGGTCCAGGTCGGAAACGGAAAATCCCAGCCCTGCCAGAATTTTTTCTGCTTTCCAGTAATGGTCCCTTTCATGGGTCGGCAGCCCGATCATGGCTTCATCACGGACGGTGGGGTGAGAAAATTGAATTTTCTGAGGCAGGATACCCAGTCGGTAGCCGGTTGGATAGGTGATTTTTCCGTCATCTGGGTGATCCAGTCCTGCGATCATGTTCAGCAATGTGGTTTTTCCATGACCATTTCTGCCCACCAGCCCCACCCGTTCACCCGGATTAATCTGCAGACTGGCATCCTCAAGCAGCATCTGGTCGCCAAATCCCTTGACAATGGATTCAATGCTCAGCATGTGTGGTATCTGCCCCAACCTTTTTGAATTTTGGTCCTTTTTTTCATAAAGCGGTGTATCATAGCACTGGTAAAGAATTTTATAAACATCAGATTTTTCTTGACTTGATTTTCCGATATTGAATAGTTACAACAGAGTATCTTTAACACCGTTATTTAAATTCATGAGGAAACCATGACCAGATATATTTATGAATTCGGCCCGCAGAAAACAGATGGAGACGCTTCCATGAAAAATCTGCTGGGCGGAAAAGGCGCCAACCTTGCAGAAATGGCCCGTCTGGGCCTGCCGGTCCCTCCGGGGTTCACTATTTCAACCGAATGCTGCAACCACTATTTTGAACTGGGGGGCTGTTTCCCGGAAACGCTTGAATCGGAAATCATGACAGCCCTGTCCCATATTGAAAGCCAGACAGGCATGCAGTTCGGAGACCCCCATGCCCCGTTGCTGGTCTCCTGCCGTTCCGGAGCCAGAAGCTCCATGCCCGGTATGATGGAAACCATTCTCAATGTGGGGCTGTGTTCTAAAACCATTCCCGGCCTGGCGGCCAGGACCGGCAATGAATGGTTTGTATATGATGCCTACCGCCGTCTGATCATGATGTATTCTGATGTGGTGATGGAAAAGGCGAACCAGGTGGTGCCGGAAGACGGAATGGGGATCCGTTTGAATCTGGAAATGATGCTGAACAACCTGAAAAACGACAAAGGATATGAACATGACACCGACATTTCTCTCCAGGATATGCAGTTGTTATGTGACCGGTTCAAGAAGAAAATTTTCCAGTATTTAAAAAAAGAATTTCCCGATGATCCCAGGGAACAGCTTCTCGGAGCGATCGGTGCCGTGTTTAAGAGCTGGAACGGCAAAAGGGCGGTCTCTTACCGCCGCATTGAGCATATCCCGGATTCCTGGGGAACCGCTGTCAATGTTCAGGCCATGGTGTTTGGTAACATGGGGGAGACCTCCGCTACGGGAGTGGCATTCACCCGGGATCCTTCAACCGGCAAGAATCATTTTTTCGGTGAATGGCTGGTCAATGCCCAGGGAGAAGACGTGGTGGCTGGTATCCGCACCCCCAATCCCTTGAACAAAGAGACCAGAAACAGGCAGAACCTGCATCTGCCTTCCCTGGAAGAAATGATGCCGAAACTGTATGCCCAGCTCTACGATATCCGGAACACCCTGGAATCCCATTATAAGGATATGCAGGACATTGAGTTCACCATCCAGGAAGCAAAACTGTACATGCTTCAGTGCCGGGTGGGTAAACGCACGGCAACGGCTGCTCTGAATATGGCCATGGATATGTTTGAGGAGGGCATGATAGATGAAGCAACCATGATCTGCCGCCTCAACCCCAAATCTCTGGATGAAATGCTGCATCCTGTGGTGGATCCCCTGGAGGAAAAAAATGCAGTCCAGGTGGCTGAAGGGCTGCCGGCCGGACCGGGAGGTGCCTGGGGTAAGATCGTGTTTACCGCCGAAGATGCGGTGCAGATGGCCAAAACCGGTGATAACGTCATCCTGGTCAGGGAAGAAACCAGCCCTGAAGATATTGAAGGTATGCGGGAGGCTTCGGCCATCCTCACGGCCCGGGGCGGTATGACCAGCCATGCAGCGCTGGTGGCGAGGGGATGGGGAAAATGCTGTATCGTTGGAGCAGGCGCCCTGAAAATTCAGGCGAAAAACCGTCAGGTACAGGTGGGGACCCGCCTGTTCAAGGAAGGCGATATCTTCACGTTGAACGGCACCAGGGGTATCGTATATGAGGGCCGGCTCAAAATGAAAGATGCGCTGGAAAATCCCAAATTCCAGAAATTCATGGCCATTGCGGACCGCCACCGCACCATGGGGGTCCGGACCAATGCGGACACACCGGAAGATGCGGCCACGGCCTTGAAATTCGGTGCCCAGGGCATTGGGTTGTTTCGAACCGAACACATGTTTTACGGCGCCGATTCAGACCGGCCCCTGTTTCTGCTTAGAAAAATGATTCTGAGCAAATCAACAGAAGAACGCCAGGCTGCATTGGATGAGCTGTTTCCGTTCGTGAAACAGGAAATCCGGAACACCCTGGAAGTCATGGACAACCTGCCGGTGACCCTGCGGCTGTTAGATCCGCCGCTGCATGAATTTGTCCCTCAGTCGGAAGCCAACCAGATGGAAATCGCCAGGGCCTTAGGCATTGATTTTGAAGAACTGATCAAGCGCAGCAGCCAGCTTAAGGAATCCAATCCAATGATCGGTCACCGGGGTGTGCGGCTGGGGATCACATTTCCCGAGATTACGCACATGCAGGTCACTGCCATTTTCACGGCTGCAGCCGAATTGATCCTCCAGGGAAAAAAGCCCCTGCCTGAGATCATGGTGCCGGTCACCTGCAATGAAAAAGAGTTGTCTTTTACCAAAAAAATGGTGGATGACTGTTATCAGAGCGTACTGAAAACCTATAATCTGGAACATATCCCCTATTTGTACGGAACCATGATTGAAATTCCCAGGGCTGCTTTGATTGCGGATAAAATGGCTGAAGACGCTCAATTTTTTTCTTTCGGCACCAATGACCTGACCCAGATGACGTTCGGGTTTTCCAGAGATGATATCGGGTCATTCATGAATGACTATATTGACAATGCCATTTTAGACTCGGATCCGTTTGAAACCCTGGATCAGGAAGCAGTGGGCAGCCTTATTGAGATCGCCGTGGAACGGGGCAAAAAAACCCGCCCGGAGATCAAGCTGGGGATTTGTGGAGAGCATGGGGGTGATCCGGCTTCGGTGGCGTTCTGTCACAGGGCCGGGTTGACCTATGTGTCCTGTTCTCCCTACCGGGTGCCCATTGCGCGGCTGGCTGCGGCCCAGGCGGCTATTGCGGAGAACCGTCAACTCAGGTGAGCTGCTGCCTTGAAGCGCCGGGTGATCATCTCAATGATTTCTTCGGCGCTGGTTTCAATGGGTTTGTCGCTGATATCGATAATGGAGAACCCCTTTGCAATGTAATACCGGTGCGCGGTCAGGATCTCCTCTTCGATTTTTTTTCTGGAAGAATACGCAGACTTCATTTCTGACACCCCTAAGCTTTCCTGCCTCATTTTACGGTGTGACAGAAGTTGTTTTGCATTGATATTCAATGCAAAAATCCGGCGCCGGTCCACCTCTTCCAGGATGGAGGGCAATGGGACGCCGGGCACGAAAGGCACATTGGCCATCCTCCATCCCAGCACAGCCATATACATGGACAAAGGGGTTTTCCCGGCCCGGGACAGCCCTACCAGGATAATCTCCGCTTGATCCAGGCTTTCCGGGTTCAATCCGTCATCATGAGCCAGGGCGAAATCTATGGCAGACACCTGCTTGAGATCCACCTGGTGATTTTCCCGGTACAGCCCCGGTTTTTCAAGGGGGGGCTGGTTCAGAAACGTCTGGATCTTGGACAACACCGGTCCCATAAGATCAATGGTCACAATTTTATGTTCCATTCCCTTGCGGGTCAGGTATTGCCGCAACGTTGTCTTGACAATGGTATGCACAATGATGCTCTCCATGTCCTTGACCTTATCGATAAGTTCATCCACCTGGACTTCAGACCGAATGTGCGGCACTTTGACGATGGTGATTTTATTTTCCGGAAACTGGATCAAGGTGGATTCCACCAGGTGGAAAGCATTGATCCCTTCTCCGCAGGAGGCGATATAGATCACCTGAAACTGAGAAGAGGAAAGTGAGGGTGTCATGGAATTATCCCCTTTATTGTCCAAAGATTTTATTTTATAATCATCTTTGTATACACCAACCCAAAACCATTGGAAAGACAAACATGACACATGAAGATAAAGGCAATTACGCTGAAAAGCATCCGGATCGGACAACGGATCCCGTGGTTGTGGAAAAATTGGAAAAACTCAGGGATAAGAACCAGATAACCTGTGCCGCAGCCCACCGGGCCGCCTCTGATCTGAATCTTCCCCCCGCAGAAATCGGTGTTCAGATGGATTTGATGGAGTTGCGCCTCGTCCAGTGTCAGCTGGGGCTTTTCGGACATTCCCCGGAATCCGGACCTGCCGATAAAGACATTGAGGTCTCTGACGATTTGAAGCAGCGCCTGGAAAATACGGCAAAAGACAGTCGAATATCCTGCAAAACCAGCTGGGATATTGCCAAAGAGTTCAAAATCAGCCGCCTGGATATGGGAGCTGCCTGTGAAAAGCTCAAACTACGCATCAAGCCCTGTCAGCTGGGGGCGTTTTAGGATCTCTCCATGGTAGTTGGATGCGGACGGATCAGGCTGCGCCTGTTTGGTATCCATTCATTGAAGGCCAAGCGCAGCATCGTCAGATCCATTGTGGCCAGAATTCAGAACCGGTTCAGGGCTGCGGCGGCGGAAACCAGCCTGAACGACAGCCACGAATGGGCGGAGATCGGGTTCGCCGTCGTGGGCAATGATCCAGCCCGGATTAACTCTCAGGTGGATAAAATTTTCAATGGCGTGGATGAGATGGGACTGGCCATGATTGCAGATACAACTATGGAAATCATTCGTCTTTGACAACTTTGGGGCCGGTCAGCTTTCTGCGGGCTTTGCGTTTCCGCCGCTGTTTCTGGCGGCGGATTTTTTGAATCTGTTCTGTCTGGGCCGAATCCCGGCCGGCCTGATGCGCCTCGATTTTTTCCGCCAGCGCCCGCAGGGCCAGAAATCGGTTCAAATGCTGGGACCGGTGCCTGCCCACCTTTACGGACAGGCCGGTGACTTTGTGGCGGATGAACACGGCTGAGGAGGATTTGTTCACCTTTTGTCCGCCCCGGCCCGAGGCCCTGATAAATTTTTCCTCCAGATCGGTTTTGCAGATACCCAATTCTGCCAGTTTCTGCTCCAGGGCGGCCAGTTTTTTTTCACCGGGTCCTTTTTCACTGGATCCCATGATGCCTCACTTTCCCCCGTGTTTTCGGCCTTTTTCTCACCCCTTTTCTCAGGGGGCAGATCATCGGCCCGGGTCATCTACCAGCCGGGCCAGCTGTTCCAGCACCGGATCAAAATGCGGGTTTACCGTCTGGTACACGTTTTGGTTCAAGTCATTATACAACCGGTGACAGGCCATGTCCGGAATAAACACCTCTCCCACATGCACCATGTTTTTTATGGCAGTGTCATAAGAGTCAAATACGCCTGCGGCCACGCCCGCATTGATGACACATCCCACGGAAGCTGAACTTCGGATCCTGTTTCTGTATACAGGCACCCCGAAAACATCGGCAAAAATCTGCATGAACAGATCGCCGTTGGCACCGCCCCCGGAGATCACCAGTCTGTCAAACGGCCGGCCCAGCTCTCTGGCCATGGGGTCCATGTGGTTTTTCATGGTCAAAGCGATCCCTTCCAGAATGGAACGGTACATGTGAGCCCGGGTGTGACGGCCGTCAAATCCGAACATCACCCCTTTTCTGTATACCGCCTCCTTTGGGGGGGCCCAGTCATGGATGGTCACCAGACCCTCACAACCGGCCGGAACGCCGGCCGCCTCCCTGTTGAACCATTCCGCCACGGTCAGGCCGCTTTTCTCGGCCTTTTCCCTGACATCGCCACCGAACTGCTCACAGAACCAGGTCACGGTCCACATCCCCCGGCGGACTCCCATGCATTCGTAGAGATACTGGAACGGCACAGCCGCGGGAAAGGGCCAGAAATTCTGGGCATCGGTTCTGTTTTCTCTGCCGTGAACCATGCCGCCGATATAGGTGCCCAGAGATACCATCCCCACCCCCGGTTCCAGGGTCCCGGCCCCCAGCGCCTCCACCGCCTTGTCATGAGCCGTGGCCACCACGGGCAATCCTGCAGGCAGTCCGGTCAGGGCCGCGGCAGCATCTGTGACACGGCCTAAGATCTCCCCGGGTTTGATCACATCAAACACCATATCCCGGGTCAGGTTATTTTGTGAAAAATCATCCTCCCGGGTGCTCCAGTTCCACGTGTCCATGTCCATGGGCCAGTACCCGATATAGTTGGCACAGGTGTCTTTGCGTTCTCCGGTCAGGCGATGGGTGATGTATCCGGAGGAGGTGGTGACATACCGGACATCACCGAATGCCTTTTCCCAGGTATAAGGGGTGTTCATCCGCTTGTCCATCCAGGAGATCAGCGGATAGGCGAGGTCTCCGTTTTCACGGACCAGGGCCAGACAGCATCGGATCACGCACAGGCCCATAGCCAGTATCTGTTCCGGACTTTTTTTCAGGTCGTGTTCAAACCGGTCCATGGCGGATCGGCAGGCCAGGGACAACGCATGCCACAAATCGTCATCCGGGTGAATGGCCAGCTGCGGGCCTGGAATCAGCATGGGTTTCAAGGGATAGTCTGCCTGGCAGACAACATGCCCGGTCAGATCGAAAATCACCACTTTGGCACTCTGGGTGCCAACGTCCACGCCCATCAGATAGGATTCAGTCATGACTTAAATTTCCATTCCACCATGGTTTTCTATTTGTTTTTTACAGGGGACCTTTGCCTGCCGTCTGTGACCATTGCCGGATCAACTGCTTTCCTGCCCGGTACGTGGGATAATCACAGGGCAGCAGGTTCACGTGCAGGCACTGGTCCAGAGCATGACCGTAAACCGCGCCGGTCACTCCGGCACCTGTCATGTCTGATTCAATGCGTTTAAACTGTTCATCCAGTGAAGGCCACGACTGTATCCAGTCATATCCCAGCCGGGTGATCCGGTCATCGGTCTGCCGGGCCCGGGCGGTCAAAAAATTGGCTGCATGGGGGGCGGCTTTTCTGAACAGCCGGAGCCGGGACAGATCACCCCGGGTGGTCGCGGCCAGGGATGCATCCGGATCCCCTTCGTTCTCATGCACGGCATCCATGAGCTGTACCGCCAGTTCAGCCATGGCTGTTTCATCTTCACCATGCAGTTCCAGATATACGGCCATGCCGGCGGTTTTGTCGACATGCGGGAGGTGCCTGAACGAGGGATGATTTTCCTTGAAATGGTCAATGATCTCAAGGGATTTTTGGTCCAGGACTTCCACGGATGCGAGCCGGGAATCCGCAGTGGCCGTCCCTTTTATTGAATCCAGGGTTTCAATAAATGCGGCCGCAGGTGCGGTTGCCGGAAAAAAAAACACAATACCCCACATGCAGATCGGCTCCGGCAACAGTCTCAAGGTCAGTTCCGTGATCACCACCGGTGACTTTTTCCAGTCAGTGAAAAAATTCAGATCCTCCCCCCGGTCAAACACACGACAAATTCCCAGACAATCCATCCACTGCACCCTCTGGATATGCTGCCGCGCCAGTCCATAGGCATGGACACAGAGCCCCCGTGCATTGGTGGCGGCCATGCCGCCGATGGATGCGGTGTCTTCGGTGGGATCCGGGGGCCAGAACCATGAACCCGCCTCTTGTTTAAACCGGGCCAGTTCAGCCAGGGAGGAGGAATCCCATTCCCGGGCCTGTTCAAATCGCCGGGTCGCCACCTGTTGCCGAAGTCCCGCCAGGGACACCCCGGGTTGTATCCGCAGACAGTAGTGTCCTCGGGTATCCCTGCCCATGCCGATGATCCGGTTCATGGCAGACAGGTTCAGGACATGGCCGCCCGAGGGGACCCCATCCCCGGCAATGCCGGTGAGGCTTCCCTGGATCGTGACGGGAATCCGCCGCGCCCTGAGGGTTTCCAGGACCTGCCGCACGTCATTTTCCTCTTTGGGAAAGGAGATGCTCTCGGCCCGGCCGGACCGCATGGATTCATCCATTAGAAAATCCGCATGCCGGGACGGATCAAACGGCTGGATCAGGCAGGTCACGATGACTCCTTTTTCCGGATCAGCGTTTCCAGAGCCAGGAGCACCGGCACCAGGTCATCCACAATGCCCACATCCGCTGTCTCAAACACCGGGGCGTCCGGGTCGGTGTTGATGGCAACGATACACTCTGCCTGCCGGATCCCGGCACAAAAGGCACCGGTGCCGGATGCACCGGCCACAATGCACAGAGACGGTGCCACCATGGTACCGGACACGCCGATAAGCCGGGCCATGGGCAGCCATCCGTTCATGACCACTGGCCGGGTGGCGCCGATCTGTGCTCCCAGCGCCTCTGCCACCGGGTTCATGCGGGCCAGGTTCTCTCTGGATCCCACCCCGTTTCCCAGGACCAGAATCCGGTCCGCCCCGGTCAGGGGGCTATCCGTCTCCACCGGAACACTCACGGAGGAGATCACCCAAGACTGCACCGGCATGGCTGCTGCCGGATGGTCTGTCACCGGACATCCGGAATCACCGGTCCATCCCAGTGCCGTCCCTGGTGTAGCCGCTGCTGAAAGGCACCAGGGAAACTTTTCCAGGACCGTGCGGGCCAGCAGGTGCCCCCCACAGGCCAGCCGCCAGGAGGTCAGGTTTTTTTCATCCGTCATCCGGCAGGTCTGAACCTGCAGGCAGCTGGATCCGGCAAGCCGGTATCCCAGCCGTGCCGCCAGGCAGTCCCCGATATCGGTTCCGTCAAACAGGTAAAGATTTTTGGGACAGGTTTCAGCCATGTCTGAAATAAAATCCAGCAACGGGTCCGGCACCCCGGCATCCGGCAGCTGGATCCTGTGCACCCGGGACAGGGCCATCGGCCATTCAGGAAATCGGTCCGGTACGGATCCGGTATAGATCATACACAGTTCCAGATCTGACAGGGACTCTGCCAAAGATGACAGCAACGGAACCATGTCCGAGGCCCGGGACCGGATCTCGTGACCATCGCCGGTCAGGACTGCCAGCGCTTTCACGGCACCTGCTCCGGTTTCAGGTAGGTGTCTGCCAGCACCTGCGCTTTTTCCTGAGGGCTGTCTCCATGGATCATGGTACAGGTCCGGTGTGATTTTGGAACACCCACCAGGTCCGTAGAAGAAGCTTTGTCTCCGGAATCAAAGCGGGACAGATCCAGGTCAGCCAGGGACAATACCTGTACCGACCTGTTGCGGGCATCCAGCTTCTGCTTCAGGGTGGGGATCCGCAGACGGTTGGTTTCCGTAGCAATGCCGGTCACCAGAACCAGGGGCGGTTCCACCACATGGATACGGCAGGAACGGTCCTTCCTGCAGGTAACCCTGAGCCGCCTGCTATCATCAAACGCCAGTGCTGCAACCGACATCAGGCAGGGCCATCCCAGCATTTCAGCCACCAGCGGCCCGGTCTGGCAATGCTCCCCTGCCCCGCCCCTGGGTCCGAAAATCATCAGATCCGGAGGGTCTGATCCGGTAATCCAGGTCGCCAGTGTCGCCGCCACGGTCCGGGGAGAAAAATCGAGATCTCTATCCGGTGCCACCCGCACCGCGCGGTCATACCCCACAGCAATAAGATGACGCAGAAAAAGATCGGCACGGTTGTCATCCACGGTAAGGGCGGTCCGTTCTACTCGCAACGGGGGTCCGGCGGCATCTCCTGAATCGGTCAAGACTGCATTTTTTGAAGCCGGGCCGGATGACAGCGGAGAATTCCCCAGAGCCAGGGCCATTTCCAGTGCGCTTTCCTCATAGCAGTTGAACACCTGCCGGACAGGTCCCGGATCTGCGGTGTAACGGCCGGTCATCTGCCAGTCTTCGGGCGGCACCATGGCATAATCATGAATTGTCTTGAAACAGACCGCCAGTTTCATGGATCCACAGTGAAAATGGTGCCTTTGTTCATAATGCGGCAGGGGTCAAACACCTGCTTGAGACTTTCCAGAATATAATAGGCACTGCCGTGTTCCTGTCTGGTCCAGGGGGTCCGATACTTACCGATACCGTGGTGGTGGACCATGGAACCACCGGCTTTGAGGGTTTCCTCTACAACCATGGCATTGAGAGGGACATGATACGTTTCCAGCTCCCGGTCCGGAGAGCAGGCATTGATGTTGTAGTCATACACAAAATACATATTGGTGCCGGTCTGGTAGGAATGAGAAGAATGTCCTCCCAGCAGGGTGAGATCATCCACATGGGGAAAATCTGTTTTGATGCGGTTCAGGGTGTTTTCATAGATGGAATGGATGATGTCCCAGTTGCCGGATACCTCGGTGGTGAACCCGGTGTTCAGTGTTTTGCGGATCAGCTCCCGCTCCTCAGCCACTTTTTCGGGCCCCCAGTTGAGGTGATTGAACCAGTTTTCGATGCGTTTGCTGTCGATGGGATTCCAGCCCGTGTATCGCCCAGCGATCTCTTCTATGCCCTGTGCCGTGGCCCGGGCGAGGGGGGCCGGACCTTCAGCCATGAACATGAGCACGCACCGGTCCGGAGCAAACTGGTCAAATCCGTGCTGGGCACCGTCTTCTGCATCGTACAGCCGGGCAATGGAGGGCCGGTATCCCGCAGTGATGATCTCCCGCAGCATCTCAAAACCGGACTTCATGTCCGGCATGGCATAGGCCAGGAACCGGTTGTTTTCCGGGTAGTACCGGTACAGTTTCACCGTCACCTCTGTGATGAAGCACAATGCGCCTTCATTGCCGATGATCACATGCCGGATATCCGGGCCGCAGGCCCTTCTTGGCACATTTTTGATCCGGGTGATCTCTCCATTGGGGAAAACGGCTTCCAGGCCCACCACCATATCTTCAATGCCGCCGTACAGGGTGGAGAACTGGCCGATGCTCCGAGTGGCCACCAGCCCCCCCATCATGGCCAGGGGTTTTGACTGGGGCGAGTGGCCGATGGTCAGACCCTGTCGCCGGACTTTGTTTTCCAGTACCTCCAGGTTCACCCCGCACTGGGCTGTAGCCATCATGGACACGGGATTGATCTCGATGATCCGGTTCATGTCGGATCCGTCCAGAACAATGGAATTTTCCACCACAGTTTCCAGCCCGCCTTCGGTGGCGGACCCCCCGGTTTTCGGCACACAGTTGATACCGTGCCGGCTGGCAAACTTCAGGATGGCCGATACCTGCCGGGCATCCGCCGGTTTCACCACCGCGGCCGGAAGGGGAAGTTCATAGCGGCCGAACACAGACTGTACTTTTCTGTACCTGTCTATACTGTTTTCCCTGAGTACCTGTTCGTCGGTGATCACACGGTCCCTGCCCACCAGGTCGCTCAGCTGGTCTGCAATGGCTTGTCTTGATAACATGGAAATTCCTTTTTTAAATCAGTGATTTTCCGGTACCTGGATGGTGGCTGTTGTTTGTTCCTGTCTCCAGAGCCTACCGGACCAGGTACCCGCCGTCCACCACCAGGATGTGTCCGTTCACATAATCGGAGGCACGGGAAGCCAGAAAAACTGCCGCTCCCATCAGATCCACAGGATCTCCCCATCGCCCGGCAGGAACATGGTCCAGGACCCGCTGGTTGGACACCGGGTTGTTCCTTGTCTCCCGGGTGATGGCGGTGGCATAATATCCCGGGGCAATCCCGTTGACCTGGATGTTGTGCTCCGCCAGTTCATCGCAGTAGGCCCTGGTCAGTCCGGCCAGGGCGTGCTTGGATGCAGCGTAGGCCGGTGACATGCGTCCTCCCAGATAAGAGAAAAGTGAACAGATATTGATGATTTTACCGCTTTTCTTCGGGATCATGTGCCGGGCCGCTTCCCGGCTCATTTCAAACGCAGCAGTCACATTGACCGCCAGCATGGGATCCCAGTCGCTCCGGTCAAAATCCAGCACCGGATTCAGCCGGCAGATGCCGGCGTTGTTCACCAGGATATCCACATCCCCCAGGGTGTCCAGACATCGGCCCATGACCTGTTCACAGGCCCCCGGCCGGGTGATGTCAATGGTCAGAAATCCGGTATTCACTCCCTGGGCCTGAAGCATCTCCCGCGATACGCCGGTTTCCTCGATCATGCCTGCGATGAATACATCGGCCCCGGCTTTGGCCAGGGCCATGGAAAAGGCCTGTCCCAGACCGGTGTTGCCGCCGGTGACAATGGCTTTTCTGCCTTTGAGTGAAAACCAGTCCATGGAAAAACGGTTCAGGTTCATGGGAAGATATCCTAAGGGTGCACGGTTGATATTTGGAGGGGCATCTTAAATGTCTCATTTCGCTTTGTCAATGGGTGTCATTACAAACACTTCAGGCCCAGGCGGGCCAGGGTTTCCGGCAATTGTACCCCGGTAGCCGGGTCCCATCCGCGCAATTGATAGAATTCTTTGCGCATGGATGCAAACTCGGCCCTGCCCAGGGTCATGCCTTTGCGGGTAAGCACCTGGTCTTCCTGACCCGGTACCAGCACATCCGGGTTCATGAACACGGTCTGGACCGGTTCGGTATAATTGTATGGGGCCACATCATCGTCCTGAAGCGGACGGTGCCCTTCCCGGATATGGATCTGTCTTTCCAGATTGAAAATCCGCTCACCCGCAAGATCCAGTCCGGCCTCATCCATATCAATGCCCGTGACAGCGGCAAAAGTGGCTGCTTCCAGCCCTGGATCTCCCACATAATCCGGGGTGTGCCAGGAAATCATCACCGGCCAGCAGGAGTCGCACAGACCCAGACTGTCCTTGGCACAGGTTCGGTTCATGATCTTTACGGCGGCCTGGGCTTTTCCCTCATGGGTCATCAGGTCCCATGCCTTTTCATGGCCCCAGAACCGGGCAGCTGCCTTGCGGAACACCGCATTGGAGACCGGAGATGTTTTGGGATCGTTCTGATGCATCACCCATAGACCGGTCAGCCGGCTGATTTCATGGAGCATGGCAATGGGCTGCCGGGGTGAAAACGCATACAAAAGTCCGTTCATGAGATATTCCCTGGCGGAATAAGTGGCCCCGTCCCCTACCCCGGACACTTCCGGGGCAAACTGTGCTTTTGCTTCCGGCCCCAGGGTCTCGCCGGCCCGGAGCAGTCCCTCAGCCAGGATATCGCCGAATCCCCGGCGCTGACTGATCATGTCTGTAAGATCCGTGAAGAATTCCAGGGTGCCCAGCTTCGACATATCCAGTCTGGTTAGCTTTTCAGTCAGAACTCCGGCATTGGCGCAGGCTGCCAGCCACTGGATGATATTGGTCATTTCCATGGTGCAGATTGACCGGTCATTGCAGATCCCGGTGGCCTGAACCGCAATTTCGGACGACAGGTCCGGCCGGCCGGCCACCCAGGGAAAATAAACAAACATGGACTGGCATTTTCTCACCAATGTGTCACCCGATGCAGTCTGAAGCCGGTTCCGGTACATGCAGTCCAGTCCACATTGAAAACAGGAGGATTTTCCGGTCCGCCAGACCTGGTCTGAATTGAACGGCAGATACACAGGGTCTTTGCGGTTCAGCTCGATCGTTCGTCGGCTCAGATCACTGAGCCTGTCCGGATGCGCCACAGCAACGGTGCCGCTGCCCTTCACAGCAATGGCCTTGAGATACTTGGATCCCATGACCGCACCAAATCCGCCTGTGGCGCTGCCTTCGTTATCGGTCATGATGTTGGCAGCCCGGCACAGGTTCTCGCCGGCCACACCGGTGGTGATCATGCGGGTGACATTGCCGTGGATATCCTTCAGACGTTTCTGGACGGCATATACCCCCTGCCCCCACAACGCATCTGCTTCTTTTATCTGAACGCTGCCGTCATCGATATACAGATAGACCGGCCGGTTTGCCCGGCCCGTTATTACCAGGCCGTCAAACCCGGCCCGTTTGAGACCGGGTCCGAAAAATCCCCCCAGGTTGCCGTAGCAGAACCCTTCCGGCAGTGTCATGGGAGATTTACCCGCCACCACAAACCGGGAGGCACCTTGGGCACCGGTTGCGCCTAAAGGACCGGTCATAAAAATCAAGGGGTTGCCCGGACCTAAGGCATCGGTGTCTGCAGGGACCATATCCCGATACAGCCAGGTGGCCATACCCCTGCCCCCGAGATATTTGTCCGAATAAGCCGGAGTATCCAGCCGGGTGACGGCAAAATCAGACAGATTGACATGCAGGATGCTGCCGGTCCACCCGAAAAATTCATGCCGTTTAATGACGGATGTCATGACTGCACCTCCCGAAAATATCGGTTAAACCACATTCCGGTGCTGTTGTTTACGGATCGCCTGTAACTGGTGCCATACCTGTTCAACCTGTTTTTTTGTTTCTTCCAGATCATGGCTGTTGTCGATCAGGTAATCAGCATACGGTTTTTTTTCATCGGCAGACAGCTGGGATCCGATGATGGCGGCAGCAGTTTCCAGGGATATGTTGTCCCTGGCCGCCAGCCGCCTGAGCTGAATTTCTCTGGGCAGATATACCACGATCACCCGGTCAAACAGGTGCTGCATATTCATTTCGATCAGCAATGGTACCGCGGCCTGGATTACGCTGTCCGGACGGGATGCCGAAAGTTGGGTCAGTTTTTCGGCAAACCGGTCAAAGATCAGTGGATGGGTGATCCTTTCAAGGAGCCGGCGCTTTTTTTCATCGGCGAACACTATGCCGGACAGGGCCTTACGGTCCAGGGTTCCGTCAGGTTGCACCACGTTGCTGCCGAAATCCGAAACGATCCGGTCGTAACCCGGCGTTCCCGGCATCACCACTTCCCGGGCGATCCGGTCAAAATCGATGAGCGGTGTCCCCAGGTCCCGGAGCATTTCAGATACGGTGGATTTGCCACATGCAATGCTGCCGGTGACCGCCACAATCAGGCAGTTGTTTTTGCGCCGAATCCTTTCAAGCACAACTGCAGTCCGGCGGATCATGTCCTCCGGGGTGTTATCGGTATCCTCTGAAGGATTTCGACCGGTTTCAGTCATCCTTTTCCCAGCCAAGAATCCGGTCTCTGGACCAGTTCAGGTATTTTGCCAGCTCCCAGTTGGCATAGTCCGGATCGAACGCGTCACTGTCAAATTCCCCGCCGTACCAGTCAGTGAATGCACCTTGTTCAGAGTGTCCGGGGTTGTTCATGATGGTGCAGAATTCCGAATATCCCGGCGGACCGCCCACATCTTCCGGCGGACAGGCCCTGTCACCCTCTAGGCACACGACATCCGCCCAGCGTTCGGCATCAGAATACCGGCTGTCTTCAATGGTCAGTTCATGCTCCCAGCCATCCCCGAAGTCATAGATATAGCTGAAGGCCCGGCCTTTTTGGCGGATCAGATCCCCAAGACGGTATCTGCCGGACACAAGCCCGTCCTGTCTGGATTCCGGGTATTCGGTATAGCGCTTTTTCCCGATAGTGAATTCATGCAGATGACTGTCCTCCCATCCCATGACAATCTGAATGACATCATGCAACCGGTCCAGCGGGATATCTGCCGGCACTACAAACCGCCGCCAGATTTCCGGCTCAATGTCACGCAGTCTTATTTTCAACAGATAAAACCGGTCACTCATTTTCAGATCCCTCCTTGTAATCAATCCTGCTCATTATTTTATCTTCCTGTCCCTTTTACATTACCCTTTGAAAAGCTTCAGCTTTTGGACTCTGCGACAATGCATCCAATATGACACAGGGCGCAATGCCATTCAAGCATAAACACTAAAAATCAGATTGGAAAAAGCGGCATCAGCAGACAATAGAGATGTGGCGGTTTCAGCGCCTTAATGCAACCACGTCTGATCAGCGTGGCAACTCAGTACCTTCGTTCATAATCCGGATATATTCCACATAGGAATAAAGTCGGTTTCGCTTCTGACCGGTCACCTCTTTGACGATTCCAATCTGCTCCAATTCACGCAGGCAGGCATTGACGGTTGCCGGTGAAAGCCGGGTCTTTCCCTGAATGTATTTTGGCGAGGCCATCGGACGTTCCAGCATCGATTTGTGAATCAGGTGAGCGGAACCGGAACTGCGCTTTAATCCGTTTATGCGTTGACCATTCTCAGCTGACAGTTTCATCAGCTGTTGGGCGGTCTCCACCGCCTGAGTCGCAGTATGAATAACGGCATCGGCAAAGAAGTCAAGCCACGCCTCCCAGTCACCGCTGAGGCGCACTTCATTGAGTAGTTTATAGTATCGCTGCCGATGTGTCTTGAAATACAAACTCAAGTAAAGCATCGGCTCTTTGAGCACCTTCTCAGAGCATAGCAGCAGGGTAATTATCAAGCGCCCGAGACGTCCGTTACCATCGAGAAACGGATGGATGGTTTCAAACTGGACGTGGGCCAGAGCCGCCTTGACAAGAACAGAAGTCTTTTCCGGCTGGTCATGCAGAAACAGCTCCAGCTTGCCCATGCACTCCTGAACATATTCTGGAGGCAGAGGCACGAAGGTTGCCGTACCGGGTCGACTGCCTCCAATCCAGTTCTGGCTTCTGCGAAACTTTCCCGGTTCACACTCCTTACCTCGTCCCTTCGATAGCAGAACACTGTGGATCTCCTTCAGCAATCGAAGCGATAGCGGGAAGTCTTCATTCAGCCTGTCCAAGCCGTGATTCAACGCAGCCACGTAATTACTGACCTCCTGCACGTCATCCAACGGCACACCAGGCTGATGTTCAAACTCGAACAACAACAGATCTGAAAGGGAGGACTGCGTCCCTTCGATCATTGAAGAAAGCACAGCCTCTTTGCGCACATACATATAAAGGAAGAGCGAGGTATCCGGAAGCAGTACTGAAACACTGTCCAGACGACCAAGAGCTAACAGGGCATGATCAAATTTTTCACGGAGTTCTGATGACCACTCAATAGATGGTACCGGGGGCAGCGGTGCTGGAACAAAGGCTTTCGCCTTTTCCCCGACCGTTGAGATGGTTATGTAATGGCCTTGCAGTATAGTGGACCCCGAAAACTGGACAATATGTTAAGATAGAATTTAAACAGTCCAGAGACCACAAAGGGGATCATTTTGAAACGGAAAAAATACAGTAAAGAATTAAAAACCAAGGTGGCATTGGCAGCCATAAAAGGCAACCAAACCGCCAACGAAATTGCCTCAGAGTTCGGCATTCATGTCAGCCTTGTGAACCGATGGAAAAAAGAAGCGATACAAGCTCTTCCTTTGGTATTCGGCGAAACCCAGGCAAAACAGAACAAAGAGATCGAGATTGAGCGGGAGCGCCTTTATCAAAAGGTTGGCAAGCTTCAGATCGAACTGGATTGGTTAAAAAAAAACACCGGACACCTTTGATGACCATTGAAGAGAAAAAACAGCGTATTCAGCCGGAACACCCTGATCTGAGTATTGAGCGACAATGTGAGCTGATCGG
>JAVVEQ010000048.1:0-25827 GCA_032250905.1 Desulfotignum sp. | reverse complement strand
CGCACGCATCGATGAGCCGGTTCAGGATATGATAAGCGGTGAACTGTTTTTTCTTCAGCAGGTCTTCCACCTCGAACTGTATTTCCAGAATCCGCCGAAGATTTCGCCTCGCCCGCTCGATAATGGAATCCATTTTTTCATCTTTGATCCCTTTGGCCGCCAGTTTCTTTCCCAGAAGTTTCATGGCGGCATCCACCACCGACACCGGGGTTTTGAGTTCATGGGCCAGGTGGTTGATCACCTTGTCTTTGGCCTGGTTAAGGATTTTCAGGTCTGCGTAGGACTGCTCAAGTTCTTCGTGAATCCGGGTGTTTTCAATGGGCAGCGCCACTGTGCTGGCCACCATCATCAACTGGTCGGTGTCGGTATCGTCAAACTGACCCTGAAGCTTGTTCACAACGGACACCACACCGATGACCCGGTCCTTGAGCTTGATGGGTACAGACAGCATGTTTTTAGCCACCAGATCGGTTTCTTCGTCCACCCGGCGCAGGTAGAAGTCGCATTGGGCGATATCAGGGATCAGCAGGGGAGTGCCGGTTTTGTACACATGGCCGGAAACCCCCTGGTCTGCCGGAAACCGGAGTTTCTTGAATTTCCTGCCGGAGGCCGCATCTTTGAACCGGGCGGAAAAAAAGTACAGTTCGTCGGTTTCCCTGTCGGCCAGCAAAATAAACGCCCCTTCCACGTTCACCAGTTTCTGGATTTCCGCAGTGATGATGGCCACCAGGTCGCCCAGCTTGTGATAGGTGTGCAGGGCGGTGGAGATGTCGAACATGATCCGGTTGGTCTTGGCCATGCGCTTTTCAAAGGTGATATCCCGCAGGATCAGCACCTGACCCATGGGGGTGTCATCTTCATCGTAAAGGATGGCCCCGTTAATCAGAATGTCCAGAAGCCGGCCGTCCCGGGTATACCGCTGGGTTTCAAAATCCAACACCGTCCGGTTTTCATACAGCTGCTTCATGCCCTGTCGGGCCTGTTCCAGCAGGTGGTCCGGAATGAACGGGATATTTTTTCCCCGGATCTCTTTGAGTTTCCATCCAAACACCCGCTCAAAGGCGGGATTGACATATTCCACCGTATTGTTCAGAGAAAAGGCAAAGACCGGATCCGGCAGAAACCGGAGCAGCGTGTCAAGTCGCTTCTGAGCCAGCCGGGTTTCCTTGTACAGCTGCTGGACCGATTTTTCCGATTTCGAAGCTACCATTTTTATCCTTTGATTTTTATCGGCCCCATTATTTATTCAGTTATCAAAAAGGCTGTATTTAAATGGTACCTGGGCCGTTTCATGGGACAGCTCAAACCGGGTTTCGTCGGTTTGAACCAGTTTGGAAGGTACATGCAGCTGCAAAAATTTTTCCTGGCGAGTGACCACAGGGAATCCATAGGGTTCATTGGTGTATTTCAACGGTTTGCCGGCTGCCCTGTGTTGTTCCACAAAATTCTGGTGCTGCGCCAGACGCCTGGCCGAAGGCTGGTCGGTCGGGAGTGTCACGCTCCGGGCGGCTCTATGAATGGCGGAGACCAGACGGGCGTCTGTGTCATACCCCACACTGCAGCGTCCAGCTGTCATGGCCGCCGCCATGGTGGTGCCGGTGCCCATGAACGGGTCCAGCACCCGATCGGCCTTTACTGAAAACATGTTAATCAGACGGTATGGCAGTTCAAATGGAAAAGAGGCGCTACGCTGCCGTTCCTTCGCATCGGCCAGGGTCTGGCCTGTGCCCTTGATGTCAAACCACACATCGGAAAACCAGCGGTTGCGCTCTTCCCAGAAAATTGCGCTTTCCCTGCGACGCTCTTTTTCCGTGTCACTCAGAAAATCGCGCATACCGTGTTTTCTCAAAATCAGAATATATTCATGTTCCAGCGTGACATAGGCGCCTGCCGGAAGCATGCCCGAACCCATAAACTTGTTGGGGGCATTGATCTGTTTGCGCCAGATGATACAGGGCAGGCTGGTGAATCCGATATCACGGACCGCGGACAGAATTCTGGCATGGTTGGTGTACAAAGCGAAATGGGAATCAATGGTCCGGGTGGCATCGCCGACATTGATGCAGGCAAACCCCCCGGGCTTAAGCACCCGGAAGCACTCCTGCCAAACCGGATCCAGAAGGCGGTGCATGGCTTCGAATGCCCCGGAGCCATCCTGTGCGGATAAATATTTTTTGACACCCGCATCCATTTTCCGGAACAGATCATCCCACATCTCGATCATGGGATAGGGAGGGGATGTCACCACCAGGTCGATGCTGCTGTCTGATATCTCAGACATATGGCGGGCATCGGCAAAATATATGGAATGCTCTGTTTTCATGGGCCAATTGTCTTGGTTAAAAGAATCTGGCTCATTGAATGTAACTGACCCGGGATGTGTTGTCAATGCATTGTGTGGCTTGCAATTATGGCGGCGTGTGATTATAGTTGTAATCCATTTGAAGGATACTGCAGAAACAGGAGTGACACATGGCGGTTGGATGGGCAAAAGACGGGGCTGTTCAGGAGGAGATCGATGCAGGTGTGGCAGATGCGGTGAAACGGGCCAGAAGCCGGCTGGGCAAAGGTGACAGCAGCACTCATTGTGAACTGTGCGGAGAGCCGATCCCTGAAGCCCGGCGCAAGGCCCTTACCGGGGTGCGGCTGTGCGTCAACTGCCAGTCGGAAATGGAGAAAACCGAATCCGGCTTCAGTCTATACAACCGCCGGGGAAGCAAGGACAGCCAGTTGAGATAGTCTTTTAAGTCACGCCCCTGAGGTACAGGCCGGGTTGGTGCGGGCGAATGCCCCTGAAGAGGCGCTGTCACACCCGGCGGTTGATCAGAGGTGTTTTCTGCCGTACGGCCAGGGCCGTGAGTGCCAGCAGTATGGCCAGCCCGGCCAGGGCCGGGGTGAAATCATGGGTGAGGTCAAACACAAAACCGGCGGCAACAGGAGACAGGGCCGCTGGAATGTTGGCTGTGAACAGCCACCCGTAAATTCGGGAGAGATGTTCGCTTCCCCAGCTTCTGGCTGCGCTGGACACATAAATCACCAGAACCCCGCCATAGTTGAATCCCGTGAACAGGGCAAACGCCCAGAATCCAGGGGCGGATACCGTCAGAATCGGGGCTGCTGCCAGCACGAGAGACTGGCAGATCAAGTTGGCCTGAATGGCGGAAGCGGCATGAATCCGATCGAAGATCGTGCCCCAGATGACCCGCCCGGCGGCATTGGCCAGGGCAAACAGGGATACCGCAGTGATACCTGTGGATGCGGCATTTCCAGGTCCCTGGAAAATTTCCTTGAGGTTGGCATTCACGGCAAATCCCGCCGCCAGTCCCATAAACATGGCCAGATACAGCAGGTGAAAATGGGGGTGCCCCAGAACCTGGCCCGGCCGGAGCAGTGGCGCGGCGATGGATCGGGTTTCAACGGATCCGTTTTCAACGGCAGGAAACCGCATCACACTGCCGGCGCAAATTACCAGGCATAAAAACAGGATCCCGAAAACCGTGAATGTGTGAAACGGGGTATATCCAAAAGAGGTGATCAGGCTCCCCCCGACCTGGCTGACCAGGGCCGCGCCCCCTCCGAATCCTGCTACGGCAATGCCGGCCACCAGCCCTTTGGATCGTGGAAACCATCGAATGCATACGGCAATGGGCACGATATAGGCCATGCCTGCACCGACGCCGGCCATGCCCCCGATTCCCAGGATGGTGAAAACAAAGCTGTGGCTGCCCAGGCCGGCCAGCAGCCACCCTCCCCCGAACAGCAGTCCGCCGGCCATGGCGCTGACGCGCGGACCGATTCTGGGCAGCCATCCGCCGGCAACCATCATGGTCAGGGGAAAAATGAAATAAAAGAGCGTAAACGGCACTTGAACCGGTCCCTGGGCCAGCCCGGTCAGATCTTTGAGGGGTTGGACATAAACGCTCCAGGAGTAGGTGGCGCCAAGACAAACCTGCATGAGCACGGCAGAAACAAGGATGAGATATCTCATACGCAGCTGCGCCGGGTGGTATCGCTCACATCAACGGTCCCTGAGAGGGGGGAGGATCTCTTTGAGGGCCTGGATCAGCTTTTCGACATTTTCAGGCCGGGCCGTGTGCCCCATCAGGCCGATGCGCCAGATTTTTCCGGCCAGAGGCCCCAGTCCGCCCCCGATCTCGATTTTATATTCTCTGAGAAGCCGGGTTCTGATTTCTGCATCATTCACGCCGTCCGGGACACAAACGGCATTGAGCATGGGCAGACGGCAGGAGGCATCCACCTGCATGCGCATACCTGAGCGGTCCAGTTCCCGGACCAGTAGATGGTGGGTTTCCAGGTGACGGTCAAATACC
The DNA here is from genome assembly GCA_032250905.1 of Desulfotignum sp. Lineage (GTDB taxonomy): Bacteria > Desulfobacterota > Desulfobacteria > Desulfobacterales > Desulfobacteraceae > Desulfotignum. Next base: position 21,496 of record JAVVEQ010000048.1, on the reverse strand, counting down.
CGGGCTTCCCCTTCATCAAGAATCAGACACAGTGCCTGGTACAAACCATAGAGCATATTGATCGGTGCTGTGTGATGATACGCCCTGGTGGCGCCTTCCCAATAGTTCATGATTAGACTCAGGTCCAGATACCAGTTGGGTACCTTTGTCTTTCTGGACTGAAGCGCGACCACAGCGGCCGGAGAAAAAGACACCGGAGACAGACCCGGCGGGCAGGACAGGCATTTCTGGGTGCCGCTGTACAGCACATCGATTCCCCAGTCGTCCATGAGAATCTCAGTGCCCCCAAAACTGGTCACCGCATCCACCAGAAACAGCGTGTCGCTGTCTTTTAGCAGAGAACCGATACCAGATACCGGATTCATGACCCCGGTGGAGGTTTCTGCATGAACCACCGCCACCAGTTTGTAGGATTTTTCTGACAACTGTTTCTGCACCACATCCACAATCACCGGTTTTCCCCAGTCAAATTCCAGGGTGTCCACATCGGCCCCCAGGCGGGTGGCCACATCCTGCATGCGCTGGCCAAACACCCCGTTGATCAGGATCAGCACGGGGTCATCTTTTTCGATGAGGTTTACAAAACAGCATTCCATGCCGGCGGAACCGGTCCCGGAAATGGGGAGGGTCAATGCGTTTTCAGTATGCAGCAACGTTTTGAGCTGCTGCTTGATGGCATCCATGATCTGGATGAAATCCGGATCCAGATGCCCCAGCGTCGGTTTAGACAGCGCGTCCAGAACCGAAGAGGGAACACAGGAGGGCCCGGGACCCATCAGGGTGACCGGTTCAATGGTTTGCAGCAGATTGGTCATGGCAGGTTCCTTTCATGAGCCCGTGGGCAGCATCATACGCTCATCCCCCCGTTCCATGGCCAGTTCCGTGAGCTTGTCCGCCGGAATATGGCACAGGATCTTGTGGCCGTTGGGCAGCCGCTGGAACCGGGGTTTTTCCTGTTCACAGATTTTTCCTTTTTCCGGCAGCACTGATCTCCGGGGGCACCGGGTATGAAAACAGCATCCTGTCGGCCGGTTGGTGGGACTGGGCACATCCCCGGACAGGATGATTGACTGGCGTTTGGCCGTGGGATCGGGGATGGGAACCGAAGACAGCAACGCTTCGGAATAGGGATGATAGGGCGGTGGATAAATGGATGCCACCGGGCCGAACTCCACGATTTCTCCTAAGTACATCACTGCCACAAAATCGGAGATGAACCGCACCACGCTCAGGTCGTGGGCGATGAAGATCATGGTGGATCCCATGTCTTCCTTGATTTCGTTGAGCAGGTTGAGCACGGCCGCTGCCACGGACACGTCCAGGGCGGACACCGGCTCATCGCAGATCACCAGGGACGGCCGGCTGGCCAGGGCCCTGGCAATACCGATGCGCTGCTTTTCACCGCCGGACAGCTGCCGGGGGTACCGGTCATAGTAATAGGCATCCAGTTTTACGGCCCGCAGCAGCCGTTCCACTTCATTGCGCACTTTTTGCCGGGGAACGGTCTTGAATTTCTGAATGGGCCGTCCGATCTGTGCTCCGATGGTGTAAGAGGGATTCAGGGTGGAATCCGGGTTCTGGAACACCATCTGAAGTTCCCGGATCAACGACAGGTCCCGTTTCTGGGCCGGCAGGTTCAGATCGATACCCATCAACTCCACCTGGCCGTCGGTCAGCTCTTCCAGGCCGATGATTCCTTTGACCAGGGTGCTTTTGCCGCAGCCGGATTCTCCGACAATCCCCAATGTGGTGCCCTTGAGGACCTTCAGGGAAATGTCGTCCACCGCCTTGACATAGGATTTTTTCTCCAGACCCAGGATCGCCCTCAACGACGGGTTCTGTTCCGGATACCACAGCTTCATGTTCCGGATATTGAGCAGCGTGTCCATGGAGGAAAAATCATCATCGCCTTCCATTTGAACCACGGCATCGCGCTGTCCCCGGGCGTAATCATCATAGGGCACTTTCAGGGTTTCTTTGCCAAGAAAACACCGGGACACGTGATCGTCGGATATGGAAACCAGTTCAGGGTGCTGAGATGTACAGTGGGCGGTCAGGCTTTTGTCCTCCAGGTGCCGGCCTTCGATACGCCAGTCGCACCGGGGCGCGAAAATACACGCGTCGAGATTCCGGTCCGCCGGATCCGGCACCCGTCCCCGGATGGACCACAACCGGTTGTTGGACAGGCTGTCCCCCAATCGGGGTACGCAGCACAACAGGCCCCGGGTGTAGGGATGGGCCGGGTTGGCGAACAGCTTTTCGATGGGACCCTGTTCCACCATTTCTCCGGCATACATGACGCACAGCCGCTCGCTCACCTTGGCCACCACGCCCAGGTTGTGGGTGATGAAAATGATACCGGTGTTAAAATCTTTTTTCAGGTCCTCCACCAGGTCCAGGACCGCTGCTTCCACGGTGACGTCCAGGGCGGTGGTGGGTTCATCCATGATCAGCAGCGACGGGTTGTTGAGCAGGGCCATGGCGATCACCACCCGCTGCTGCTGTCCGCCTGAAATCATATGTACATACCGGTTCATCACATTGGGGGCATCCGGCATGTACACCCGCTCGAGCATGGCGATACACCGGTCCCGTGCCTCTTTGGATGTCATGTCGGTGTGGGCCGTGAGCACTTCTGTGAGCTGGGTCCCGATGGTCAAAGACGGGTTCAGGGCCTGCATGGGATCCTGGTATACCATGGAGATGTTGTTCCCCCGGATTTTTCGCAGCTCCGCCTTGGGGGTGCCCACCATTTCCTTTCCCATGAATTTGATGCTGCCCCCCACCACTTTGCCGTTGGACCCTAAAAAATCCAGAATGCCGAAGGCGATGGTGCTCTTGCCGCATCCGGATTCACCCACCACCCCCACGGTCTGTCCCTGTTTGACGGTGAAATTGACCCCCCTGACCGCAGGAACCAATTGTTTGCGGGTCTGGTAGGAAATGGCCAGGTCCTTGACCTCCAATACCGGTTTGTCTGATGAATGTTCCATAGGATCGCTTTCGTTGTCAGGGCCCGGCAGCAGATGCTGCCGGGCACAGGGTTACTGATATCTCATGGATTCTTCACGAATCCCGTCTGCCAGCAGGTTGAGCCCCACCACCAGCGAAGCGATGGCAAGGGAAGGCCACAGGGCTGCATACGGGTTGCCTGTCAGGATAAAGGCCCGTCCTTTGGCAACCATGGAGCCCCAGTCTGGTGATGGCGGCGGCATGCCAAGGCCTAAAAATCCCAGGGTTCCCATGGCAAAAATGGCATACCCGATCCTCAGCATGGCATCGATGATGATCGGGCCCCGGGTATTGGGCAGAATTTCCACAAACATGATGAACCAGGCACTTTCTCCCCGGGTCTCCGCAGCACGGATATATTCGCGGGTTTTGATGTCCAGGGTCAGGCTTCTGACCAGCCGGGCAATGCCCGGCACCCCCACAATGGAAATGGCAATGACTACATTGACGGCGGACGCCCCGATGGCGACCACAATAATTAAATAGAGCAGGATGACCGGGATGGCCATCATGGCATCCAGAAGCCGCATGACCAGTTCATCGATCCACCCGCCCTTATAGCCGCCGATCAATCCTAACGTGGCGCCGATGATCAGGGCCACCACCACCCCCCAGATGGCGGTACCGCCGGGAAGCGAAATGTTTTCAGACACCGGCAGCACCACCAGGACCACCCGGGCGCCGTAGATCAGCCGGGTCCAAAGGTCTCTTCCCAGTTCGTCTGTGCCCAGGATATGTTCGGCAGACGGACCCTGGTTGGGGGCTTTCCAGTCCTGTTCATAGGGGGTGTACGGCGTGAGAAGCGGGGCAAACAGGGCCACAAACACCCAGAACAGGACAATGACCAGTCCCACCATGGCGATTTTGGAACTGAACAGGATGGCGAACATTTCCTTGACCTGCTTGGTCTTGGTCTTTGCATTGTTGGTTTCAACTGTTTCAGGCATACCGTATCCTCGGATTCAAAAAGGTATAGATGATATCGGCCACCAGCTGGGTGCCGACAGCCACCAGGACCATGATCATGGCACCGGCTTCCAGGGCGTTGAAGTCTTTATACAGGGCGGATTCCAGCAGATAAGCCCCGAGTCCCGGGTATCCGAACACCACCTCCACGATGACGATCCCCCCCAAAAGCCAGTTTACATGGAGCATGATCACGGTGATGGGGGCGATGAGGGCGTTTTTCACTGCATGTTTGAACACCACTTTCTTATAGGGAAGTCCCTTGAGAAACGCGGTGCGGATATAGGGGGATTTCATCACCTCCACCATGGAAGCCCTTGTGATACGCAAAATATACCCCAGCTCAATCAGCGTGAGGGTGAGCACCGGGAGAATCAGCATCATGGGTTTTTCCCAGGGCGCAGATGTGCCCAGGACCGCCGCACCCGGCAGCCATCCCAGCCAGACGGAAAAGATCAGGGTCAGAAAAATACCGGTAGCAAACTCCGGCACTACGGAAAACATCATGCCGCCCACCGACAGGAACCGGTCCTTGAGAGACCCTTCCTGGAGTCCGGCAATCATTCCCAAAAGCAGGGCCAGGGGCATCACAATGACAAAGGCAGTGCCCGCCAGGACCACGGAGTTGCGCAACCGGGTCCACAGGCTTTTGTTCACCGGCCGGCCGGTACGAAAGGAAATACCCGGATCCCCTCTGACAAATCCTTTTTTCAACGGGATGTAGTCTTTGGGGCCCCCGGAACTTTCCATCCACCCCTTGCCCATGACAAACACGAACATGGTCTCAATTTCACCCTTGACCCATCGGACCGCATGGTTCTGGCGGTCAATACCCCAGAATTCCTGTTTGCCGTCTTTAATGGTGTTCCATCGGTCATTGTCCACATATTCGGTTTTCTGTCCGTCAGGAAGGAGATTGATGGCCACCAGGTCGTCTCCATCCACTTTCCAGCGGATGAGGGATCCGTCCTCCTTGACAGCCCACCATTCTTCAAACCCTTCTTCCGTGGTAATCCTTTTCAGGGGCATGCCGATTTTCTTTTCAGCCACCCAGTCGTTGCCCGCAATCCAATGCAGATACCGAACATACATGGGCTGGTCCAGACCGTTCTGGCGGATGAAGGCGGCTTCCTGTTCCGGGGTGATAAAGGCCCCGAGTACGTTTTTGGCGATATTTCCGGGAGAGGATTCTGCAATGATGAAAACGGCCAGAGACACCAGAATCATGGTCAACAGCAAAAGAAAAAACCGGCGAAGAATAAAAACAATCATAAAATCCCTGTCCTTGTTTTAAGGGTGCCCGCACGCAGGGGCTACGTACGGGCGACACAGGTTTTTGATCTATGCTAAAGACACGTCGTTGAACAGCATGAATCCATTGGGATGACCTTCCAGTCCATTGACATTGCTTCTGGCAATCATCCAGACAGCGCGCCAGTAGCCGATGCCGATGGAGCCTCTGTCATACTGGATTTTCTGGAGTTTGCAGAACAGTTTTCTGCGTTCTTCCACATCCAGGGTGCCATTGGCCTTTTCCAGGATTTCAGAAAATTCCTTGTCCACCCACCGGGTCTCGTTCCAGGCCACAGGGTTGCCGTCCGCGTCCGCCTTGTAGGCCAGGTTCAGGACCATGGTGCCAAGCGGCCGGTGGGTCCAGGGAGTGATGCCGAAATCCACTTCCGTCCATTTTTCCCAGTACTGGCTGTTGGGCATGGTCTGCAGATTGATCTTGAATCCGCCGGCCATGGCATCCTGCTTGAGGATTTCTGCATACCGGACCACATCCGGCCATCCGGAACCTACGGCCAGGGTGACTTCCAGCCCTTTGGGATATCCGGCTTCGGCCAGCAGTTTTTTGGCGCCTTCGGGATCATAAGGTGGAATCGGCATTTCACAGTATTCGGGATGCAGCTGGTATACGTGGAAATCCTGTCCTTCCAGACCCTGTCCCATGTAAGCCAGTGCCAGTATTTTTTCATGGTTGTGGCATTTTCTCATGGCCAGACGGACTTTTTCATTGTCCCATGGTTTGAGATCCACACGCATGCGCAAAACCCGGGCCGATGCAGTAGGAGCTGCCAGGATCTGAATCGATGGATCATCTTTAAGTGCACGGAAAATGTCGGTGCCGCCGATATCGGACAGGTCTATGAAATCGATGTCTTTGCTCTTGATGGCCGAAATCATGGGGGCGGTTTCGGTGCCCATGTCCAGGAACTGCATTTCATCCAGGTATGGCAGGGGTTTGCCGTCCACACCTTTCTGCCAGTAGTCGGACCGGGCCTTAACCACGGCCAGTTCGCCTTCCCGGTAGGTTTCCAGGGTATAGGGGCCGGTGCCGTGGGGCGCTTTGAGGAAATCCCCTTCAAAGGTCCGGTGATTCAGCACCTGGGCCGGATACTGAAAAAAGTCCTCGGGAATGGAGATGGTGGGAACTTTCAGGTGCAGAATGATCTGATAGTCATTGATTTTCTCGATATTGTTGCTGCTCAGATAACCGTCCACAAGCCCTTTCATGGAGGAACCCACGCTTTCGTCCAGCCACTGGTTCAAGGTGAAAATCACATCATCGGCATTGAATGTGTCCCCATTGTTGAACGTGACCCCTTTTCTCACGTTCAGAGTCCAGGTTTTCAGGTCATCACTGGCTTCCCAGTTTTCCAGCAGATAGGGATGGGTGATGTTCTTGCCGTCGGTCAGGGTCAGATACTCCGCCACCTGGCGGGTGACATTGGATGCGGCAATCCAGGAATAGGTGGCAGGATGGGCGATTTTCTGGAGGGCTGTCGCCACCTTCAGGGTGCCGCCGCGTTTGACGTTTCCGGCAAAGGCATTGGCGGTCCAGGAAAGCCCTGCCATCTGGGTAGCGGTAAATGCGGATACCCCCAGTAATGTGGAGTATCTGAGAAACTCTCTTCTGGAAAGTTTGCCTTTTTCCATATCACGTTTCATGTCGTGAACGGCCGGATGAATTCTTTTTTCCATGCTTTCCTCCTTTTTTTTGATGGGTGATGCCTATATTTCATACAAACAATGGTGCCTTTACCGTTTGTATGCCTGTTATTACATGTCCTCCTGATTAATGCAAATTTTTGAATCACTTTTTTTGAAAAAAAAATGGCTATTTTTTTTCATGTTTTGCCAGAATTTCCTTTTCACCTTCTTTTTTGAGACGTTCCAGCTCTGTCATCACTTTGTCGCTCAATGGATCGGGCTTGTGGGTCTCCATGATGGAACGGATTTCTTCCTGGACCCGCTGGTCCATGGTGGGACAACCCGAATTTTTCCAGGCATCGATGGTCTGCCGGTTGAGCAGTTTTGAAACAGACAGTTCCTGTTTGAAATGTGCCAGTGTATGTTTCTGGGTGATGAAATGTCCACCCGGGCCGACATCTTCGATGATCTGTCTGGCCAGGGTATCTTTGGTGACCGTAATGCCTTCCACGAACCGTTTGGTCATTCCTGCAATCTCATTGCCCATGACCAGCTGTTCCAGGGAGCAGGCCATGCCTGAGGCCATGTATCCCACATCATGGATGAGGTTCAGGCCGGACAGACCCTGGGCCAGAATGGAGAAGGCACCTTCCAGTCCGGCCTGGGCATCCAGGCATTTTGAGTCCGTAGCACCGGCCAGTCCCCAGGTGGGCAGATCAAATGATTTTGCGATTTCAGCCTGTGCCGCGATGCCCAGGCTGTTTTCCGGAGCCCCCATGGTCATGAGCGCTGTTTTCATGTCCAGAATCCCCACGTTCCCGCTCATGGCCACCGGGCATCCGGGTTTGCGCAGTTGAGCAATGGTAATGTGGACCAGGGCTTCGGCCGTGATCTGCACCAGCATGCCGGCCAGGGTCACGGGGCCGGTGGCACCCGCGGATACTGTGGAGCCGGGCAGCTGTGGCATGAACCGGTCCGCAGCGATCAGGATCCTCTCCACCACGTCATCCGGAAAAAAAAGCGGCGCAATCGCTTCCGGGTAGAGAATGAGAAACGGTTTTTCCCGTAACCTGTCCTGCCCCCCCGCGATGACTGCGGCCATTTCATACACGTATTCACAGCCCAATGGGGAATAACCGATAAAGGCGGCCGGTTTGGTGGTGTTGGAAAACAGGGCTGGAATTTCATGAACTTCCGCAGCCGCACCCGGCACATCCTGGGAAGATCCCATGGGCATGACAAAGTCAATATGAGGCAGGGCATCCGCTACTTTAGCCCCTAAAGCGATGTCAGTTATGCTGGTGGGCCGGATCTCCCCGGTAAAGGGGTCCCGATGGTTGGGACTGGCGGTGGAGGTGCCGTAGTGGCTTTTTTCCCCTTCCACTTCCAGGGCCCGGCGACCGTTCCGGTCATAAATGGTCCATCCTTTGGGGGCAGTGACCACACACCCCTGGACAATATATTTGGGGATTTTGATGGTATCGTCCCTGACCCAGGCCCCGGCGGCACCCATCATTTTTTTGACCCCGCTGTGCCGGCATTTGAACCCGACTTTTTCAATGATATCAAACGCGGCCTGTTTGATTTCCCAGATTTGATCGTCAGTCAGAATCCGCATGCCCACGGAGCGGCTTCTGGTAGAGGATGATTGAATCACGAGCGTTCCTTTCAAAAAAAATTGGTTTTCAATAAGTGATTGTGGTGTTTTGGTGGAATTCAGGTCCGGTGGTGCCCCGTGCTCATCCCACCCCATGGCCTGATAGAATTCAGCCACCATGGCTGCCAAAGATTGTCTGGTGAGTCCGGTATTCTGGTCTTTTCGGGCATAAAACATATCCGGCAAACCATCTGAAATGGGCCTTTCTGCGTGGCGCAGATTAAAACGTCTTTCCATGGCTGCGATTGCCAGGCCGGTATCTGTCAATTGTTTCAATGAAACATCTGTATCCGCCAGTGAATTGAGCAGACGGGTTTCCGGTTCCAGATTGAACGATTTGAGCAATGAGAGGACCGGCACCTTGCAAAGCCCCAGACTGTCCACCAGAATATTGGTGACCACCGCTTTTTGGATGAGATGACCCTTGGCCTTTGTGGCATGGATGTTCACGGCCTGGTCCGTACCGAATTCCCGGATTGCCTGTTCCCTGGACCAGCTGTATTCCAGGGAAGCATACACATTGTTGTAATCCCCTCCCCGGCTGGACACGGCATACCCCAGGGCTGTTCCCATGATGGCAATGGGATGGTAGGCGGTCAATTCCAGGCCGTTGACATGGGCTGCGCAGGCTGCGGCAGCGCCCCCGATCTGTTCCGCGGCATAGCGGACACCCCGGGCCAGAATGCGACCCAGCTCCGTAGTGCCGGATGTGATGGTGCGGATCAGTGTTTCCATGGTTTCGGCATTACCCCAGGACAGGTCCAGGTCCTGTTTGAGTGCGCCCGGCATCAATCCCTTTTCGTCCAGGTCCATGGCAAATGCAATGACCGATGCCGTGGATGTCGTGTCTACACCCAGCCGGTTGCACAGGTTGTCCAGCCGGACAATGGCCGCCATGTCGGACAGGCCGCATTTGGGACCGAAATTGATGACCGGTTCGAATTCCGGGCGGGTGGACACCTCTTGAGGCGTTTCCGGGTCCATCACCAGGTCGGCCTTGCACTGGACCGGGCATTTGGCGCACCCTGAGGACCGGACCACTTTTTTTGCCAGGTTCCGTCCGTCAATGGCATCGATGTCGGTCACACCGATTTCGGTGTAATTTCTGGCGCCCATGATACCGAAGTCATTGACCCATGAAAGATATCCTGCTCCGCCGTATCTGGAAAAAAAGGAAAATTCCGGCGCGGTTTTCACCAGATTCACATAGGTTTTTACCGCCTGTTTTTTCTCAGGGGTGTCGGCCGGCATATGTTTGTGAGGGCCTTTGGCAATGACAATGGCTTTGAGGTTTTTGGCACCCATGACCGCGCCCAATCCGGTACGGCCGGCAGCATGGTCCTTTTCTGTCATGATGGCGGCGAACCGGACCCGGTTTTCTCCGCCCGGTCCGATGGTCAGAATCCGGATTTTTTCCGTCGCATGGATCTGACGGAGCCGTTCCTGAACAACGAAGGCATCCATTCCCCAGAGATCCGCGGCAGGCAGAAGTGTTGCCGATGTCTCGTTGACATGCAGATAGACAGGATCAGGAGACGCGCCCTGGATGATAATGGATCCCAGGTTGCAGGACCGCAGCCAGACACCGGCATATCCGCCGATGTTGGCACTGCCCAGAATACCGGTCAGCGGGGACAATGCGTTCACATGGAGCCGGGCACTGCACGGGGCCGCAGAACCGGTGAGCAGGCCGGCGGATATGAGCAGACGGTTGTCCGGCCCCAGCGGGTCAATGCCGGGGTCCAGGTGATGCCACAGGTACCAGGCATTGAATCCCCGTCCACCCAGAAACGGCTGGGCCGCATCCGGATAGTCCTGATACCGGCAGTTCCGCCGGGTCAGATCCACCGTCAGCACCCGCCCGAACAAATCGGACGGGTGCATGGTCGCTTCTGTCCGGGTAGTATGAATCTTCTTTTTCATTGAACTGCCTGCGGGTGTTTCCATTAATAAAACTTGTATCATTTTAACGGGATGAGATCAAATCGTTTTGTTCGGTTTTTCCATGTTCTGCAACTGTTTCCAATGAAAATGACACAGGGTATGGTCCGGTCAAAGCCGGACCGGAAAACAAAAGCTTGAATCCGGCCCGGCTTCATCCTAAAATTCAGGCAAAAAAGAGCATTACTTGAATACCGGGAGACGCATATGAACCGTGATCAGGCCATACAGGAACTGCAAACTTTTGAGGGATACTGGGACATGATCGTCATCGGCGGCGGGGCCACCGGCTTAGGAGTCGGTGTGGATGCCGCGTCCCGGGGATACAGGACCCTGCTTCTGGAACAGCATGATTTTGCCAAAGGCACCTCCAGCCGCTCCACAAAGCTGGTGCACGGCGGGGTCAGGTATTTGCGCCAGGGCAATATATCCCTGGTGCTCGAAGCCCTTCATGAGCGGGGGCTTCTCATCCGCAACGCCCCGCACCTGGTGACCAATCAGGCATTTATCGTTCCCAGTTATGAATGGTGGGACGGCCCGTTCTACGGGGCCGGGATGAAGGTGTATGACATGCTGGCCGGCAAACTGGGCCTGGGCCCTTCCCGTCACCTGTCGAGAAAGGAGACCCTGAAACGGATTCCCACCCTGGAACCTGAAAAACTGCGGGGCGGGGTGGTGTATCATGACGGTCAGTTCGATGATGCCCGTCTGGCAGTGAACCTGGCCCAGACCATGGCGGACTGCGGGGGCACCCCGGTCAACTACATGAAAGTCACCGGATTTACCCGGGCCGGAGAAATGATTGACGGCGTTCAGGCCACGGACATGGAAACCGGTCACTCCCATGAAATCCGTGCCCGGGTGGTGGTGAATGCCACCGGCGTGTTCACCGACACAATCCTTCAGATGGAAAACCCGGAGACAAAACCGCTTATTTCAGCCAGCCAGGGGGTTCACCTGGTGCTGGACAAAGAATTTTTGCCCGGAGACTCCGCCATCATGGTTCCCCAGACATCGGACGGCCGGGTCCTGTTTGTAGTGCCCTGGCATGACCGGGCCGTGGTGGGAACCACAGACACGCCCGTGTCCCGGATTAGCCTGGAGCCCTGTCCCCTGGAAGGGGAAATCGACTTCATTCTGGCGCATGCGGCCCGGTATCTGTCCAAAGATCCAGGGCCCGGGGACATCAAAAGTGTGTTTGCCGGGCTGCGTCCCCTGGTGAATACCGGGAAGGAACATGACACGGCTGCCATTTCCCGGGACCACTATCTTCTGGTTTCCGAATCCGGCCTGGTGACCATCACCGGCGGCAAATGGACCACCTACCGGAAAATGGCTGAAGATACCGTGAACCAGGCCCTCCTGGTGGCCGGGCTGGATGAGCGGGAATGTGTGACCAAAAAGCTGAGGATCCACGGGTGGCTCAAAAATTTTGACAAAACAGACCCCCTTCATTATTACGGGTCAGATGCCATCCATTTAAAAAAAATGATCCACACAGATCCCGGTCTGGGGGAAAAACTGCATCCGGAACTTCCCTATCTCAACGCAGAAGTGATGTGGGCCGTGCAAAATGAGATGGCCCGGACGGTGGAAGATGTTCTGGCCCGCCGGAGCCGGGCGTTGGTGCTGGATGCCCGGGCCGCCATGGATATGGCGCCAAAGGTGGCGCATCTGATGGCCCGGGTCCTGGATTATGACGAAGACTGGAAAAACCGCCAGGTCGATGCCTTTGTCAGACTGGCAAAAAATTATCTTTAGGGCGCTCCAGTAAAGGGTTCATAGAGTCTCAAGCATTTTTTGGGCAAAAAAGGGCAGGACAAAGGCGGCTTCGTGAATTTCCGGGGAGTAGTATTTCAACTGTGCCTGGATCCCGGGATCGATTTCTCTTGCCGGACGGGTCAGGTCCGGTTCCAGTGATCCAAGGCAGATACCGATGCTGCCCCCGGGGTATGTGGGCACCATAATGCAGGCATACGCCTGGCGGTCAAACAGGTCCCGGGTGATTTTCGCCAGGTTGGTGACGCAGTCCTTGTGAAGAAAAATGGACTCCCCCTGGGTGGCGATGATGCCGCCGGGTTTGAGCGCGTTTTTCAGACTCTCGTAAAACGGTTTTTTAAACAGCACTTCTCCGGGGCCGATCGGATCGGAAGAATCAACGATGATCACGTCATACACCCCGGTTTTTTCCTGAACAAAGGCAGCCCCGTCTCCAATGAAAACATTGACCCGGGGATCGTCAAACCCGCAGGCCAGATCCGGCAGAAACTGTCTGGACACGGTGATCACCATCTCATCGATTTCACAGAAATCCATGCGCTTGACACAGTCATGGCGGCCGATTTCCCGCAAAATACCGCCGTCTCCCCCGCCGATCACCAGCACGGTTTCGGGCTTCGGGTGAGCAAACAGCGGAATGTGTGCCAGCATTTCCTGATAGCTGAATTCGTCGAACTGGGTCAATTGAATAATGCCGTCCAGCGCCAGCATCCTGCCGTGGTGTCTGGTTTCAAACACCTGGATATGCTGGAATGCGCTTTTTTCATCGTACAGGAGGGTTTCGATTTCAAGGGACAGGGCCATGCCGGGCCACATGGGACAGGTTTCAGAAAACCAGCCGTCTTTGACATGTTTAATGCGGTTCATGTTTCAACTCCTTGTTGTACACGTGTCCAGTCTGCCCGCCCTTGCCCGGCACCGGTGAAGCGTCACCGGTGCCGGAGCGGCGGGAGATATGAATTACTGACGTAACGCAATCTGCATTTTGTAATGACCGCCCCTGAAAAAGGAAATGGCAAATTCCGCCACCTCCCGGGGATCATAGAATTTGCAGCTGAAGACATCCAGGTAAACAGTATTGTCGGCATTGGCAAAATGACCGGAAATCAGGGAAGTTTCGATCAGCTGGGTCATGCTGAATCCTTCCACACGTTCATCTTCGCCAAAGTGAACCACCTGGCAGTCGCCGAAGCGTTTCATATCGATCCGGTCACACAGCTCATATACAAACTGCCTGATTTTTTCCGCGTCCCGAATGATGTCCGGATCACTGTCGTAGATATCGATGGAAGACAGGACTCCCCAGGGGTTTTTCTGGTCATATTCCTTTTTCCAGGAAATCGGGTGAGTGCTGGAATTTTTAAGGGTTCGTCCAATATTCTGGCGTTCAAGGGGCCTGGCGATAATTCCCCGGTTCTGATCCGAAGAGATCACCACATTTTTAGATTCAAACGATGTTTTCATGGAGTCAATTGCTGTTTCCAGGTCAATATTGTCACCACAGGTGAAAATGTCCACAGCAGCATAGTCATGTTCCGGCCAGGCGTGGATGGTGAAATGGGACTCAGCGATCACCACCACCCCGCTGACCCCCTGGGGCTCAAATTGATGGAACGAGGAACTGATGATGGTGGCGCCGCTGTCTTTCGCCGCTTTCAGCAGGGCGTTTTCAACACGGACCGCGTCCAGAAAGGCCGTGGCCCTGCAGTCATAGTATTCAATGGTAACCTGCCTTCCCAGGGCAAAAAAATTATTGTCCTGGACATCACCGGTAATTTTAAGGTTTTTGTTAAGCATGGGTGTTGTCTCCAAAAAATGTTAATCCGCATCCGGGGCATGCTGCGCCTGACGCAGGGGACTGCCCGTCATTCATCATAAAATTTTTTTATGAACTGATCTGGAAGCTGAAAAAATCAACGCCGGGTCAGTTCAGCCAGTTTTTTTAATTTGGGTTGTCCGGGATTGGAGAGATGGAAGGGGGGGAGGGTATCACACGTGTTGAAACAAAACGGTCTGAAACGAGACACAGTAAGTGTTTTATCCCCCCGGCATCAGCTGCCATTCCCGTGACGGTGGAACAAGCCACGTATCCGAGCTTGCTTTTTGAATATATAAATCTCCGGATAACCATAAAAATTTATATTTTAAATACATAAAACCTTCAATTTTGGGTTATTGCCTGCGCGCCATAAATTTGATTATGATAAGCGCTTTCCAGATAAAAAACAAACCCTTTTACAGGATTTTTTTTAAATTGAAAAGGGGTATTGTGTTTAAAATTAAAAAATATTTGATTTCCAGCTGTTCTCAGGTATCTGCCTTTTCCGCCTGGTTCATGTTCATGTCTCCAAAAATGCGATAGACAACTGCAGTCACGAAACAATACACAATGCCATATTTGTGGTCAGTATTCTGTTGACCGCCCTGGCATGGGGGATGGGATTCGCCTTTTTTCTGCTGTACAGCGACGAACAGGCCATCCACCTGCTGATGATCATCAGCACGGTAGGGCTTTGTGCGGGAGGGGTCATGTCATTTATGCCGGTGCTGTATCTGGCGGGTGCCTATAATTTTCTGATGCTGGTACCCGGGACAGCCGCCGTGTTCATCAAAGGGGATGTGCCGTCTCTGGGGATTGCCATGATCCTGTATTCCAGTTATCTTGTATTGATTTCTTTGCGGGGCAACCAGGAATACTGGACTGCACTGGAAAATGAATATCTCCTTGAAGAAAAAACCCGGGAACTGGCCCAGCGCCTGGAAAAAAAATCGTTGTGGAAATGCAGTAAAACACAGACATCCGCAGAAACCGGCGGATAGATCAACGGGCCGGTGCAGCCATTCTGATATGCTGAACAAAGAAATCCCGGCACTCATCCTCCCGGTGGCTTACGTAGAGAATGGTGCTCAGGTTGTCTCTGGCCACATCTGACAGAAAATCCAGTAAAGCAAGCCGGTTGGGCGTGTCCAGACCCTGGGTGGGCTCATCCAGAATCAGCAGTCGGGGGCCTTTGATCAAGGCCCGGGCAATCAGTATCAGGCGCTGATCCGCATAGCTCAGATCCCGGAAAGGAACCGTTGCCGCAGATGCCATATTCAGCCGGGTCAGCCAGGTCATGGCCCGTTTTTTCTGGGTATCGGTCACCGGATTGTACAGGCCGATGGAATCGAACAGACCTGAGAGAATACAGGCCAGCACACTGCCCGGCACCCGGAAGTTGCGGTGCAGATCCGGGCTGACGATGCCCATGTGCTGCTTGATGTCCCAGATGGATTCCCCGGTGCCCCTTCGGATGCCAAAAAGGGTCAGGTCACTGGTGTAGCAGGCGGGATGATCCCCTGTGATCACCTGGAGCAGCGTGGATTTGCCGCTGCCGTTGGGGCCGGTGATCAGGGTGTGATCCCCCCGGCCGAGAACCAGGCTCAGATCCGTGAACACCGCGTGGCCCCCATATCCGGCATTGCAGTGATAAAGCCGGACCAGTTCTTTTTTTTCATTCGTGTCAGAACTTGCCTGCACTGTCGGAGAAAAATCCTGAACCGTTGCCTGAAAATCCGGCCGGGATGTCTGGGCCAGGCAGGATGCCGGCACCTGGGCTGCGGGTCCCTGAAACACAAGGCCGCCGTTGGCCACGATGCCCAGATGGGTGGTCCATGAGGGTATATCTGACGGGTTGTAGACAAACATCAGGATTTGAATCCCTTTGGAAAACAGGTGAAACATGGCCCTGTCCAGCTCTCTGCAGCTGTCCGGATCCAGGCCGTCAAACGGGGACTGGATCACCAGAAAGGTCGTTCCTTCAGTGATGGGGGCCAGCAGCAGCAGTTTCCTGGTCTGGCCCGTGGAAAGCTGGCGATACCCTTTGTCCAGGCTCTCAGTCATTCCCAGGGCCTGGATCAGATCGGTATGACGCTCGATCTGTTTCAGAAAATCTCTGGCCGGTGTGCCGGGATCCAGGCGGTCCATAAAATCGGTCTGATCTTTTTTCAGCTCGGATTCATACACCGCCTGCTGGTCCTTGAAGGACACCACGCCGGGGTGATCCGGCAAAGTCAGCTCCTGCACGCTTCCACTGAAAGGCCTGCCGGCAACCAGATCAAACAAATCATCAATACCGGACCGGTTGGTTCCCAGAAGGGTCCAGGCCTGGCCGGGCAACGCCTGGAACTGTTCAATATACGCATGGTCTGTTCGGGCACGGGTAATTTTCATGGCGGCCATTGAAACAGGAAGCGTGCCATATGGCAAGACAAATGTTCGGATTTCAGGCAAAGGTGCCGCCCCTGGTGGGAGCACCGTGCAGCCGGCCTGGAATCCACGGAGTGGCTCCGACAGCCCGTCAGCAAAGCACTCCCACCAGGGGCTCCGCTGTACAATGTACAAAAGGTTCCTTGGTTCTGCCACACCGGGAGATTTCCCATTTCCCGGGAATATGATATGGTTTGAATATGAAACGGATATACGTGGATCTGGATGATGTGATCTCCAGAACAACCGATACCTACAGCGCAGTCATTGAACAGGAGTTCGGCAGGCAGGTCCGGTTCGAGGATCTGACCTGCTTTGATTTGAAAGTGTCATTCAAACTGACGGACAGGGAATACCGGCATTTCTTCGAACGGATTCACCAGCCCGACATGTTGATGGGCTTTGACCCGGTACCGGGTGCAAAAGAGGTGCTGGCCCGCTGGATTGAAACCGGGAACAGGGTGGACATCGTCACGGGCCGCCCCCCTTCGGCCCGTGACGTCTCTCTGGCCTGGCTGGACCGGCAGAAAATCACCTATACTGAATTTGTTATGGTGGATAAATACAACCGGAGTGGTGATGATCATCCCTGGGTGATCTCCAAGACGCAGCTGATGGCCTGTCAGTATGATCTGGCGGTGGAAGATTCTCTGGACACCGCCTTGTTCCTGGCAGAATACATGGATGTGCCGGTTATTTTGTATGACCGTCCCTGGAATGCTGACCCGGCGGAACACCCCGGCATCACCAGGGTCGTATCATGGCAGGAAATCGCCGAATTTTCCTGCTGCCCCTGATCCGCCGTATTTTTTGCGGCTGATTTTTACATGTTTTTTACAACCTGTTTACGCTTTGATGACACATCATCTGTAACGATTGTGTAGGTTGGTTTTGAATGCAGGACAAAAGAGGCGTATCCATGACCTGCAAAAAAAAAACAACTTACAACAGGGGAGAACTATGATGGCAGATGGCATGCAAAACATGGCAAGGGTATCATTGACAATCGCAGTGCTTCTGGTCCTGGTGATGGTTGCGGGGATAGCACAGACGGTTGCGGCATCATCTAAAGTGATCTGCACCGTTGAAACAGACCGGGCCGTCCTGCCGGCGGGCGAGTCCCAGAACGTGGTGCTGAAAGTGACGCTGGAAGCCCCGCCCGCACCGGCCGGCATCCGGCGGCCGAAGGTGAATCTGGCCCTGGTTCTGGATCAGTCCGGATCCATGAACGGGTCAAAAATGGCGCAGGCAAAGGCCGCCGCTGTTGAGGCGCTTACCCGGCTGGGCAGCCGGGATGTGTTCAGTGTGGTGGTATATGATACCAATGTACACACCATTGTCCCGGCCCAGAGCGCCGGGAATGTCGATCGAATCATCCGCACGATCGAAAAAATTCAAGCCGGTGGCAACACCGCGCTTTTCGGCGGGGTCAGTCAGGGGGCGGCAGAGATCCGGAAAAATCTGGAAAATGACTTCATCCATCGCATCGTGCTTTTGTCCGACGGCCTGGCCAATGTCGGTCCGCGGATGCCCGAGGATCTGGGGCGGCTGGGGGCCGCTTTGCTCAAGGAAAACATCTCCGTGACAACGGTCGGGGTGGGCACGGATTACAATGAGGACCTGATGGCCCGGCTGTCCCAGAACAGTGACGGCAATACCTATTTTGTCGAATCCGGGGTGGACCTTCCGCGGATTTTTGCCGCGGAACTCGGGGATGTCCTCAATGTGGTGGCCACCCAGGTACATGTCACCATCACTCTGCCGGATGATGTTCAGCCGGTGGATATCATCGGCCGCGAGGGAAGGATCATGGGGCAGCAGATCGAGCTGTTCATGAATCAGCTTTACGGGGATCAGGAGAAATATGCCCTGGTGGAGGTCAAACTGCCCGCCGCAAGACAGGGGGATCGATTGAAAATCGCCCAGGCGGAGGTTCATTATCAGAATCCCCTGACCCGTCAACCTGAGACTTCCCGCGGGGCTTCCCTGGTTTCGTTCAGTCATGACCCCGTTCAGGTGGAAAAATCAGCCAACAGGGATGTGGTCAGGGAATATCAGTTGAATCTGAAAGCACTGGCCCAGGAAAAAGCCATTGAGCTGTCAGACGAGGGCAGGCAGCCCGAGGCGGTGACGGCACTCAAACAATCCGCTGACAGGCTCAGGCAGGTCGGTCGTCTTTATGAAGACCCGGCACTGCTAAAAGAGGCGGAAGCGGTCGAGGATCAGGCCGATCAGATCGAGGAAAAAGGGATGAGCAAAAAGAGCCGCAAAATTCTGCGGACCCAGTCGTATCAACAAAAAAACCAGCAGCTTTCACAATAGTTCAAAAAATGATATGGCAGCAGGTATGACACGGATGCGATCCATTATATTTTTCTGGGTGCTGATTCTGGTGCCCGCCCTGTTCATGTCAGGCGCGGCATACCGCCTGCTTTCCCATGAGCAGGAGCGGATCGGCCGGGCCGCACAGGAAGCGATGATGGAACGGGCCGCTGCCATATCCGAAACCATCCACGTTACCATTGAAACCGTCAAAGACAATCTGATCCGGTCTCTGGTGGAGATTGATCCCGGTCTGCTGAAACAGACCCTTCTGGACTGGGAAAAAACCAATCCCCTGGTTCGAAATGTGTTTGTGTTTGAATCGGGGAAAAAGCTGATTTATCCGGAGAAAGGAATGGCTGCCACGCCGGAGCAGCGGCAGTTTATCGCCCGGTTTGAGGCGCTGTTTTCAGGCAGGATTGAATTCGATCGGTGGGGTGGGGATGCTGACCCGGATTACCCCCGGGTGAATGGGGTCGGCAGGCCCGATTCCGCCGCCAGGCAGGGGGATGCCCGAAAGCAGCTGGTCACCCTGTCCAGGGCCGGCCGGAACCCTCCGGCACCGGTTGCGGCCGAAGCACTCAGTGACGGCGCTGAAATTCCCGGACGGGGGGCGGCATCCGGATGGCTGCCCTGGTTCAGCGAAAACCGGCTGCATGTTCTGGTCTGGGTCAAATCATCCTCATCGTCACAGATCTACGGGCTGGAAGTGGAGCTGGTGACCTTGCTGTCCCGCCTGGTGGTTGATTTTCCAGCAATGGAAGATGCCGGATCCGCCATCGTTCTGACCGATGGCAGCGGCAGCTTCATTCACCAGTCGGGGCAGCTGAAGGTGTCCGCGAAAAGCAGGCCCCTTTCTCAACTGGCCATCACCGGTCTGCTGCCGCACTGGAAGATGGAAATTTATATGGATGAAGACCGCCTGGGATCGGCAGCCAGGGGCTTTTTTTACCTGTCGATGCTCCTGGTGGGGATATTTATCGCGGCCATCCTGTCAGGGGGTATCCTGCTGACCCGGATGACGCTGAAAAACATGAAAGCTGCCCGGCAGAAAACGTCGTTTGTATCATCGGTGTCCCATGAATTGAAAACCCCCCTCACCAGCATCCGGATGTCTGCGGAACTGCTCTTGTCGGGGCGGGTATCTGATGTAAAAAAAAGGGACAATTACCTGTCCGTGATCGTGTCGGAAAGCGAAAGACTGACCCGGCTGATCAACAATGTTCTTGATTTTGGAAAACTGGAACAGGGCAAAAAACACTACCGGCTGACAACGGTTGAGGTGGACCGGTTTTTAACTCAGCTCATTGAGGCGCATCAAGTCAGGATCTCCGCACAGGGATTGAGGATTATCACCCGGCTGGCACCGGGGGATTTTACCATCAGAACCGACCGGGATGCCCTGGAACAGGTGGTGTTGAACCTGATTGACAATGTATTGAAATACGCCGGCAGCGGAAAATATATCAAATTTGTCCTGACAAGGGAGCCCTCTGCCGTTTTGCTGACAATTTGCGATGACGGCCCGGGAATTCCCGGAGACCGGCGGGAAAAGATTTTTGAAAAATTTTTTCGGGTGGACAGTTCCCTGACCGCCACCCAGCCGGGGTCCGGCCTTGGATTGAGCATTTCCCGCCGGATTCTGAGGGATCTTGGCGGCGACCTTTATCTGGAACCTGAAAAAAACACAGGCAGTTGTTTTACAGCGAGGATAACCGATCATGACACAGATAACAATTCTGGTGGCGGAAGATGACCCGCACATCCGGATGGGCCTGGTGGATACACTTGAAAGCGAAGGGTACCGGGTCATTGAAGCACATACCGGCCGGCAGGCAGTAAACCGGTTTCAGGCGGGCGGGGTGGATCTGATCCTGCTGGATGTGATGATGCCGGAAAAAAGCGGATATGATGTCTGCCGGGATATCCGGGCCGCCGGTGACCGGGTTCCCATTATCATGCTCACGGCCAAGGGAGAGGAGATCGACAAAGTGGTCGGGCTCCAGCTGGGAGCGGATGACTATGTGACCAAACCGTTCGGGGTGCATGAGCTGCTGGCAAGAATTGACGCCGTGCTCCGGCGGACCGTCCGTGCCGGCACACCCGAAAAAACCGGGGATTCCCCGTTTTTTTTCGGACCGTTTGAAGTCAACCCGAAAACATACAAGGTGACCTCCCGGGGGTTCAGTCAGGATCTGACGGACAGGGAACTCACGCTGATACGCTGTTTTCATGACCATCCCGGTGAAGTCTTGAGCCGGGATCACCTGTTGAATGCCGGCTGGGGCATCGACTATCTGGGCACCACCCGGACCCTGGACCAGCATATTGCCAAGCTGCGCAAAAAAATCGAAACCGATCCGTCCCATCCGCAGCTGATCACTACCGTTCACGGTCTGGGGTACCGGTATAATACCGGATGAGAGAACAGGTCATGGTGTCGACGCCATCCGAATGCCCTTGCCATTTTCAAGCCGTCCGTGATAAAAGAAAACATCAAAAAGTGGCTTAATTTTTAATCATTCAGGATGGAATCATGGAAAAAAATCAATTTCGGAAGACAATTGAAGTCGGCCAGAAAAAGATAACGATTTATGACATCAATCGGTTGGAAGACGCAATGGGCGTACCGGATA
>JAVVEQ010000047.1:0-26442 GCA_032250905.1 Desulfotignum sp. | reverse complement strand
CCGGGTCTGGGCCGTCCTTGTCCCCGGAGGCGGCGCAATCTTCACGAACGCATCCAGCATTTCCCTGACCCCGAAATTGTTGATGGCAGATCCGAAGAATACCGGGGCCTGGGTTCCTGAAAGATACAAATCCATGACAAAGGGTTCGGACGCGCCCTTGATCAGTTCCACATCTTCCCTGAGCTGGTCGGCCAGAGAAGATGTTACCAGTTCATCCAGGCGCGGGTCAGACAAATCCTGAATCAAGACCCCGGCACCGTCTTTCGGGGTATATCCCGGGGAAAAAATTTCCACTGCCCGGTGTTTGAAATTGTATACGCCTTTGAATCGTTTTCCCATGCCGATGGGCCAGGTCATGGGCACGCATTCGATCTGGAGTTTGTCTTCGATATCCTCGAAAATGTCCAGGGGCTCCAATCCTTCCCGGTCCAGTTTGTTGATGAACGTGATGATGGGGGTGTTACGCATGCGGCATACCTCCATGAGTTTCTCTGTCTGGGGCTCCACCCCTTTGGCGTTGTCGATGATCATCACGGCGCAGTCCACCGCCGTGAGTACCCGGTAGGTATCTTCGGAAAAATCCTTGTGGCCCGGTGTGTCCAGCAGATTGATTTCAAACCCGTTATATTCGAATTTCATCACGGATGATGACACGGAAATACCGCGTTCCTGCTCAATGGCCAGAAAATCGGACAGCGCGGCCCGGTCGGTTTTTTTGGATTTGACTGCCCCTGCCTCCTTGATCACCCCACCGAACAGCAGCAGTTTTTCAGTGAGGGTTGTTTTTCCGGCATCCGGATGGGAAATAATGGCAAAAGTCCTGCGCCGGTTGATCTCTTTTACATATGCGTGATTCATGTTTTTTGACGGCATCTATCCAGGCCTCCTTATTACTGCAACGATTGTTTCACCTTTTTGAGAGACGTTTTCGGCATGGGGATTTACGGCCTTGAAAAACGATTCCCTGCACCCGGGGTTCTTTCTGTCATGAAGCTCGATAAAAATAAGCCCCACTTTCTCAAGCCACGCTAAATGGTTCGAAAAAACCTCTTTTTCCGCGCCTTCAATATCGATTTTTAAAATATCGATGGCCGGGAGATCAAACTCCCGGATCAGGTCGTTCACGGTGGTGCTTTGGACGGCATCCTTTTCGCAATGGTCGTCTTGCTGCCGGACTTCAAATGATTCTTTGTTCACACCCCGGTTTTTGATGGTCAGCGGTTCGTTGGTATACCACAATGCCTTTTGCAGGCAGACAATGTTTTTGTAAGGGGCAGTGTTCTTCAACAGCATTTGAAAGTTGCTTTTTTCCGGTTCAATGCTGATGATTCTGGCTTCTGGATACTTATTGGCGAAATAGATGGATGCGGCACCGATGTTGGCGCCGGCATCGATGATGACCTTTGGCGGATGGTCCAGTGCCATGCCGTATTCTTCATCAAGAAAAATTTTGTCAAAGGTTTTCACATCGGATGTGTCATGCCTCAGATAAATGGTCTCGTTTAATTCAGGCAGGTTGAAACAAATGTATGGTGAAAAAACATTCTTCTTTTGAAAATATAATTTGAGACCTGTAACGTCCCATTTATGCCAATACGCAGGTATCCTTTTCATTCAGCCGTCCAGTATGTTTGTATTTTGTTTTGTTGCATCAGGGGTGTTATGATTTGAATAAAACCAGTCTGCCGTTTATCTTCACATCGCTGAAGCCATAGAGATCCGCGATAAATTTTATGGTTTTGGGTTGATAAAAAAACACATGGGTGGGATCGTTTTTATAATACCAGGCTTTAAAATCGATATCATGGTCATACAGATGGGTCATGCAGATCAGTTCGCCATTTGGTTTGAGCATTTGATAAAGCTGTTTGAATTCCGCATCAGGTTCATGGAAATGTTCGATTACTTCGCAGCTCACAATATAGTCATAGGTCTCGGCGGTGAGCAGATCAGGCTTGTTGGAGAAAAAAGGGTCAAACTGGCAGATATCGTATCCATTGTCCTGAAGCAGTTTGGATACCACCGGATCCGTTCCCGAACCAAAGTCCAGGCCGCGATGAATCGGTGAAAAATTGTGTAAAACATGATGGGTAATCGGCGACACAAATTTCTGGTAACGGATATCATTCACGTCATTGTTGTGCTCTTTATATCGTCTTATTTCCGCATCCGGATCAACATAATCATTTTTGTTCTTGAAAATGCCCGAACAACAGGGGCATAAAAAAAATGCGTCGAGATAAAATGGTGTTCCATCCTGCTGACACAAAGGGCAATGCATCGATTTTAAAATTATTGTGCGCAATGAACACAAACAAGGGTTTCCGGCATGATGAGAATCCTGCCGACCGGAATAGAATTGCCACACTGAATGCAGATGCCGAAATCTGGAGACGTCAGGTTTGAAAGCGCCTTTTTCAGTTTTTTCACTCGGTTTTCTGCCTGAATCAATGACGACTCCATGACGGTCTTGTTGATGATGGCATCCATTCTGGAAATTCTTCCGATGGCGTTATCAGGGGCTATCGGTTTAGTGTTCTGCCTGTAATGTGAAATCTGCCGCTCTGTTTTGTCAATCTCCTGCAGGATTCTGGCTTTGATGTCTTCATGGTCCATTGGTGATCCTAAATTATTTAAAAAAGAAAATTATACTATAGAGACTCTCAATGTCAAGACAGGATTTTTTTCAACCGCCAAGAGCAAGGTGTCCGACCAAGGCCTGCCGTTACCGGTGCGATCTTGATTCCGGTGACGGGATATTGTTGAATGTACCGGAACGTTGGATATTTTTTAAGGTCAAAAAAACTGATGCATTGATTGAACATACCAGGATGGAAAGACCAACACCCTGTAAGTTCAAACGGTTTTTTCCGACATACCTGTCAAAGTCAACGCAAGGCAGGAGGTATGAAAATGAAATCCATTCATCTCTATACAACCATGGTTCTGGCATTGGTATTTTTCTGGATGACAGGTTCAGCCGGTGCCTGGAACAGTCAACGGCGGCATTATGACTCACCCCGTAGCAGCCATATGTACGACAATCGCAGCGAATATCCAGGCTATGGCCATTCCAATCCAAAATACAGACAAAATCGCCCTTATAAAAAAAAGGATTACCGGAACACCCCTTCCTGGAAAGATTATCATCGTCGCCTGCATCACCGGTTCAATGGATTTTCTCCAAAAGATTACCACAGGACAATCAACCGCTATGACAATGATCATACTTTTTCGCATGGCTGGGAATTGATCAGAAAGGACCGGCCGGAAAAAGCCCTTCAAATATTCAGACAGTTAGCAGGAAAAACTCCCTATGAAGGGGAGGCCAAAATCGGCGTTGCCATCGCAGCGGCCCAGAACAGGCAGATGTTTGACGGAGTTGTCGCCATGAGACGGACGTTGAAATATGATCCGGATGCATTGAACCGGGTTTCTGTAGACGATACGCTTCGCAGAGAAATACATGAGCTGACGGAAAACTACCAGTCCCGGTTTCACGGCCTGAGCGCATCAGACACGCATTTTATGGTAGCCTCCCTCTATTATCTCATGAACGATCTTGACCGGTGTGTTACAGCACTGGAAAAAAATTACGCTGCCGGTGATCGGGCGATCAGTACCCTGAACCTGTATCGTTTGGCCGGATATGAGGCATACAATTAAAGTCGGGTACGGTTTTACTGATAAAAAAACCTGCCGGATATTTTCAGGAAACCGGCAGGGCCTGTAAAGACCTGCCTGGAAAATTGCAATGATTATCAGGTCATCTGTTCGGGCATGATCAACCAGGCTTTTCAAAGTGTAAGATACCCTATAGTGCCTGCCCTGCACCCTCAGGGCGGCGGTCATGCGCTGCTTGAGTTGAACAATAAGACCTTGACAGTTCCTCCTGTGAACTGTGGTCTGTTTTCTTTGATATTCGCGATCATCTGCAAGCGCATTTTTCAATTATAGGAAGACACAAGTAATAATAAAATGATAAGAAGATACAACGGTTCATGATAAGGAGGATGTTTTGTACACTAAAAAAAGTCTGAAAAATCAAGTTGCTTTAATTACTGGAGGAAGTTCCGGGATCGGAAAGGCAATTGCCAAAGCCATGGGAGAATCCGGAGCAAAAGTTGCCGTTAACTTCATTTCTGGTAAAAAGGAAGCCGCCGATCAGGTTGTGCAGGACATTCAACGTAACGGCGGGCATGCGGTTGCGGTCCAGGCAGATGTAAGTCAGGAAGATCAGGTCATGGAGATGTTTCACAACGTCCATGACAAATTCGGTCCTGTCGACATTCTGGTAAATAACGCAGGTATTCAAAAAGATGCCAAATTTTTGGAAATGTCCCTCAGTGAGTGGCAGCTGGTCCTGAATGTTAATCTTACCGGGGGGTTTTTATGTGCCAGAGAAGCGGGCAAAGCGTTTTGTCAGCGCGGGTTGGTTCCGGAGCGGTCCAAAGCCGCAGGAAAGATCATCTTTATCAGTTCAGTGCACGATACAATTCCATGGGCTGGTCATGCGAATTATGCCTCTTCTAAGGGAGGAGTAACCATGCTGATGAAGAGCCTTGCCCAGGAACTTGCTGTACACAGAATTCGGGTAAACAGCATATCTCCTGGTGCGGTTAAAACTGATATCAACCGGGAAGTCTGGGAGAAGCCCGAAGGAGATGCAAAAATGCGCAGTCTTATCCCGTATACCCGGATCGGGGAGCCAGAAGATATTGCCCGGGTGGCGGTCTGGCTGGCTTCGGATGAAGCAGATTATATCACCGGCACGACCATATATGTGGATGGCGGAATGTTGCTTTATCCGGGGTTTCGAACAGGGGGATGAGCACGGGAATGTATAAAAAGATCAGCGATTACGGTATCATCGGCAATTCCCATACGCTGGCCCTGGTGGGAAATGACGGCAGCATTGACTGGTTATGTCTTCCCTATATGGATTCCCCCAGTGTTTTTGCCGGGATACTTGATAAAAATAAAGGGGGAAACTTTTCCATCAAACCTGCCGGTGACTGGGATTCCGTGGTCAGGTATCAGCCAGGGACCAATATTTTGAATACCATGTTCCGTACCCGCAGCGGCATCATGAAACTTGTCGATTTTATAGCCGTATCTGTGGATAGTGAACAAAACCATGAACATGAAATTTCGAAAATTTATCGTTATGTGGAAATAACCCGGGGTGAAATGGTTGTTGAAGGGCGTTGCAGCCCCAGGTTTGATTATGCCAGGCAGACAACATCACTGGAATTTAAAAATGGTGCGTTGATTGCCCGGGGCCAGAGTGACATGTTTGTTTTGCGCTGCACCCATGGAGACTGGGCAGTCCGGGAAGAAGAAGCCACCGCTTCATGGCATTTGAAAAAAGGAGACCGGTTGTGGTTTCAGCTCTGTCATGGCTGTCATGGCGATGATGTTGTGCAAAAACTCCATGAAAAAGAAGGGGAAGATGCCCTGGAAAAAACCAGAAAGTACTGGATCGGGTGGCTTGATAAAAATGAGACAGGAATAGACCTGGATCTGGAAAATTACAAGCCCCTGGTTGACCGGTCGGCACTTGTCCTGAAACTGCTCGAATTTAAACCCACCGGTGCCATCAGCGCTGCTGCAACTACTTCCCTGCCTGAAACCATCGGCGGTGTGCGAAACTGGGATTACCGTTTCTCATGGATACGCGATTCAGCCCTTACCATAGATGCACTCTACAATGTCGGTCACCTTAAGGAAATGGAAGCCTATCTGCGCTGGATGGAATCGGTTATCCGTGAAAGCGGACCTGAACTCCGGATTCTCTATGGGCTTCGCAGGGATTCAAAAACTGCGGAAGAAGAACTTTCTCACCTTGAAGGATATAAAGGCTCTTCGCCGGTGCGCATCGGAAATGGCGCCTATGACCAGAAACAACTGGATATCTTCGGCGAAATTATGGACGCTGCCTTAAAACTGTCCAACTATGTAGGGAAAATTGATTTCGATTTATGGCCGTTTCTGCACGATATCTGCAATACTGTGGTCAAAGAATGGGAAAACAAGGATTTCGGCATTTGGGAAGTGCGGGGCGGCCCTTATCATTTTGTCTATTCCAAGATCATGTGCTGGACAGCTTTGGACCGTGGAATCAGCATTGCACGCCGATATGGATTTCCGGCAGATCTGGATCAATGGACAAGCATCAGGACGCAAATCCGGGAGGAGGTTCTGGAGAAAGGCTGGAACGAGACAAAAAAGTCTTTTGTGCAGCATTATGCATCAGATGCACTGGATGCCAGTAATCTGCTGATACCTTTTTACGGGTTTCTTGACTATGATGACCCCCGGATGATTTCAACTGTCGAAGCCATCTGCAGGGAACTTACCAATGAGGAAGGGCTGGTTTACCGGTATAAGTCAGAAGATGGGCTTCCGGGTGCTGAAGGGGTGTTTCTTGTCTGCACTTTCTGGCTGGTGGATAATTTCATTGGCCAGAAAAGATTTGAAGAAGCACAAAACCTTTTGGCCCGACTGGAAAATACCGCCAATCATCTGGGACTTTTTTCCGAAGAATACGATGGTTTCTGGAAAGAAGCTCTGGGGAATTTTCCCCAGGCTTTCACCCATATCGGTTTTGTCAACAGTGTTATCTTTCTTTGTAAAACCAGGGCAGAAGCTGAAAAAACCATTCCTGAAACAACATTTTTTCAAAAGATTGCATACAAAGTGCTGATGACCCGAAAGTATTCCCTCAATGAGGAAAATCCGCCCGGAAAAGCGGATTCAGCAGATATTGTCAAAGATTTGAAACACCTGATGAATACCCTGAGAGGTGCATATTTTCGTGTGGACGAAGGAAGGATTGCCTATGAGAAAATGGCTGACTCGCGGCTATATCATGAATATGTAAAATGCAGCCTGTATCTGGATCAGTTTGACTTGACATCCCTTAAAACACGAAACGAACAGCTGGCTTTCTGGATAAACCTTTTCAATGTGCTGGTGATTCACGGGGTCATCGCGTTGGGTGTTTTCGATTCGGTCAAGGAGATACCCCGGTTTTTTCGAAGGATTTCTTACCGAGTCAATGGGATGGTTTTTACCGCAGATGATATAGAGCATGGCATACTCCGGGGAAATCACCGGCTCCCCCATTCCCTGTTCAGGCCTTTTGGAAACAATGATCCGAGACTGCGTTATATCATTGAAAAAACTGATCCCCGTATTCATTTTGCCTTGGTATGTGCATCAGAGTCTTGTCCGCCTATCGATATTTATAATGCCGAAAATCTGGATGAGGACCTTACCATATCCGGAAAAACCTTTTTAAATTCAGGGGGAATACAACTTGACCGAAAGAACGGAAAAGCCAAACTTTCAAGAGTTTTCAAATGGTATGGCCATGATTTTGGAAAAACACCGTCAGAACATCTGGGTTTTATTGCCCCATATCTTTACAATGAGCAAGACCGCCGTTTTTTAGAAAAAAATGCCAAAGACATTCAAATCGAATATCAACCTTATGACTGGCGGCTCAACCGTTTGAAAAACCGTTATTAAGATTCTTATCAGCTGTGAACATAAAAAGCCTTTTGAAGGACCTGGTTTTGAAAACAAAAAATGCAGAGCGTATGCGACTGGCCGAAGATGCCAGACGGACAAAAAACTGGAAGCGTTGGGGACCTTACCTTCCCGAGCGACAGTGGGCAACAATTCGGGAAGATTATTCGCCGGACGGCACGTGCTGGGAGTATTTTCCCCACGACCACGCCCGCAGCCGAACCTACCGGTGGGGTGAAGACGGCCTGCTGGGCATTGCCGACCGGCAGTGCCGGCTTTGCTTTGCCCTGGCATTATGGAACGGTCGGGATCCGATTCTAAAAGAAAGGCTTTTCGGGTTGACAGGACCCGAAGGCAACCATGGAGAAGATGTCAAGGAAGAGTACTTCTATCTTGATTCGACGCCCACCCATTCTTACATGAAAGCACTTTACAAGTATCCTCAAGTGGAATTTCCCTACACGTACCTGGTTGACGAAAACCGGTTACGTGGTCCGCACAAACCTGAATTTGAATTATCGGACACCGGTGTTTTTTCCGAAAATCGCTACTTTTCCGTGATTGTTGAATACGCCAAGGCGTATCCGGAAGACCTTTTGATCCGGATAACGATTCAAAACCATGGCCCGGAGCCGGCCGCGCTTCATCTTCTGCCAACCCTCTGGTTTCGCAACACCTGGTCCTGGGGATGTGTAAGCGAGGGCTGCCATTCAAAGCCGGATATCAGGTTCCATAACAACAACCGCCTGGAAATATCCCACGAAACCCTGGAAGAACATTACCTGTGGTTCAGTCCAGACCCTGAAGGAAAGCAGCCTCTCGTGCTTTTTACGGAAAACGAAACCAACACACAACGTCTCTATGGTATCCCGAATTCATCCAGTTATGTAAAAGATGGGTTTCACTTATACGTCATTGAGGGCCGGGCCGAAGCCGTCAACCCCAAAATGTCAGGCACCAAAGCGGCCCCTTATTATCTTTTGCGCCTGGCGCCGGGTGAAAAACAACAGGTTCGACTGCGCCTGGCCAAAGGCCATGCCGCAGATGCCAAATCAATGGATGCTGATTTCGAGCAAACAATGTCCCAACGCATTGAGGAAAGCGATGAATTCTACGCATCGGTACTGCCGGAAAATGTGACCGACCAGGCCCGCAATGTGGCAAGACAGGCATATGCCGGGTTGCTCTGGACCAAGCAGTTTTATCACTACATTGTCAAAGAGTGGCTGGATGGTGATCCGGAGATGCCGCCCCCACCCGAAAGCAGACGGACCGGGCGTAATATGGAATGGATGCACCTGCACAGCCGGGATATTATTTCTGTTCCCGACAAATGGGAATACCCGTGGTTTGCCGCCTGGGACCTCGCCTTTCACATGCTGCCCTTTGCCCGGCTCGATCCGGACTTTGCCAAGGAACAGCTCGTTTTGCTGCTGCGGGAATGGTACCTGCACCCCAACGGGCAAATACCCGCATATGAATTTGCTTTCAGCGACGTGAATCCCCCGATACATGCCTGGAGCGTTTGGCGGGTTTATAAAATTTGTGCACCAAAGGAAAAGCGGGATCGTGATTTCCTGGAGCGCTGCTTTCAGAAACTGGTGCTTAATTTCACCTGGTGGGTCAACCGAAAAGACAGTGAAGGCCGAAACCTTTTTTCAGGGGGTTTTCTTGGTTTGGACAATATCGGCGTATTCGACCGGTCAAAACCTCTGCCCACCGGCGGAACGCTTCAACAGGCCGATGGAACGGCCTGGATGGCATTTTACAGTCTGACTATGATGGCCATGGCCATGGAGCTGGTACATGACAAAAATCGGCTTCGAGTCGCCTATGGGGACATGGCTTCCAAGTTTTTCGAGCATTTCATCCAAATCAGTGAAGCCATGAACACGGTGGGCGGCTGCGGACTCTGGGATGAAGAAGATGGTTTCTATTATGATCAGATTCAGGTGGACGGCGGAAAACCGATTCGCCTGAAGGTGCGGTCCATGGTGGGACTGCTGCCGTTGATCGCAGTGACAACCCTGGAAAAAGAAACAATCGACCGACTTCCGGGATTCAAGAAGCGGTTCGAATGGTTTATGGCCAACAATGCCGAGCTTGCCCAGCACATCTCCCGAACAAAAACACCTCATCTACAGGAGCATGAGCACTGGATGTTGGCGATTCCTTCCAAAGAAAAGCTGATTCGAGTATTGCAATACATGCTGGACGAATCCGAATTTCTTTCCCCCTACGGCATACGCTCACTTTCAAAATTCCACGCAGATCATCCTTATGTGTTCAATGCCGGCGGGCAGGAGATGCGGGTCAACTATAACCCGGGGGAGAGCAACACCGGTCTTTTCGGCGGCAATTCCAACTGGCGAGGTCCCATTTGGTTTCCGGTAAATTATCTTATTATAGAAGCCCTGGAAAGTTATCACCATCATTACGGTGAAGATCTCAAAGTCGAACTTCCCACCAATTCCGGCAACTGGTGCAATCTGCAGGAAGTCGCCGATGAGATTTCCAGACGTCTGACCCTTCTTTTTCTACCGGATAAAGGCGGTCAAAGGCCCTGTCATGGTGAGAATGTTCACTGCTATGAAAGTGCCGACTTCAGGAATCCGGTGCTGTTTCACGAGTATTTCGACGGGGATACAGGCAAAGGGCTGGGTGCCTGTCACCAGACCGGATGGACGGCGTTGGTGGTTCGATGCATTGAAAATGTAAGGAATAGGCAACAAAAATGACCGAAGTTATAGTTGTGAGAAAAAAAACAGTTTGAACCTTTAAAGAAAAAGGAGATGAATAATGGGCGAAAACTACTACCAATGCCGCGACCTTGAAGATTTTGCCAACATTGGCGAATTTGCTCCGGAGTCGGGCAGCAAATTTTTTGAGTATTACAACACAGCTACGAGCGCCGGGAAACTCACGGAACGGGAAAAAGCATTGATCGCTCTGACAGTGGCTGCTGTTCGCCATTGCCCTTATTGTATCGATGCTTACACCAACAAATGTCTTTCACTCGGCGTAAGCAATGATGAAATGATGGAGGCGGTTCATGTGGGAGCGGCAATGGTTGCCGGTGATACTCTGGCCCATGCAACACAGATGCGCAGGATTATCAAGAAAAAGGAGATGTAACGAATGCAGTCTGCAGCAACCCAACTCAACCCTCAGAATGCTTTCAAAGAACGTTTGTACCAATGCGGAGCCTACCCGCTGAGAGCTGACGGCATCGATATTCTTCAAATGAATATCACTCGCCGGTGCAATATGGCCTGCAAGCACTGCCATGTTCAGGCCGGTCCCGAACGCACGGAGATGATGAGTAGAGAAACCATGATGCACTGCATTCATGCGGCTGGTAGTCAAGGAATCTCCACCATTGACATCACCGGCGGCGCACCGGAGATGCATCCGGATCTAGAGTGGTTGCTCGGTGAATTGGTAGTTTTGAAAAAACGGCTTATTGTTCGCAGCAATTTGTCGGTGATGCTTGAGCCTGCGTATCGTCAATTCATAGAAATCTTTGCCGCCCACGGGGTCGAGCTGGTGGGGTCGCTTCCTGACTATAATGCCGTTAGGTCCGACCGGCAGCGCGGGACCGGCGCCTTCGAACAGATCATACAAGCCATCGGGGAATTGAACAAAAGGTCTTTCGGTCTGCCCGAAAGCGGTTTGGCGCTCCATTTGGTGCACAATCCGGCCGGAGCGTACCTGCCGGGATCACAATGCGCGCTTGAGGCGGAGTATCGTCGTGTTTTGCGAGATATGTACGGCCTTCACTTCAACACCCTTTTCTGTTTGGTCAACAGTCCCATAGGCCGTTATCGTGAGTTTTTAAAGCGTAGCGGGAATCTGTCGGACTATATGCGGACCCTTCAATGCACCTTCAATCCCAAGACTGTTAACAGCATCATGTGCCGGACAACCCTTTCGGTGGGTTGGGATGGACGTCTGTACGACTGTGATTTTAACCAGATGCTGGAACTTGTCGTCAACAGTGGCGGACCCGACCATATCAAAGATTTTAATTTTTCCCGCCTGGCTGACCGCGAGATTGTTATTCAAAACCACTGTTTTGCGTGTACGGCTGGCGCAGGGTCATCCTGTCAGGGTTCGCTTACAGAATAATGCAAGAAAGGATGTAACATGGGGTTGGGACCGAAGGTAATCATTTTTTCCGACCGCAAACAGCTGTCGGAAGGTCTGTCGGAGTATTTGGCTCATCTGGCGGCAAAAGCTTCCCTGGCGCACGGGCGATTCCATGTTGCTCTCTCTGGCGGGTCGCTCCTGGAAATTATCGCACCTTCCCTATGTTCCAATCCTTTTCGCGACCGTATTGACTGGTCTGCCTGGTACGTTTTCTGGGCCGATGAGCGTTGGGTACCGTTGAGCAGCCCCGATTCCAACTATGGGGTTGCCAAAAGCCTGCTTTTTAACAATCTTCCTATTCCCGGCGGACAGATTTATGCATTGGACAATTCCCACAGTCCTGATGAAACCGCCCGAGCCTCTGAAGTTGCTCTGAAAAAAATTTTGCAGGTTGAATCCAGACAAATTCCAAGATTCGATCTGATTTTGCTCGGTGTTGGTGAGGATGGCCACACCGCTTCCCTTTTTCCGGGCCATCCGGTATTGAAGGAAGCCCGGCGCTGGATGGTTCCGATTTTAAACGCTCCCAAGCCGCCGCCGGTTCGCATCACCATGACACTGCCGGTGATTAACCATGCGAGCAATGTGATCTTTGTCGCTGCCGGGTCCGCCAAAGCAAACATTATTTCTGAAGTGCTCAATTCAAACGAGGAGCAACCGAAATTTCCCGTGCAGACGGTAAAACCGTCGAATGGCCAGCTGCATTGGTTTATCGATCAGGCGGCGGCCGAAAGAGCATATATCCATCCGTCATTTATCATTAAGGAAGTGCCGATCGGCTAGAAAGGGAATGGATCTTTATGAAAAAAATACTTGCAGCAGACATCGGGGGGACCAACAGTCGATTCGCCTATTTCCGGACAAACCTTGAAACCGACCTGTCTCTGGTAGACAGCCTTTGGTTCCCAACGGATAATGCGAATTCTTTTGTTCAGCTTTTAGAACAGGTTCGCGTCAGCAATTTTTCTCTCAATGCCCGGGATGCTGATATTGCCGTCATCGCTGTGGCCGGGCCGGTGGAACGTGAATCTTACTGTGCCCCGCCCTATATTTCCTGGGACATTGACCTCGGCAGGGAGGAAGTTTCATCCACATTGCAACGAGCGCACCTCATCAACGATTTTGTTGCTCAAGCCTATGCCTGCCGATCTCCGGTAGAAAAAACCGCCCGCCCCATTCTGCCCGGAAAAAGTGTTGCCGACGGAACCATTGGTGTCCTGGGTGCCGGCACGGCACTTGGCAAGGCTATTCTGGTACCGATGACCGATGGTGCATTCCTGGCCCTGCCTTCCGAAGGGGGTCACGGCTATTTCCCTTTTCTTTTACCGAGAGAATTCTCTTTTCAGAAGTTCTACCAGGAAAAGAGCGGGCAGCGCCATATTACCGGCAACCTGGTGGTCTCTGGTCGTGGCCTGCGCTATCTTCACTGGTTTCTGACCGGTGAGGATGTAACGCCTGAAGAAGTGACCGCTCATTGTCTTACTCCTGCCTCCGAAACGCTGGCCTGGGCTGCGAAATTCTATGGCCGGGCATGTCGGGATTATGCCCTTGAGGTACTGGCCCGAGGCGGGTTGTACATCGCCGGAGGGGTGGCGGCCCGAACCCCCGAGATTTTAATCCATGACAATTTCCATAAGGAATTTTTGAGTTCTCCGACGATGAATCATGTGTTGTCCTCGATACCGGTTTTTTTGATGGACAATCAGGACAGCGGCCTTTGGGGCGCTGCCTTTTACGGTCAGCAACTCCTGCGGAAAGGATAAAATGGACATTGGAAAAGACGAAGCCCTGGCAGGCGTTGGCTCGACAAGCACAAGGGTTCAGCGTTTGCTGTGTGCCAGTACGGGAACCAAATGAAGGATTAAAGGGATGATCATGAATAACGGCAAAACCTTCACGATTGTAATTTTCGGTGCGTCCGGAGATCTGACCCAGCGCAAGCTGATACCGGCGCTTTACAACAATTTCAGAAAAAAACGCCTCCCCTGCAGGCTACGAATCGTGGGATTTGCCCGTCGAGACTGGAGCGACGACCAGTTCAGGGATCATTTGGGCACCGGCATAAAAGAATACGGCACTGCCTTCGACCCAAAGGTGTGGTCTGATTTTTCCAGTGTCATTTGCTATTTCAAGGGGGATCTGGATGTTTCAGAGGATTACGAAAAGCTTCAATCCCACCTTAACACCATGGAAAAGGCGCCGACCGACCGACTCTATTATCTGGCCACAGCACCGGATTATCAAGGGCCGGTTTGCGATCATTTGGCTGCTGCCCGCATGACTTCCGAAGGAAAAGAGCAGCATCGTCGAATCGTTATTGAAAAGCCTTTCGGACGAGACCTTGCTTCAGCCAGGGCATTAAACCGGCAAATCCATAAGGCCTTTGCTGAGCATCAGGTGTATCGTATCGATCATTACTTAGGCAAGGAGACGGCTCAGAACATCCTTTTTCTAAGGTTTGCCAACACCTTGTTCGAGCCGGTCTGGAATCGGCGTTATGTGTCCAACGTTCAGATAACGGTGGCCGAAAATGTGGGTGTGGGACGGCGTGCCGGCTATTACGATTCAGCAGGAGTGCTGCGGGACATGTTCCAGAATCACCTGATGCAGCTTTTGGCCATGGTGACCATGGAACCTCCGGCATCCCTTGACGCTGATGCCGTTCGCGATGAAAAGGTTAAAGTCCTCGGAACCGTCCGCCCCATTTCTCTTGAAGATACCGTCCGTGCCCAGTACGACGGTTACCGGACAAGTGATGGGGTTTCCTTGAATTCACAAACCCCGACGTTTGCAGCTATCAAGCTCTACATCGACAATTGGCGGTGGAAAGACGTGCCCTTTTACCTGCGATCCGGAAAAGCAATGCCGGCCAAAAGCAGCGCCATAGTCGTTGAATTTCAGCCACCCCCGGATGTGATTTTCCACTTAGGCCGGAACCATGGTTTCACGCCGAATTTTCTGTCCATCTGCATTCAGCCTGACGAAGGCATCCATCTGCGTTTTGAAACCAAGGTGCCGGATACGCTGGCCGATTCCCGTTCGGTCAATATGAGCCACACCTATCGGGAGGCCTTTCCCGACATCGTGCTTCCGGACGCCTATGAACGGCTTCTTGTGGATGCGCTAAAAGGCGATGCGTCTCTGTTTGCCCGCAACGACGGCATCGAGGCGGCATGGCGCCTGATCGACCCCATTCTTTCCGGATGGGAATCTTCTGCGCAAGTGCCCTCTTTGCAAATATATCCCAAAAACAGCTGGGGACCGGAATCTGCAGACGAACTATTGGCCAGGGATGGTCATTCATGGCGGATAGGCTGCTGCGGATTGCCCTGCAGGTGAAAAAAAAGAATACTTCAAGAGATGGAAGGGACATATCATGAAAAAAAAAGCGGATATAGCCGTTGTCGGACTGGCGGTAATGGGTGAAAATTTGATCCTCAACATGGAAAGCAAGGGGTTTACGGTGGCCTGTTTCAATCGTACCACAAGCAAGGTGGATGCTTTTGTCAACGGCCGTGCCGCCGGGAAAAATATTATCGGCTGCAAGAGTATGGAAGAACTCGTCGGCACCCTGAAACGGCCGCGCAAGGTGATGTGCATGATCAAAGCCGGTCAGGCAGTGGATGACTTCATCGAATCGGTCACCCCCCTTCTGGAAGCCGGCGATGTGATCATCGACGGCGGCAACTCGCATTTTACGGACACAATTCGTCGTGTGGCAGATACGGAAAATAAGGGGTTGCTCTATGTCGGCACCGGAATTTCCGGCGGTGAAGAAGGCGCTTTATTGGGTCCTTCCATCATGCCGGGTGGATCACCGGCTGCATGGGAGGTAATACGGCCGATTTTTCAAACCATTTGCGCCTTTACCGACGATGGTGAACCCTGCTGTGACTGGGTTGGTGAAAGCGGTGCCGGCCATTTTGTAAAAATGGTCCACAACGGCATCGAATACGGCGACATGCAGTTGATCTGCGAAACCTACCAGATGATGAAAGAGGGACTGGGGCTTTCCAATGAAAAGATGGGGTCAGTGTTCGCTGAATGGAACCAGGGAGTTCTGGATTCCTACCTGATTGAAATTACCCATCACATTCTCGGTTATAAGGATAAGGACGGTCGGGCAACCCTTGACCTGATCCTTGATACGGCGGGCCAGAAGGGCACCGGCAAGTGGACGGCCATCCTGGCTCTGGATTCGGGCCAGCCGTTGACCCTGATCAGCGAGGCGGTCTTTGCACGCTGTCTGTCGGCGATCAAGGACGAGCGTGTTGCGGCATCACAGATACTCAGCGGCCCGAACGCAGATTTTCAGGGAGACAGAAAAACCTCTATAGAAGACCTCGAACAAGCCCTGTATGCCTCCAAGATTATCTCCTATGCCCAGGGGTATCAGCTCATGCGCACTTTAGCATCGGAGCAGGGCTGGAACCTTAATTATGGAGGTATTGCCCTGATGTGGCGCGGCGGCTGCATTATCCGCTCTGCATTCCTGGACAGAATCAAAGAGGCGTTTGACGCAGACCCTGGTCTGATGAACCTTATGCTTGCCCCATTTTTTAAACAGGCCATTGAAAAAGCGCAGGACGGTTGGCGGCGCGTGGTTGCTTTGTCGATCCAGTTGGGCATCCCGACGCCGGCGATCAATGCGGCAGTGGCCTATTATGACGGCTATCGCACGGCCAGGCTTCCCGCGAATCTGCTTCAGGCTCAGCGAGACTATTTCGGCGCTCATACCTATGAGAGGATCGACAGGCCTCGGGGTGTTTTCTTCCACACCAACTGGACGGATCAAGACGACAATACCACATCATTCACTTGACGCAAAAAACCTGCCGGATATATTCAGGAAACCGGCAGGGCCTGTTCAAAAACTATCTGAAAATCTACTCAAATTCATGGACAAAAATATAATCAGAATCCGGGGTGGCGCTGTGGCAGGAAATGCATCCTTTGGGTTTGCCATAGGGTTTGGCCTTTCCCTTGGGGGTATACCGCACCCAGAACCAGTCGCCGGCCTCGGGATTGAAGCCCTCTACCTTGTACATGACCGTCAGGGCCATCAGCTTTTTCTTGTCATTGTAGTTTTCCTTGACCACCACCGATCCGTTCTTCATGGGTGCTGACATTGAAGAATAGGCAATGTCGTTGACATATACCTTGTGAAAGGACCCATGGGGCTCATCCCCCGGCAGCATGCCCTGGTGATCATCCCAGAATTTCCACTGGGTATACGGCGATGTCTGGGTCATATACTTCCAGAGCGCTTTCGGATCAGGACCGGGCATGTCGGCCATTGTCTGGACTGCCATGAAAAGAGACAGGCAGAATGTGGCAATACCTGTTATTGTTGCGGTGTTTTTCATCGGTTTCGACTCCCTGTAAAAAATATTAAAATTAAAGTATCCTGAGAATCTCTGGATATACCGGATCGATCCCCAGGATTCGATGATCAGGATGGATCATGATCTCTGAGCAGATCTTTGAGTTTCTGCCGGACCGGGTCCGGCAGGCGCCGGGAAAAATCCCCGGATGCGTTTCGGGCATCACTGGACTGCATGGCCCGGCTGATGATCAGCAGCTGTTTCCGGTAGTTCCGGCAGAACCGGCACATCATCAGATGGAACCGGATTCCCATCCGGATTCTCAGCGGCAAAGGCTCGTCCATGGAGCGGGAAATCAACTCCGATACATCTTTGCACCTGAATGTCCAGTGGTTTATCATTTGTCATACCCCTATTTCAACCATTTGGCTTCAATGCACTGCCGCACCTGAAACCGTGCCCTGTGAAGGATCACCCAGCAGTTGGTCGGGGTAATATTCAAAACCTTACAAAGCGTCTGGGTGGATTCCCCTTCGAGCTCCCGCAGGGTCAGAGCCCGGGCCGCGCGTTCAGGCAATTCCTTCAAGCACTGGTGAAGTATCTCGATAAAATCCTTCTGGGCCATCAGACGTTCCGGATCTGACGCCCACCGGGCCGGACCGGTTTTCCATCTGCCGTGGTGGTCAAAGCGGGCATGGATTTCCCGCTCATCCAGGTCTCCTGCATCCAGACTGGCATCCCGGTATTTTTTACGGAACAGATCCATAATCTTGTGTTTCAGAATACTGGTGAGCCAGGTTTTTTCCGACGCATTGCCGGAAAAATTTTTTCTTGCCTCCAGGGCCGCCACCAGGGTGTCCTGAACCAGTTCCTGAGCCACAAGATCATCCTGGACCCGGTAGAAGGCGAAGCCATACAGATAATCACCATAGGTATCCACCCAGGTATCAGGAGAACTGGATTGATGGACAGCAGGGACAGTCATTGATTCCATTCTTGAATATGGGGTTGATGTTCATACAAGTTATAAAATAATGGATTGCGTTTTGTCAATTGAATATTATTATATAAAGAGTTGTATAATAAAGTTAAACAAAAACAACCAAGGAGGATACAGACATGGCCCGATTGAATACCATGCCCGAACCGATGCGTTCTCACCTGGCAGGTCTGCCCTGCCCCACGTTTGACACCCGGCCCTGGGTCACCGGACCGCCCCTGTCCCGGCGGCGGGTGGCCATCATTTCCACGGCCGGCCTGCACCGCCGGGAGGACCGGCCCTTTGAAGGAATGACCGGAGACTACCGGGTGATTCCAGACACCTGCACGGCAAAGGACCTGGTAATGACCCATATCTCCACCAATTTCGACCGCACCGGGTTTGTCCAGGACTGGAATGTAGTATTTCCCCTGGACCGGCTCCATGAGCTGGCAGCCGATCAAACCATCGGATCCGTGGCTGAATTCCACTATTCTTTTATGGGAGCTGCCGATCCGGGTGCCATGGAACAGGCTGCCGGGCGCCTGGCCGGTCTTTTGAAAGGAGATGCCGTGGATGCAGCCCTGCTGGTGCCGGTCTGACCCTTCTGCACGCGCGCCGTGGGCGCGCTGGGTCATTATCTGGAAACACAGGGGATCCCCACCACCCAGATCAGCCTGATCAGGGAACACACAGAAACCATCCAGCCGCCCCGGGCATTGTGGGTGCCGTTTGCTTTGGGCCGTCCCCTGGGAAGACCCGGTGATCCGGTATTTCAAACACGGGTAATCCTGACGGCCCTGGCCCTGGTGGA
Organism: Desulfotignum sp.; assembly: GCA_032250905.1. GTDB lineage: Bacteria > Desulfobacterota > Desulfobacteria > Desulfobacterales > Desulfobacteraceae > Desulfotignum. The sequence goes on along the minus strand of JAVVEQ010000047.1, from coordinate 7,643 downwards.
AGCGGAAAATGGCCCAGTATTGGAAGACTTTCCGGACGATGCGCCGGATGTGTCCGAACCGGCTGAAGATATTGCGGATCTGCCGGCCTGCCCGGTCTCCTTTGCCAGGCCGGACGGGCAGAAAACTGAAACCGAACAGCTGCTGGAAGCGTTCCGACAGGAACTGGCCGACTGCCGGTCCTGGTATGACATGGCAACGGCAAAGCGGGGGTTTTCCAGCGTGGCCTATTTCCCCCTCCAGGCGGCCTTTCAGCTTTTCCATGACTTTCTGCTTGACAAACCCATATCTCTGGATGACAACATAGCGTCGACGGCCCTGGCCCTTCGACTGGCGGCCCAGGACCTCAAAGCCGCCTATTTTGAGTCGGTCATGGTCCGGCCGGATGTGACCCTGCCCGATGATACCGCCTTCACCCGGTGGTTCTGGCAGAAAACCGCCGCCGGAGAGGTGTTGCGCGCCGTCAGGGACAAATGCCGGGCTTCAGATGATCCGGCATTGAAATTGAACGGAAAGCTACTGCTGGTACCCATGGACCAGGCATCCTCCTGAACAGGAACCAAAATATGGAAAAACTGCTCAATGTCAGACAGGCGGCGGCCCTGCTCAATGTCTCCCAGATGACGGTCCGCCGCTGGACCAATGATGGACTGCTGCCGTGCTTCCGCATCGGCAAAAAGCGGGAACGGCGCTTCAGTGAACCGAACCTGCTCGCATTTATCGCCGGACGTACCGACGATCCGTCTGCCGTGAACCACCCTCGTGACACGATCACTGCCGCACCAGCCCCGAACCGGCCGGCCGGCCGGACCGATGGCGTCGCCCTGGGGTTTGCCGATCTGCATGTGCCGGATGGGTCCCACCTGACCCATCTGTATCTGGACCGGGCCGAAGCACTGGGCATTCAGGGTTTTTTTGTCCGCCAGGGCCTGAACACCGGCGAAACCGTGGTGGTGGTGGCCCCGGCAGACCGGCGGGACACGCTGCTGGTCACCCTGGACCGGGACGGCATCCCGGTCCGGGATCTTATCAGACAGAACCGGTTGATCCACGATACGGGCAGACAAACACCGGAACAGATGACCGCGCTGATATCCGGAGCCTCCGCATCCGCGGGAACCGGTTTCCGGCTGGTGGGGGACATGGTGTGGGCGACTGCCGCCGGATGGTCTCTGGAACAGATAAAAACCCTGGAAGAAAGCACCAACACCCGGCTGGCGCCGGGCCTGCTGTTTCTGTGCCAGTACAGCCTGACCGAATTTTCCGGAGCCCATACCATGATGGCCCTGGAAACCCATGCCTTTTCCATCTATAAAAACAAACTGACCCGGCTGCTCTTCTGATTATCTGTTCTGTAAGGCATTGCCGCCTGACCCGACCAATCAGGCAAGTATATGGACAACAGACAGACACGGGTACAGACAACCTGATGACAAAAGGAGAGGGGCCATGATGAAAACACCCATAATCAAATGGATATTGGCGGGAGCGATCATCGGCCTGGTGGTGCTTTTTTTCGTGTATGACCTGGGACAGTACCTGTCCCTGGGGTATTTAAAATCCCGTCAGGAATGGCTGGTGGACATCTATACAAGCCACACTGTGTTGACCATCGGCGCCTACATGCTCGTTTATATCGCGGTCACGGCCCTGTCTCTGCCGGGCGCGGCGGTCATGACCCTGGCCGGGGGCGCGCTGTTCGGTCTTTTGACCGGCACCGTGGTGATCTCCTTTGCCAGCACCATCGGCGCCACCCTGGCATTCCTGGTGTCCCGGTTTTTACTCAAAGACTGGGTCCAGGAACGGTTCAGAGACAAACTGCACACCATCAACCAGGGCATTGAAAGAGAAGGCTCGTTTTACCTGTTCACCCTGCGGCTGGTCCCGGTGTTTCCGTTTTTCATCATCAACCTGGTGATGGGCCTGACCCCCATCCGTACGGCCCGGTTCTACCTGGTCAGTCAGGTGGGAATGCTGCCGGGCACCCTGGTGTATGTCAACGCCGGCACCCAGCTGGCACAGATCGATTCTTTAAAAGGCATTTTATCTCCGGGACTGCTGTTGTCCTTTGCCCTGCTGGGCGTTTTTCCGCTCCTGGCCAAAAAAGGAGTGGCATTTATCAACCGAAAAAGGAAAGGAACGTATCATGAGCCAGTATGACTATGATATCGGCATTATCGGCGGCGGCGCAGCCGGCCTCACCACCGCCTCCGGGGCGGCCCAGCTGGGGGCCAAAGTGATTTTGATCGAACAGGAGGACCGACTGGGCGGCGACTGTCTCCATTACGGGTGTGTACCCAGCAAAACCCTGATCAAAACCGCCCATGTCTACCACCAGATGAAGCACGCAACCACGTTCGGGCTGCCGGAAGTGGTGGTGCCACCGGTGGATTTCAGGCAGGTGGCGGACCGGATCCGGTCCGTGGTGGACACGATCCAGAAGCACGATTCCGAAGAACGGTTCTGCAGCCTTGGCGCAAAAGTGATATTCGGGCAGCCCCGGTTTGTGGATGAACATGCGGTACATATCAACGGGACCGCCATCTCCGCGGCCAAATGGGTGATCGCCACAGGATCCTCTCCGGTGGCGCCTCCCATCCCGGGTCTGGCGGACACCCCGCACCTGACCAACCGGGAGATCTTTTACATGGACACGCTGCCCAAATCCATGATCATGCTGGGGGCCGGTCCTATCGGCATTGAGATGGCCCAGGCTTTCAACCGGCTGGGCACCCGGGTGACGGTCATCGACCGGGCCCGGCAGATACTGGGCAAAGAGGACAAAGACATGGCGGACACGGTCATGCAGATCATGGCCAATGAAGGGGTTCAGTTTGTTCTTGAATCGTCCATCGAACAAGTGGATCAAAGCAACGGCCAGGCCCGGGTGACCATCACCGACAACACAGGCAAACAAAGGCAGATTTCAGCCGACGCGCTGCTGGTGGCCATGGGCCGGTCCCCGAACACCGACGGCCTTGGCCTGGAAGGCATCGAAATCCAGGTGGAACGGACCGGTATTCCCGTGGACAATCGACTGCGCACCCGGCACAATCATATCTATGCGGCCGGGGATGTGAACGGCGGGTTCCAGTTCACCCATGCGGCCGGGTATGAAGGGGGAATTGTCATCGCCAATGCCGTGTTCCGTCTTCCCCGGAAGGTCAACTACACCTGGCTGCCCTGGGTGACTTACACGGACCCGGAACTGGCCAGCATTGGCATGAATGAAACCATGGCAAAAAAAGCAGGCATCGAGTATACCGTGTTCACCGAAGCGTTCAAGGACAATGACCGGGCCCTGGCAGAAGGGGAGACCGAAGGCAGGATCAAACTCCTGCTGGATGAAAAGGAAAAGCCCATCGGCGTACAGATCCTGGGGCCGGGGGCCGGCAACCTGATCAGTGAATGGGTGGCCGCATTCAACGGCAATGTGAAACTGTCCACCCTTGCCGCTGCCATCCACCCTTATCCCACCATCGGCGAGATCAACAAACGGGTGGCCGGTACCTTTCTGTCCCCCAAGATCTTCTCCCCCACCATCAAAAAGGGGCTGAAGTTTTTTTTCAACCTCAAGGGCCGGGCCTGCCATATAGAGGAATAACCGGCACAGGGAGGCAACCGATGACACCCGTGACCACCCTGCTCAGGAAACGCCTTCTCAAATGGCTGGAGCAGCACCGGTACCCCTATGAACAGCGAGGCTACAACAACCTGGACCGGCTGTACGGGGTCATCAGGCCCGGGGATGTGGTACTGGTGGAAGGCCGGTCGGAAATGAGCCGGCTCATCAAGCTGTTTTCCGGCAGCTCCTGGAGCCATGCGGCCCTTTACGTTGGAGATGCCCTGGCTGAATTCGGCACTCCTGCACAGAAACGTCACCTGAACCGGTATGGAAAAGATGCCCGGCACATGCTGGTGGAAGCGTTTTCCGGCAAAGGGGTCATCGCCTCCCCCATTTCCATATATGAAGATTACAATATCCGAATCTGCAGACCCTACGGCATTCTTGACACCGACCTGGAACAGGTGATCTTGCAGGTGATCGGAAAGATAGGGATGCACTATGATGACCAGAATATCCTGGAAATCGCCCTGATAGCCCTTCAGGCAATCTGGCGGCCGGTGAACCGGCTGTCGTTGAAGGCGTGCCTGGGAAACTGCAATGACTTTCAGGTGATCTGTTCCGGCATGATCGCCCAGGCATTTCAGAGCGTGGGATATCCCATTGTGCCGGCGATGTTGCCCCGGAATACCCCCCGGGACCGTCTTGACGCATACAGTGCCGCCAACCCATACGGCGGAGGCCTGATTATGCGGCATTACACTCAGATCAGCCCGAAAGATTTCGATCTGAGCCCCAATTTCGAGATCATTAAATACAACCTCAACGGCAATGCGGGTTTTGATTATAAATGCCTGTGGGTGGAGAAGCTGTAACCTATAAGGTTTTGAAAAACAAAACCGACAGTAATTTTCCATAACCCTTTAAAAAAATGATACCATTTTACTTTATTCAAGGAGGAAACCATGAAAAAAATTGTGACCATACTACTGGCCGTATTTTTTCTTTGGCCCCTGTCTGTTGTCACAGCAGGGGACACTGTTTCAATTGTTTCCAAGGAGACTGTGAAAACATGGATGGACACCGGTGCTGTCACCATCCTGGATGTACGCCAGGGAAGAGACTGGACCGCTTCCGAGTTTAAAATCATCACGGCCCAGCGGGTAGATCCGGGCAATTACACCGCCTGGAAAGGCAATTACCCGGCAAACACCCGGCTGGTGCTTTACTGCGCCTGACCCAATGAATATACCAGTGCCGGTCTGGCACGAAAGCTTATGGCTGACGGCTACACAGATGTCCACGCCCTCAAAGGGGGCTGGCAGGAATGGTTCCGGGCAAAATTTCCTGTGGAAGAAAAATAAGGTCCCTGGGACGGCATCACACAAGGTCGTGGCGGGCCGGATCTTGGTGAGTCCCCCCGCCCCTCAGGTCCGCCCGGGGGATGGGTTATGAGCCCAACTATTTTGCCAAGGAGTTGGAAGGCGTCATCCTGTAAGCGGTCCGCCAGCATGAAGTTAATTCTAACTTTAGTTTAACAAGCCGGTAATCAACTTCTCACCGGAAACCGGGTAATATCGCTGTCCATGACACAGACTTCCAGACAACGATGGATGCAGCTGCTGGCAGAAGCGGATGTCCAGGACCTCAAGACAGCATTTGACCGGCTGGAAAAACCGGTTGCCTGTACCTGTCTGATCACGCCTGAAACCGGGATGGTCATGGTTCAGGGCAAAACGGACGGTACGGGCACCCCGTTTTGTATCGGAGAAATGACCGTGACCCGGTGCATGGATCAGGCACAGGGTTATGCCATGGTACCGGGCAGTGATCCGGACCATGCCCGCCTGGCGGCCCTGTTTGACGCTCTGCTCCAGATACCGTCATTTCATGACCCGCTCATGACCACCCTGATCAAAACACTGGAAACCAAAGCTTGTCATAATCGTCAAACCCTTGCCAGAGAAGTATCTGACACCACAGTTGAATTTTTCACCCTGACCCGCGGAGAATGATATCGATGACTTTGCTGATGAAAGGATGGGATTCCGAAGTATTTGACAGCCAGACCTTGTTCCGGGGCCTTCTGACGGCCATGGCGTATCCCGGCACCATCACCGGCATGGGAATCACCTTGTCCTGTCCGGACCGGATGCATCCTTCCGCCGGGGCCCTGCTGCTCACACTCATGGATTTTGAAACCCCTTTCTGGACGGATCTGGCAACGGATTCTCCCGAAGTCCGGTGGCTGACCTTTCACACCGGAGCAACTGTCACCACAGAGCCCTCACAGGCAGCATTCGCACTGATCTCCGACAGCACCCTTCCCATTGAACTGGATCGGTTCAACCCGGGCACGGTGCTCTCTCCTGACCGCTCCACCACCCTGATTATCCAGACCCAGGGCATGGCTGAGGAAAATCAACTGCGGATCACCGGACCCGGCATTCAGAAACAAACCGGTCTGACCCTCACGGGCATTACCAGTAATTTCTGGAAAAAAAGAACCCGGGTCAACCAGGCATGCCCCATGGGTATTGACATAATTTTTGTCCACAAAGACCGGTTCTGCGCCCTGCCTCGAACCACTCAAGCGGAGATTGGCTGATGTATGTGGCAGTAAAAGGTGGTGAAAAAGCCGTCAAAAATTCCCAGAGGCTGGTGGCAAAAAAACGCCGGGGGGACACCCGGGTGCCCGAAATTTCAACGGATCAGATCAGGCATCAGCTGGGACTCGGGCTGGACCGGGTCATGGCGGAAGGGTCTTTGTATGATGAAACCGCCGCAGCCATGGCCATTCAGCAGGCCCAGGGAGATCTGACCGAAGCGGTTTTCCTGTTGCGGGCCTTCCGTACCACCCTGAAACGATTCGGCACCAGCCGGCCGGTGGATACCACGGAAATGACCGCTTTCCGGCGGGTCTCCGGCATTTACAAAGACATTCCGGGCGGCCAGATTTTAGGCCCCACCTATGACTATACCCACCGGCTGATCGAAACCGATCCTGAATCCGGCGAGGATGAGACCGGCCCTGATCAGACCATTCCCCCTTTGCCGGACAAATTGCCCCGGGTCATGGATATCCTGAAAAAACAGGGGCTGATTTCCGATGCACTGTCCGCCCTTTCCCCGGAAACCGGCCTGGAAAACGGAGAGGACCTCACCCGGCAGCCTCTGACTTTTCCCGTGTCCAGATCCCTGCGGCTTCAGGCCCTGGCCCGGGGGGACGAAGGCTTTCTGCTGGGATCGGCCTACTCGCTGCAGCGGGGGTTCGGCCTGGACCGGCATCCGTTTTTAGGTGAACTCAAGGTGGGGCATGCCGAGGTCTGTTTCACCCCGCCGGAACTGGGATTTGAAATCCGGATCGGCCGCATCCGGCTCACGGAATGTGTCATGGTCAGCCGGCAGGATGATACCCACGGCAGGGCCGCCGGGTTTGACACCGGGTACGGCCTGGTGTTCGGCCAGAATGAGCGCAAAGCCATGTCCATGTCCCTTTTGGACCGCTCGCTTTCTGACAGTGACAAAAAAGCGGGTGCCGACACCGGCAAAGCGGCATATCCGGCTCAGGACCCGGAATTCATCCTGTCCCACTGCGACAGTGTGGAATCCTCAGGATTTGTCCAGCATCTCAAACTGCCCCATTACGTGGATTTTCAGTCGGAACTGGTGTTCATCCGCAGCCGTGGCAAAAATCATGCACCGACCAAAGGAGAGGACTGATGCCGGTATCCTACAATTTCGCCTACCTGGATGAACAGTCCAAAAAAATGATCCGCCGGTCCATTTTAAAGGCCCTGGCCATCCCAGGGTTCCAGGTGCCGTTCGGGGGCCGGGAGATGCCTTTGCCCTATGGATGGGGCACCGGCGGAATCCAGCTCACCGCGTCCGTGATCGGTCCGGACGACCGGCTCAAAGTGATCGACCAGGGATCGGATGACACGGTCAACGCCATCAGTATCAAACATTTCTTTCAGAAAACTGCCCAGATCAACACCACCGAAGACACGGAAACCGCCACCATCATCCAGACCCGGCACCGCATACCGGAAACCCCGCTGAAAAAAGATCAGATCATGG
>JAVVEQ010000046.1:0-27430 GCA_032250905.1 Desulfotignum sp. | reverse complement strand
CTGAATAATCCGGGCCGCAAAATTCTGGGCCATTTCTTCGATTTCTTGAGGCAATTCAAACAGCAATGCCTCACCTCTTATGATCTGTTGAACCCGGGATGTGACTTCAGGCCATTTTTCCCTTGGAAGAGAAAAATCTGTACCCAAATTGAGCAGTGTGCGCTGGCGAACACCTTTTTCCGTCCGTTCTGATTCAACCAGCCTATAGGTGTAATACTGGCGACCATCTTTTCGGCTTTTTATGCTTGTTCTTCGAATATACATGGAGCCACTATATACACATGTCAATACGGGAGTCAACAATAAAATTATTTTATGGCACTACTTTGGTCGCAAAAATAAAATTATTGAATAACTCATAGAAAATATTATCAAAAAAATTTATGGTGCCATAAAAAATATCAAAAATATTCAATTTGTTTTCGATTTTTCGAAAAGATGGGTTAAAAGAATTTGCAGGCCTGGTAAAATCTAACTTTCAAATTGATACAAAAATAATGCTATAGTAAATGAAAACAGACCCGTATAATTAATTTGGCTGATTGAAATGGACAATTGTTTAGAATAAAGGAAGAATACGCATTGAACAAACAAATTGCAGTTGGTTTGATAGCCTTAGTTTTTTTAACCGGGTGCGTTGGCGCTGTTCCTGATCTAGGGACAAATAATGGAGAGTTGGCGCCGTGCCCGAAAACACCAAATTGTGTGAACAGTCAGGCGGTTGGTGAAAAACAATATATTCAACCTATCCGGTATGCAGGAACACGGGAGGATGCGCGAGCTCGTCTCTTTCAGATACTAGCTTCCCAAAGACGGGCAAAGATCTTGACGGCTCAGAAAAATTATATCCGGGCAGAGTTTACGTCAGCTTTGTTTCGATTCGTCGATGACGTGGAGTTTTACTTTCCGAAAGAGAAATCGGGCGAGACGGTCATCCATATCCGATCCGCATCCCGTATCGGATATTCCGACCTTGGGGCGAACCGAAAACGAATTGAGCGGATTCGAAGTGAATTTATTAAATTAGATTGATGAACCAGATTATAAAGGGATAGAAAACCATTCATTACCTTAAAACATATGGTGTTGCATTATCCGTATTCCTTGTCGTTGATCTGATATGGATCGGCTTTATGGCCCGAACCTTTTATCAGGATTAACTGGGCTTTATTCTGGTAGGCGGCCCTGTTCAAAAAGGTTTTAGTTATGAAAAGGTCTACAGATGCAAACTTGACATTGAACGACGCAACAGGTGAAAAACAATGTCTTTCGTAAGCAGGTGGGTAGAGCTGATATATAAAGTTGCCACGGGAGACTGGAGAGCAAAGGTTATCCTTGCTCCAATTGTCGGCACCCTTTATCTTTCTCTGATTGTCTTCTTTGTCTTTCTGTCTCTTGCTGTTGACCAGTGGCTGAGTCTCCCCAGAGTATACTGCTCCTTAAGCTTTGCCATCGGGCTGTTTTTTATTATATTTGGTATATTCCTTACACTCTTTTCAACTGCCTTATTCATCAGGGAGCGGGGTACACCCGTTCCCGTCAGTCCACCTCCAACGCTTGTAACAACCGGCCCATACAGATTTGCTCGCAACCCCATGCTTTCCGGCATGTTCATCCAGCTTTTCGGCCTTGGCATTGCTTTGGGTTCAATATCATTGACACTGATCTTTACGCCACTATTTATCATCATTAACGTGTGGGAGTTGAAGAAAGTCGAAGAACCGGAATTGTTAAAGAGGCTGGGAGAACCTTATGAGGAATACAGGAAACGGGTACCCATGTTTTTCCCATTTTTTGTAAAAAAATCGGAGAAAAAAAAAGGAAAATATTACATGCGCCAGACCGATCTGATCCCGTTCTTTACCATGACCTTTGTCATCGCCTGGGGTATTCTCGGGCTTTATATTTTTGCCTCTGAGACGATGGTCCGGTTGTTTGGAAATCTTACCGGCCAGCACCCGCTGTTTTACCTTGCCGTTTATGCACCGGCCATCGCAGCGCTGACTTTACTCTTTTACCGGCAGGGGGTTGAGGGCATACGGTGCTTTCTTTCCCGGCTGCTGTTGTGGCGGACGTCCATCTACTGGTATGTCATGCTGATCCTTGTTGTGCCGCTGGTGTTCTATGTCGGGGCACTGTTCAAACAGGACGCACTGGATACGCTGTTTCCGTTTGCGTCCGTCACTGCTTATCTGTCTGGATTGTTTTTCATGGCCATCAAGGGGCCGATCGAGGAAATTGGCTGGCGTGGACTGGCCCTGCCTTTGCTTCAACGTCAAATGGCACCTATCTGGGCGGCCCTCGTGCTGGGAGTTGTCTGGGCGGTCTGGCACCTGCCTGCATTCATGCTCAGCAACACACCCCAGAGCGCCTGGGCATTGACTCCTTTCCTTGTGGGCACCCTGGCCCTGAGTGTCATCGTGACGCCGCTGTTCAACCATTCGCACGGCAGTATCCTGCTGCCTGCGTTTTTCCACCTGCAGTTGATCAATCCCCTGTGGCCGGATGCACAGCCCTATGATACCTGGCTTTTCGTGGCTGTTGCCGGCATCGTGGTGTGGCTGAACCGGAAAACGATGTTTTCACGCCACAGCGCAGTGACAGAGGTATTTTAATGAAGGAGAATTTTCATTTTCCTCTTCAGAGCGGGTCTCTTAGGATTTCCCATTTGGCGATTTTTTTTAAAGGACTGCTGGATAAAGCGCTGAGAATTTGATAGAAATAGTCAGGAAGGTGGGAACGATGGCACCAGGAATTCCGCTCCAGCAAAAACCACCCACTCAATGCTTGAAACGATCAATCCAGAGGAAGCATACCCATGAAAAAACACAATCAGGCCTCTTCCATGAATTGCCCCATGGTGACCATCACTCTGCTTGCGGCCGCGGCCGTCTCAATTTTCCTCTTTTGCGGTGCAGCCTTTGCAGCCGATGTCCCCGGATCCAGGGACAACCCTCTGCTCAAACGCTACGATGGCTCGGAAATCATCGGCTATGACTACCGGGGGTTTGACCGGTTTCATCTGATCACCGGGCCGCTCAAAAGCTACGATCTTCCGCCAGACCCATCGACCAAGGTCACGGGCAGGCACACGCGCATCCTGTATGTTGCCCCGCCCGAGCGCTCGCCGCTGGAGGTCTTTCACAATTATGCCCTGGAATTGGAGCAGGACGGCTACGAGACCGTGTTCACGTGTTCTGAAGTGGAATGCGGCAAGGACAAGGCCCTGCCCAGGACATTGTACAGCAATGACCGGAAACTCAGCAACAAGGGGCAGATGTCGGAATACGCCTTCAGCTCTCCGGTGGAACCGCAGTTCCTGGCCGCGACACTGTCCCGGCCCGGAGGTGATGTGCATGTTTCATTGTTCGTGGCCAGGGAAACCTTCAAACATTTCCAGGAAACATCCCAGCGCACCCTGGTTCTGCTCGACATCGTCGAGGCCGCGCCCATGGAACAGAAGATGGTCACCGTGGATGCTGATACCATGGCCAAGAGCATCGCGGCCCAGGGCACCATCGCCCTGTACGGCATCTATTTCGATACGGACAAGGCAGACCTGAAACCCGAATCCGCGCCGACCCTGGACGAGATCGCCAGGCTGCTGCGCGATGACCCGGGGCTGAAATTGTATGTGGTAGGGCATACGGACGGCGTGGGCGGTTTTGACTACAACATGGAACTGTCCAGAAAGCGCGCCCAGGCCGTGGTGCGGGAACTGGTCGGGAAATACGGAATAGCCCAGAGTCGACTCAAGAGTGCCGGAGTAGCCTTCCTGGCCCCGGTGGGTTCCAACGAAGATGAAGATGGCCGAACCAAGAACCGACGGGTGGAGCTCGTCAAAGACATCCACTGAGCCGGAAAAATCGGCGCAATGCAAAAGGGTCATGAAGGGAATCAAATTCCTGTCATGACCCTTGGCTGATTACCAGCACATGTTCATGGAAGCCGGGGCAGGATAATCTCTCCAACCTGAACGGCCAGCTCCCGGCTTCGTTCATCCATGGCCGCATCGGCAGCGTCCATGTTTGCAAATGAGCCCTCCAGTTGCGGCGTGGGCTTGATGATCACAAGATGTCCGCCCTTGCGCATCCACAGATCCCTCCCGTTCCAGAAGGCTTCATCCCCCATGTCCGGGATGATTTTCAAAAGTGTTGAGGCGTATGAGCTGTTTTTCATCGCCCGTAGCTGCCTGGCCATGACATCCGCAGCGGATTCGTGAATGCCTTCTTCCGCAATGGAGGCATCCGTGCAGTGGCTGAGACTCACTCCAAAGACTCCGCCATTTTTGGTGTAGGAATAGCGGCAACTGCTCCCTGCCGGTGTTATCCTGGCCCTGGCGACACCAGGAGAGACGCTTTCCTGGAGCAACCCGCTGGCATCTGCCTGGGTGAACAGAAGACAGGCATCCGGACTCTCCTGCGCCAGGCCCTGATCGGAAAGGGCCAGAAAGCCCAACACAAGCACTGTAACGGCCAGACTGCAAAATCGATGTTGCATGGACACCTCCCGTGAGATATGATTGTCGAATCCTGATTTTTACTGTCAGGTTAGGATAAAAAAATACTTTTTGTCAAGGAATGTCTTTTGCCTTATGCCCCCGGCATTTAGATTGGTTGCCGGTTTGTTCGGTTTTTTTTACACTATTTAAGAGTCAGGAGGTTTCTAATGATTAGTCTACCAACACTCCGGTGGGGATCAATTGGTCAAGATGTAAGAAACTTACAGGCTGCTTTGAATCTGTGGCCCAAATCGATCAGTCCATCACTTAACGCGGATGGCATTTTCGGCCCCAAAACCAATGCCAAGGTCAGGGAATATCAGCAGGGGCATAACCTCGTGTGCGATGGGATTGTAGGCCCCCTGACATGGGAAGTCCTCGCAGAACTCCTTAAACAAATCGCGCAGCTAACGAATCAAGACAAGACCGTGGGCGACAGAATCGTGACCGCAGCAAACAGGGCATTGAATCTCTGGGGCTGGCGAGGAGAGGCAAAGCGAAACAAGATGTTACCCTCAATAGCGGCTGCGTACTGTGCTGATCCCAAAGATCCCTTTCGTCCACGGCAGGGTGGCGTGGGGCTTGCTACCATTTTTCAGGGTGCCGGAGTTTATTCAGCCAAGTGTTACACCATAACGGCAACAGCGGAAGGAAAGTGGCAGGCTCCCCCAAGCCAGGCAAAACAAACATGGCTGAACCAGAATGATCTGCCAGCCTGGTGCGGGATATTCTGTTATTTCGTCTATTTTTTTGCTGGAATTAATACCGGGGGATGGCCAAATCATTCGAGTAATGTAAACAGTGGAAAATTTCGGGTTATCTCTGGTCCAGAAAATGCTTTCGAGGGATGTATCGGGAGGATCACCAAAGGTAATCATCACTTTATTGTAACCAAAAACATAGCTGAAGAGTCAAAGATTCTAAGTATCGATGGGAATGCCTGGGGACCGGAATTCCCGGATAATTTCTCTAAAGGGTATCGCAGTGTAATCAGAAAGAGAAGCTACTCGTATCAATATCTAAAATCGCAAAATGCTACATTTTATTTTCCAGACAAGGCAAGCTAAGTGTTCATCCGTGGATCCGGCAGTTCATGAAATTCCAAGATGCCTGTCAATAAAGGGAACCGGCAATCTTAAAAAAATAACAGGAACAGCCGTTCAAAATCAATTGAACGGCCGCTTCTGTCAAGGGTGGTGTCGCTTATTTGAAAATTTTCTCAGGTTTGGTCGGATCTCCGGTGGCGTTTGGAAAGTCATCAGCAACGTACGCTTTTTCATTGTTTTCAATCAAATGGTTGGCTTCTTTCATGAAATTGGTAAACTGGAACTTGCATTCATAAAAACCGTGCCACCACGCATAGTCCGGGGCCATCATCATGGCGCCCATCCGGGCTCGACGGCCTTCATGGTGCCAGAGTTCATAGAACTCAAGTTCAAGCTGTTCATCAAAGAATTTAGTCTTGTCTAGCAACCCTTTCTCGTAAAGCTCATCCAGTTTTGCCTTGGCCGGTTTAAAGTAGATTTCATTGTATTCTTCGACCGCTTTGTCAAAACCATCATAAAAATCATTGATCCAGGAATCGCCGTGGCAGGCGCTGCAGACATTTTTCATTTTCTCACGCTCTGTCTGCCAGTCAGTGCCGGATGGAAACGGCTTGAAGTCCTGGGGGCGAACCGTCAGCGGTGCCTGGGTTTCCCATGACAGTCTTTCGGTCACATCATGGGTGGTCAGCACATTACCACTGCCGCTCATATGGCAGCCGGCACAGGTGGGCGCCCGGTAGTCCACACCGGGGGTCCAGGTGCCGCCGGCCGCATCAAAATTATATTCATCCTGGTAGGCATGGTAGATGGTACCGTGCTTGGATTCCTCATAGATTTCAATCTGGGGATGATCCGGTCCCAGGTGACACTGGTCACAGGCCTCGGGTCTCCGGGCTTCCGCCAGCGAGAACCGATGACGTGTATGGCAGGAGGTACACGATCCTTTACTGCCGTCCAGGTTCAGACGTCCCACCCCGGCGTTGGGCCAGGTGGCCGGATCAATCTTCCCATTGTCATCAATCTTGATCACTGTTCCGTGGCAGCTGAAACAGCCCGTCTTCCGCTCATTGTCCGAGTTCATCCCATCATTGAGCCAGGGATCGATTTTCCACATGATTTCAATGGTATTCGCGTGCTTGGATTTATTATACTGCATGGCTTCATCCGGGTGGCACCGGGAGCAGTCTTTGGGCGTTACAATGGATGCGATATCCATTTTGTATTTGTCTTCTCCCCATGGCAGATCAGAGCGGCCATAATATTTGACATGATCCTGTGCGATATCCTGATCTCCGGGTTGAACCAGGTGACAGTCAAGGCAGGTGATGTTGGCGTTGGCATGCCGGCTTTTTGCCCAGTCGGCAAACACCCCCGGGGTTGTCACCCGGTGACATTCAATGCAGGCCTGGGCTTCCGGCGGTATGCTGCGCTCGATCCGGTATTCTTTCACCATGGCATAATTAGGCTGGGCAACTGTTATTCCGACAAAACCCGTCAACATCAAGGCCGTTGTCAGCAATACCAGTGTAAAATGGACCTTTAGTCGATTCATAAGCGCTGCTCCTTTCATTTAAGTGAACCTTGAAAAAAATTTCGGTTCAATGAATTGATCATAACTGTCGCAAGCCCCTGGCCTGGTAAGGTACCTGACGGGTTTGACGAAACATGACCCGGCCGCTGTCCGAATGTACCAGGTCATAATGGCAGTCAACACATTTCTTTTCATACCCGGGTCTCGCATACACCACCGACCGGTGCGCCAGCATGGCCCCCCGCCGGGTTGGCATGTGCAGTAAATTCCGATGGCATTTTTCACATTCACGGTTATTGAATGCCTGGTAAGCGGCTTCCCGGGCATGTTCCCGGTCATATTCACCAACCAGAAAATGCACGGCAACATCTTTGAGCCCGTGATAGCTTTTGGCAAAGAAAAAATTGAATGTATCCTGAGGCGCCGGCAAATGGCAGTCCATGCAGTCAACGACAACCCCTGCAGCATTATTGGTGTGTGTGGAAGATCGCCATGCCACCACCGCCGGTTTGATCTCATGACATGATGCACAGAATTCAGGCGTGGATGTGCGCACCATTGTGTAATAAGTCATGCTGAACAGAGGGAAAGCAATGATAATTCCAATACCGATCAATATCGCTGGAATAAGAAATTTTTTCATGAGGCCTCCGGTGAATGATTAAACCCAATCAGCCTTTATTCATTACTTAGCAGTATTTTTAGCCCTTGACATCGGAGAATGTCAAGGAATAATTTTTTTTCCCGTTTGTATTCATTCCTTTGACACAATTTTGAATTTGGGGCATAAAAAGTCGCAGCTCACTTGGGGGGCAGACATCCCGTTCTTCAGTCTGGATCAGCCTGCATGTGGACCGGAAAGAGGCGGGGCTTTGAGGCTGCAGTGCAGCAGCTCTTCAGGAAGGGCATGATCCAGTGCAGCAATTTCCGGAAGAACCTGAAACCGGTCATTCACCGTGGCAAACGCTGCCAGAGGTTTACGCCAGTAGTCAGGCACATTTTCAGCCTCAGAATAGGCCTGGACATACCTTTCAATAATTTTTCTGATATCATCATGTGTTATTGAATTGAGCATTATGTAAAATACGACAAAAAATTATTAAAATGCAACGTGTTTTTTAAATTCGCATTTTGAGTTGACAAAAAGAAACGGCCTGTCCAATATGCGGCTGAGAACAAAGAGGTTTTGACCATGCAAACCATTGAAAGGAATGGGGAGTTGAATGATTAAAAATACAATGCGTTGCACCCGGCAATTCAAAACTGTTCTGTGTGGACTGATAGTGATTTTCTTTTTTCTGGCAGGCTGTAAAACCGCTGTTGGACCTGACTTTCAGTCACCTTCCCCCCGGTTACCTGAAACCTGGCAAATTACCGAAACTGCCGACAATATGTCGTCATTTGAGCCCACAGCTTTGTATGATGAATGGTGGCGCGTGTTCGATGATCCGAATCTGACCCAGTTGGTGGCTGAGGTAAAAAAACAGAACCGTGACCTGGTGGCTGCGACGGCCCGCCTGGACAGCTATGCTGCTGCCTATGGCATGGCCCGGGCCGGATTGATGCCCATGATCCATGCCCAGGGCGGCATCAGCCACGATCGGGTAAGTGAACGGGTCCGCAACAACACGAACCAGTCGTTTGCCGGCAACCCGACCTGGATGTATGAGGCCGGATTTGTGATGTCCTGGGAAATCGATGTGTGGCACAAGATCCGCCGGAACATGGAAGCGGCCCGGGGAGAATGGGATGCTTCCATCGAAGACCGCCGCAATCTCATGGTGCTGCTCCAGGCCCAGGCGGCAGCCGAATATATCATGCTGCGTACCGCTCAGCAGCGGTACGCGTTTGCACAGAAAAATGTAACCCTCCAGGAAGAAACGCTGCAACTGGTTCAGGACCGATTCGATGCCGGATTGACCGGTGAACTGGACGTGCATCAGGCAAAAATGAACCTGGCTTCCACCCGGGCCCGGCTTCCGGCCCTCAAAACCCAGCAGACCGAAGCCTTGAACGCTCTGAGCCTGCTGACCGGCCGCCTGCCCGGCGAACTCAATAAATTACTGACCCCGAAATGTATTCCCATGGCATCCGCTCTGCCCCTGCTGCTGCCGGCCGAACTGGTTCGCAACCGCCCGGACATCCGTGCCGCCGAACGATTGCTGGCTGCCCAGACCGCAAGAATCGGTGTTGCCAATGCGGATTTCTACCCGGCATTGACATTGGACGGCATGTTTTCCCTGGCGTCCTCCGATTCCGGTGAGTTTCTCTCTTCTGCGGCACAAAAACACAGCATCGGGCCTTCTTTCACCTGGTCACTCTATAATGGCGGGTTGCTCCGCAGCCGGGTCCAGATGGAAGAAGCCGCCACCCGGGCGACCCTTGCATTGTACGAACAAACCGTACTCGCCGCGTTTCGGGAGTGTGAAGATGCACTGGCCGCCTATATTAATGAAGGCGCAACCCTGAACGCGTTGAATCAGGCGGTCGCATCCACACAAAAGTCGGTGGAACTGTCTCAGTCGCTCTATATCACCGGGCTTGTCAATTTCCAGAATGTCCTGGACATGCAGCGCCAGCTGGCGTCTTTTCAGGACCAGCTGGCTCAGTCAATGGGGCAGTCATCTGTCGGCCTTGTTGCCGTATACAAGGCCTTTGGCGGCGGCTGGCAACCGGAATAAATCCCTGTGACATTAGGAAAACGCCCCATGATTCAGATCGGATGATTGAATCCCTCGCTCTGCAGAAAGCGTACCGCAAGATTGCCCCGGTATCTGATCCCGCAGGTCACGATCACTTCTTCCTCTTTGGGAATATCCGGTGTTATCTGCTTGAAATACATGCTGTCATCTTTTTTTCTCTACCCTGAATCACTTGGATCCAATTTTTTTTCCGAAAACTGTTTTAAAATCCGGCGGATTCCGCTATAAAACAGCTGTCTGCTTCTTTGCGCAAACCAGATAAGGAGTTACAAGGAGGAACAGAATGAATTTGGGGCAGGCCAGAAAACTGTTTTCAGAAATGATGCACCTAGCCGGTATTCAAGTAAACGGCGACCGGCCCTTTGATATCCAGATCAAAAACGATCAATTTTTTCAGCGGGTGACGGCATCCCCCGCCTTGGGCCTGGGTGAGTCCTATATGGATGGCTGGTGGGAGTGTCCGGCACCGGACCAGTTCATTGAAAAAGTGCTTAGGGCCAATCTTCTCAAACAGATCAAACAGGACCGAATCACGGCCTGGAATGCTCTGATGGCAAAAATTTTCAACCTCCAGACCATCAAACGGGCATTTACCGTGGGCAAACAGCATTATGACATCGGCAATGATCTGTACCGGGAGATGCTGGACAAACGGATGCAGTATACCTGCGGATACTGGAAAAATGCACGGAACCTGGACGAGGCCCAGGAAGCCAAACTGGAAATGATCTGCCGGAAACTGGAACTGGCTCCGGGAATGACTCTGCTGGAACTGGGGTGCGGTTTCGGCGGATTTGCCCGGTATGCGGCTGAAAAATATCAGGTGTCCGTGACCGGGTTCACTGTGTCAGAAAAACAGGCGGAATTCGGCAGGGAATACTGCAAAGACCTGCCGGTGGACATCCGGCTGGATGATTACCGCAATGCAAAAGGTACGTATGACAGGGTCATATCCATCGGTCTCATGGAGCATGTTGGATTTAAAAACTACCGGACCTATATGGAACTGACCCGCAATCTGCTTAAAAAAGACGGCATCGCGTTCGTGCATACCATCGGCGGGAATATCACCACCAGGATCTGCAATCCCTGGACCGCCAAATACATTTTCCCCAATTCGGTCCTGCCATCCATTTCCGAACTGGGAAGAGCCATGGAAGGTCTGTTTGTCCTGGAAGACTGTCACAATTTCGGTGAAGATTATGACAAAACCCTGATGGCCTGGTATGAAAATTTCACGGCGGCCTGGCCCCGGCTCAAAGACCGGTATGGAGACCGGTTTTTTCGGATGTGGGAATATTACCTGCTCAGCTCTGCCGGCGGGTTCCGGGCCCGGTCCATGCAGCTGTGGCAGATGGTTCTGACCCGTCCCGGCCGGCCGAAGCCGGATTGCCGGATCTCTTGAGACCTGGCATGATCCATTCAGATGTGATCATTGTAGGCGGTGGGCCGGCTGGATCGGCCTGTGCCGCACGTCTGAAAAAAAACGGTGTGGATGCAAGAATCCTGGACAAACAGGTATTCCCAAGGAAAAAACTGTGCGCCGGGTGGGTCTCCCCCGATGTGTTTGACGACCTTGAATGCTCTCCTGAAACCTATCCCCATGCATTGACCCGTATCCGCCGTATTCACTTTCATCTTTTCGGGATTCCCATGCCTGTGAAAACGCACCAGTATGCGGTCCGGCGTATCGAGTTTGACCACTGGCTGATCCGCCGCGCCGGGGTGTCACTCCACACCCATCCGGTGAAAACAATTCAAACGGAACGTTCCCGGTATGTCATTGATGATCGATTTGAATGCCAATATTTGGTGGGCGCCGGCGGCACCCACTGCCCGGTGCGCCGCGCCTTTATGGAACCGGTGCCGTCCCGTCCGGATACCGCCCGGATCGCTGCGGTGGAAAAAGAATTTTTACGCCGGCCACGGGTCCGGGAATGCCATATCTGGTATCTGGAAAACGGGCTGCCCGGATATGCCTGGTATCTGCCCAAAAAAGACGGATGGATCAATATCGGTATCGGCGGCAAACAGCACCGCCTGAATGCCCGGGGAACCACCATCATGGATCACTGGCGACGGTTTTTGCGCCGCCTGATCGACAAAAGATTCCTGGACCGGCCACCCGGGGACCCGGCCGGGCACACGTATTATCTGCGGCATGCACCTTATCCCAGGCAAGCTCCGGAAAAAGGCGTGCCGGACAATGTGTTTGTCATCGGCGATGCCGCCGGACTGTCCACCCTGGATATGGGAGAAGGCATTCATGCCGCTGTCCAGAGCGGGCTTGCCGCAGCAGACGCCATCATTTCCGGCCGGCCGATGCACCTGAACCATATTTCCCGCTTCAGCCTGCCAGCCCTGGTAAAAGCCGGGTTTTACCGCGGCTGAATGAACCGGACCCGGGACCCGCTTCCCCGTCCCGTGCCAGAATCACCTCGTCATATTTCGGATCTGCATGATAAAGATGACAGCGAATCACGGGAGAACATAAAATGCCGGACACCACTATCAAATACTATACCACCCACGTCAAAGGACTGGTTCGGCGGTATGAATCCGCAGAAGTACCGGACCTGCACGCTCTACTGGTGGACAGCTTTCCGCCCGACGAATTTGACGCCAAAGGCCGGCGGTTCACCTCCCTGACCCATGCTGAATGGACCGGCCTCTGCTGCCGGGCCGGGTTAGACATAAGAATAGCCATGGTCAATGATGCGGTTGAACCATAGAGTCATCGTATCCAGGGAATTGGCACTGTTTTTCAGTCTCTATTTATTTTCTGCTGACCGCCAGTATCCCGCCGGCACAAAAGAGAATCACCGCTGTGACACGGTTCTGAACCCGGGCCATGTTCCGTTGCCGCAGCCATTTGAATACCCGGGCACCGAACAGGGCATAGGCCAGCGCGCTGCTGCCCTGGATGACAAAAAAACTGGCCGCCAGAACCGCAAAATGCGCTGTGTAATGGTCCGGCTGGATAAACTGGGGAAACAGCACCGTGAATACCAGCACGGATTTCGGATTGGACATGCCCGTAGCACACCCCAGGGAAAACAGTCTGACCGGGGAGACGGGCAGGCCGGTATGGGTCATCTCCATATGCTGGATGGACTGCCGCCAGTTCCGGACCCCCAGCACAATCAGGTAAACAACTCCCGCACACTTGATGGTGTTGAACACCACCGTGGAGTTTTGAACAATCACCCCGAGTCCCAGGTACACCACCACCATCTGAATCATATAGGCGGTCGAACCGCCGAATATCCCGGGCAGGGTCCTATAAAACCCATGTTTGACACTGGAAGACATGGCAAACATGGTCATGGGCCCCGGGGTGTAGGCAATGGCCGTCATCATCACAAAAAAGGTAATCCACGAACTCAAGGGCATCATGGGTTAACATCCCTTGTAAAATCAGGTTGAACTCTGTCTTGAACTGTTTAACAGAAAACCGTGACCCCGTCCAGAAACATATTTTGACCTGCCGTCCTTATGCCCGATATATGAAGAAATGACCATGCCCCCCTCTGTTTTTTTGACAGAAAACTGATGATCTGTGCCCCAAAAAATGCCATAATACCAGGATATGAATCTTCAGTTCATGAAACAGCAATGGCCTGTGAGATGGCGACCATTGGCATTAACACGATGAAAGGACAGCCCCATGGCCCACAAATTCAACACCCTGGCCCTTCATGCCGGCATTCACACCGACGACACCCTGTCCCGGGGGGTGCCGATCCACCGCACCACCGCCTACCTGTTCAAAGACACGGCCCACGCCGCCGACCTGTTTGCCTTGAAGGAGCTGGGCAATATCTATTCCCGTCTGCAGAACCCCACCCAGGATGTTCTGGAAAAGCGGGTGGCGGCCCTGGAAAACGGGGCTGCGGCCCTGGCGCTTTCATCCGGCACCGCCGCGATCTTCTACACCATCATCAATATCTGCGGTCACGGGGATGAAGTGGTGTCCACGGCCAACCTTTACGGCGGCACCATCACCATGTTCACCCACATGCTGCCTGAAATGGGCATCAAGGTGCACTATGTCCACCCGGACAGCGAACAGGAGATCGCACAGGCCATCACACCGGCCACAAGGCTGTTGTTCTGCGAAACCATCGGCAACCCGTCCCTGGACGTGGTGAACATCCGGAAAATGGCGGACATCGCCGACAAACACCATCTCCCCCTGGCCGTGGATTCCACTTTCACCACACCTTATCTGATCCGGCCCATCGAACACGGGGCCCACATCGTAATTCATTCACTCACCAAATGGATGGGGGGGCACGGCACGGCCCTGGGCGGCATTGCCGTGGACAGCGGCACCTTTGACTGGACAGATGCCAAATTCCGGTTGTACAATGATCCGGATTCCTCCTACCATGACCTGCGGTTTGCCCATGACCTGGGGGATCTGAACCCGCTGGCGTTCATCCTGCGGATGCGGGTGGGCCCGCTGCGAAACCTGGGGGCCTGCATCAGCCCGGACAATGCCTGGATCTTTCTCCAGGGAATTGAAACCCTGGGACTCCGCATGAGACAGCACTGTAAAAACGCCCTGACCACGGCCCGGTTCCTGTCAGATCACCCGGCCGTTGCCTGGGTGAGATATCCGGGCCTGCCAAACGATCCCTCCCATGACACAGCCGCGTCCCAGTTTGAAAACGGGTTCGGCGGCATGGTGGTGTTCGGGCTAACGTCCGGCAGAAAAGGCGGCGAAACATTCATCAACCACCTGCAGCTGTTCTCCCACCTGGCCAATGTGGGAGATGCCAAAAGCCTGGCCATCCATCCCGCCTCCACCACCCATTCTCAGCTGTCAGATGCGGAACTCACCGAAGCCGGGGTTTCCCCGGACATGGTGCGGCTGTCCATCGGCATCGAGGATATTGACGACATCCTGGCGGACATGGAACAGGCCATCAACGCGGCCCGTTGACGCGCTTATGGCGGATGCGTTCCTCTCCCCATCTGCTGATTATCGGCGTTGCCACATCCCGGGGACCCGGCCCGAAACAGTAGATGGATTTTATGGCTATTTTAACCGCTATTCCAAAATAGCCTTGACTATTTTGGAATAGCGGTTAAAATAGCCATATGCGGTATATCTATGATTATATTTTAAAAGACCTGGCCCGGAAAATGGTCTTCATCGGCGGCCCCCGCCAGGTGGGAAAAACCACCCTGGCCCGGAACATCCTCGACACTACCGGATTTTCCGGAAAATACTTTAACTGGGATTACGGCCGGGATCGACAGGACCTGCTGGCTGAAAAATGGCACCAGGACGATGACCTGATCGTATTGGATGAACTCCACAAATACCGGGACTGGAAAAACTGGATCAAAGGGGTTTACGATACCCAGAAGGACCAAACCCGATTTCTGGTCACAGGCTCTGCCCGGCTGGATGTTTACCGCCAGGGCGGAGATTCCCTACTGGGCAGATACCATTACTGGCGCCTGCATCCATTCGGTCTGGATGAATTCCCGGAAACGATGACTGCCAAAGAGGCATTTGACCGGTTAATGACCGTGGGCGGATTTCCCGAACCTTTTCTGGACGGAGACCCGCGGGAAGCCAGAAGATGGCGCCGGGACCGCTTTGACCGCGTCATCAAGGAAGATATCCGGGATCTCACCGAAGTCCGTCAGATTTCACTGCTGGAACTGTTCATCCATCAACTGCGCACCCGGGTGGGCGGCCAAATCGTGTTCTCCAACCTGGCCGGTGAGATCCAGGTGTCCCCAAAAACCGTGCAGAGCTGGCTGGCGGTGCTGGAACGGATGTACCTGGTGTTTGCGGTGCGGCCCTATACCCGCAACCTGCCCCGGGCCGTCATCAAACCACCCAAGGTCTATTTTTATGACAACGGGGATGTGATTGGCGATGAGGGAGTGGTGTTTGAAAACCTGGTGGCCGCCCACTTGCTGAAGCGCCTGCATTTTCTGGAAGACCGGGACGGATTCCGCTATGACCTGCAGTACATCCGGGACAAGGAAGGCAGAGAAGTGGATTTTGTGGTGGTCAAAGAGGGCAGGATCCAAGAGTTGATCGAGGTGAAACTGTCTGAAGAGGCCATCTCCCCTCACCTGGCCTATTACTTGAAAAAACTCGATCCCCCCAGAGCCACCCAGATCGTAGCCCGCCTGCGTCATCCCTATTCCAGGGGCAATCTTCATATCGTGGATCCCATGACCTATTTTCAAGGACCTGTTAAATAAACCGGGGGCCCCTGATAAGCTCATTCTATGAAATATAAGGGTCTGGAAAAGCGTCGCGTTTCTCCGTCACCAGCCGGGACATTCCCTTGATGATATGGTCCCTGACTGTGACGATATGATACTGCAGGGCATCCTTGACCCCTTTTTCATCCTTTCTTTCAAGACTGACAAGAATATTCAGGTGTTCGTTCAATGACGTATCCATGACACTGGAAAAATACAGGTTCCGGCTGTACCGGAGCAGAAGGACATCAAACAGCTCCTGGAGCATGTTCAACTGAATCCGGGTGTCTGCCAGGGAAGCCAGGCACATGTGGTATTCCATATCCGTGAGGATGCGCTTGTAATAGTTGTCCTCCGCCACGGCCGCTTTATATTTCTCCAAGGCACCCCTGAGTTTCTTTATACCGGTTTCATCGATCCGGGCCATGGTGTCTGAGACCAGGGCCACCTCGATCAGCAGCCGGGTGTTGTATACTTCGGCAATTTCCTTGAGGCTGATTTCGTTGATATAATATCCCCGGTTGGGTTCATGCCGGACAATATTTCTGAATTCCAGCCATTTCAATGCCTGGATCACCGGGGTCATGCTCACACCGATCCGCCCGGCCAGGTCCTTGTATTTGATTTTCTGCCCCGGATGGATCTCGTTGTAAAACAGCATCTGCCGGATGGCGTTGTATGCGGTCAAGGTCAGGTCCGGTTTTCTGGCAGGTTTGTCTTTGTTTTCTGACATGGGTATCCTGTTTGCCTGAGGTTTTTTATTCAAATTTTTATTCACATTTTTATTAAATATTTTATTAAATTTCAAGAGCTCCGTGTCTCCGCAATTTTTTTAAAAATTCTTGACAATCGAAAATAACTCTGGAATATTTTTAATAAATTATTTTATTAAATATTTCATTAACACCACGTACCTTGTGATACCAGCGGGAGACCCTGCAGTAACTCCGGCCGAAACGGTCGGTTAACCATACATCAACTTTAATTTTACAGGAGAAAAACCATGAAACATGCATTGATTTTCACCGCAGCCCTTTTGGCGGCCGTTTGCATGGCATTGCCTGCAAGCTCCACGGCAGATGATTAAAAGGTCACCGAACCCACCACCCTGACCTGGGTGGCCGGCAAGAACATGGTCGTGGCCATTGTCACGCACACCGGCCTGGCCCTGGGCATTGCCACAGTCATCACCAACTGGTCCGGGGGACAGATGCTGCCGGCCCTGCTGGCTCTGGCGGTGGCCACCGGCATTGTCTGCGCCATACCGACACTGCTCAATGCCTTTCCGGTCAGGCTGCTGATGGTGGGGACTCTCAGCGGACTGGGCTTCTGGCGGTTTTTCAAAAAAAGGCCGGCTGCCTGATGGGCGCTTCCCCCCATATCCTGATCATCGGGGGAGGTGTCATCGGCACCGCCATTGCCTGCCACCTGGCCGTCCAGGGGACAAAAATTACCCTGGTGGAAGCAAAAGACCTGGCATCCGGCAGTTCGGGCGCCTGTGACGGCTTGGTGTTCCTGCAGTCCAAAAAACCCGGGGTGCATCTGCAGATGGCCATGGAAAGCCTGAAGCGGTTCAAAAAACTGCAGAAACAGCTGCCGGTCCCCATGGAATTCATTCAGACAGGCGGCTTGGTGACCATTGAAACCGATGAGGAATACCGGGCCATGAAAACCTATGTCCAGGACCAGCAGGCCATCGGACTCGATGTGCACCTGCTGGACCGGAAACAGGTCCTGCAAAGAGAACCCGGCCTGTCCAGACGCATCATCGGGGCGGCCTATTCCCCCCTGGACGCAAAGATCAACCCCATCAACCTGACCCTGGGGTTTGCCCTGACCGCCAAAAAACACCACGCCCGGATTTTGACCCGGACCCCCGTCACAGAGATCCTGGTTAAAAACAACCGGGTCACCGGCGTTGTCACATCCCGGGGCCCGATTCCGGCCGACCTGGTGGTAAACGCCGCCGGAGCCGCGGCCGGAATCGTATCCCGCATGGCCGGCATTCAAATGCCGGTCATGCCCCGGCGGGGCCAGATCGCGGTCACCCATGCCGGTCCGCCCGTGCTGAATCACTGCCTGATTTCCGCCGGATATATCGCAGCCAAATACAACCCGGAACTGGCCCGCAAAGCCGGTCAGGGGATCTCCATGGAACAGACCGAAAACGGCAACCTGCTGCTGGGCTCCTCCCGGGAATTTGTGGGATTTGACACCGGCAACACCCTGGGGGCCATCCGGAAAATCATCACGGAAGCGGCGGCCAGGCTGCCGGCCCTGGCATCGTTCCAGATCATCCGAACCTTTGCCGGCCTCAGGCCCTGGACCCCGGACGGCCTGCCGATCCTGGGCCCGGTATCCAAACTGGACGGGTTTGTGATGGCTGCAGGGCATGAAGGCGACGGCATTGCCCTGTCTGCCATCACCGGAGAACTGATGGCGGACTTCCTGCTCAACAGGAAACCAGCCATCCGCCTCGACAGTTTTTCGCCGGACCGGTTTGATGCATTGTCTTCTGATCCTATGCAGCAAACCGGTCCGGAAACATGGCGGCCCACGGCCCAACCGGCCTCACAAGAGCGCATCCGATGACACAGCAGCTCCGAATACCCTCTGCTGCCCGGGGAAAACAGATTACCATCACGGTAAACGGAATTCCTCTCACCGCTTATGAAGGAGAAACCGTGCATGCGGCCCTGACCGCTGCCGGGATTTACCCCTTGCGGCACACCCTGTCCGACGAAAACAGGGGCGCTTTCTGCGGCATGGGCCTGTGTTATGAATGCCTGGTGACCGTCAACCATATCCCGGACCAGCGGGCCTGCATGACCGTGGTCCAGGACGGCATGGAGATCCAGACCCATGGCTGACAAATACCGGAACACTTACCACGTGGCCGTGATCGGGGCGGGCATCGGGGGATTGTCTGCGGCTTACACCCTGGCCGGCCAGGGCCTGAACATTGTCCTGATCGATGAAAATCCCCACATGGGGGGACAGTTTCTGCGGCAGCACTTCAGACCGGAAAGTCTTGTCACCGGAGGCACTGCACCCGGTTCCCGTTCACGCCTGCTGGACCGGATCTTTTCGGACCCCATGGTGCCGGCAGGGACATCTCTGGCAGAAGCCGTATCCGTCCCCGGTTCCGGTGTGGACATCCTTCATCCGGCCCAGGTGCTGGGCATCTTCCCGGACCGGCGAATCTGGATCATGACCGGTCCGGCTGGGGGTCCCGCCGCAGGACCGGATGCCCGCCTGATGGAAATCCAGGCAGAGATCCTGATTTTTGCCACGGGAGCCAGGGAGCAATACCTGCCCTTCAAAGGATGGACCCTGCCCGGAGTCATGTCACTGGGCGCAGCCCAGATCCTGGTGAAAAGCCACCGGATCCTGCCCGGTGCCTGTACCGCTATTGCCGGTACCAGCCCGTTGATGATGGCCCTGGCACATGACCTGCTAAAACACAGGGGACAGGTCGCCATCCTGGCAGACGGCCACTCCCTGTTGTGGAAACTTGCGCAGCTGCCGTTTTTTGCCCGACATGGTTCCAAACTAATCCAGGGCGCCCGGTATACGGCCCGGCTGCTGCGGCACCGGGTGACGGTCCTGCACGGCCACCATATTCGGAAAGCACAGGGACAGGAACGGGTGTCCGGGGCCGTGTTCGCACGAACCGGACCGGACGGCCGCTTCCTTGAAGGCACGGACCGGTTTTGGCAGGTCGATTCCCTGGCCGTGGGCCACGGGTTTGTGCCCAATATCGAGTTGCCGGTCCAGGCCGGGTGCCGGGTGATCCATGATCCGGACCTGGGCGGCTGGGCCGCGGCGGTCAATGCGGATATGCAAACCTCTGCCAAAGGCATCTATGCCGTCGGCGAGACCGCGGGGATCGGCGGGGCGGAACAGTCCCTTGTCCAGGGAGAAATCGCGGGCATGGCCATCCTGGAACAGCTGGGCCGCATCCAGCCCCGGCAGCCCCGGTGGGACCGGTTTGTGAAAACCCGTCACCAGCTGTACCACCGGGCGGATACATGCCGGTCCTACGGCGCCCTGCTGAACCGCATCTGCCGGGTACCGGCGGCCGCCTATCGTCATATCCCGGATGATACCGTGATCTGCCGCTGTGAAAATATCACCATGCATACGATCAGGCAGGCCGTCCGGAACGGGTTCTCCTCCTGGAGCAGCCTCAAGAAAGCCACCCGCTGCGGCATGGGCAGGTGTCAGGCCCGGATCTGCGGCCCCGTCATCGAGAAGATCCTCAAGGCCCTCACGGGCACCGAACCCGAAACCATCGGGCCGCCTGTTTCCAGGGCCCCGGTCAAGAACCTGCCCGTCCGGCTGCTGATGCCCTCCGTTGACAATCAGGACAACCCGCCCGCACAGGAGAAACACCCGTGACCCAAACACCCGGAAACCCCGGCCGACCCTGTGTAGGAATCATCATGCTGGACACCCGGTTCCCCCGGATCCGGGGCGATATCGGCAACCCGGACACCTTTGATTTTCCCGTCCGCTTTTCCGTGGTAAAAGGGGCCAGCCCGGACCGGATCGTGCGCCGTCCCGATCCCTCCCTGATCGAGCCGTTCATCCAGGCCGGCCAGACCCTCATCCAGGACGGGGCGGTGGTCATTACCACCTCCTGCGGGTTTCTGTCGCTGTTCCACACCCAGCTGACACACGCGTTGACGGTGCCTGTTTTTTCCTCCAGCCTTCTCCAGATCCCCATGGCCAGGGCCGTGATTTCCCCCCTTCGGAAAGTCGGCATCATCACTGCGTGCCAGTCCGCACTGACGCCGGAACACCTGTCTGCCATCGGCATTGACGACCACGGACTGGTCTGCATCGGCATGGAACATGCGGCTGAATTTTCATCGGTTTTTTTAGACAACAAATCCACCCTGGACCAGAAACGCTGTGCCGCAGAAATGCAGGCGGCAACGGAACAGTTGATCCATAAGCACCCGGATGTCGGCGCCATCGTTCTGGAGTGCACCAACATGCCGCCTTACTCCCGGGTGGTCCGGAAAGCGGCCGGCGGACTGCCGGTCTTTGACGCCGCAACAATGATCAACTATGCATGGCACGTCATTCGACCCTGAAAAAAAGATGGGGGTGGTGTTACAGGATGAATTCCGGGAGCAAATCACACACACTGCTCAGTAATATTGCCATCTCTGCCTGAGCCTCTCGATGGTGGAAAGATCCGGTGTGAACGGGATATCCGGTGTGTCCGGCACGGACAGGGCATGGGTCATCTCGATGCCGAAATACTTCTCGATGAACGGGACATCAAAGGTTTTGCCGTTGTAAGTGACGATCACGAGGACTCGATTCTGATCGGGTGCCATGCACATCGCATACCCAAAATATAGTTTGTATTAATTGAGAAATTAAGGCATAATACAAATTGTGATTGATGATATTGAAAAAACGGTATTGAAAAATCTGGGGCAGCGATTGAAAACCGCCAGGCTGGCGCGCAATGATTCCCAAAAAGAATTTGCCTGGCGGATAGGGGCTTCCATCCCCACCTTACAGAACATGGAGCAGGGCAAACCCACAGTGGCCATCGGCACCTGGATAAAAGCCCTGAACGTGCTTGACAGGCTCGATGATATGGACCGTTTGCTGGCCCCTGGAGAATCGTTGTTTGCGCAACACGAACGGATCAAAAAGCTTGCCGGCCGGCAACGTGCCAGGAGGAAAAAATAATTGTTTCCTCTGGATGTGATCCTGATTTTTCCAAACCGTTTGAAAATTAAATGCGGCGAAATCATTACCGGACCCCCTGAGCCCAACGGCAGAATCAAGGGGGCGTTCCGTTACACCCCTGAATATTTGCAGCATCCGGATGCATTTCCACTGGACCCTGTCAACCTGCCGCTGACCCCAAAAGAGTTCTCATCCAATCGACCCCAGGGGATTCACGGGGTGTTCGAAGATGCCTTGCCCGATGACTGGGGCAGAAAAATTCTGGCCCGCAAAGCGAATCTCACCCTTCGGGAACAGACAGAACCCCGATTTTTGGAAGCGCTTGGAAAAAATGGCATGGGGGCGTTATGCTTTGAAACCGGCCATCCAGTCAGGGCACAAGACCCCTGTGCCGATATTGTGAATCTGGACAATCTGCTTGAACTGGCATTGAAATATGATGCCGGCGAATATCTGAACGACCAGGAGTTCGCCGCTTTGGCATTATGCAGCAGCTCTCCCGGTGGTGCCCGCCCGAAATCACTGGTTCGAGACAAAGACAACACCCTGTGGCTTGCAAAATTTCCCAGACACGACGATCCCGTTCATGTCGAACCCATAGAAGCTGCCACATTGGCAATTGCCAGGAATGCGGGTCTGCCCATACCTGATTTCAAACTTATCCCTGCGGGCTCCCGTAACGCATTACTGGTAAAGCGATTCGATGTGGCAGACTCCGACGGCAGATATCATATGATCAGCATGAAAACACTGTTGAACGCCTCATATCATGCCTGGTACACTGATATTTTCAAAGCAGTGAAAAAATACAGTGCTCAGCCATCGATCGATATCCCGGCGCTGTTCCGGCAAATGGTGTTCAACGCCGCCATCGGCAATACGGATGATCATCTGAAAAATTTCAGCATGCTTCACAAAGAAACCGGATTCTGCCTGTCTCCCGCCTATGACCTGCTGCCCGATATTCATGGAAAACGATCCCATTCATTGTCATTTCCCGAAGGTGCTGGAGAATTTGCACCTGACAGATCCACATTTCTGAGATTTGGAGCAAATTCGAACATCAAAAATTCAGAGCATATCATCGATTTGATTATCCGTGAAGTATCCGCCTGGCAGGATGTTTTTGAAGAATATGATGTGCCGGATTCAGATATTCAGAAACTTGTCAGGGACATCAATTACCGACTGGCACAATTAAATAAGGGAATTTGAACACCCTTGCCCCGAACAGGGCAGAGACCCATGCGCTGCTGCTCTGCCGAAACTCCTGCCACAACAGGACGCAAAAAAACCGTCCACGCCGTCCAGATCCCCCCGGTCCAGTCCCAGGGCCTTTTCACACCGCTTCAGTACACCGCTGTATCCCAGGCTTTTCAACACATATCTCAAATCGATGTGCGCATGACCCATCCGGATGCCGAAATACTTCTCGATAAACGGGACGTCAAATGTTTTGCCGTTGTAGGTGACGATCACATTGTATTGTTCAATATCATCCATGAACGCATCCAGGTTCTGCCCCTGGACATAGTATTTGATTGATTCACCGTCATACAGGGCAATGGTGGTGATCTCATTTCCGAACACATCCATGCCCGTAGTTTCGATATCGATGAACGCCGTGGTTTGCCTGAATTGCGGAAAAAACCGCCAGTGTTCCCCGGCCGGCAGATGATCCGAAAAATAGGCCGGGTTGTTTTTGTCCAGATGCTCACAGGATTCCGCCATGCAGGCGGCAATACGAATCAGGCTTTTGTCGGGGATATCACATGAACCGGCCGAACCCACCTGGTGCCAGTCCAGCAGCCCCGCCGTCCACAGCCGTTTCTCCGTGACCGCCCCGACCCCCGGTATATGAATAAATGAATTGGTCAGCATATCTCATCTCCTGCGTTTAAAAGTCAGAACGCAGTATAACAGATTGATTGGATCAGGCAATCATGATATTTTCACGGAAAAAAAATCAAAGGAGGCAGCATGAAGCCCAAAGGCCCATGGATTCACCGGTTTTTGATTCGTCTTTTCACTTTGTTTCTGGCTGTCCTGGTCTACTGGGTCCTGGGATTTCTGGTCCAGGACATCGAATCCATCCAGGGGCCGTCATACGCGGACATCGAACAGCGGCGCGTCGACCCGGCCCTGGTTGAAACACAGAAGACCCTGACCGCCGAAATCGCGGAGACAGACCGGGCCATTGCTGGCAAGCGCGAGGAGATGCAGATCATCAGCGACAGTACCCGGAATCTGCAGAGCACCATCAGCCAGCTGATCGAACTCCAGAAACTTACGGTCCAGAAATCGGCTCCTCTGCCGGAAACGGAACAGACCAACCTGTCTGACAGCCTTGCCCGGTTTCTTGACAATCAGACGCGCTACCAGGCGCTGAACACGGAACTCTCCCGCCTCACCGACCAAAAACAGGCCCTGGCAGCTGAAAAGCGGCAGGTGGACCAGCGCATCGTGCAGCAGAAAAAGCCCGCCCAGGAAGAATACCAGCGCCTCAGCGAAAAGCACCGCCTGCGCCTGGCCATATACCAGCTCCTCATTCTCATCCCGCTGCTGGCTATCGGCGCGTTCCTGCTGGTCAAAAAGCGCGGCAGCCTCTACTACCCCCTTTTTCTGGGATTCGGCGCCGCGGTCCTGGTCAAGGTATCACTGGTGCTGCACGCCTATTTTCCGTC
Source organism: Desulfotignum sp. (assembly GCA_032250905.1). Classification (GTDB taxonomy): domain Bacteria; phylum Desulfobacterota; class Desulfobacteria; order Desulfobacterales; family Desulfobacteraceae; genus Desulfotignum. The sequence goes on along the minus strand of JAVVEQ010000046.1, from coordinate 3,014 downwards.
CCGGTACCTGAAATATTTTCTGGTGGCCGGACTTCTGGTGGTCGTTGTCCGGATTTTGATTTATTTTATCCGGGCCGTGGCGTTCCCAAAAACCCAGTGGCTGAACCGCCAGTCCCGCGATGCGTATGAACGCTTCCTGTGTCCTGTGTGCGAATATCCCATCCGCACGGGTCCCAGAAAATACCTGTTCTGGACCCGGCGGACCATCAACAAACTGGTGGTTCCCGGAGAACCCGAAGATGAAAAACCCTATGCCTGCCCTGCCTGCGGCACCATGCTTTTCGAAGAATGCAGCCGCTGCGGCGGCATCCGGCATGCCCTGCTGCCCCATTGCCAGCACTGTAACGCACACAAGGAACTGACATAGACCGTTGAAACCCGATGTTCGTCGAAAATCATGCTATTGACAACACCCCCGTATTTTATTAGAATTTAAAAAAAAATACGGGGGTGTTTTATTATGATGTATCGTTCGGCAGAAGCTCACCTCGACAACTGGATCAACAAAGCAAACCGAAAACCACTGGTCATCAGAGGTGCCCGCCAGGTCGGAAAATCCACACTGGTCAGGCAATTTGCCTGGAAAAACAAAAAAAAACTGATAGAAATCAATCTGGAACGGCACCTGTTTCTGGATGATATTTTCAAAACTCTTGACACAGATGTTGCTCTAAGAGAAATCGAAGCATTGAGCGGCATACCGGTTACGACCCCCGGCGCCATCCTTTTCCTTGACGAGATTCAATCGACACCGCACGCGCTCCAGCTTCTGCGCTATCTGTATGAAGAAAAAAAGGAATTGCCCGTCATTGCCGCTGGCTCACTCCTGGAATTCACCCTTGCTGATCATTCCTTTTCAATGCCGGTCGGCCGTATCGAATACATGCATATGGGTCCCATGACGTTCACGGAGTTCCTCCTGGCTGCTGATCCGGCCTTAACCCGATATGTAGAGGAATTTTCCATGACTTCCTCCTTCCCTGCGGCGGCCCATGAAAAACTCAAAAAAGCGCAGCGCAAGTATGTGTTTACAGGCGGCATGCCTGAAGCAGTGCAGGTATGGTGTGAAAGCGGCTCCCTCAAAGATGTGGGAGAGGTTCACCGGTCGATCTCGGAAACTTATGAAGATGATTTTTCCAAATATGCCCAGTCCAGCCAAATGGCACTTATGCAGAGAGTTTTCAGGACCATCCCGAGGATTGTCGGAAACAAAGTAAAATACAGCAATATTTCCCGGGGACACCCCTCCGGAAAAATCAAGGAGATCCTGGATCTCCTGTCAAAAGCAAAAATCTGTCACAGGGTTCATCACAGCCACTGTTCCGGTCTTCCATTGAACTCAGACATCAAAGACACGGTTTACAAATTAGTGTTCATGGATATCGGACTGATGAACCATATCTGCGGCAATGACTGGACCTATCTGCAATCCTTTCCTGACCGTGATCTTGTCAATGAAGGCGCCATTGCCGAACAGTTCATCGGCCAGCACCTTTTGACAGCTCAGAGTAGTTCACCATCACTGCATTACTGGGTCAGACAGGCCAGAACAGCCAATGCAGAAATCGACTATGTCATTTCCCATGGCCCGTTGATCATCCCCATTGAAGTCAAATCAGGAAAAAGCGGGTCATTGAAATCGCTGCAACAGTTTGTCACGAAAAAAAATATCTCCCTGGCTGTCAGATTTGACCTGAATCCTCCGGGGCTCCAGAAAACCTCCCACCGGATCACTACGGAAAACGGCATTGAAACGGCCGAGTACTCTCTGCTTTCCCTGCCTTTATACCTGGTGGAAGCACTGCCGAAAGTGTTGACTGAAATCCGGGAACAAACCTCATACACGGCTCAGTAACATTACCATCTCTGCCGGACATATCTTCCCCGTCTTGTCATTTTCGATCTTCATATGGTATGATTTCTCCTGACTTTGAGAGCGATAGCACTGATGATGCATCTTTTCAAAAACTGCCCGGATGGACAACAATGAATTCTTCATCAACCCGGACTGGAGTAAAAATGACCCTGTTTACGATCGACCATGAAAAATGCGACAAAGACGGCATCTGCGCCCTGGAATGCCCGGCCCATATTATTGAAATGACCGACAACGGACCCGTTCCGTCAGATGGTGCTGAAGAGATCTGTATCCGATGCGGCCATTGTGTGGCGGTCTGCCCCCGGGGAGCCCTCACCCTGGATTTTCTTTCCCCTGAAGACTGCATGCCCGTCAAAAAAGAGCTGGCCCTGGATGCCGTTCACACCGAGCATTTTTTACGGTCCCGCAGGGCGGTCAGACGGTACCGGAATAAACCGGTTCCCAGGGACCTTTTTGAAAAAGCGCTTGGCATTGCCTGTTGTGCGCCCACAGGCAGTAACCGCCAGGACGTTCGATGGCTGGTGATCGACAACAGAAACGATGTGAAAAAAATCGCGGCCCATGTCATCGAATGGATGCGGTATCTGGTAAAGACCCGCCCGGAAATTGCCCAGTCATTGAATATGCAGACCCTGATCCAGCACTGGGAACAAGGCAGTGACAGGATCTGCCGGGATGCCCCCCAGCTGGTGTTCGCCCATGCATCCAAAGAATTCGGCAGCGCAGCCGCAGACTGTCATACCGCACTGGCCTACCTGGAACTCGCGCTGCCCGGATTTGGCCTGGGTTCCTGCTGGGCCGGATATGTCAACTATGCGGCAGGCCAATGGCCGGCGCTTGCCGAGTTTTTATCCTTTCCTGAAAACCATTCCTGCCACGGGGCACTCATGGTCGGATTCCCAAAATTCAAATATTTCCGGGCACCCAAAAGAAACAGTCCGGTTGTCCGGTACCATGGGGAATAGCATGGTCAGAAGAGCCGGGCATATTCACTTTATTTCATAAAAAGAGCCGGGGGACAGAAATGACCGGGCGCTTTCCAGATAGCTGTCTGACATGACGCGGATGCTTTCGGCAAGCTGTTTTGGATTGTCATAGCCCATCTTTTCGAAAAATCGAAAACAAATTGAATATT
>JAVVEQ010000045.1:0-27942 GCA_032250905.1 Desulfotignum sp. | reverse complement strand
GTCCTTCTGAAAACGGATCGGTCGCAATAGGAGCAGGCATAGGGGCAGCCCCGGGATGAAATACAGCTGGCATTGGGAGTTTTGGGATAATTAAAAATGGGTAGTTTATAGGCTGCCGGATAACCGGCCAGTTTTTTATAAGCTGGAAAGGGTAGGCTGTCCAAATCAAGCAACCGGTTATGGAAGCCAGTAAATTTTCCCTGGCCGTCGACGTTTCTAAATACCAGTCCGGGAATATTATCAAGTTCCTTTTCCCCGGATGAAAGAAGTGCCGTCAATGTGGCTTCCCCTTCCCCAATGACCAGGTAGTCAATGGCTTTAAAGGGAGCCATTAGGGATTCTCTAAGGGCTGAAACATGGGGCCCTCCAAAGATCGTACGTATATTTGGGCTTGTCTTTTTTACCAGTTCTGCAAGCCGGATGCCGTCCAAAAAACTTGAGGTAGTGCAAGAAAAACCAATGAATTCCGGCGAATTTTTTTTAACATAATCAAGAATCCAGGTCTGAGAATCCGGATGACAGTGGCAGTCAATAATCGCATTGTGGATTTTATTTTTGTCTAATACCGCTGCTATGCTGGCAAGACCGAGGGGGGGCATGATATTGGCCATGCGTGAGACATCTGAAACGGCCAGTTCAGGCGCATATCCCAAGGGATGAACCAGTAAGATGTCTTTAGATGTTGTCATGAACAATGTTCTTTTGTTTTCTTTTTTTCCCGGAAGAGGTCTTAAGCATCATATCCCAGAGGAGTCCTTTAAAGCCGAAGGCCTTAATGGCCTTCATTCGTATAACGCCGTTTTCCGGTGGGAAAAATCGGTCTTTTCTACGGGAAAAAGACTTTTCGATTTTTGAATTCATTTTCCCTTTGTCTATACCTGGTGCAATATAAAATTTCGGCTGAATCAGATCGTCTTCGGGAGAAATGATCCCCTGGGACAATGCAATGTCGGCCAGAACTGTGCCTGGGATGATCCGGATGCCGGAAAAAACGGAAACAACAGTGTGTCTAAGCCGTTTGATATTGGAAAGACCCTGATCAATGGTATCCGGAGTTTCGCCCGGGCCGCCGAACATGAAAAAATGGGCGCAAGAGATGTCTGCAGTGACAGCAGCTTCATTAAATTCCATGACCCTGTCAAACCCAAAGGTCTTTCCAATGCCTTTTAATGTTTGGTCGCAGGCGGCGTCTGAACCTATTTCCATTGCGTAAAGCCCTGATCGTTTAAGCAGTGCCAGATCATTTTGAGAAATTTGGTCCGGCCTGAAATAGGCGGCCCACTTGATTCCCAGGCCCGCCCGGGCCATGGCTTCGGCCACTTGGAGAAATCTGCCGGCTGGGTCGTTGAAAACGGAATCCGTAAAAAACAGGCTATCGATCTGGAAGTCCGTTTTAAGTCGTTTCAGGTTTTCGACCACGAATTCAGGATTCTGGTATCGGAATTTTTTCCCTTCAATGAGCGGGTATGAACAGTAGTTGCAGCCAAAAGGGCAACCTCGTTTGGTCTGGTAATTGAGCATTCCGCTTAGGTCAAAATAGTATTCTGTCAGCTCTTTTTTGTAGCGGGGGGCTAAAAATTCCCAGGAAGCCATCCGGGGAGAGAGTGGTCCTGTGATTGCTGGGGGATTTCCGCCTTTGATAATCTCCTCGATCAATAGATTGAAGGCAAGTTCTCCCTCCCCCACAATGCAGTGGTCTGCACCGGTATAATCAAGAATGGCGCCCGGCATGATGGAAACGGCCGGTCCCCCAAGTACCACCGACACCCGGCATGTTTTTCGAATGCGGGAGACAAGTTCCTTGATGCGGCCAAGGTACCAGTGCTCATGGACTGATATGGAATCCACATTATCAATGTTTCTCACTGAAATACCCACAATATCCGGCATAAAGCCTGCGATGGCACTCTCCAGACCGGTCTGTCCCTTTTCTCTGTCAAAAAGAAGATCGAATTGTTCTGTCCGGTGCCCTTGGCGAACCAGGGCCGCATCCACCAGGGCCAAGCCCAAAGGATACACGGCCATGGGGTTCGTCGTGGTATTGGCTGAAATTAGTAAAACCCGGGCCATATCAGGCAATCCTTTTTTGGGCGAACTTTTTTTTCCTGGGATTGTACCGCCGGTAGGTTCCGTCCATCATTTCCCGTTTAATCACCTTGAAAAAAAGTTCTCCCATTTTGGTCTGGTAACCGCCATCCTGGTAAAAGGTATCCCAGGCCCAGTTATAAAGTTCTTCAAGTTTTTCCGGGGTCATGTTTTTGGGTTGGAAGACGGCCTTGCCGCAGGTGTAATCCAGCCAGTTGTTGCTGAAAATCCGCCCTTGTTTTTTCAGCTTCTGCCGGACCGGGGATTTGGGAAAGGGGGTAAGGATGGTGAATTCCGCCATATCCAGTTTGATCTGTGTGAGAAATTCCACCAGGTTTCGGATATAGGCTTCATCATGGTTGTCAGTGCCCAGAAGGATGGTGCCTTCCACGCCGATGCCATGGTCGTGGAGCCTCTGTATTCGGTTGCGAATGGTGTCCGAGGTGTCGAAAACTGCCTGGTAGACGTACCAGCAGCCGGCATCTGCCGCGAGTTTGATGACATCTTCATCGTTCAGTATGGGATGGGATACCCATTTCTTTTTCAGAGGCTTCATGGCAGTGAAGAGCTCAATGAGCCATTCCTTGTCATGGGCCAGTGAGTTGTCCACAACAAACAGCCGGTTGTTTGGGATGGTTTCCATCTCCTCAATAACCTGTTTAATCGGTCTTGGCCTGAATTTCCGGCCCCCCAGGTAGCCGTTGCAGCAAGGAAAACAATTGAAGCGGCAGCCTCGGGAGGCATGTACCAGGTCCAGCATCTGAATGCCCCGGTAGTTGTAGTTCTCCCTGTTCAGGATCTCACGTCGGGCAGTGCCCACAGCGGTGATATCCGGAAAATTATTCATGTAGTCGTATACCGGCTGGAGCTGTCCTTTGCGGAAATCCTCTAGGACTTTTTCCATGCGACCTTCGGCCTCTCCCAGGAAAACGGCATCTGCATAGCCCATCACCTCCTCGGCATGGAGCATGACGGCAATGCCGCCGAACATGACCATCCGGCCCAATTCTCTGTGTTTTTCAGCGATTTCAAACGCCCGGGGGAGCTGGCAGGTGAGCATGACTGACATGCAGATTAGATCCGCATCCGTGTCAAATGTGAGGTTCTGGACGTTTTCATCAATGAAGTCCACGATTACATCGGAAGGAAGGGATGCAGCAAAGACCACTGGGCCGTGGGGGGGCAGGTGGAATTCGGTCTGTTTTTCTAACTTCGGCCATGAGGGATATATTATTTGTATTTTCATGTGATGTCCTTCTGAATCAGTTTGGCCAGTTCAGTGACCTCGTTTTCTCCGAGATAAAACCGGTCACCGTTGGTTATTTGGCGTGTTATTGTCAGAGGCAAAGAGCTGTTTCCTTTCCTATCTACCGATGGAGAGGGTTCCTTTCCGAGCACAAGAAAAAGGGCACCCGGGGCAGGGCCTGTGCCGTCTAATGCTGTGCCTGGGCCAAGGTTGCAGATGCCGCACACTGCGGCCTTGCAATTGCCTGTATCAAGGCTGTCCATTGCAAAAGAGAGGGCGGTAAGCCCAGTATTTTCTATAGTTTCAATCATATAGGCTTCGCCTGCCAGTCCGTAATATATGGCTGCTTCACCCAGAAAGCATGAGGGCAGGGTGTAGGCAAAAAGCGCCGGGCTGGGAATATGTGGAGGGTCCCCCGAAAGGGTTGCCTGGTAGCTGAAATCCGTATCCAGGCAGCCTGTGGCGGATTCTGCAATCGCTGCCACCGTCTGTTTGGCAGGGGAGTCGTCTTTGTAGGAAGAAATCGGTGAAAAACCGGCGTCTGCCATGGCAAATGCTATGGCAGAAAATCCCAGCTTTGAAAATGGGTCCATCCGTCCAAATGCTTTGTAAGGCGTATCCAGGACGGATTTGCCCGATAGCCGAAACATTTCTTTCGGGTTTTCAAATTTATGAACGTGGCCCGGGCGGCCCATGGAAGCTGGGGTGACCCAGCCAATACCTATAATTGTGGCATTATTTTTCATGGCAGCACCTGGAAAATCAGTGCGGCATTGATTCCCCCAAATCCCGAGTTGATGGTCAAAACCGGGGTTGTTTCAAATGTTCTGTTCCGGGAACTGAAAATGGGGACAGCACCTTGCTCCGGATCGATCAGGCCTTTGGTGCCGGGCAGAGTCTTTTCTTCCAGGAGTTTGGTGCACAGGGCGGCTTCAATGGCTCCTGAGGCCCCAAGCGTATGTCCGATGCTGCCTTTGATGGAATTGGCCATAACGGCTTTTGAGGGAAACAGATCATTGATGGCCTTCAACTCCATGGCATCGTTATAAACCGTGCCTGTGCCATGGGTGGAGATGATACCTATGCGCTCCGGCGAGATCTTCGCTGTTTTACAGGCCTGGAGAATAGCGGTTTTCAATCCGGCAGCCATTTTATCCGGTGCTGCCAGGTGGGCGGCGTCTCCTGCAATGCCCCACCCCGCCATTTCCGATGGCGCCGGGTTGTGTTTTCGGGCCAGAGGCTCCCGGCTGGTGAGGACTATGAGTGCGGCACCTTCGCCTAAGGTCAGCCCCTGTCTATGCCGGTCAAAGGGCATGGCAGGGCCTGGGCCCATGGATCCGATGGCAGAGAAACCGGAAAACACAAATTCCGTTACCAGGTCCATTGCCAGAACAGCAACCGTATGCTCCCGTCCGCTCCTGATCAGTTCTCCAGCTTTTGCCAAGGCAATGGTGGATGATGCGCAGGCCGCACTGATATTGAATCCCGTTTTTTTTATCCCTATTTCCCTCGTGATATTTGCGGTGAGGCTTGAAACAGGCAGGCCTCGAGCGGCTGAAGCTGGCAGACCGTTTTGGCGATCAGAGCTTGTGGCAAAAAAGGAATCGGTTCGGAGCAGATCTATCCCTCCTTTGGTCGACGCCGTGATCAGCCGTCCGATTTTTATCTGCTGGGACAGTTCATGCGGCAACTCCCGGATAAGGCCCATGGCAAGCTCAATGACGGCTGATTCCATTGCACCAGCTTTGGTAAGAGAAAGTCCGGGAATAAGGCCGGCAATGTCACTGACATAGGACGCCGTGGAAAACCGATTGACCCGGGAAAATCCGTTTTTTTCTTTAATCAGTCCCCGGTACAGGGTGTCCAGTCCCCGGCCCAGGGCGGAGACTACCCCGGCGTGTGCAATAAATACCCTATTCATATGAGCTGCCCGGCCTTCCAGCGATCGCAGAAATTTTTTAAGAATTCCGGCTGGGTTAAAAAGAGCTCATAATCCGTATTCAGCATCATCTGGATGATATACCCGGTTGCCGCCACCCGGCCTCCCGGGTCCCTGATAATGTATTCGCTGTTGAGCCGGGCCGCTTCTGAGTAATGAAATATTCCTTCTATAATAATTTTATCCCTGAATTTCAGGGGGCGAATAAAATCAACATGGGCGGTTTTCACCGGGGCCAGGATGCCGTGGTTGTAAAAGTCCATGTACCCGATCTTATAGCGGCTGCCCAGTTCCACCCGGGCATCTTCAAAAAAACTGGTATAATGCCCATGCCATGCAATGGTCAGCATATCCACTTCCTGGAAACGGATACATCGGCTGACCGTTCCTCTTAAGGGAGGTGGGGCATCGGGTACGGGTTTGAAATAGGATCTTTTCATGGAGTCCTGCCTTTAGTCCGCTGCCGGCCGGCTGCGGTACATGGCTGCCAGTTCCGCAGCCATTATCTGTTTTACTGCTTTTTTCATTTTCTGGTGCTTCATATCTCCCTGGAAGTCTTTGGGATATACCGGGTCCAGCACCTTCATTCTAATACAGGCCGGTGTCATATAAAGCTGTGCCGGCGGCAGCAGATCCTCTGTGCCGGTGAGGCATACCGGTATAATGGGGGCTCCGGTTTCAACAGCCATCTTGAAGGCTCCGGAATAAAATTTTGTCATTTCACCGGTCCGGCTCCGGTGGCCTTCGGGAAAAAACAGGACAAATCCGCCCCGGTCCAGGGTCTTTCGGGAGTATTCAAGGCATTTATCCCATGAAAATTTTTCAATATTCATATAGGCGGCCTTGTTCATGAAAATATTGTACACCGGAATTTTAAAGGGCCAGTCCCGGACGGCAAAACAAACATCAAACACCGGCAGCATATTCATACAATAGGTGTCGGAAAAGGACCTGTGGTTCACAACGATGATTCCGGGGACCGAAAACTGGGCAGGGTGGAACTGGGCGGGCTCAAAAGAAACAAAGAGGCGGGTGAAAAACTGCCACACCTTCCCGTACACCCAGATGCACCACCGGGTGATCCACTGGGTGCTCTTGCCTGCTGCAAATTTTAAAAAGAGATAGGCCAATGGAAAAACAAGTATCCCGACAAAGGTCCAGAGGACAATTGCCGTCATCAAAAAGATATTCATAACCAGCAGAAAGAGAACTCCGCTCTTCTGGCGCTGAAGACGTTCCGTGTAATAGGCATAGAGGGCGGACATCAGAGTTTTTCCTCAAAATTTAGGATCAGGGCGGCATTGGTTCCACCGAAGCCGAAGGCGTTGGACAGTGCTTTTTTGATTCTGCACGGTCGGGTTTCCGGCACTACATTGATTGCCGGGCAGTTCTGGGACAGGGTTTTGAAATTGATATTGGGAGCCATAAAGCCGCTCGTGGCCATCAGTATGGTGTAAATGACTTCGCTGGCACCGGACATCCAGCATTCATGGCCGGTCATGGATTTGGTGGACGATACCGGGGTGTTTGGACCGAAAATTTCATATATGGCCTGGGCTTCGGCCAGGTCGCCTGAGAGGGTGGAGGTGGCATGGGCGTTGATGTAATCAATATCTGATGGTTTCAGGCCCGCATCTTTCAGGGCCATATCCATGGCTGAGGCCGCTCCCGTACTGCCGGGTTCGGACAGGGTCCTGCCGATGCCCGATGAAAATCCGTACCCTTCAATGGTGGCGTAAATTTTTGCTCCCCTTTTCATGGCATTCTCCAGGGATTCCATGATCAGGCATGCGCCGCCCCCCCCGGGCACCAAGCCGTCCCGGCCTGCGTCAAAGGGTCTGGACGCTTCTTCAGGCCTGTCAAATCGGGAGGAGAATGCATTGAGAGCATCAAAACTGGCCATGGATGTCCAGTGGGTTTCCTGGGCGCCGCCGGCAATGACAACGTCCTGGAGCCCATTGCGGATGAGCATCAGTGCCTGTCCCAGCGCATGAGCCCCGCTGGCGCAGGCCGCACTCACGGTCCAGTTGGCTCCCTGGGTGCCGAAGAGCCCTGCCAGGTTCATGGTGATGGTGGAATTCATTGCCCTGAAAACATATCCAGACCCGACGTAATGGGTTTCATGGTATTCCCGGGCGATGTCAATGGACTCTACCCCTGCTTTGATGGTGCTGTCGTTTCCGAAAATTATCCCGCACCTGGGATTCTGAACATCACCACTTTTAAATCCTGCATCATTCAAGGCCTGCCTGGCGGCGACGGCCGCGTACAAGGCCGGCTCGCACATGGTCCTCAGGTTTTTCCGGCTCAGTCCCTGGGCTTTGGGGGATATTTCCGGCAGCGCGGCCTTAAGGGGCGATTTAAACCCCAGCGCCTGTCTTTCCGGGTCAAAAACAATACCGGAACGTCCCGTTTCAAGGGAGCGGGAAACGGTGGCAAGGTCGGTGCCCAGACAGGAGACAATACCCATACCCGTGATGGCGGCTGCCTTTGGTGCTGATGAAATCAAAATTTCTCCTAACAGATGCCGCCGTTGATGCCAATTACCTGACCGGTGATATATCCGGCTTCAGGGGAACAGAGAAAGGTGACAGCTGCAGCCACTTCCTCGGGTTTTCCCAGGCGGCCTGCCGGGACGGAATGGACGATCTGTTCCAAAGGAAGACCGTCCATCATGTCTGTTTCAATGAAACCCGGGGCCACGGCATTCACCGTGATGTTCCGTTTGGCAATCTCTTTGGCCAAGGCCATGGTGGCACCGATAAGCCCGGCTTTGGACGCCGAGTAATTCACCTGGCCAGCCTGGCCCATCTGCCCGGAGGTGGAGGCGATGTTAATCACCCTTCCCTTGCGTTTGGAGATCATCTTCTTGACCACAGGTTTGGTTAGGTTGAAAAATCCGGTGAGGTTGGTGTCCATGACCCGCTGCCAGTTTTCGGATTTCATCCAGACCAGGAGCATGTCGTCCCGGATCCCGGCATTGTTGACCAGGATGTCGATGAATCCTTTTTCTTTGTAGATGATTTCCAGGGAGGCGTGGGCAGCGGCTTCGTCCGTGACGTCAAAGGGCAGCAACACCCCGTCGGAACCAGCGGCTCTGACCTGTTCAAGGGTTTTTCCCGCAGCCTCGGCATTAGATTTGTAGTTGATGTATACGAACCGGCCGGACCGGGCCAGGCCCACGGCAATGGCCCGGCCGATACCCCGGCCGGCACCGGTCACCAGGGCAACTTCCCCGGGTGTTTGGATAGCTGAAGTCATGGTCGCTCCTTAATATTTTTTTAAAATCAGGGTGGCATTAATGCCACCGAATGCAAAATTGCTGGTCATTACCTTATTCACGGTTTTTGTCATGAGTTCCCGGATATGGGTGATGCCTTTACAGTCCTCTGCTACATTTTCCAGGTTCAGGGTGGGGATCAATGTGTTGCGGCCCATCATTTCTAAGCAGAAAATGGTCTCCATTACCCCGGAGGCGGCCAGGGTATGGCCGGTATATCCCTTGGTGGCGCTGACGGGGATTTTCTGCCCCCCCAGCATGGCAATGGCCCGTGATTCGGCAGCATCTCCCAGAGAGGTGCCGGTGGCATGGGCATTGATATAGTCGATTTCCCGGACTGTGCAGCCTGCCGAGGCCAGAGCACCTGCCATGCAATCTTTCATGCCTTTATCCTGGGGGCTGGTCATATGTGCCCCGTCGCAGCAGGTATGAAATCCCGTGATTTCTCCAAGGATCTCAGCCTTTCGGGCAATGGCATGGTCCATGTTCTCCAGGATCAGGGTACCACCCCCTTCGGCCACCACCAAGCCGTCCCGATCCCTGTCAAAAGGCCTGGGGCTGTTGCCTGGTTCCGACTGCCTTGAGGCGGCGTTTAATACGTCGAAGACCCCGGCCGTTGAGGGGTGGAGCTCGTCGGCCCCTCCGCAGATCATAATATCCTGGGCACCGCTGCGGATGGCCTCCCAACCCATGCCGATGGCTTGAGTGGATGTGGCACAGGCCGCACAGGGGGAGATGACCCGTCCCCTTACGCCCAGCGTGGCCGCCAGGTTGGCTGCAACGGAATGGTTCATTATTTTCATGAAAGCCGTACCTTCCAGCCTTGAAATCCCCCCGGTTGCAGAAAAGTCATCAAACAGGGTCTGGATGATTCCCCCGGATCCGGTGGTGGAACCCATGGCAACCCCGGTTCTGCCGGACCGGACGGCGTCTTCGGAAATGCCAGCCTGTTCCAGGGCATCCATGGCGGTAAGGGCGGCCATGACAGTCATGGGTCCCATGGTCCGCCGGTCTTTTCTGTTTATCCGTTTGGGGGCATAGCCCCCGCAGACCCCGGCCAGCTTGACCTTTAGATCCTTAACCCCTTCCCACTGGGGCATGCAGACGATGCCTGATTTGCCGGTGATCAAAGCGTCCCAGACTTCCTGTATTTGGTTGCCAATGGGGGAGACGATCCCCTGGCCGGTGATGGCGACCCGGTTCATAGTCGTTCTCTGCCTTGTTTGCGTATTTTATTCATCAAATATGGTTTTGGAAAAAATGCCTTGCAGAGATTCACACTGGCGGAGATTCCGCCATGAATACCGCAGAATCCGATGCTTTGTCCCGTGAGAAACAGACCTCTCACACGTGTGGCCGGACTGAACATAGTCTGTAGAAACGTCTGGGCCGTTTTTTTTATGCCGTAGGCGGTCCCGTCCGGGGTGAGGGTGTACCGTTCAAATGTGGCCGGGGAATAGGAGGCTACTATTTTTGCGTGCTTTTTTGCTCCCGGGAATGTTTTTTCAATACTGTCCATGATTTTTCCAGCCAAATGGGCCTTCGCTTTTTTGTATGCAGCCTTCCCGGCTTGTTCGCAGTCCGCCAAAAGCTGTTTATGGCTTTCTGCGGGCAGAGGAATCAAAGCCGTTACGGCCAGCCACTCCGGTGTGCTGCCGTTGCCATTGCTGCCGGGCAGGGCACTTAAAAAAATGACACTCGGATCTTCATCTTTCATGTGATTGCCTGTATGGTAATGGTTGTTAACATCCCAAGTGCTATAAATATATGCGTCATTATCCGCCACAGGGCAATTCTTTTTTTCCCAGGCCAGGCTCAGCCCGAAAATCCCCGAGGTGTTTTCAGCAGCTTGGAGGCGTTTCTGGTACACCGGCCTGAAGGTTCCTGGCGGACAGAATTCCGGCAAAAGTGCCGGATGTCCCGAATAAATAATTTTTTTCCCCTTGATCACTTCTCCGTTCGTCAATTCCACGCCATTGACCGTCTGGTCGGTGATAATAAAACGGATCGTCCTGGCACGGGTTCTTATTTTTCCTCCAGCCGCCTGGAAACGGTTTGCCAGAACTTCTGAAAAGGGCGTGGCCGTTTCATTGATCCTGAAACTGGATTTTAAATAGGCATCTGTAATGAAGAAATGGGTCTGCACCGGGCACTGGGTGCCGGGCAGACCGTAAAGGGGGTTATTGGCTGACAGAATGTTTTTAAGCCGTCCCTTGATGCCGATGTCCGTAAAATATTTTTCAAGGGAGAGGGTGAAGTCCATGGATCTGTCCGGGCCGCCGGAACAACCCGGGTCATAGAGTTCGATTCTTTTTACCATTTCGGCCATGTCCTTGAAGTACCGGTCAATGGCTTCAGACTGCTGCGGAAAAAAGGCGATAAGTTTTTCCCGGTAGGGAGCATGGCCCTGGGGGACCCTGAAGGAACTGCCAGGGAAATGATAGGTTTCAAATCCATCTTCGTTCATGGGAGCCAGTTCCAGGTGTCGGATGAGGTCCAGGTAGTTAAAATAGTACCACAGGGGCTCTCCGGGCCTGAGGGCACCCACCCGGTGAACCCCTGTGGGGAAGACAAGTCCCCCCCGCCTGAAAGTCTGGGTCAGTCCGCCGGGAATGTGGTGCTGTTCAAGGACAAGTACCTTTTCCTTTTCTCTCGCCAGAATGATGCCGGCAGTCATGCCGCTGATTCCCGATCCGACGATGATGGTGTCAAATTGCTCTGCTGCCATTTATTCTCCTGATTCCGGTCCCGGGTCTTTCAATCGCGGTTCTTTTTGAGAAGTTTTCATTATCCAGTGCTCCGTTAAAAAAGGGATGATGACCAGAGCAGTAAACAGGCTCACGGTCATTCCGGTCAGGCCGGCTGCACCGATGGAAACCAGGGCCTTGTGCCGGGCAAAGCAGAGGCAGGCAAAGGCACCGATGGTCGTCATGCCGCATATGATTACTGCCCCGGGGGTGATCTGCCTGCCGTCCCGGCCGCTACTCATGCCATGGTGGACCAGAAAGATGGAGAAATCCACTCCCACCCCGAATACAAAAATGACAAATACGATGCTGATAAGGTTCACGGGAATGCCTGCCAACCCCATAAGACCCGCAGTAATAAAAGTGCTCAGGACTACTGGAATGATGGTGGTGAGGATCACCTTTGGCCGCCGCTGGCAGAGGCTTAGTACCAGGACCATGGACAGGGCCGCCCATACCAGGAACTGCTTGAATTCATCCGCCACCATGGTCGTTATTTTTTTGACCAGATAAGGCTTGTCAATGACCAGAGTACCGGGGAGGGCGGTTTTGACCCGGGCTGAGATCATTGGGAGCAGTGTTTTGTCGCTGATAACTGCTGTGGTCAGCACCAGTATTTGGCCGGGCTTTTCAATGAGTCGTGATTTGATCAACGGAGAAACCACCGTAGCCTTAAAATCTTCAAGCATGACCGGGGCAGGAAATATTCCTTTGGAAATTTTTGTCAGTTCTTCGAAGAATGGAGTGAAGGCCGTTTGGGAAAACCCGCTTTCCAGGCATGCCTGGTCGAGATCGGTTTTCAGGGTGCTGATCCGCTGTTGGGAAAAAACCTCTTTCATTCGGTCCAGCCGTTTTTCTTGTTCCATAAAAGAGGGTAGGATTGTGGACAGCGATGCCGGGGAATTAATCTGGTTTTTCTTTTCCATTTCCTTCAAGATTTTGAAAAGGGCATCATTTTTTTCAAGTGCCTGTTCAAGGTCTGTGGCTTGGACCATGAAAATCGTAGGGGAGGCCTGCCCCCAGGTGTCAAGAAAGTTGTCCATGTCTGCCTGGGTCCGAGGGCTGAGATGGTTGAGGGCCGCCACGTCTCCATCAAAGGTGAACCGACCCAGGCCGGCAAGCCCGGCAAGGGTCAGGGCAATGCAGAGGCTGAAAAGCAGAATGGCATGCCGCTTCCGCAGGGCCATAAGGGTGTTGCTGATATTGACCAGGGAGACCCTGGGGGGGGCGGGGGACCAGGGCTGGACCGTGATAAAGTATTTAAGAATAGTCAGGGCAAAAGTTGCGGCCCCGAATATTCCCAGAATAGATATCCAGCCCATCTGCCGCTGTCCGGGCAGGGAAGAGAAGACAAGGCAGCCGAAGGCCGTTATTGTGGTGGCGGCCCCGGTGATCAACGGCCGCCTCAATTTTTTAATGATTTTTCCGGCATGGGCCGTGCCCAGTGTGTCGGTGTGGAACAGAATATGAATACCGAAATCAACGGTGATGCCCACAAGCAGGGCGCCGCATCCTAAGGCGATGGCTGAAATTTCATGGCTGATCAGGGCTGCGACAGCACCGGCAAAGGCCAGGCTAACCATGCTGGGCACAAAGATCAGCAGCACATGGTAGAACCGGCGGAAAAACAAAATTCCCATAAAAAGAATGGCAGCCCCCAGCACAAGAATGGTTCGTTTGACATCGGACTGGATGGTGGCGGAATTGTCCAGGGTGGCGAGATGGGCACCTGAGAATCCGATATGGATGGTTTGGTCAAAATCCGCTGTAATCCGTTGCCTTTCATGGCTGAGCCTGTTGAACATTTCTTTGGATTTTTCCGTATCCACTGCAGGGAATGTCGGTGTGGCCACCATAAGCAGGCTGGTTCCTGTTTTGCTGATGATCCTTGATTCCCCGACCATGGCACCAGGCATATCAGACTGGAACGCAACCAGTTTTTTCAGAATCATGTTGTTCAGAGCAAAGGGGTCCCGGGCCAGGGTATGGGCCGTAAATACCCCTGAAGAAGAAACCAGCTGACGTTTAATCTCCTGGAGCCGCTTTTCCAACCCCCGTTTGTTCATGTTGCTTTCTGCCAGAAACAGATCCTCTTTTTCCAGCAGCCTGTATTTTTTTTCTCCCATGAGGTTCACCAGCCTAAGCACATCGTCCTGGGAGAACTGGTAAAGGATATCTGTAAAAAAAAGGGTGTTTTTGATGGCATCGTAAAATGCGTCTCCGGCCCGGGCAAGGAGATCCGGGTCCGGGTTATCCGTGTTAATCTGGATGTACAATGCTTCTGCCGCAGGTACCTGGGTGATGAAGGTTTTGAAATCCGCTATTTCCGGATCTGAGTCCGGCAACAGTGCCGTGACCCGTTCGTCCAGATTTAACCCCATGGCCAGGAGCATGCAGGCCAGGTAAAATGCCATGGTGGCCGCCAAGGGGGCGATTTTGAAAAATTTGTGTTTCATGGCATCAATTCCGGGAGAAAATCAATACGGTGTTATTTCCCCCAAAAGCCACGGACTGGGATATGGCTACGGGTTCATCTATTTGTCGGGGTGCTGTGACCGGAGAGATGCCGAAATCGGGGTCAGGTTTTGAAAATCCCCTTGAACTGGGAATTGCCCCCCGGTTGAGACTGACAATGGTGAACACAGCTTCAAGGGCGCCGGCCGCACCAAGGGTATGGCCGGTATAGCCTTTGGTGGAGAGAAAAGGGATGCCCGACAGTTTTTCTTTGAAGACTGTCATTTCCATGCGGTCATTATCCCGGGTGCCGGTGCCGTGGGCATTGATAAATCCGATCCGGGCAATATCGGTGTTATTTTCTGCCAGAGCATTGTCAAGGGCAGATATCAGACCCCGGGCATCGGGGCGGGGAGCGGTGAGATGATAGGCATCACAGGCTGTTCCGTATCCAATAATACGGGCATGGCGCTTTTTTTTCGTTGGAGAGGTTTCGGCGGTGGTATCCATGGCGGGTTCCAAAATCAGGGCAGCAGCCCCCTCCCCCAGGTTCAAGCCGTGGCGGTTGACATCAAAGGGTTTGCAGGGGGCCGGGTCCGTTATCATCAGGGATGCGAACCCATTATAAGTGACC
Organism: Desulfotignum sp.; assembly: GCA_032250905.1. Taxonomy (GTDB): domain Bacteria; phylum Desulfobacterota; class Desulfobacteria; order Desulfobacterales; family Desulfobacteraceae; genus Desulfotignum. Next base: position 13,557 of record JAVVEQ010000045.1, on the reverse strand, counting down.
TTGCACAACTCATCGGTTCCGCCGGCAATCACTATATCGCAGCGCCCGGCTTTGATCCATTCGGCACCAATACCCACGGCATCGGCGCCAGAGGCACAGGCATTGACAACGGTCTGTACCGGGCCATTCAGGTTGAATTCCCGGGCCACGGCCCGGGCGGGGTTGGAAAACAGGAAACGGCGGATGGGATCCATCCCCGGGGCTTCTCCTTTTCTGTAGCTGATGTAAAAAGGATCGTTGTTCAGGGAAGCGCCAACGGAGGTGCCCATGCAGACCCCCACCGTTTTTCCTTTGAGCATATCAGGTGTCAAACCGGCATCTCCAAGGGCCTCCCTTGCAACGGCAACAGCCATCCGAGCCGTCAGACTCAGGTCCCTGCCCTGGCGGACAACACTCGGGGGCAGCTCTCCGGGCAGGCCGAACACTGGATAGGGTTCGGGGTGGTTTGTTGAAAAAGCGGTCGGGGGCGCCGGTGCCACCGGGGCGCTGAATAGGTTTTCAATGCTTGTCTTTAAGTTCATGCCCAGGCTGCACACAGCACCCATGCCGGTGACGGCAGCTGTCTGCGTTCGTTTATTCATCGGACGTATCCTTCAGGTACCGGGGCTGTATCCAGGTGCGGATCTGCCGGAAGCCCGTCTCCCCACATGTCATAAAAATTGAAAAATTGATAGGGATGGTCTCTGGTGTAGGCTTCCAGGGATCTGACATATTCCCTGACAAAGGGTTTGTATGCATCTCCGATTTTTCCCCGTTTGGCGGGAACATGAATAATGTTCGGCAGGGCAAGTTCATATCTATTATGCCCTGTTTTAAATGTGTTAAGGACCACAATGGGCTTTTGGGCGATGGCTGCCAGTTTATAGGCGCTAAAGGGGAAAAGTGCCTTGTTCCCCAAAAAATCCATGTCCAAGGCATAGGCGGGATTGCCAAAGAGTCGGTCCCCCATGATGCAGAGAATTTCATTGTTTTTCAGCACATTTAGCATATCAAGGGTGCCTCCCAGGAACTGGTCGGGGTTTATGACCTTGAATTTGCCTGTCTGGCCGGTTGTCCCATGGCGGTTTAATTTTTCTTCCTGGGTGAGCATGAGAAGATTCACGGGACGGTTCAGTTTAGACAGAGCGGATATGGCCACCTGCCAGCAGCCCACATGAGACATAAGTATGATGAATCCCGAGTCCAGGACTCTGAGCCGGTCATAATCGCCTTGATCCCGGAAATCAGCCGATATGCACGAGGGGCCGAGAATCTCCATGGCCGCATTATCAATAAGAATCTTCCCCAGGTTCAGAACCAGCCGGTAACTGCGGAAAAAGAGGCACATCTGACCGGTTCCGGGAAATCGCTTGGTCAGATAAGGCCGACAGTGTTCTCTCACCGAGGGGAAAAATGCCACATAGGCAAAGACCACAAAATAAAGGCAGAAATAGGCCGGCCGTTTTCCCAAAAGACGGATGACCCAGTGGAAAAAAGCATGACCCCAGTTGGTGCCATATGTTTTTTTATTCCAAGTGTGGGCCATGACTATTCCTTTTCCGGTACCATGGCTGCAGCCGTGGCCATGAGGTAGATGGCAATGAAAATTAAAAGTCCTAAAGTCGGTGCCACCACAAGGGAGCCCAGGCACCACTCTAAAAATCTGTCCAGACACTGGTGGCCAAGGGTTTCAAGGGATATCTCCGTGAGAAAACGGCCTCCGTGGGTCATGAAATATCCGGCTTCGATGCACAGGGCAGGCACAAGGGGAGGCATGCAGAACTGGCTGGTGCCGATGGCCACGATTTTATTAAGCCGGAAAAATCCTGTCACCAGGAGGATGGTAAGGGTGTGCATGCCCACTATAGGGAGTGTGCCCAGAAATACCCCCACTGCTCCTGACATGGCAATTTCAAACGGGGAGATCTCATTTGCCAGGAAACGGCGGATGCTTTTCATGGGGTGGAGGATGGAAAACTTGATCGGGGTGGGTGCCTGTATATCCGTGATCTGTTTATGGGGCCAAGGAAGAAATGATCGAAATGTCAGTCTTGTGTTCAGTCGGGTGAGTCTGAGGTTATCCATGAAGACTTTGAAATGAGAGACTCGTTTTCCAGGCGGATGGTAGTGGACGTCAATATCAATGATTTTTATAGAAACGCCGGCCCATGCCGCTTTTACCAGCACCTCGATTTCAAAATCATACCGGCTCCGGCTCAGAGTTAATTTATCTATGACGAAGAGGGGGTATGCTCTGAATCCCGACTGGGCATCCCCGGCAGACATGCCGGTCTGGACCCGGAACCAGAAATTGGAAAATTTTCTGCCGAATCGGGATGATTTCGGGGCCAATGAATTGGCAAAATCCCGTTTTCCGATGACCAGTGCCTCTGGATGGGCCTCAATAATGGCTTTGAATTTAGGGATGTCCCGGGCGCTGTGTTGAAGATCGGCATCCATGGTGACCATGTGGGTGAAACCTTTTTCCCGGGCATACCGGGCTGCCGACATGATAGCTGCGCCCTTTCCCCGGTTAACTGGATGACTGATTAATTCCGTGCCGACGATGGTGGGAAAGTCTTTAGGCAGGTCAGTACTGCCGTCGTCCACCACCAGGATATCACGATGAAATTTTTTGCAGCTCCAGATAACCCGGAGAATGGTTTTTCCATGGTTGAATACAGGAATAACAATAAGAATGCGTGGTGGATGGACCATGGTTACGGCTGTTCTTCCTTTGTGTATACGGAAAGATCGTCAAACAGCTGACTTGAGAATAGCAGTTTTCTGAATTTGACCAGGCTGTCATGGAAAATGGCCGTATTGTCATAGACATCGAATTCTCTGTTCAGGATGCCGTAAATCTTGCCGGTTCCCGTTCCCATCCGGTGGCTGTTCCTGAAAGAAAGGGCTTGAAGGTCCGCCAGGATCTCAAGAGTTACCACATGTTTGGCATGGCTGACCGCCCGGAAAGCTTTGCGGGCGGCCACGGTGCCCATGGAAACCACATCCTGGTTCGTGCCGTTACACGAAATTGAGTTGACACTCATGGGGGCCGCCAGATTTCTGTTTTCAGCCGTAGTGGAAGTGGATAAGTACTGGGCGCCCATAAATCCCATAGTCAGACCGGGTTCGCCGGGGATCAAATGTTCGGGCAGGCCCTCGTTGAGATTTTTATCCAGAAGTTTGTTGGTTCGTCGTTCCGATAGATTGCACAATGTGGACAGGGCAATACAGAGGCAGTCCATGGCAAAGCTGATGCTCTGGCCATGGAAATTGCCGCCGTGGATGATTTTTTTCTTTTCAGCAATGATGATGGGGTTGTCGTTGGTGGAGTTTGCTTCGGTTTCCACCACTGACACTGCGTAGTCTATAGCCTCTTTCACCGGAGCAAGGATCTGGGGGGTGCATCGGATGGAGTATACATCCTGAACATTGATAGTGGTTTCAAAAACCGGTGTATCATCTTTTTCTTGGTTCCGGATTCGATGGTGCAGATCCTCCCGGCGGGTAATATTACCTGTCCCCCGGTAGAGCCGTTTAATGGCCGCCGCGATGCTCACCTGGCCGGGATGGGGCTTGACACGGTGGAGGTCCGGGTCAAAGGCATCATCAATACCTCCAAAAATTTCAACTGCAAAAGCAGCATTGACACAGGCGATGTTCAGGATCTTTGAGGCGCCGAAGAGGGTAAAGGCCGCAATACCGGTCATGGCTGCGGTTCCGTTCATGAGCGCCAGGCCTTCCTTAAAACTGAGGATCAGGGGGGTCAGGCCGGTTTTTTCAAATGCATCCAGAGCCGGTGTCAATTCGCCTTTTAAATAGACATTTCCTTTGCCGATGATGGCCAGGGACATATGGGCAAGATGAACCAGATCGCCCGAAGCACCGACACTGCCGCATTCCGGGATGTAGGGAGCAATCCCAGCGTTTATCATGTCCCGCATGAGGGTCAACAGCTTGACTCTGACACCGGAGTGGCCTTTGACCAAGGTGTTGAGGCGGACGGTCATGATACCTGTAGCAATATAGGGGAGTATGGGGCTTCCTAAACCTGCGGCATGGCTGGTGATGAGATTGGTCTGAAGGGTTTCGATTTCCATTTGGTTGATAATCTTATTGCACATGGGTCCGAAAGAGGTATTCACCCCGTAGATGATTTTTTTATCCCGGATCGCGGCTGTCAGAAAATCCCGAGAGGCTCGGCAACGTTCCAATGCCCTGGCCTCCAGTTCTATTTTTTTATCTCCAATGCCTACGGCAACGATCTCTTTAAAACTTAAGTCATTGCCGTTGAGTAAGACTTTGTCCTTGTGAGCTGTCATAAAAGTATTGCCTTATTTATCTTTGATCAAAGAAGGTGATCCGTTTTCTTTTTTTGTGAAATTGATAGACTTTGTTGTCTGCCTCTTCTCGAGAAATACATTTGATTTCTGGAACCACTCGGACGGCGGCTCTGAGCCTGTCCTTAATCCATGAAAGCGTGTCGGAGCTACCTCCCTTTTCCTTCAGGGCCGCATAAAGGATCACACGGTCAGTGCCGTCGGGGTGACGTCTGGCTTCCACATATCCGCCTTGGAACCGGCTGTCCCCTTCCAAGGCGGAAATAATGGCATTGGGAAAGATGGTTGTTCCCTTGTACTTGAGCATTTGATTTTTCCTACCATAGACAGGCGCTAGCCGGGGCGTTGTCCTTCCGCAGGGGCATCGAGAGGCCACCAAATGGGAGATGTCCCCCGTCCTGAACCGGATTAGGGGCATTCCGGTAACCCCCAAGGGAGTGACGACCACCTCTCCTTCTTCCCCCGGTGGAACGGGGTGCCCTTTGCTGTCAAGGATTTCCACAACGATGATTTCCGGTCGAATATGGCCGCCTAGCCGAGCCTCGCATTCACAGAAGGTAGTAGCCATTTCTGAAGAGGCATAGGTGGAAAATATCGGAGCATCCCACATGGTTTCCAGTTCCTGGGAGATGGGGAGCAGGGATAATGATTTATCCCTGGTCGGTTCTCCGATGGCGATGAGTTTTTGGACATTTGTTGCAGCCGGGTTTTCTTTTTGTTCTAAGGCGAATTCCCCTATTTTATACATCAAGGAGGGAACCCCTACTATTGCTGTGGCACGGGTACGGCGGACCAGTTCCCATTGCTGGGCTGCTGAACCTGAGCCCCCCCGAACGATGGCCGCGGATAACCTGACTCCGCCAAGGAAATAGGCCATTCCCGCCATGAAACAACGGTCGAGGGCCGCACAAACCAGAAGTGTGTCCGAACTGGATATGCCGGCCATGCCCAGGGCAATCTCTTCATTATACGCCAGCCTGGATAAATCCGTAGCGGTCAAAGGGATCATGGTGGCCTGAGCACCTGACGTGCCGGATGTCAAACAGATATCTACAATCTCCCGGGGGTCTGCACAGAAAAATCGTTTCTCATTTTCCAAATCTCTTTTGTCTGTCAGGGGGAGGTTCTGCAGGTCGGAGAGATTGCGGATATCTTTCAGACTGATACCATTTTTTTTGAAAGATTCTTTGTAAAAACATGACCTGGAAAGGCTATAGGAAAGATGGGCCAGTAAAAGCTGAGTCTGGATTTCCTCAATTTTTTCTGCAGGTGCATATTGGAGCCCTGAATGGACATGGGCCGGAAAATTATTTAAAAAGGGCGAGTTGCGCCCATGTCCCTTAGCTGGATATATCATCATTATTATAACTGTGCCGGAGGTGTAGGATTACAGCATATCCAGACTTTTTTTTGCATACTTTTTCAGTTTGCTGCTGCTACTGATTTCAATCACCTGGTTCAAGGTGGCCTTATACTTTGATTTGCCCGAAGCACTGAGAGCTTTGCACATCCAGGAAAGGGCATCAATCATTGTCCGATCGCCAGAGGTATTGGCGCATGCCTTAAGAAGCTCCTCACTGACGGCATCGGTCACGGCATCGCTGGAAAAAGGATCGCGTGAGATTATTTTAGCTGCATCACGCATCATTTGAGGCTCTCCGGACCGAACCATTGCAATCATTTTATTTTCTTCCACAGAAAGAGAGTTATCCTTGGTAATTCCGGCCTGTATGGTTTCATTCCGCTTGGCATGGACGGGGATTTGATCAATACTACTCTGACAATGCCGTTTCAGCTTTTCGTTGGTGGTTTTCCTGGCCACCTCCCCAAGGGTATCCGCGTAATCCATATTGCCCGAAGATGCCAGTGCTTTGCAGTACCAGGCCATTTCATCTATGTGCTTGGGGTTGTTTTGATTATAGGTATAGCCGGTGAGCAATTTGGTTTTGATGGTTTCAAAGAGCACCGGATCTGTTAATCCGGAACGGGAAATGTATTTTGCTGCGTCTATCCTTATTTTCATGTGCTCGGATTCCAGCATTTCCATATAGCGCTGCACATCTTCCGTCTGGCCTGCATATGCATAACCCGTCGCCACTATAAACAAGTATGCGGCAATACAAAACCAACAAAAACGATGTCTCAAAGAATTAGGATACACTTTCTTCCTCCTCGTATAATGATTTATAAAATACAGAACTCATGACATTGGAGATTGTATTATGCAACACGTTGCCACAAAAAGATGTTTTAAATGTGTTTGAGGCTTTAAAATTTTAAAAAAACTCGTGAGTAAAATTCACCCTGAATCGTATTTCATTCCATTTTATAGTATGTATTTTTGAAAACCATTGATAATCGTCCTTTTTGACAAATGATGTCAGGATTTCTGAAATGTGATTGAAAAATGCCGAGGTGTTTTTCAACACCTATTTTTATCTTTTGTGCTATTATAAGTCAAGACACTACTGTCCAAAATAAATTAAATTTGCCGTTTTCGGCCTCCAGGAGGCCCTAAAATCAATTGTAAGTACCAAAATCCAAAAACCAGGTTGCCATTTACTAACCATGCTGTCCAATTCTACCAAAAGGCAATGGTAGTTGAACGGATTTCGGGATCTCGGGCAGCACTTCATAGGGCTTGTTGATCCATTCCCACAGATCCTTGTATAGAAAGAGGTTCCACCTCAAAAATGCCACCAGGTTTGACAATGACCATTGAAAGGTTGATTTCAGCTGGAGGAACTTTATTAGAAGCATAGCAATCAATGCTGTCCAAATCTGGATATGCAATGCGTTTTCGTTGGTCCCCACGAACGTCTTGATTCGCAGGTTCTGCTTGATGGCTTTGAAAAACAGCTCTATTTGCCAGCGGTCTTTGTAGATCGAGGAGATCGTTGTAGCACCAAAATCCAGATGGTTTGTCAACAAAACAATCTCGCGATTCTGGGCTGGATCCCAGACCGTAACTTTCCGGAGTATTACATCGCAGTTCTTTCGGGCGTTGTAGCCGGTGAAGCGGATGTCCTCATCAGCAAGAATGTTCCTGTTTTTCGGTACATCCCGCTTGGCAACAACCTCATAATCAGCATTCTCTTTGAGGCGGGTGACGAAATAGATCCCTTTCCGGGTCCAGAATGAAAACAGCTTATAATCATTGTAGCCACGGTCCATGGCAACTATTGAGCCCGGTGCCAATGGAAATTTCCGTGCATAGGTGACATCATGGCTTCTGCCATTGGAAATATAAGCGTAAGACGGCAGATACCCATCATGATCCAGAAGCAAATGCAGCTTTACCGCTCCCTTGGTTCGTCGGTATTTTGCCCATGGAAACAGATTCAAGCACAGGGAGATGGTCGTGCTGTCCAAAGACAGCAGTTTATTTTTAAACCGGAACTTATGTTTGCCGGGAGCTGCTTTCTGACAAAATTGGAGGGTCTCATAAAACAAATCCTGATACAACTGCCAGGGTCGCTTCTGATTGGCATAGGACAGTGTGGATTTGCTCGGAGATTTTTCCATTCCCAGATGCCGAAGTTTTCCCATGCAGCAGGCCAGTCCGCCGCTGATTTCACGAAGGCTTTTTGCCTGGGCGAGCTGGCAGAAAAGCATGGAAACGAAATGATCCCAGCTTTTGAACCCTTTTGAATATTTTTCGGCTTTATGCTTTTCCACGAGACTATGAAATTTATGCCGATGAAAAAATCCTACCAGTTGACTGAAAAGGCTGCTGTGTCGTACCATGGTCATAGAAATCTCCTTTGTGTGGTTCATTGGTTTGGTTGTGGTGACTTTAACCATGCCCCACAAGGAGATTTCTTTCAATTGTTTACCTCAAAAAAATTGGTTTTTGGACAATAGTGAAGTCAAGAATTTGTTTTTCACTGTTTTATCAATTTTAGATATTATACTTGTATGGAGTACAACATTTTGTTAATAGACTATTCGCTATTATATTTATTCTGATATGGAAAGCTTGGCCCTGTGGGTAAGGATATTTACTCGAATTTTATCGAAACTGAAAAAAGGAATGTTAAAATGAAAAAGGTGTTCACAATTAAATTTTCTGTAATTCTCGTTTTGATGATAATCTTATCTGGTTGTGCTACTAATCGGGGGATTGTCAGATTAGATGTACCTTCCTCTGGCAGCACAGATACACAGCTGAATGGTAAAATGGTTGTGATTGAATCTGTGAAAGATAATCGACAATTTCAGGAAGACCCCAAAACACAAGATATTCCATCACTTGGATTTGGGGGTGCGGCATCCGCTACTGACGAAATAAAAAAAAGAGCCATCGGAAGAAAACGGAACGGCTTTGGTAAAGCCTTGGGTGATATTCTTTTGGAGGAGGGGCAGACTGTTGAAACCGTCATAGAAAATGCTTTGAAAACTGCATTTTCAGAACAAGGATACCGCGTGGTTCAAGAAAAAAGCAAAACAGCCGACACCATTACTGTGGTTGCAAGCATAGAAAAATTCTGGGCATATATGACACCGGGTTTTTGGGCGATCACATTGTCATCTGATATTTCAACTGATGTTGTTTTGAAAATCCCTGAGAATGGGAAAGTAGAAGAAAAAATCATTACAGTTAGGTCCGAAGGTAAATACCAGACAGGGATTGAAGAAAATTGGATGGAAGTGGTGCATGGCGCGATACAAAAATATATTGATGCTTTGAAAAAAGAGTTGTAAGCCCCTGCTATTTTTTATTGAAATCAAAAAAAGGAAAAATATGGATTTAAAGCACAAACTTAAAGAGATGATCATCGAAGAGATGCAGATTGAGGATCTCACCCCCGATGAAATAGAAAACGACGACCCCCTGTTCGGAGAAGGGCTGGGGTTGGATTCCCTGGATGCGGTGGAACTGGTGGTTCAGCTCCAGATATATTTTGGTGTTGAAATTAAAAATATCGAGGAAGGACGGCCTGCATTGCAGTCCATTAATACCCTTGCGGATTTTATCAGGGAACGCCAGGCCGATTCCCAGAAGGTATAACTCCTGAAACTCGCAGTACACAGCGTTGGGGCTACAGGGCCGTTTGACGGTTGTTTGGAACGGATGGATGAAGTATACGCAGATCCATCCGGGAGATCGACAGGCCTGCTTAGTTCAGCACCTCGAAAAGACGGGCTGATCGAGGTGCTGAAAGCCGGAACCCAAGGGTTGGACCGCTTTGTCCCCAAAAAAAAGCTGCGCAGGGTGGATCATTATTCCCGGATGGCACTCCTGGCGGCAGGCAGGGCGCTGGACGGCATTAATCCTTCTATGACGTCAAAGGGGAAAACCGGTTTGATTGTTGCTACGGGATTCGGTGCCCTGAATTCAACATTTTCATTCCTTGATTCCTATATTGAAAAAGGAGACAAGCTTTCTGCTCCCACCCATTTTTCAAGTTCTGTTCACAATTCCGCGGCCGCTCATATATCCATCTGTTACGGAATAACCGGACCCTGCCTCACAGTCAGCCAACTTGACCTTTCCTTTGCGTCAGCCCTGATTACCGCTGGCACATGGCTTGAGTCAGGAAAAGCCGATACAGTTCTGGTTGGTGCTGTGGATGAGTGGTGTGAAGTTGCGGGGTATTGTATGGACAAAATGGCTGAATCTTCTGATACTTTCCTGTGTTCATTTGGTGAAGGTGCTGCTTTTTTTCTGGTTACCCGGCAAACAGAAAGATCCCCAGAGTACGGCTATTTTGAAGCTATTTCAATTGGACCGGATCTGCTTGGGTCAGCTTTTGTGGGTATGGATGTCATTTTTTCTCCTTCATCCCTGACACCCTGCCGGTCCGGTGACATTGAGGCGCTGTTGAACAGGACGCGCCGGCTGCTGGTACGCTGCAGAGGGGTAAGCCCGACGGATATGGGGATGGATGCCTTGTTTGCACTTTCGGAAAACCATGAAATAGGAGGACGGATATGCTGCATGAAACAGGGGGAGGACGGAATGTTTGCAGCGGTCACCATCAGCAAATGCCAGTGATGGGATTGGGCAGAAAAGGAAATAAAAGGGTGGAAATGCTGGTTTTGACGGTTTTGGTTTTATTCACCTTTTTGCCGGCTGCCCTGCAGGCCGATGAGCAGGTACCGGCTGAAAACGGGATGTCATTGAATCTGGGCTATACCTATGACCCTTTCGATAATATTTGGTTTTCTCAGGTTTCCATTTTCAGGATACATGACTATGACAGCATCTGGCCCCACAAGGCACCGGAACACTTGAGGTTTAAGGTGGAAGGTAGCATGGGTAGTGCCCGCATGGATAATTCCAATCTCAGAATGATGGCTTCCGTGAATATTTTTGCCATGCTTTATCTGGCTGGGGATGGGAATGGCCGGGTAAGGCCCTATGTAGAAGCCGGAATCGGAGGCATTTATACGGATTACAGGGTTTCAGGCCAGGACTATCGGTTTAATTTCAATCCCCAGGCCGGCGTTGGCATGGAATTGGATATGGGCGGGGCCCACCCCTGTTTTACGTCAGTGCGGGTCCATCATCTTTCCAACGGCGGTATCGGCGCCTCTAATCGCGGCCAGAATTCTGTGGTCTGCCTGTTTGGACGGTATTTTTAAACAAAATTAAGAAAGATCTAAGGAGTATATTGGTTCAATGGGGAAAATATCAGAGATTGTGAACTGGGTACTTGAAAAAGAATTCGAGATAGATGCCGAACTGCTGAAGCCTGAAGCACTTCTTTACGAAGATATCGGTCTTGACAGCCTTGATGCGGTAGACCTTATCGTCATGGTCGATAAGGAGCTTGGCGTCCGTATTGAAGAGGAGGATGCCAGGGAATTGAGGACTCTGGAAGATGTCTATAAAATCATCGAAGAGTTGCTCAAGGAAAAACAGGCATGATGGGTGCTTTTTTAAAAATAACTATCCCTGCATGAATTTTTTTTTCGGACCCGGCAACAATTCTCTGTCTCATGTCATGAAGTGCCTGTCCATCATGGCGCTTCTTTCATCCCGAGGGCACGAGGTTCATATTGGTGCCGGGCGAAAATATTCAGATTTTTTATCTAAAGCCGGTTACCCCTACTCCGTCCTTCCCAGCATTCAGGAAGTGGATGGCTCCGGATTTCCCACCCTAGAATGGTTTGGTGACTCTGCTTATATCAGGCATTGCATTGTGGCCGAAGCGGATCTACTCAAGCGTCTGAGACCTGATCGGGTCCTTGGGGTTTTCAGTTTTACCCTGGCGGTATCGTCGGCTATCGCCCGGGTGCCATTTGATGGTCTCATCTGTGGATGTATGCTCAGAGCCTCAGGGGATATTCTTGGATTCCACGGTGATGAAAAAGATATCTTGGAGCAGCGGGCAAATATGGATACCTTTTTTCATTATGCCGCCCAGAAAATAAATTTGTCGGTAAATGGACTCGCTCCTTTTAAAATAAAAGATGCCAGGGAATTATTGGAAGGTGAGCGCACCTTTCTCTGGGATTTTCCTGAATTCAAGGACCTGCCGATCCGTGATGATGTTTTTCATGTTGGGCCGATCCTATACAAAGACTCCCGGAGTTCCGGGAGGATACACCTTCCTATTTTTCCGGACCCCGGAAAAACAGTTGTGATTTCATTCGGTACGTGTAGCTGTCACCCCGGAATTTTGATGCGCCTGGCACGGATATGCCGCGGGGCAGGTTTCCGGGTGGTCATTGCCGCAGGGGGATACCGTGAGTATATGGACTTGTTCAAGTCTGATTCCGGTGTTTGTGTTCAGTTATTTCCGGATCTGGACGAAGTCCTTACCGAAGCGGACCTCTTTATCAGCCATGGCGGTCAGCTTTCTGTGTTCCAGGCACTTAAAGCAAGGGTGCCGGTGATGGTGATGCCTTTCCAGCCCGAACAGGCCCATAACGGGGTCTGCCTTGAACGGATAGGGTGCGGCCGCCTTCTGGTTGCGCCAACGCCTTTCCAGGGAAATCCCCGTGTATACCTCAATGCGTTGGATGCTGTTTCCGATGAAGAGATTACAGATATGATGAATTACCTCTATTCTGACCTGGACGTCCGGGCCAAGCTTGTCAATACGGGCAGATTGCTGGAACAGTACTCGGGCGCGGAGCAGCTGGTGCCAATTTTGGAAAGGGCTTAAAATATGGGTGTTGGCATTCTGCTTGTCCATGGGTATACAGGATTAAATACGGATCTTGAGGGACTGGATGATCAATTGTCCAGTAAATTTGGAAGGGATCATGTGTGCAATCTGGAGTTGCCTTTTATTGGGGATGGACCGGTTTCCGGGTTTGACGCCCACGTATTTGAAGTGGCTGTGGCCACTGCTGCTGCAGGCCTTAAAAGGAAATACGGCCGTCTGGCCGTTTTAGGACATTCCACAGGCGGCACCCTGGTTCTTTCCTGTCTTTCCAAAGGGACTTTCCATCCTGACCTGCTCTTTCTGGTCGGCGTGCCCAGGCGGGTGGATAACGGGTATATTAAACGGTGGGAAACCTATTGTCCTGAGGAAAAATCCCCTGGTTTTACGGATGTCTGCAAAATGATTTCCCTGATCAATTCGGTGGGAAACAGGGAATATGAAAATGATTTCCCCTTGATTTTGATGAACGGGCAAAATGATGGCCTGGTTTTGCCCGAAACCGGATTCGATTGGCAAAAGAATTTTAAGGGGTTCCGACGGACCATTTTGTTTCCCAATGCAGACCATCATTTTCTTTCTGGCCCTCCTTTTACGGATTCAGTTGCAGATATTGTGACCAGATTTGTCCAAGATATCAGTGACAGGGACAATCGTTTTGAGCAAGGTATTGAATCCCTTAAATCAGCAGAGCCTGAAATTGAAGCCTTTCTCAAGCAGTCTCCTCTTTCCGGGCCTCATCTCGCGCGCTGTCCCAGCGGCCGGCGGTTTGCGGAAGACAAAGATTATTTACCGCCGACGGTAACTTGGGACCCTGTTTTTGCCAATATTGAAATCACCACTCGGTGCAATCTTGCCTGTCGGTTCTGCATGAGAACCCGGATGGGGATCAGTGGTAAGGACATGACGTTTGAGATATTTTCCAGAATAATCGAACGGATTCCCCATGTATACAGGATTACCTTTGTAGGTCTGGGGGAGCCCCTGCTTCATCCGGATATTATTCGTTTTGTAACTCTGGTGAAAGCTCACGGAAAGCGAGTGTTATATTCCGAAATGTTCTGAATCAAATCCCGCCTAATTTTTCACATTAAATTGACAAACTTGAGATTTTTTCG
>JAVVEQ010000044.1:0-28064 GCA_032250905.1 Desulfotignum sp. | reverse complement strand
ACAAAAAGCTGCACCAGCAGCGGGGTGCCCCTGAACACCGTCAGATAGGCGGAGCAGACCGGCTGGATCGCCCCTGGGCCATACACACGCAGCAAAGACAGGGGTAACCCGATGGCCAGGCCGATGACCAGGGCACCTGCGGTCAGCTTAAGAGTGACCACAGTGCCCTGGAGCAGATCCGGCATGGCCATGACCGCATATGCGAAAAATTCCGTCATGGGGTGTCCTGTTCCATGTGCGAGGCGGGTTGTTCCGCTTTTCCGGTGGTGATAATGGACAAAAATTTCCGGGTCCGTTCGGATGCGGGATGGCTGAAAATCACGTCCGGCGGTCCCTGTTCCTCAATCCGGCCGTTTTCCATAAAGATAACGCGGTCCGCCGCATCCCTGGCAAAGCCCATTTCATGGGATACGATGATCATGGTCATGCCTTCGGATGCCAGCTTCTGCATCACCGTGAGCACTTCACCGGTGAGTTCCGGATCCAGGGCCGAAGTGGGTTCGTCAAAAAGCATGACTTTGGGGTTCATGCCCAGTGCCCTGGCAATGCCCACCCGCTGTTTCTGGCCCCCGGACAGCTGGGCCGGGTATTTGAGGCGGTGGTCCGCCATGCCCACCCGATCCAGCTCTTTCATGGCTTTTTTTTCTGCATCCTTGGCTGGCATGCCTAAAACTCTGGTCATGCCGATGGTCACGTTGCCCAGCACTGTCAGGTGGTTGAACAGGTTGAACTCCTGGAACACCATCCCCATCTGGCGACGGACCGTGTCTTCGTTCATACCGGGGGCGGTGATCTCCAGATCTTCCAGAAAGATCCTGCCGGAAGTGGGCTTGTGCAGCAGGTTGAGACACTGGAGCAGGGTGCTTTTTCCGGTGCCGCTGCTGCCGATGATCACAATCACTTCAGACGGGTTGACATCAAAACTGACATCCCTGACCACGGGGGTGGCGCCAAAGGATTTGCTCAGGTTTTCGATTTTCAATACCGGTTGGATCATTTTCAAGGCTCCCGGGGATGGGTTAAAATTGGATGGCAAACCGTTTTTCAACCGCTTCCAGCAGCTTGCTCAATGTCAGGGTCAACAGGATGTAAAAACAGGCGGCCGTGCCGAATGCCAGCAGCGGTTCCATGGTGCTGGCACTGGCGTACTGGGCCCGTCGCATCAGTTCCGGCACCCCGATGACAAACACCAGCGAAGAATCTTTGAGCACCAGGGTCACCTCGTTGATCAGCGAGGGAATGGCCACCCGGAACGCCTGGGGCAGAATAATGCAGCGGATGGCTTTGGCCCGGGACATGCCGATGCCCCGGGCCGCCGTCATCTGTCCCCGGGGGACAGAGAGAATCGCCCCCCGGAAGATTTCAGTCTGGTATGCCCCGCTGGCAAATCCCAGGGCAATGGCCCCGGACATGAACGGAGACAGGTCGATGAACGCGGAAATCACAAAAAACAGGATAAAGATGATCACCACCACGGGCACGGCCCGGACCACCACGCTGTAGGAAACGGCCAGGCATTTGACCACGGGGTTGCCATATACCCGAAACACCGCCATCATCGCACCAATACATCCGCCCAGGCCCAGGGCGATGAGCGTGACTGAAACAGTCACGCCCAGGCCCGGCAGCAGAAACTGCAGCATGGTGAAAAATGGTGTCATGCGTTAGTCTTACAGCAGTTTGTATTTGTCCATCAGAGCCTGCATCGTGCCGTCTGCCTTGAGTGCTTCAATGGCTTTGTTGATGGCATCCAGCAGTTCGGTATTTCCCTTGGTCACAGCGATGCTCTGGCCGGCGGAAACGGTTTCCCTGGTGATCAAAGCGATCTTCAGGTCATTTTTTTCCGCCAGAGCAGTGGCCGGATCGGCAATGATGAGCAGAACATCCACACGGCCGGCTTTGACATCCATGGCCGCATTGTCCACCCGTTCATAGGAAAAATAGTTTTCCGCCGGCAGTTTGCCGGTATCGATCAGGTTTTCCTGGATCCATTTTTCCTGGATGGCGCCGGTCTGGGCTGCGACCTTGTAACCGGCCATGTCATACACAGAGGCCAGTTCAATGCCGGAATCCGCCCGTGCCAGGATGGCATCCTTGATTTCATGGTAGATGATGGAAAAATCCACTTTCTGCTTACGCTCTTCACTGGCCTGCATGGCCGCGATCACAGCATCGATTTTTTCGTTCTGGAGCCCTGCGATGAGGGTATCGAATCCCATGTCGACAATTTTGATCTTTTTCCCCATTTTTTCACCGATGGCACGGATCAGTTCCATGTCAAAACCGACAAACTCCCCTTTGTCATCGGTGTATTCATAGGGTGGATAATCCGCAGACGTTCCCACTACAATGGTGTCCTTGGCAATGGCCGCACCGGTCAGGCACAGGCCCAGCATCAGGATACCGCATAAAACAGATGTCATCACTTTCATTTCATTTCTCCTTCAGTTTATTGGTTTTTTTCGGGTTTCAGGGCATGGCCCTGTCAAATTCCTGTAAAAAAGCCAGGTTGTCTTCACGGGAGCCCAGAGACATCCTGAAATATCCGGGTACACCGAATGCGGTGCCGGGTCTCACCACAAACCCTTTGGGCAGCAGCCGGTGAAACAGGGTCACGCCGTCCAGTTTCGAGGTGTCCGGCAGTTTCACAAAAAGAAAATTTGCCTGGGATTCCGGCACCTCCAGGCCCCTGCGGCAGAGTTCTTCGCGCATGAAGGTCCGCTCGGACACGGCCAGGGCCACATGTTTCTGCGCAAAGGCGTGCTCTTCCAGCAGGTACCGGGCCGCGGCAATGGCTGCAGAATTCACGTTGAACGGCAGTTTGACATTGTTCACCAGCCGGATCACCTGTGGATTCGCCACAATGTATCCTATCCGAAGCCCGGCCAGGCCATAGGCTTTGGAAAAGGTTCTCAGTCCCATCATCCGGGGATCGGTGTCCAGGTAATCTTCGGTGCAAACCGCCCGGTCGTCTGTGACAAATTCCCTGTAAGCTTCGTCCAGAACCACCATGATGTGCCGGGGCAGCTGTTCCAGAAACGCATCCATCTCCGGTTTTTTCAGGATGTCTCCGGTGGGGTTGGACGGCGAGCACAGCCAGATGAGTTTGATGTTCTTCCGGCGTTCGCAGGCCTCCAGGATGGCCTCCAGGTCGATACGGTGGCCTTTCAGGGGCAGCTTGACCGGCCGGGCCCCCATGAGAAGGGTGGCCGTGCTGTAAGCATCGAAGATCGGGGTGGGGATGACCGCGCTGTCGTTCTGGTTCAGGAAAATCTGGGCAATGAGCCGGATGCCTTCCTCGGCCCCATTGCAGAAGATCAGCTGCGCATCATCCACGCCCAGGTGCGCTGCCACCTGCTCCCTCAGCTGCCGGCACAGGGCATCCGGATACCGGTTACAGCCGGTGACCGCTGCTGCGATCACTTGTCCCAGTTCCGGCGGCAGCTCAAACGGGCATTCATTGGAAGACAATTTGACCACCTTGTCCAGACCGTATTCCTGCTGCACCTCCAGAATGGGTTTGCCCGGAACATAGGGGGCCATCTCGGCCACATGTTCCCTGGCGAAAAGGGTCACATCAAATTCAGGCATGTCAGTTTCCTTCATGTTATCCAACACTCATATGCGGGCGGACAGATGCCCGGCCCCGTCAAATCTCATGGGAGATCCGTCAGAAACGATCCGGATATCTTTTCTGGCAGTCAGTTCAGGCAGGCATCCCTTTGATATGCGCATCCGGGTCAGGTCCCGGGTATTTTTGATGTGCACCACCTTCAGATTATCCAGAGTATAAGGCCCCAGTGTCATCAATGCCGCAGCCACCGCTTGTTTTTCCGTTGCCAGGGTCAAAGGGATTTTGCAGTCCTCCGGGCAGCAGGCGGTGATGGCATTGACTGCGGTTGTCTGCATGTCGATTTTGTCCACCAGTTTACGGGTGGCCACATCCAGCCTGCCCAGGCCCATGGCATTGCCTTGTGTGGCGGCGGTGAGATCACGGACAAAGATCCGGGTGATGTCCGGCACGGGCCGGTCATCGCTCCAGGCACAGGTTCCTTTGCCGCCGATGACGTTGGGGTCGAGTCCCGCGCCGCTGATGTCCTTGCCCATCTCATCCACAATCAGCAGGTCAATGGCATCCAGAGGCAGTCCGGGCAGGCAGTTTCGGGCGGTTTTCAGCAGCCGGCGCTCAAGGGGTTCCATCTCTTCCGCCGTGCCTATACAGATGTCATATACCGCCTGGTTCTGGTTTTCCACCAGTGCCACGCCGAACAGGAACCGGGTGGCGGTCAGCAGATGCCGGCCGACGGTCATGAGCACATGGGAGAACCCTTTTGCCACCGCGACCTTGTGATACGCATCCGCTCCCTTCTGATTGCCCAGACCGATGACAAGCATCTTGATCACCCCGCTTTCAACAGGACCGGTGAAGTCGGTGTGCGGCTTGACCCGGTTGATGAGAACCAGCCCGTCTGCCTCATGGGCCAGGCGGTCCATGTAAAGGGGAATCCCGTCAACTTCTCCCAGTAAATCCACTTCCATGGTCGCCTTTACCGGTGCTCCCACACTCTCCTGACAGACCCCCTTCCGGGCCAGCAGTTCCATCTGGCCCCGGGCGGTTGCCCCACCATGGGATCCCATGGCCGGTGTGATAAACGGTTCGGCGCCGGCAGCCTTTAAGACATCCACCACGGTCCTGACAATCCGGGTCAGGTTGGACAGACCACGGCTGCCCACTCCCACTGCCACCCGGGCATTGGGTTCTATCAACACTTTTCCATGGATTTTTTCCCATTCTCCCAGCACGGCCCCGGTCACATCCACAGGCGGGGGAATCTCAAAATGCTGCCGGATCCGGAACATTTCCGGGAACCCAAAACTGTCCGGAACGGGAATCTTAATCATTGAGTGACTCCCCCCGGTGGGTGATAATGGCTCCCTTACTGGCAGACCCGGCCAGACGCCCGTAAACATTCAGATATCCCTGGATTTCCGGTTTGGGTTCAGGCGGCTGCCATTTTTCCCGGCGGGCCTGGAGTTCTTTTTCGGAGACATGGAGTGTTAAGTTTCCATTGGGAATGTCAATGGTGATGGTATCTTTGTCCCGGACCAGGGCGATGGGACCTCCCTGGGACGCTTCCGGTGAGATATGCCCCACAAAGCATCCGTTGTTGGAACCGGAAAAACGGCCGTCCGTGATAAGGGCGGTACGAAGGGCCAGGCCCTGGCCGTAGAGAAGTTTCATGGCCAGATACATCTCGGGCATGCCGGGTCCCCCCCGGGGACCTTCATAACGGACCACAACCACGGTGCCCGGTTTAATTTCACCTTGGCCACTGGCCCGGGTGGCGTCTATTTCCGAATCAAAACAGTGTGCTGTGCCGGTGAAGGTCCGGTGCAGCGGATCAATGGCCGAAGGCTTTGCAATGGATCCCTCCGGGGCCAGGTTTCCCCGGAGGACGGCCAGCCCTCCCCGGAATTCCCAGGGATCCTCCAGGGTCCGGATAATTTCGGAATTCTTTGATCCGGCCATGGCCACATTTTCAGCAATGGTTTTACCGGTAACCGTGAGGGCATCGCCCTGCAGAAGGGGAAGAATTTCCTTCATCACCGCCGGCACCCCTCCGGCATCATGGAAATCCGAAACATCGGCCGGCCCGCTGGGATTGATCCGGGCAATCCAGGGGGTTGCCCGGGACAGGGAATCAAACAGGTCCAGATCCATATCAACACACGCCTCATAGGCAATAGCCGGGATATGGAGGGCAACATTGGTGGATCCGCCAATGGCCGCCATCACACGGATGGCATTTTCAATGCTTTTGGGAGTAATGATCTGCCGGGCGGTCAACCCCTTTTTGACCATGCTTACAATCTGCCGGCCTGTTGCCTGGGCTGCCTGGAAACGCCGGGCCTGGGAGGCTGGAATCACAGCGCTGCCGGGCAGGCTCATGCCCATGGCCTCGGCAATGCAGCACATGGAATTGGCCGTCCCCAACATGGAACAGGACCCGCAGCCGGGCATGGAGTTGTCTTCCAATTCCCGGAAGGTTTCTTCATCAATGGTTCCCGCCTCCAGCATGGGCAGGGCTTCGTTGAGGCTGGTATTGTCCGAGGCCCGGCCGTCAAACCGGCATCCCCCCGGAGAAGGCCCCCCCACAATCAGAATAGATGGCAGATCCAAGCGGGCAGCCGCCATGAGCATCCCCGGGACAATTTTATCACAGGATCCCAGCAATACCACTCCGTCCAGGTGATGGGCCTCGACCATCATCTCCACGGAATCGGCAATGAGACTTCGGGAGGGGAGCATGTATCTTGCACTTTTACCGCCGTCAGCCAGGCCGTCGCATCCGCCGATCACACCGAATTCCACAGGGGTTCCCCCGGCCTGGTCAATTCCCCGGCGAACCGATTGAGCCACCTGTTTCAGGTTATAATGACCCGAGACCACCGTATTCCAGGAATTGGCAATTCCAATCAACGGCCGGTCCAGGTCATAATCACTATATCCCATGCTTTTGAAAAGTCCCCGTCGCATGGACCAATAGGGGCGGCTTAATCTTTCTTTACTTCTCCATCTCACGCGATTTTTTTCCGGCACCGGATGTTTCCCCTGTGTCTTAATATTTGAATTTTTCCCGGAAATAGGCCGGCAGCTCGGCAATTTTCATGCGGATCTGATCCATGGTGTCCCGGTCCCGGATGGTGACGGCCTCATCTTCCAGGGAATCAAAGTCAAAGGTCACGCAATAAGGGGTGCCGGCTTCGTCATGGCGGCGGTACCGCTTGCCGATGCTGCCCACCATGTCAAAATCGATGTTCAGGCCCAGTTCCTTCACCAGAAGGGTAAAGACCTTTTGCGCCTCATCCCCCAGTTTTTTCTGCAGCGGCAGGACCGCGATCTTGACAGGCGCCAGCTGGTTGTGCAGGTGCAGCACCACACGGGTGTCCCCGTCTTCCAGTGTCTGTTCTTCATAAGCATCGCATAAAAAAACCAGGGCGGAACGCTGCACCCCCAAAGAGGGTTCGATCACAAAGGGCACGAATTTTTCCTTGGTCACCTCGTCAAAATACTGCAGGTCCTTGGCAGAGTTTTCCATATGCTGTTTCAGGTCGTAATCGGTCCGGGAGGCGATGCCGCAAAGCTCTCCCCAGCCGAAAGGATACCGGTATTCAATGTCTGAGGTGGCATTGGAATAGTGTGACAGCTCGGATGCGTCATGGTCTCTGAGCCTAAGGTTGTCCGGAGTGACGTTGAGGCCCTTGTACCAGTCCATGGCAAAGGTTTTCCAGAACTCATGCCACTCCAGGTCCGTGCCGGGTTTACAGAAGAATTCGATTTCCATCTGCTCGAATTCCCGGGTTCTGAACACAAAGTTTCCCGGGGTGATCTCGTTTCTGAATGCCTTGCCGATCTGGGCGATGCCGAACGGTATTTTTTTACGGGAGGTGGTCAGCACGTTCTTGAAGTTGACAAAAATGCCCTGGGCGGTTTCCGGGCGCAGGTAGATATCCTTGCCTTCCCCTTCCACCACGCCCTGCTTGGTTTTGAACATCAGATTGAACGCCTTGGGCAATGTCCAGTCCAGAGCACCGCAATAGGGACAGATAATGTTTTTCTCATTGATGAAATCCAGCATGTCCTGGGGCGGGGTTTTCTCGCCGGCCCAGTTGGCCGGGACCAGATCGGACTCGTTGTCAAACTGCCATTTTTCCACCAGCTTGTCGGCCCGTTCCCGGGATTTGCATTTCTTGCAGTCCATCAAAGGATCGGCAAAACTGCCCACATGCCCCGATGCCACCCAGGTCTGGGGGTTCATGAGAATGGCGGCGTCCAGACCCACCATATCGGTTCTTTCAATGACAAATTTTTTCCACCAGGCCTGTTTCAGGTTGTTGAGCAGTTCCACACCGAGCGGTCCGAAATCCCAGGCATTGGCCAGACCGCCGTAGATTTCCGATCCCGGATACACAAAGCCTCTGCGTTTGGATAGTGAAACCACTTTATCCATCAATGTTTCCTGTTTTTTGTTTTTTCCCATTCATAGTCTCCAGAATCTGGTTTAAATTCCCCGGAATCGCTTCCGG
This sequence comes from Desulfotignum sp., assembly GCA_032250905.1. Taxonomy (GTDB): domain Bacteria; phylum Desulfobacterota; class Desulfobacteria; order Desulfobacterales; family Desulfobacteraceae; genus Desulfotignum. The sequence goes on along the minus strand of JAVVEQ010000044.1, from coordinate 19,976 downwards.
AGAATTCAGGGTTCACATCATAATTTTGATTAAGTTGATTTATGTAATACACTTTTATCAGAATTAAAAGTAGGGAGATGTTTTTTTTCGATTCAGGCCCAAAAACAGGGTGTTGCTTTTATGTGGACAAACTGATAAATTCATCCACTTGTTGCAGCGTTGCTGATTTTTCGGCGGTCACAGCACCCGCCTTAACAAAACTGGAGGTTTTTTTTGAACGAACTGCTCTGGCTGGCCATGCTGGTCCTCAACTTTGGCTTCATCCTTTTTTCCTACAGAATATTCGGCCGACCGGGACTTTATGCCTGGGTCCCACTGGCCGCCATTGTGGCCAATGTCCAGGTGATCAAACTGGTGGAACTGTTCGGCATTACAGCCACCTTAGGCAATATTGTCTATGCCTCCTCTTTTCTGGTGACCGATATCCTGTCTGAGATGTACGGCAAAAAACAGGCCAGAAAAGCCGTGTTTATCGGGCTGTTTTCCCTGGTAGCCATGACCGGGCTCATGAACCTGGCATTGTTTTTCACCCCGGCCCCGGACGATTTTGCCCAGGAGAGCCTGGCCGCGATTTTTGGTTTCATGCCCCGGATTGCGGCGGCCAGCCTGCTGGCCTATCTGGTTTCCCAGATGCATGATGTGTGGGCCTATGATTTCTGGCGAAAGCGGTTTCCAGGCCTGCGGCTGCTCTGGCTGCGCAACAACGCCTCCACCATGGTCAGCCAGCTCATCGATTCCACGGTGTTCACGGTGCTGGCCTTCTGGGGTGTGTTTCCACCGGCGGTCCTGGTGCAGATCTTCTGGACCACCTATCTGATCAAATGGGTGGTAGGGGCTGCTGACACCCCGTTCATCTATCTGGCCCGGCGCTGGTTTGATCAGGGGAAAATTTCCGACGGAGGTGAACGATGATCTGATCCTTTCTGAACTGTAGATCTGTCAGAATTTTTTTCTGTGTTGCGGCCCATATGGCACAGAAGGCCGGGGACAGAATGGTTTCCATATTCAGTTCAGGCATGGGCGGTATCCTTGCATCAAAATGGTCAACCCGTATAATCTGTTTAACCGGCATCATCTGGTACACGCATCCGGCCGCCAAACCAACCGGCCTGTCTGGAGCCATATCAGTGGCTGCACGGTTTGTGAACCCGGATGATGAATCATTTTGGTGCCTGAAAAAGGGATTTTGACCGAAATTTCTTGTTTATTAAGTAATTTTGTAAGATGTCAGTCCATTCTTTTGGTAGCCAGACTGGTCACCCTGTAAATCCGATTTTTATAAACACTGAATGAGGAGAGTATATCCATGATAACTCGTCATCTTTTTATGGCTATAGCCGCGCTATGCGCTTTATCACTGGCCGCACCCTTGACTTCTGCAAACGCAAATATGGAAGTATCTGCAATCCAGAGTAGGACCAACCAGTTCTGGTGGCCGGATCAGCTCGATCTGGACCCTTTACGTGACAATGATGCACGATCCAACCCCTATGGTGAGGATTTCAATTATGCCGCTGAATTTAAAAAACTGGACCTGGCGGCGGTCAAGAAAGATATCGACACGTTGCTAACCACCTCACAAGACTGGTGGCCTGCAGACTTTGGCAATTATGGACCTTTCTTCATCAGGATGGCATGGCACAGCGCCGGAACATACAGAACGCTTGACGGCCGCGGCGGAGCTGGGGGTGGGCAACAACGCTTTGATCCTCTTAACAGCTGGCCGGATAACGCTAACCTTGATAAAGCACGCCGCTTGCTTTGGCCGATCAAACAAAAATACGGCCGCTCCCTGTCCTGGTCGGATCTGATAGTTCTGACCGGTAATGTCGCCCTTGAAAATATGGGTTTTGAAACCTACGGGTTTGCAGGTGGCCGCGCAGATGACTGGGAACCCGATGTTGTTTACTGGGGTCCCGAAGTGGAAATGATGGGCAGTGACCGGCACGAAAAAGACGGCAAATTACAACGCCCCCTTGGTGCCACTCATATGGGTTTGATCTACGTAAACCCGGAAGGTCCGATGGGCAAACCTGATCCCGTGGGGTCCGCCAAAAATATCCGTGAGGCCTTTGCCCGCATGGCTATGAATGATGAAAGAGACTGTCGCCCTGATCGCAGGCGGGCACACATTTGGTAAAATGCACGGGGCGCACAAAGCCTCCGAATGCCTGGGGCCTGAACCTGCCGCCGCGGCGGTTGAACAGCAAGGCCTTGGTTGGAAAAACAAATGCGGAAAAGGCCATTCTGAAGACACTGTTACAAGCGGTCTGGAAGGGGCATGGTCACAGGCTCCAACACAATGGACCACTTTATATCTTGAAAACCTTTTGAATCTGGAGTGGGAACAAACGCGTTCTCCCGCTGGTGCAATACAATGGTTCCCCAAAGATAAAGCCATGCATGAAATGGTGCCCGATGCCCATGTTGAGGGGAAATATAATCCGCCTGTCATGACGACGGCTGATCTGGCATTGAAATTTGATCCCGAATATAAAAAGATCGCCGAGCGCTTTCTTGAAAATCCTGATGAATACCAAAAGGCCTTCGCCAAAGCCTGGTATAAATTAACGCACCGGGATATGGGCCCCAAAGCCAGACTCCTTGGCCCCGAAGTGCCGGATAAAAAGCTTCTCTGGCAGGACCCGGTGCCGGAAGTCGATCATAAACTTATTGATTCCGGAGATGCAAAAAAACTAAAAGCACAGATCCTGGAATCAGGCCTGAGTGTTCCGGAACTGGTGCGCACTGCCTGGGCTTCTGCGTCAACCTTCCGCACGTCCGATATGCGTGGTGGTGCCAATGGCGCCCGTCTTGCACTGGCGCCGCAAAAAGACTGGAAGGTCAACAAGCCTGAAGAAGTTGCGAAGGTTGTCGCCAAAATGGAGGAAATCCGCAGTGATTTTAGTAAGCAAGTCTCACTGGCCGATATGATCGTACTTGGCGGTGCGGCAGCTATCGAAAAAGCGGCCCGGGATGCCGGACATGACATCGTTGTCCCATTCAACCCCGGACGCACCGACGCCACACAGGAGCAGACAGATGTCGAGTCTTTTGCCCTGCTCAAACCCCATGCCGATGGCTTTCGTAATTATTTTGATGTTGAGGATAGCTATCATTCCCCGGCCGAAGCCCTTGTGGATAAAGCCGATCAGCTGACCCTCACCGTTCCTGAAATGACCGTGCTGGTTGGCGGCATGCGTGCGCTCAACGCAAATGCCGATGGCTCAAAACATGGGGTGTTCACAGACAAGCCAGGCACCTTAAGCAATGACTTCTTTGTCAATCTTCTGGATATGTCAACACAATGGCGGAAAACAGACACTGAAGGACTTTATGAGGGTATTGACCGCAAAACAGGAGATGTCATATACACCGCTACTCCAGTGGATCTTGTTTTCGGCTCAAATTCCGAACTCCGGGCCGTGGCCGAGGTCTATGCCATGAATGACGCGGAAGAGAAATTTATCCATGACTTTGTTAAAGCATGGACAAAAGTAATGAATCTTGATCGCTTTGATAGTGCCAGAAATATTTGATAATGGCAATTCAGGCCCCCTTATTCTCTCAGAGGGCTTGATATTGGGGGCCTGGATTTAATATTTGGTATGTGAACCCGGATGATGGATTATTTTGGCGTCTGAAAAAGGGACTTTGACCAAAAATCCTTGTGTTTTGGAAGAATGCCTGATAAATACCATGTTCAATAACTGCGGCTGAAGCCGCTGGTATGCTAAAATGAGCTGCCGCAAGGCGGCAGAACATACAACATAAAAAACATTAAAACGGCCATGAAGGTCCATTCTTTTGAAAAAAAGAAGACGTCCTCATGGCCTTTTTTTGTCTGGGGTTTTTCAAAGACAATCTGGGCCATGGCAGGAAAAGTGTTTATTGCCATGAATTTTTTTACCGGATTTTACAGTAAAAAGGAGACCCAGTGAGATGAAAAAAATGGTGTTTGTCATATGTCTGGCCATTATCTGCATGTGTGCATCCCCGGTAACGGCCCGGGATGCATCATCTGAAAACCGTGAAGAAAAGGCAGTCAAAGCCGGGGGAGTCAAAAGCATTGAAGACCGGATAAGCCATCGGGAAGAGGCGGTTGCCCGCAGGGTTTCAGGGGATAACTGGTTTGAACGCGTGAACATATCCGGATTGATAGAAATTGAAGCCATGCATCAGTCAGTGGATTATTCTGATCCGGCTGTTTCTGATGAAGACTCCAGTGATGTGGACCTGGCAACGGTGGAGCTGGTGTTGGATGCCAGGATCGCCGACCATGTGGACGGTCACGTGATGTTCAAATATGAGGAAGATGATCTGTTTGTGGATGAAGGGTTCATCACCTTGTCCGGCACGGATAGGGTGCCTGCCTGGCTTTCAGCGGGGCGGCAGTATCTTCCTTTCGGGTATTTTGACAGCCATTTTGTCACAGATCCTGCCACCCTGGTGCTCGGGGAAACCAATGAAGGGGCCGTGGTGGCCGGTTACACTGCAGCAGAGGGGGTGCTGGAATTTTCTGCCGGGCTTTTCAATGGCGATATTGATGAAGACAATGATGATGACATGGTTGACAGCTTTGTTGCATCCATGGCTGCACAGCCGTTTGAACCGCTCATGATGGGGGTTTCCTATACCTCCAATCTGCTGTCATCAGACAGTTTTTCCGAGTTTGCCGTCAATGATACCATCGATGATATGGTGGGCGGCTGGAGTGTGTTTGTTACGCTGTCATTTCTGGACCGGTTTAAAATCATCGGGGAGTATGTGGCGGCCATGGACCATTTTAATGCCGGGGAGATTTATGATGCCGCTGATACCAGGCAGCGGAAACCATCTGCCTGGAACCTGGAATTGGGCGCTGCTGTTCTGGAGAATCTGGAACTGGCTGTGGGATACGGGGGGTCTGATGACGGGGGTGATGCGTTCCTGCCGGAAACCCGGTATGGGGTCGTAATAAACTGGGGGATTTTTGACAGCACCAACCTGGCACTGGAATACCTGCGGGCGGAATTTGCAGACGATGGCCCGGAAACAGATACGGTCACTGTTCAGCTGGCCATTGAATTTTAATTTGTTTAAATCCAAGAGGAGATAGATTCCATGCGTACAAAAACCATTGCAGCATTGTTTATGATTTTGGCGGCATTCATGATCCTGGCAATGAATCCGGCACTGGCCCATTTCGGCACCATTCTCCCGTCTGATGACATTGTCACCCAGGAGGATGACAAAACCCTGGAGGTGCAGGTCAAGTTTATCCATCCCATGGAAATGCACTACATGGAGATGGCCAAGCCCAAACAGTTCGGTGTACTCCACGACGGCAAAAAGACCGATCTGATCGGCACACTTGCGGCAGCAAAAGGAAAAAGCCCGGACCAGGATCAGACATTTACCTTCTGGATTGCCGACTATCAAATCCGCAGGCCCGGTGACTACACTTTTTATGTTGAACCCACCCCTTATTGGGAGCCGGCGGAGGATCTTTTTATCGTTCATTACACAAAAGTCTGTGTGAACGCATTCGGCTTGGAACAGGGATGGGATCAGCATGCTGAACTGGAAACCGAGATCATTCCATTTACCCGGCCCTACGGGCTCTGGACCGGCAATCTGTTCACCGGCCAGGTGCTGCTCAAAGGCAACCCGGTTCCCTTTGCCGAAGTGGAGGTCGAATATTTGAATGAAACCCCGGGAAACATCAATATCGTGCTCCCGCCGGCAGACCCCTACGTGACCCAGGTGGTCAAGGCCGATGTAAACGGTGTGTTCAGCTATGCCATGCCCAAAACCGGCTGGTGGGGCTTTTCAGCACTGAACGAGGCGGACTGGACCCTCTCCCGTGACGGGCAGGAAAAAGGCGTGGAGATCGGCGCTGTTTATTGGGTCCGGACACGGGATATGAAATAAGCGGAGGATAAGATGAAATATGTGAATTGTTTGCTTGCTGTCTTGTTTGTGGTATTGTCAGCAACGGGTCCGGCTCTGGCACACAAGGTGAACCTGTTTGCTTATGCCGAAGGCGGCACCATTTTTACGGAAAGCTATTTTCCTGACGGCAGACCGGTGGCAGGCGGAAAGGTGCTGGTTTATGACAGCAAAGACAATCTGATTCTGGAAGGGGTGACCGATACCGAGGGGTTTTTCAACTTTGAAATCCCGAAAATCGATGATTTGAAAATTGTGATCGATGCGACCATGGGGCATAAAAACAGCTTTACACTTAAAAAAGCCGAAGTGGAGGCCGGGAAATGACAAAAATACACAAAGGCCTGGCAGTGAGCGTTCTGTGCTTTTTTCTGGCGGGGCTGTCCGGTCCGCTTTGGGCACAGAATCCACCGGAAGAAAATGCCGGGGAGGTCATTGTTTTATTGAAAGAACAAAACCGTCGATTGTCCGGAGATCTCAGGCGGATTCAGCGGGAGATTGCTGCGTTGCGGGCAGATCTTGACAAACCGGGTGTAAAGGATGTGTTTGCCGGCATCGGCTACATTTTCGGGTTGTTCGGTGCGGCCGCCTTTGCTGCATCCCGGCGCAGGGAGTAGACCATGCATATTTCCGACGGGGTGCTTCCTTTGTCCGTTACCCTTGGCAGTTATGCGGCCGGTGCCCTGGTGACCGCCTGGAGCGCCCGCCGTATTCACAGCCGGGATTTGCCCAAAGTGGCGGTGGTCACATCTGCATTTTTTGTGGCTTCCCTGGTGCACATTCCCTTTGGTCCCACCAGTGCTCATCTGCTGCTGCCGGGCCTGGCCGGAGCCCTGCTGGGACCGGCAGCATTTGTGTCCATCGGTCTGGGCCTTTTGCTGCAAAGCATTTTGTTTCAATTTGGCGGCATCACCGCCCTGGGGGCAAATGCGGTGATGATGGGGGTGCCGGCCGTGATCTGCGGCTGGTTTTTTCAGCAGTTCAAGGGTTCAACCCGGTTGCGCCAGGCCATTGCAGGTGGTCTGGCCGGTGCCCTGGGAACAGCGCTGGCAGCCATTTTTCTGGCGGCTCTTCTTGTGACCGGTGGGGAAGATTTTTTCGGGGTGGCCAAGATCGCTCTGGCTGTCCATGTGCCGGTGATCGTGATTGAAGGGGTGGTCAGCGGGTTTACCATCGGGTTTCTGGCCCGGGTCAAGCCGGCCCTGTTGCAATCTTCCTTCCAGGATGCTGCTGGGTCGGTTCATGACTGATCTGCAGTACATACAGGTGCCGCTGTGGTATCTGCCCCTGCTGGTATTGATTCCGGCGGCGGTGGCGGCGGGTGTGGTGTCCTGGCTGGGCCGCCGGGCAAGAACCCGGGTGGTCCCGGAAAACGACCCGGACTGGTCTGTTCCGCCGCTGACACAGGGCCGGGGGCAGGGCACGTCCCTGATCCACCGGTGGGATGTGCGCTGCAAGATCTTAACCATGCTGGCCTACAGTTTTGCCGTTGCATCGCTGCGTCACCTGGATGCCGCAGCCTTAGCGGTTCTGTTTTCCCTGGCGGTCCTCATGGTGGCCAGGGTGTCTTTTCACAAGGTGATGCTGCGGCTTGCAGCCCTTGCCGGTTTTATGGGGATGCTGCTGGTGGTGATGCCCCTGACCGTTCCGAATCACCCGGGGGACACCATCGTGGTTTTCGGCTCCCTGGACTGGCTGGGGGTTAATGTCCGCGGGGGGATACTGGCGGCCACCATTGCGGCCAAGGCAACGGCCATTGCCCTGTTGATGGAACCGCTGCTGTCCACTGCCCCTTTACCAATGACGCTGTACGGACTTTCCCGGCTCGGGGTGCCGGATATGGCCGGCCAGATGGTGCTGCTCAGTTATCGGTATCTGCATGTGTTCACTCACGAAGCCAGGCGCATGACCGCCGGCATGCAGGCCAGGGGGTTTGCAAAGAAAACAAACATGGACACCCTGCGGGCCCTGGCTAATTTTCTGGGTATGCTGTTTGTCCGTAGTTTTGAGCGCACCGAACGGGTGTTCGATGCCATGCAGGCCAGGGGGTATAAAGGCCGTTTCCCGGACCCCGGTCAATTGCAGCTCCGATTGTCGGATATCTTTATTGCCGGCATATGGGTGGCGGCCGGAACCGGGCTTGTGTTTTTTGATTGGCTGAAAGGGTAACATGGGAACCATCATAGGGGATATGCCAATTTTCTGCGTTCGGAACCTGTGTTATGCCTATCCCGACGGCATCCAGGCCCTGTCCGGCGTGGACCTGGATATTTTTTCCGGGGACCGTATCGCCCTTGTGGGGCAGAACGGATCCGGCAAGACCACATTGGTCAAATTGCTGAGCGGGCTGCTTGCACCCGGACAGGGAGACGTTCTTTACAAAGGCAAATCCCTGGATGGTGAACATCTGAATAACAGCCGCCTGAACATCGGATTGCTGTTCCAGGATCCGGACGACCAGTTGTTCGGGCACACGGTCATAGATGATGTGGCCTTTGGTCCCCGGAACCAGGGAAAATCAGGAAAAGCTGCGGCCCTGTGTGCAAAACAGGCCCTGCACCGGGTCAACCTGGAAAAACTGGCGTACAAGGAGCCCCATAACCTGAGTTATGGTCAGAAAAAACGCGCCGCTCTGGCCGGTATCCTTGCCATGGAACCCGAGGTGCTGATACTGGACGAACCTACGGGCAACCTGGATCCGGGACAGGAGGCGGTATTTCTGGATCTGCTCAAGGCATTTGACGGCACCCTGATCTGCATCTCCCATGACCTGATTTTCCTGTATGAACTGTGCCAAAAAGCAGTGGTGCTGCATCACGGCAGCATCCACCACAATTACACCATGCGCGAACTGGTCTCCCAGCGCAGCGCGTTGCGGGACCACGGGCTGGACTTTTCCTTCCGCATGACCATCCCGGCCATTGAAATGCCTGCCCATGAAGAAAATGGGAAAAACGGCTGCGGCGCCCTGTCAGATGCAGATGCCGGCGCATTGAACAACCCATCCGGGCCGCTCCCCCTGGTCCGGCTGGAAAACTATGGGTATGTGTACCCGGACGGCACTCCCGGGCTCCAGGATTTGTTTCTTCATATCCACGAAGGGGAAAAAACGGCCCTTGTGGGGGAAAACGGCGCAGGAAAATCCACACTGCTGGCCTGCCTGTGCGGACTGCGCCAGGGCAGTGGGGATCTGTTTTTCAAGGGAACCCGGATGACCCGGAAACGACACAAGGATCTGTGGCGCCGGGCCGGGCTGGTGTTCCAGGATTGTGCCGACCAGCTGTTCTGCGCCAGTGTGAAGGAAGAGATGATTTTCGGCCTGCGGCGGCTGGGGCTTTCTACGGACGAGTGCCGGCATCGGGCCGCGGCCGCCTTGGCCCGGGTGGGGCTGGCCGGATTTGAAAAACGTGTTCCCCTGCACCTGTCTGGCGGAGAGCGCAAACGCCTGGCCTTAGGCTGTGTCCTTGCCATGGACCCGGACCTGCTCATCCTGGATGAACCCACGGCCGGCCTGGACCCCCGGGGAGAAGAACAGCTCATGGCCATTCTGGAAACTTTTGATAAGACGCTTTTGCTGGTGAGCCATGACCTGTTTTTTATTGAAAAACTCACCCATCGCACCCTGGTGATGCACCAGGGCCGGGTCATCAGGGATCTGCCCACCCCGGTTTTCATGCAGGATGACAAACTGTGCCGTTTCAACGGCCTGTCTTTTTCCTACCGCCAGCGCACGGCCACAGCCATCCGGCAGCTGCAGCATGAACACGAACACCGCCATCCCCACCTGCATATCCATGACCACACCCACCGCCACGGCCGGACCGTACATGCCCACCCCCATGAGCACCTGCATGATCACCCTCACCGGTTTGTGCACACCCACCCCGGGGGCACAAAAACCCATGACCATGCCCACCGCCTGGTGCATGACCACGATCATCCCGGCCACGAAGCCGAACCCCATGATCATTCCCATGAATGAGCGGTGGCCTTGCTTTTTGTCTTGACTCAAGGAATTCCCCCCTGATACAACATATAGTGGTTGTACCAGGGGGGGAATTAATATTTTTACCTTACACTGAGACGATTGCAGCATGTCGGAAAGGTGTGTGGGATGCCGGACAATAATGCAGGGCACGCTTCGCAAGGAGAGCATACGGGGAAAATCAGTCTCGATGAGATCCAGCGGTTGCAGGTGATGCACCGGGTGGGACCCCATTCGGTGTGGGGCCTTCTCGAACACTGTCCGCTTGTCGTGCTACAGCCGCTCGAAACCCTGTTGCGGGTGGATCAGGCCAATCAGACCATGTTTCTGATACTCGGCGGGCAACTCGGAATCTATCTGGAATCCAGCGATGAGGAGCTGGTGGCGGTATTGTCCCAGGGCGAAACGGTAGGGGAATTGTCGGTTATCAATGACCGAACGGCCTCGGCCACAGTGATCGCGTTGACCGAGGCGCGCCTGCTTGCCGTGGATGAAGGCACGTTCTGGCGCCTGGTGGAGGCATCACATGAATTCTCGACGAATATGCTGCTGTTGCTTGCCAGGCGGTTGCGGAAGACCAATTCGAGCGTTGCCGACAGTGTGCGTCAGCGCAGGCAGTCGGAACAGGTGGCACGTATCGACGGGCTGACGGGGTTGAGCAACCGGCGGTGGCTGGATGAGATCCTGCCGCGTGTGGTCGACAGGCACCGGCGTGACGGCAAGCCCTGCTGTGTCCTGATGATCGATATCGACCATTTCAAGCGTGTCAACGACTCATTCGGTCACCAGACGGGGGACCGTGTCTTAGAAATCACTGCTCGTATTCTCTTGGAACACTTGCGCCCGACCGACCTGATCGCACGTTACGGGGGCGAGGAATTCACGGTAATTTTGCCCGAAACGCCTCTCACAGGCGCGTGCACTGCTGCCGAACGCCTGCGGGAGTCGATTGCACACGGTAAGATTCACACCCACGACGGGCTACAACTGCCGCCGGTCACCATCTCGGTGGGGATCGGGGAGTTGCAGGATGGTCTCGATGCCGGGGATATTATCAACAAGGCTGACAGTGCCCTGTACGAGGCCAAGAAAGACGGGCGCAACTGCGTGAAATGGTAGAAATTCCCCGGTTCGTTTAAGTGCCTTCATTGTTTTTTATACCGGTATATAAAGCGCAGTGCCGCATCAAACGGACGGGCTTGATTTCAATGGCCCGCCCGGGGTCTGATTCAAAACAAAGTCAACGGCCCGGGGGATGTGGCTGATGATTTCATTGATGCCTGTGCCCGGAGTGGGGGAGGAAAACTGTCCCGCCATCCGGTTGGCTCTGGCGGCGGCAAACGCTGCGTCAGGGATCGCCATGCCCGTACTGATCAGGGCGGAGACAATGCCGGTCAGGGTGTCGCCCGTGCCGCCGATGGCCTCCATGGCCTCATGGGACGGGCCGTCCACACGGGACAGCTCTCCCTGTTTGTTCATGACATGATCCACAGCCCCTTTCACCAGCAGGTACCGGGCCGCGTTGTCATGGGCATAGGCCCGGTCCACCAGTTCGGAGACGGGGTTGTCCGTGTGCAGGATAAAGCCTCTGGTGTAGAACGGGTGGGGCGCGGTTTCATCCGCCAGAAACGCCAGTTCCCCGGCATCCGGGGTGAACAGGTCGTAAGACGGGGCAGCCCCGCTCATCTTGGCCGCATACATGAACCCGGCATCTGCGATGAGAATGGGTTTGTTTTCCAGGTCCTGAAGCCTGAACAGCACCCGGTTGTGCCAGTCCGTGTCCGGCTGCAGATAATGAAATACCAGGGTGTGGATACCGGACAGGGACGCGGCCGTGACCAGATAGTCATACAATTGTCTGCTGCCGTGGCCCTTGCCTGTATCCCCGGCCAGAAAGCCTGTGACATGGTCCCGGCCGAACACGCTCAGGGTCTGGATGGCAGCCCCCATGAGGGCCGGGGTTCCCCGGTGGATCGGAACGGATCTGCCGTTAAGGACCAGATGACCGTGCTCCAGTGTCACCGGCCCTTCGGCCAGGCCGAAGTCATTGTCCGGTACCGTTCCAACTATGCCGAGCATTGCTGTTTCATCTCCTTGTATGCCAGCCCCAGGGCATACCCGCACAGAGTATGCCCGATCTCCAGGGGGTCTGGTGAAGCATCCAGCGGCTGTCCCACCATCTGCCCTGCCAGCCAGGGCACATCCGGACATCCGCCGCCGGAGATATTAACAATAATCCGGGTCTGTTTGTCCACCGTGATTTTCATGTTGGCGGCCCGGACCATGAGATACGCCCCGAAATCCTTGACCTGGAAAAGACTGACCGGTTCCAGCAGCGGGTCGGTCACCGGCACCACCTGGAGCGGGGCATTGTCGCGGGCGGTGAGCAGCCGGACGATCTCCAGCTGCTCGATCAAAGGAAACATAATCACCAGGTCGCACCCGGTCTGGATCTCCGGTGGAGGTCCCATAACCCGGACCTCCCATCCGCTGGTTTTAAGCAGGTTTTCCGCCTGAATCACCTCGCTGGTATGTTCAAAAACCAGGATACCGTGATCCGTTTGAAACGCGTTTTTGCTTCTTTCTGACGTTTTTTTGTCATGTGTTTTTTTAAAAAATTTGAACAAAAGTTTCACCTGATTATGTGAATTATTGCTTGACAATGGTCAGATGATATTCATCCCCGGTTTCCTGGATATCCGTCACCCGGCAGTTTTGGCTTTCGGCGGCCCGGGATACATTTTCCTTGGAAGCTTCCGTGTCCACCAGTACTTCAAATTCAGTGTCTCCCGGAGATTTGACCGCCTCAAGGAACATGAGCACGGGCTGGGGACAGGACAGGCCTCTGGCATCGATGAGTGTTGACATGATTGCTTCTCCTTTACGACTTTTTACGCATGGAAAATCCAATGGCCAGGCAGACGATGAACCCGATGATCACGGCAGAGATGCCGTAAGGACCCACCCCTTTGGGAGAGCTGGCCAGGCCGAAATTGTGGGCAAAACCTGCCCCGACGATCATACCGAAGACAAATACCGCCGCATCTCCGTCACCTTCTCCAGCCAGAAACAGTTGCCGTCCCGGGCATCCGCCGGCCAGGGCAAACGCCAGACCGGCCAGGGCCATGCCGGCAAAGTTCCAAAGATGCAGGGTGTGGGCCACGGGCTGTTTTTCAAAACCCATGTTAAACTGACCCAACACGAAATTGGCAATGCCTGCCACCACCAGCAGGGTAATGACACCGGTGAACAGGTGCATCTGCCGGAACAACAGCAGATCCCGGAACGCGCCCATGGTGCAGAACCGGCTGCGCTGGGCCAGAACACCGATCAACAGGCCGGCAATAAGAGAGATGAGCAAAGGGGCGTGCATGGCCCCGGGTCCCTTGACACTGTAAAATAAAATCCCGCTTTTGGGTTCCCCGTCCACCTGGGGGAAAATCAGCATCAATACCAGATACCCCACCATCACCACGGGCATGAGCAGCCCGGCGGCTGTATGGGTTTTCTGGGTTCTGCCCAGATTGTAGCCGTTCTTCAGGAACAGGGTGCCTATCCATATACCGAAAACCAGTCCGGCCAGTCCCAGGATCGCGTTCAGGTCCCCGCCGGCCAGGCGAAGCAGTGCCCGCCACGGGCATCCCAGAAACACCAAAGCCCCGATCATGGCAAACACGCCCAGCACAAACCGGACAAACGGGGCGGATCCGGTTCTGGGACGGAAATCTTTGAACGCCAGGGCCGCTGCCAGAGATCCCAGGACAAATCCGATGATCTCTGGCCGCATATACTGCACCACGGCGGCCCGGTGAAATCCCAAAGCACCGGAGATGTCCCTTTCAAAACACGCCACACAGATGCCCATGTTGCCGGGGTTGCCCAGTTTTTGAAGCAGCGGGGCCAAAACGCCGATGGCCGCCCCTACCAGAATGATGCCCGTGCGGGTGGCCCAAAAATTTTTTGTCATGGATGTAACTCCTTTAAAAAATTGATTCAACACAGTCCTATTTGAAAAACATCGTTTTATTACCTGATGGGCCGGGACACAGTCAAATTGTTAATATTGATCAAATGGTTAAGAAAACATAGAAAATATAAATATCAGGCAGGTATATCTGATCCTGGAGGCAATAACTGTTGCATGAATTTTTCTGCTATTTTATAGACGTGTATGGAACCTTTTTCAAATGACAGCCTGTGAAACCGAAGGGGAAAATGAAAATCATCCTTGCCACATCCGGATCCAGAGGGGATGTACAGCCCATGATCGCCATCTGCCTGGCCTTGACTGCTTCAGGCCATGATGCGATTTTGCTGGGCCCCCCGGAAAAAGCATCGTGGGCTGCCAAACTGGGATGCCCCTATCAGGGGTTTGACACAGATGTGTCTGCTTTTATTGATGGATTTCAGAATGCGGTAAATCTTCGTGCAGGACTTGCCTTTGTTTCGTTTGTGAGAAAAGAGCTTGATGTACAGTTCAGATTGTTGCCGGAAATCATCCGGAATGCGGATCTGGTCCTGGGGTCTTCCCTGATGTTCGGGATGGCTTCGTTTGCAGAGACCCAGAATAGCACATACCGGTATATTGCCTTCACTCCGAAGCTTTTCCCCTCCCGGCATCAGACTGGCTGCCAGAAAAACAGGAGAAGCGATAAACCCGCAGAAATCTCTTGGTCGTATTGTTGAGGCAATACTGTCACCAGGTCAGGCGGATGGCTGGTATACTTTTCAATGAGGTTTGCAGGATAAAGGGAAATTAGAGATGAATCACTATGCAGCCCTGTTTGTATTAATAATGTCTATGGAAAAGATCTAAAATATTAATATTATCAATTTGCCAGCATCACAAAACTTCTATATTAAAACCAGTAAATCTTGGACTGTCTTATAAAACAGGGCGTGTTGAGCCAACAACCCTGAAGTGAGGTAGAAAAATATGCGGTATTTTCCCGGTATGCAATGAGTGAAATCGTCCAGTGCTGCCCGTGTCCGGCAGCCGCTGATCGTTCCCGGGAAAAATGGGAGGGCTGTGGTATAACAGCAGATCGATCCCTCCTTTGGATTCCGGGTGAAGAGAGATCAACAGAAGTCACCCTGAGGAGGGAAAGATACGATGCCGGAAGTAATTCAACTGACCCGTTCTTCCAACGGAATCAGCGACAAAGTCAAACAACTCATCCCGGACGGCAATCTGTCGGCCTGCCTGACCTGCGGTCCCAGTGGCCCAGAGAGGAGCGGTCCAAGGGTATTCTGGGTGAAAACGAGTACATCTGTCTGGGACCGGATCTGGTCGATTATAAGCTTTGATACAAATTAAGATTGATATACAGAGTCATGCATATGAACGGATTTGAACCCAGAATCATCACCTTTCTGTGTAACTGGTGCAGCTACGGGGCTGCTGACCTGGCTGGTGTCAGCCGGTTTCAATATCCTGCCAACATCAGAATCATCCGAATTCCATGCTCGGGGCGGGTATCCATCAAAATGGTTCTTTACGCTATCCGCTGCGGGGCCGACGGTGTCTGGATCTCCGGATGCCATCCCGGAGAATGTCATTACATCGAAGCCAACTATTATGCCCGGCGTAAATTTATTTTGCTCAGAGAACTTCTGGAACATACCGGGCTGGGACCCGGCCGTGTACAATTTTCTTGGATTTCATCAGCTGAGGGAAGCAAGTTTGCCGATGTGGCCCGACAGGTGATCGCAGATATCAGTGCTCTGGGGCCGGTCGAAAAACTGAATAGGTTTAAAACCTTTGCCGGGAAAAGGGCCGGCGAACTCTAATAACTTAAAGGAGATAAACATGATCACTGTGACCCAGGCTGCCCAGGAAGAGGTGGCCAAATATTTTGACGGCAGGGAAAAATCACCGGTTCGGCTTTTTATAACATCCGGATGCGGGGGGCCGTCACTGGCCATGGCTTTGGATCAGCCAAAAGAGACGGATACGGTTTTTACCCAGGGCCATGTGGATTATATCATGGAAACCGAACTGCTGAAAAAGGCCCAGCCCGTGACGGTGGATTATACCGGCATGGGGTTCAACATTTCATCCAGCCTGGAACTGGGTGGCGGGGGATGCAGCTCCTGCGGCACCGGGGGCGGCTGCGGCGGATCATGACAGGAGGATCTGTATGCTTGAAATACTGCACATTCATCCCAAAGTGGAAAAAAACCTGGAACAGATGAAAGCGCTAGACAATGCGCCGAAAATTGCGGCAAAACGGGCCGAGGCCATCATCGAAGCCCTGAAAAAAGGCACGATCATGGCCCGAGCCGGCCGTCTGTCCAAAACCAAAGATGCCCGGATCAGAAAACTGTTCAAGTATGACCTGGGAAAAGGGTTCCGCCTGATCAGCCTCAAGGACAAGTCATCATTGTATATCCTTTTTGTGGGGTCCCATGACCAGTGCGACACCTGGCTGGACACCAACAGCAAGGGAAAACCCCACCAGACAGAGGTGTCCATGACCTGTTATGCGATCAAAAAAAAGAGACGGAAACACACCAGTCATGCCATTCAATGCCCTGTTGATCTGCAGGATGATCTGTGTGACCGGATGCCGCCGGTTTCCCAGAAAGATCTGCGGGAAGTGTTCAGCGGGCTGGTGAGAAGTGTGCAGGCCCGCTAGGCCGGGCATCGGGTTTCAGACCAGGGAAGAATGGCAATCCGCTGTCAAAATCAGTCATCCGTGATCCCCTGCAACTGAGCCAGTTGAACGTCTATCGGCAATTGACCGGACCCGCCCGTCACGGGAGGGTCCGTTATTTGGTCCTCAAACCAGTTTTATTACAGGGTTCTGGAGGAATAACCCGACAGTTAACCCTGTAAACCATGCTAAAAAAGGAGAATTGTGTATGCGAGTAAAAAAAAGACTGGCCCTTGGTGTTATTTTATTTCTGACTGCAACCGTGTTTGCCGTTTCGGCTGTGGCTGAACCCATTCTTGAAAAGATTGAACGGACTGGTGTGGTCACCATGGCATTCCGGGAAGGGTCCGTTCCTTTCGGGTATATGAACCAGAAAGGTGAATGGATCGGGTTCGGCCTGGATCTGGGATATGAAATCCATCAGGCCCTGGAGAAGAAATTCGGTAAAGAGATCGAACTGGTCAAAAAACCCATGAATCCCAAAACCCGGATTCCTCTGGTGGTCAATGGTACGGTGGACATCGGTATTGGTTCCACAACCATTACCCTGGAACGGGAAAAAGTGATCGACTTCAGCCTGCCTTATTTTTTGACCGGCACCCGGCTGCTGGTCTCCAAAGGCAGCCCGATCAAGGATTTTCCGGATCTTGCCGGGAAACGGGTCGGGATGGGCAGCGGCTCCACCGCAAATATCAAAGGCCTTGACAGGGCCATTGCCCAGGGACTGATCGAACCGGAATGCCAGAAAATGCTTTTTGAAGAACACAACAAGGGTTTTCTGGCCCTGCAGCAGGGAAAAATCCATGCCTATTTCACGGATGCCAGTATCCTGGCCGGTATGAAAGCCAAGGCAGAAAAACCCGATGACTGGGAAATTGCGGGCCGGTATCTGACCTATGAACCGTATGGGCTGCTTTTACCGGAAAATCAGGGGGAATGGCGTGATTTTATCAATGCAACCCTGATTCAGATTATCAAAAGCGGAAAGTTCATGGAAATTTATGACAAATGGTTTGGCCCGGATGGCGAGGTGCCTCTGGAAATGGGCGACGAATACAAAGCATTGCTCAAGGCCTTGAGTTTTCCGGACTGATACACTGAAATTGACAGGACGGTGGGATTGATATGGGATTGTTGAACTATCACTTTGACTGGAGTGTCCTCTGGCGGGCCCCCTATGGGCAAATGATGATACAGGGTATCTTTACCACCGTCCACCTGTCACTCATTGCCTGGGGCCTTGCCCTTGTCCTGGGAATTTTGATCGGGGTGTTGCGGACCCAGCCATGGCTTCCGGGCCGGATTTTTGGTGCGGCCTATGTACAGATATTTCGCAACACCCCGTTTCTGGTGCATCTTTTTTTCTGGTATTATGCCGCGCCATTGATTCTGCCGGAATCCGGACAGCAGTGGCTGTATGACTCGGTGCCGAACTATGCGTATTGGGCCGGAGTGGCCGGACTAGGGATGTACACGGCATCACGGGTGGCAGAACAGTTCCGGTCCGGTTTCTCTTCCATTCCCGCAGATCAGTATCGGGCCGCCTATGCCTCGGGGCTCCGGACCTTCCAGGTGTACCGGTGGGTCATCATCCCGTATGGATTCCGGCTGATCCTGCCCACCATTACCACGGAATTTCTCACCTGCTTTAAAAATTCCGCATTGACAATGACCATCGGTGTCATGGAGATCACCCACACGGCCTATTATATTGATTCTTTTACCTGGCATGGCCTGGAAACCACGACAGCTGCCAGCCTGGTGTACCTGACCATCGCCTGGACAGTGATTGCCGTCATGGGGCAGGTGGAGAAAAGGGTTTACATCCCCGGTCAGATCCGAAAGGCGGGATGATCCGTCATGGATGTGGATGTCATTGTCAGAAATGCTCCATTTATTTTCGGGGGGCTGTATCTCACAGTTCAGCTTGCCGTTTTTGCCATCGGCGGCGGGCTTGTCTTCGGCATCCTTCTGGGGGCTGCCCGATTGTCCCGGCAGCCGTGGCTGTATTATCCTGTCAGTGGGTATGTTCATTTTTTTCGAGGGCTTCCGCTGCTGCTGGTCATTTTCTGGCTCTATTTTCTCATCCCGGTCATCACCGGCCAAAATCTGAATGAGTTTGCCGCAGCGGTCATCGCGTTCATTGTTTATGAAGCCGCCTATTTTTCCGAAATTGTCCGGGCCGGTATTCAATCGATCTCCAAAGGCCAGCGGATGGCAAGCCTTTCCAGCGGTATGACCGGCGTTCAAACGTTGAGACATGTTATCCTGCCCCGGGCCCTGCGGACCATGGTGCCCTCCCTGGTAACGCACAGCGTGGTCATTTTCCAGGATACCTCTCTGGCCTATGTCATCGGGCTACGCGAGTTTCTGCGCCGGGTAAATCTGGTGGATGCCAGGGAAGCCCGTTCCCTGGAACTCTATCTGTTCGCGGGTCTGGTGTATTTTATCTTATGCTCTGCCGGTACTTTCACCGGCAAACGGCTGGAGCGTAAAAACCGGGAAAGGAAGGTTTGATGATCGGAATCGAAAATGTCAGCCTCTGGTATTCCAAACAAACCAGGGTACTTTTCAATATTGATGCCCGCATCGGCCATGGCCGGAAAGTGGTGATCTGCGGCCCCAGCGGTTCGGGAAAAAGTTCGCTTTTGCGATGTATCAATGGGCTGGAACGGTTCCAGGAAGGCCGGATTCTTGTGGATGGAATTTCCGTACTGGCAAAACATACCGATATCCATGAACTGAGGGCCGGCATCGGCATGGTATTTCAGCATTTTGAACTGTATCCCCACATGACGGTTCTTCAGAATATCACATTGGCCCCGGTCAGGGTTCGCAGAAAAACCATTTCTGACGCGGAAACCCAGGCCCGCAGACTGCTGCAACGGGTCGGCATCCTGGAGCATGCCACCAATTATCCGGGGGAGCTTTCGGGCGGGCAGCAGCAGCGGGTGGCCATTGCCCGGGCCCTGGCCATGGAACCGAAACTGATGCTGTTTGATGAACCCACATCAGCCCTGGATCCGGAAATGATTCAGGAAGTCCTCGATGTCATGACGGATCTGGCCGGGGAAGGCATGACAATGGTGCTGGTGACCCATGAGATGGGCTTTGCAAAAGAAGTGGCCGATGAGATCATTTTCATGGACAAAGGCAGGATACTGGAACATGCCGATACGGCATCATTTTTCGACAATCCCCGGCATGACCGGACCCGGCAGTTTTTGAGCCGGATTCTTCGATAAGCACCTATGAAAACGATGTGTCATTATTTCCCGGCTCAGAGTCCGTTAACTGGAGATGCACGATGATAAAGCCCATAAATCCTAACCCATCTTTTCGATTAGGCATTAAATTTATCCATAAATACAGCATATTCCATTTTTTAAACGCTTGCTATGGCA
>JAVVEQ010000043.1:0-28830 GCA_032250905.1 Desulfotignum sp. | reverse complement strand
CGATACGACAAACAGCAGATCATTGAGAGGGTGGAGGCCAGCATAGCGCCTCCCACAACCAGTAACAGGGTCCGTGTATCGAAAAAACCAAACATTGAGGTTAACATACTTGTCCTGAAAGAGTTTATTTCACTTTTGTCTCCAAAGAGCAAACACATTAACACACATTTCAGCAAAAACCCAATTTTTTCAAACGCCGGACCCGATTGATCTTTTCAGGTCCTCACACAGGGCATGAAAGGGATCTTTATCTAACCATGCAAAGGCATCCCCGTTATTTTAGAAGCCACCTCCCCCATGATTTCCGCCAGGGTGGGATGGGCATGGATGGTGTGGGCGATGTCTCGGGCGGTCAGGCCTTTTTCAATCGCCAGGGTCGCTTCGGCAATCAGATCGGTGGCATGGGGACCGATGATATGCATGCCCAGCAAACGGCCGGAGGATTTGTCCACGATCATCCTGGCTTCGCCGGCAATCTCATCTATGGCATGGGTTTTGCCCAGTACCCGGAAGTTCACGGATGCCGTGTCGATATCCAGGCCTTTTTTCAGTGCCTCCGCCTCGCTCAATCCCACCGTACCGATTTCAGGCATGGTAAAAATAGCCCCGGGCACCGCATCATAGGCCATGGTTTCATTTTCTCCCATGGCATTGCCCGCAGCCACCAGGCCTTCATGGGATGCCACATGGGCCAGCATCACCCGGGAAGGCCCGAGAATGTCGCCGATGGCATACACATTTTCCACTGCGGTTTCCATCTTGTCATTCACGGCAATCCAGCCGGGACCTGTCGTGTCCAGACCGATGGTGTCCAGTCCCAGGCCCTCAGACAGCGGGGTCCTGCCGATGCACACTGCCATGAGATCCGAGGATAGTGTGTCGGTTTTAGGGTCTTTCGCTCTGGGATTGTCCGTGAACGGACTTTTTGCAAGAGAAATCCGGCATCCGGTGCCGGAGGTATCACAGCCAGTGACCACAGTATCGCAGAACACCGTGATTTTCTGTTTCTTCATCTCCCGCAGCAGCAGTTTGGACATGGCGGTATCCACCGACGGCAGCGGCAGAAGCCGGGACATGGCTTCCACGATCGTCACTTTGCTGCCCAGTGCCGTGAAAATCCCTGCAAATTCGCACCCGATCACCCCGCCCCCCACAATGGTCAGGGATTCAGGAACATGATCCAGAGCCAGGATATCATTGGAGGACAGGATTTTTTTGCCGTCAAAGGCAAAATCCGCGACATTCATGGGCCGGGTCCCGGCGGCAATGATGAGTTTGTCCCAGTTCAACGTCTCGGCCGGGCCCTCCCCGGCCGACACTTCCAGAGACCCCGGGCCGGCGATGCGGGCACAGCCTTTCTTTACAGTGACCGCCCTGCCCTTGAGCAGCCCGTCGATCCCCACGCGCTGGGATGCCAGGATCTTTTTTTTTCTGGCCATGAGACCGGCCATGTCCGGCAGAACGGGTCCATCGATTTTTATCCCAAAATCCGATGCATTCCTGGATTTATGAAGAAGGTCTGCGGTATGTTTCATGATCTTGGAAGGAATGCACCCCCAGTTGAGGCAGGTACCCCCCAGGTTTTCTTTTTCAACCAGCGTGACCTCCGCTCCCAGGGTCGCCGCCCGCAACGCCGCCACATATCCTCCCGGTCCTCCGCCGATCACCACAATTTTTACTGCCATGGCTCTTCCTTTCATAGAAAATATATTAATTTATCATTTTTTAATTTCATTTTTCACAAATTTTTTAAAAATTAATTGACATTATCATCAATATGGTCTAAATATCAAGTTAATTAAAAAAAATTTATGTTTTCCTCATTTTTCCAGCACAAAAGAGGTGGAATGAAAATAGATCAGACAAACATCGACATCATCAGGGAACTCAAACAGGGAAAAAAGTCCTTCAAGAAAATTGCGGACAAGCTCGAAATCACGGAAAACACGGTCCGTTCCAGGGTGAACAGACTGCAGGAGGAAGGTATACTGGAGATCTGCGGTCTGGTGAATCCTGACATGCTTCCCGGCCACCGGGTGGTGATCATCGGCATCAAGCTGTCGGAGATGAATCTGGTGGAAAAAGGAGAAGAGATCAGCCGGCTTCGCGGAGTCATTCACACCAATGTGGTCACCGGTCGATTTGACCTGCTGATCATGGTCATGTTCAAGAAAGATTTCGGACTCCTGGAGTTTTACACTGAGGAAATCGCAAAAATCAGAGGCGTTCGGTCTGTGGAAACCTTTGTTGTATACAAATCATATAATTTAAAGGTTCCCTATATTTTTTAATCGTTAAATTTGAAGGTCATTTCTATGAAAACCACACCATTGCACCCATGGCATATAGATGCCGGTGCCAACATGGCGGATTTCGGTGGATACGACATGCCGCTGTGGTATGATACCGGAGTCAAGAACGAACACCTGGCCGTGCTTTCTTCCGCCGGCATATTTGATACCAGCCACATGGCCTGTGTCAGTGTGCAGGGACCGGATGCATTCGCGCTTCTCAATTACTGCTTTACCAGGGATCTGTCTTCCCTGGCCGTGGGCCGGTGCGTGTACGGCGCATTCCTGGATGAAAAAGGGCACTGCCTGGATGACGCGATCGTGTACAAGTTCTCGGATACGGACTTCATGGTCTGCATCAATGCCGGCATGGGTGGGGAAATCGCCCGGCATCTGTCAGACTGGAAAAAAGACCGGGAGGCGACTGTCACGGACTTGACTGACAAGGTGGCCAAAATGGATATCCAGGGAATCAATGCGGCCCGGATCCTGTCCAGACTGATCCAGTCTCCGGATCAGGTGTTTGACAAGATGCCCTATTTTTCCTTTAAAGGCCATTTTGATCCAAACCACGCCGATGCAGTCCAGGTAAAACTCAAAGACGGCACCCCCCTGCTCCTGTCGCGATCCGGGTATACCGGAGAGTTCGGGTTTGAAATTTTCATTACCCCGGATGCCATTATGGATCTGTGGAAAGAGGTGCTCACTGCCGGCGGTTCATTCGGCATTACCGCCTGCGGGCTGGGCGCACGGGACTCCCTGCGCGCCGGGGCCTGCCTGCCCCTGTCCCACCAGGATATCGGCCACTTCAAATTCATGAACCATCCCTGGGATTTCGCGCTGCCCTATAATACGGACAGATCAGGCTTCACCAAGGATTTTCTGGGAGCGTCCGCACTGGTTCCTGAAAAGGATGACGTGTATGTGTTCCCGTTTGCAGGAGACAGCCTGAGAAAAGTGACTGCCGGGGAAGCCACCGGCGTGTTTGACGAAAACGAAGAACAGATCGGACATGTGCTCACCTGTGCCACGGACATGGGCATCACCTGGCATGACGGCCGCATTGTCAGCATCAACACGCCGGATCTGCCGGATAACATCAAAATCAAAGGCATTGCCTGCGGCTTTGTCATGGTCGCTAAACAGCTGGAACCGGGCACGAAACTCACACTCAAAGAAGGCAAACGATCCATCGGTGTGACCATTGTAACAGACATCCGGCCGGACAGAACCGCCAGGAAAAAACTGAGTCATTTTATTTAAATTAAAAGGAGACCGCTATGAAAGACATCAATGAACTGAATTTACCTGAAGACGTCAAATACACCAAAGACCATGAATGGGCCAAAGCCGAAGGCGACACCGTGACCATCGGCATCAACGACTATGCCCAGGATCAGCTCGGAGAAATCGTATTTGTGGAAATGCCCCGGGAAGGCGATGCGTTTTCCGCTGAAGATGAATTCGGGTCTGTGGAATCGGTCAAGGCCGTTTCTGAAATGTATATGCCCATTTCCGGCGAGATCGTGGCGGTCAACGAAGATCTGGAAGATGCGCCGGAAAAAGTGAACGAGGACTGCTATCAGAGTGGATGGATCATCAAAGTCAAAGCATCCGACCTTTCTGAAATGGATGCATTGATGGACAAAGCCGCATACCTTGAGATGTTGAAAGGATAGATTTTATGCGTTATCTGCCTCACACACAGGAAGATATCCAGAAGATGCTGGCCGTTGCCGGGAGCAGCTCTCTGGATGACCTGTTCAAAACCATTCCGGATGCCGTCAAGGTCAAAGGCGGCCTGAACCTGCCGGAGCCCATGAGCGAGTGGGAACTCAATGACCACATGGAAAAACTGGCGTCACAGAACATCGCCTGCAAAGCTTACACCTGCCTGATCGGGGCCGGCAGCTACGACCACTACATTCCGGCCATCATTCCTTACCTGGTGTCCAGATCGGAATTTGCCACGGCCTACACCCCGTATCAGCCGGAAGTCAGCCAGGGAACCCTTCAAGGCATTTACGAATTCCAGACCATGATCACGGATCTTTTGGGCATGGACATTGCCACGGCTTCCCATTACGACTGCGGCACCGCCCTGGCGGAATGTGCACTCATCGCCCTGCGCAAAAACCGGAAAGCCGATAAAATCGCCGTGTCCGACCTGGTTCACCCCGGTCACCGGCAGATCATCGAGACCTATCTCAAACCCACCGGGTATGAAATGGTGCTGATCCCCCATACCAGAGACGGTCTCACCGACATTGCGGCGCTGGAGGCCATGGACGGCATCGCCGGCCTGGCGGTCCAGTCCCCCAACTTCTTCGGGCACATCGAAGACCTGGCTGCATTCAAAAAGATCGCGGACGACAAAAAAATCCTGTTCATCACCTCGTTCACCGAAGCCCTGGCCTGGGGTGTATTGAAAAAACCCGGATCTTTCGGTGCCGACCTGGTGGCCGGCGAAGGCCAGAGCCTGGGGATCCCCAAAAGCTTTGGCGGTCCGGGCCTGGGACTTCTGGCCGGCACTTCCAAACTGATGCGGGACCTGCCCGGCCGACTGGTGGGCCGCACCAAAGACGCCAACGGTCAGGACGGATATGTACTCACCCTGTCCACCAGAGAACAGCATATCAGAAGAGAAAAAGCCTCGTCCAACATCTGTTCCAACAACGGACTCAATGCCATGACCGCGGCCATGTATCTATCCACCATCGGCAAGATCGGGATCCGGGAGATCGCCCAGCTCAACCATGACAAGGCCATATACCTGAAATCCGCTCTCACGGGTGCCGGGTTTGAACCGGCATTTGATTCGCCTTTTTTCAATGAGTTTGTAATGAAAGCACCCAGAGATTTCTCCCTGAAACGGGCCGATCTGATCAGCCGGCACTGCCTGTTTGCCGGTCTGGATCTGGCGCCGTATTACCCCGAATTGACCGACCATTACCTGTTCTGCGCCACGGAGAAAGTGTCCAAAGAACAGATGGACCAGCTGGCAAAGGAGGTAGCATGATGACCCGTCGGCCCGGCACCAAAGGATTGATATTCAACGAACCCAATGTATGGGATAAAAGCCGCGAAGGCAGATGCGCCATTTCTCTGCCCAAATCAGATGTGGAACGCGCCCCCCTGGACCCGGCTTTGACCGGTGATGCCCCGGACCTGCCCCAGCTGTCCGAGCTGGATGTGGTAAGACATTATACCCGGCTGTCCCAGTGGAACTTTGGTGTGGATTCCGGCATGTACCCGCTGGGGTCCTGCACCATGAAATACAACCCCAAAACCAATGAAGTCCAGGCGGCCCGCCAGGGATTTGCCGGGGCACATCCCCTGGCCGGCGACGAATGCTCCCAGGGCGCACTGCGGCTCATGTATGATCTGGAGCAGTATCTGGCTGAAATCACGGGATTTGACGCCGTGACACTCCAACCCGCTGCCGGCGCCCACGGCGAACTCACCGGGATGCTGATTATCCATGCCTATCACGCCAAACAGGGCAGACAGCGATCCAAGATCATCATTCCGGACACGGCCCACGGCACCAACCCGGCATCCGCCACCCTGTGCGGTTACAAGAGCGTCAACCTCAAATCCGGCCCCAAGGGGATCCTGGAGCCTGAGGCGGTCGCCGCTGTCATGGATGAGGAAACTGCCGGCATCATGATCACCAACCCCAACACCCTGGGGCTGTTTGAGGAAAACATCAAAGAGATCTGCGAGATCGTGCATGCCAAAGGCGGCCTGGTGTATGGAGACGGTGCCAACATGAACGCCATCATGGGTGTGGTGAAACCCGGTACCGTCGGCATTGACGTGCTGCACCTGAACCTGCACAAGACCTTTTCCACCCCGCACGGCGGCGGCGGCCCGGGGTCCGGCCCGGTGGCCGTGACCAGAGAACTGATACCGTTCCTGCCCATCCCCCGGCTGGAAAAAGAACTGGATACTTTCAAGTTCGTCACGGACTGCCCGGATACCATCGGCCGGCTCCACACGTTTTACGGGCATTTCGGTGTCATGGTCAGGGCCTATGCCTATATCCTGACCATGGGGGCGAAAGGCCTTCTGGATGCGTCCCGTCTGGCCGTACTCAATGCCAATTACATCAAGGAATCCCTCAAGAATACCCTGAATCTGCCCTATGACCGGCCCTGCATGCATGAATGCGTGTTCAACGATGCCAGACAGCAGGCCCATCATATCACCACCATGGATATGGCCAAACGCCTGCTGGATTATGGATTTCACCCCCCCACGGTCTACTTCCCGCTGGTGGTGGAAGGCGCCTTCATGGTGGAACCCACGGAAACCGAATCCAAAGAGGACATCGACCAGTTCATCGATGCGGTCAAAGCCATTGCCAAAGAAGCGGAAACCGACCCGGAAAAACTGACCCGGGCCCCGGTTCTGCCCAAGGTGACCCGTCTGGATGAAGTGGCTGCTGCCAGAAAGCCATGTCTCAGAGGATAAGCTCCATATACCGCGAGTGTGTATTCCAGGACCTGGGTCTCCTGGAATACACCGCGGCGTTGAATCTTCAGGAAACCGCCCGCCGGGAAAAAACAGCGGACCGGAGCCTGCCGGACAGGATTTTTTTTGTCCAGCATCCATCGGTGTTCACTTTCGGCAGAAACGGTGGCAAGGAAAACCTGACCGTGTCCGAGGGTTTCCTCAAAGAGAGGGGTGTGGCCCTGGTCCAGACGGACCGGGGCGGCAATGTCACCTGTCACGGCCCGGGGCAGGCCGTGCTGTACCCGGTGGTGGACCTGGATCAGGCCCGAATCGGGATCACGGATTTCGTCTACGGCCTTGAGGAAATCATGGGTCGGACGGCCGGGGATTTCGGGGTATCCATCCACCGGGATCCCAGGAACCACGGCATGTGGAAAGGATCCAAGAAAATCGGGTCCGTGGGGTTGTCCATCAAACACGGCATCAGCATCCACGGCTTGGCGTTGAACATCTCCATGGACCTGACCCCTTTTTCCTGGATCAATCCCTGCGGCATGTCCGGCCTGGCCATGACCTCTCTGGAACAGGAACTCGAAGATCAGGGAGTGAAAGATCCTTTGCTCCCCATGGATAAGGTCAAGGAAACCTTGATCACTTATTTCTGCCAATGGTTTCATTTTCACCCGGTCAAGGAAA
Organism: Desulfotignum sp.; assembly: GCA_032250905.1. Classification (GTDB taxonomy): domain Bacteria; phylum Desulfobacterota; class Desulfobacteria; order Desulfobacterales; family Desulfobacteraceae; genus Desulfotignum. The sequence continues at coordinate 21,385 of JAVVEQ010000043.1, read as the reverse complement.
AGGAATCAGTTCATGCATGACACCGCGATAAAAAAAGGAAAGCCGGCCTGGCTGAAAAAACACCTTCCCAGGGGCGGCGATTATGCCCGGGTCACCCGCTTGCTGTCCGGCGCCAAACTTCACACGGTCTGCCAGGAAGCCAACTGCCCCAACATGTTTGAATGCTTTTCAAAAGACACGGCCACCTTCATGATTTTAGGGGACCAGTGTACCCGGCATTGCCGGTTCTGCAACATCACTGCCCTCCCTCCCCTGCCCGTGGACCCGGACGAACCGGCCCGGGTGGCAAAAGCGGCCCGGGATCTGGGCCTGCATTATGTGGTGGTGACCTCCGTCACCCGGGATGACTTGCCGGACGGCGGCGCCGCCCATTTTGCCGCCGTGATCCGGGCGATTAAAAAGATGGGCCAGGACACCGGGCAGACCCTGGGGGTGGAAGTGCTGATACCGGACTTCAAAGGAGAGGTTGCAGCCCTGAAAACCGTGATGGATGCCGCCCCGGATGTGATCAACCACAATATTGAAACCGTTGCGGATTTGTATATGCAAGCAAGGCCTGAGGCCGTGTACCGGAGATCACTGGATCTGTTAAGAAACGTCAAGCGCCTGAATCCGGACATGCCGGCCAAATCCGGGATCATGGCGGGTCTGGGAGAAACATGGTCCCAGCTGGTGCAGACCCTGCAGGACCTGGCGGATCACGGGTGTGACATGCTCACCATCGGCCAGTATCTCCAGCCCACCCGGAACCACCTGCCGGTGCAGAAATTTTATACACCGGAAGAATTTGATGAACTGGCCGAAACCGCCCGGAACATGGGTTTTAAAAAAGTGGCGTCCGGACCGTTTGTGCGAAGTTCCTACAACGCCGAAGAACTGTTCCAACCGCCGGCATCTCAGCCTCTTACATCGTAACGCATTTCAGTTTAAACGTGCCGGCACTGGCGATTTCAATGAACGACGCGCCATGGGCCGGCCCGAAGCTCCCGGCCAGAACGATGATCAATGAATCGTCCGCCAGTTTTTTTTCTTCCAGCAACCGGCAGATGGACAGCTTCAGGGATTCCAGGGATCCCGCATGCATGGGAATGTAATCCGCTGACACCCCGAACGACAGGGACAACTGCCGCATCACCCGTTTGTCATACACCTGGGCGTAAATGGGATTGTCCCCCCGGTAGGCGGCCAGGGCCAGAATGGTGTACCCGCTCAGGGAATCGGCCACAATGGCTTTGGTGTTCAGCCGCAGCGCGGCCTTGACCGCTGCCTTGGCCAGATAGGCCGTCACTATTTTTTCCGATGTATACGGCGTATTGATAAAGCTGCTCAACCCGTTTTCAACCTCCCTGGCGATTTTGGACATGGTTCTCACCGCCACTTCCGGGTATTTGCCGCTGGCGGTCTCACCGGACAGCATCAATGCATCGGTCCGGTCCAGGCAGGCATTGGCCACGTCCGACACTTCGGCCCTTGTGGGTCTGGGCGATTCGATCATGGAATGCAGCATCTGGGTGGCCACAATCACCGGTCTCCGCCGTCCGATACATTTGGTGACAATCTTTTTCTGGATCAACGGGATCTTTTCCGTAGGGATTTCCACGGCCAGATCCCCCCTGGCGATCATGATGCCATAAGCACAATCCAGAATCTCATCGATATTCTCCACCCCCTGGCTGTTTTCAATTTTGGCAATGATCTTGATGGGAGATTTTTTCTTGTCCAGAATTGCCTGCACCGCCAGCACATCCTCCTTGTTGCGCACAAAGGAATGGGCAATGAAATCCAGGTGATGGTCAGCGGCAAATTCAATAAATCCTTTGTCTTTTTCACTCAAGGCCGGCAGTTTTACATGGACCGAGGGGATATTCACGCTTTTTCGTGGATGGATCACCCCGTCGTTTTCCACATGGCACACCAGAAAATCATCCTTCTGATCCATGACCGCCAGGGCCACGGTTCCGTCATCGATCAAAACGGAACTGCCGATGGGCACATCGTTGACAAATCCTTTGTGGGAAACATAAATGATATCCCCCCTGGAAATCTTGTCCGGATCCCCTTTGATGCGGATGAATTCCCCGTACCGGACGGGAAGGGGCGCTTTTGCATCACAGGTGCGGATTTCAGGACCCTTGGTGTCCAGCAGAATCCCGATTTTCTCGGACACGGCCCGGGTGTTTTCCACCACCATGAACGCATCGTCATGGGTCATGTGGGCCGTGTTGAGCCGAACCACATTCATACCGGCCCTGTAAAGCCTTTCAATGAATTCTCTGGAACTGTTCAGGGTGGAAATGGTTGCAATGATTTTGGTTTTACGCTGCATGGTGAGGGCCTCCTTTTCGGCAGAATGTCATCACAAACTGTTCAATGCCGGCATCGGCACTGGCAGATGACGATTTCAAGGCAAAGTCAAGGTCGCCAAGGGCGATCAGGGCAAAGCTCAGCTCGTTCAGTGAGAACCGGACCGATTTTTCAAAGGTTTGAAATACCGGAAACGGACTTTTGGGATTGGGGGCGAGCATCAGGTCCCGGGTCGGCAGATCCTGGTCATGGGCAATGACAGCCGGCATGATCTGCTGTTTAAATTGATTGAAATTGATCCGGTCCATTCGGATGCCCGGGTGTTTTTCTGAAAATTCCAGAGAAAACGCCTTGTACAGCAGCATGCGGCGCACCAGGTTTTCAAAGGATTTGAGAATCTGTAACGGATGAAACCCGTCCTTGCGCAATGAAGACAGATAAAACAGGGCCTGGCTGACGTTTTTTTCCATCAGCGCATTGGTGAGGCTGAAAATCGGGTCTTTTTTGTCCCGTTGAATAATGGCCTCGACATCGGTCCGGTATACGGCGGTGCGGTTCCCGGTGTATGAGATCAATTTGTCCAGATTCTGCGCAAACAGGGCCGGGTTGAACCCGGTGCGTTCCACAAGATCGGAAAATGCGTCCGGTGCCATGGTTTTTCCGGACTGCGCCAGGATCGTTTTGGCGATATTTTGAAGAATTTGCCGCTGATCATCCAGATCCGCTTTTCTGGCGCTCTGGGGAACGGTGCAGTCAACGATCAGGCCGGTTTTTTCCAGGGTTTTGAATATTTTCCGGCGCCGGTCCAGGGAACCGGCTGTCATCACCAGGAAATGCCCGTCTGGAATGCCGCTGTCAACCATTTCACACAACCGGGTCAGGTCTTTTTCCGAATAAGCGACCTCCCCTGCCCCGGTTTTGAGGGCAAACATCGGGGTGTCCCGGACCAGCACCAGTTTTCCGCCAGAAAAAGAAAACGTGCTGACCTGTTCGATGACATCTCCCATGGCGGTTGTCCGTCCATCCAGTGCTTCCACCAGGCATCCGGATACGGCGCTTTTCATCACCCCTGCTTTGATCTGTTCCACGGCTTTTTGAACCAGATACGCCTCTCCGGCGCACAGCACAAACCCGGGAATCGAATTGCCGGGATCGGCCAGCCACGGGTTCAGGGAGGAATGCTTAACGGTCGGCATCAGAAGACAGGGCCAGCTTCACCATCACTAGGACAGCAGCGAGAATGGCCAGAATCCCGATTCCCTGGGATACGGATAAGAATTCAAAGAAAAAATCCCCCCGGAAATCTCCGCGGAAAAATTCAATGATGAACCGGAACAACGAGTACAGGATGATATAACTCAAGAAAATCATCCCGTTAAACCGCTTTCGGCGCTGGAGAAACACCAGGATGAAAAACAGCAGCAGATTGGCGCAAACCATATACAGCTGGGTGGGGTGCAGCGGCACATGCAGGGGTGCCAGGCTGTCCGGATGCGAGAACCGGACCGCAATGGGCAGGTCACACTGCCGGCCGTAACAGCACCCGGCAAAAAAACAGCCCAGCCGGCCGATACCGTGGCCCAGGGCTGCCCCGGGTGCAATGGCATCCGCGGTTTTGAGAAACGGCAGTTTCTTGATTTTCAAGGTAACAATGGACGCGGCCACCGCACTGATGAACCCGCCGAAAAAAACCAGGCCCCCGTTCCACAATTTGAAGATCTCCAGAGGACTGGCCTTGAAAAAGTCAAAATTAATGATCACATATAACAGCCGGCCGCCAATGATGCCGGAGATCAGAATCACAAAAAACAGATCGGAAACATCACTGGATTTGATGTCATAAAACCGGGCATTGCGGTTGGTGAACCAGATGGCGGCCAGAAACCCCAACGCCAGAAACAACCCATAAGTAAACAGGGTAACGCCGTGAAAATGTATCAGAATCGGGTGCATCGGGTCATACCTCCGGCATTTTTTTAAAAACCACGTGATAGATCAGAATGGCCATACCGATACTGATGGCGGCATCTGCCACGTTAAAGGCGGGCCAGTGTGCCGTACCGATATGAAAATCCAGAAAATCCACCACATGCCCATACCGGAACCGGTCAATCAGGTTACCCACGGCCCCGCCGAAAACCAGGGCCAGGCCACCGGCCAGAAACCGGTGGGTCCGGGCCACCCGGCTGTAAAACCACAAAATAAACAGCGCCACCGCCGAGGACAATACCAGAAACACCAGTTTGCGCACCATATCGGACTGGGTGGCAAAAAAACCGAACGCCCCGCCCGGGTTCAGCACATGGGTAATATTAAAAAATCCGTCTATCACCACGATGGCGTCATGCAGTGCCAGGGACCCCATGATGATTTTTTTGGTGACCTGGTCCGCCAGGACCACAGCCCCGCTCACCAGAATCAGGCGTATCAGCTCTGTTTTTCTCACAACCGCTTGTTACAGGATCTGGTCCAGGGCCGATGCGCACCGGTCACAGGCCGTGGGAAACCGGGTGTCCTGCCCGATGGCCTGGCTGAACCGCCAGCACCGCTCACATTTTTCCCCGGCGGCTTTTTGGACCGCAATTTCCAGTCCCGGGATCTCCTTGCTCTGGTATGCGCCCTCCCCTGACGTCTCTGTCAGGTCTGCGGAAGACACGATAAAAATGTCAGACAACGGCAGGTCCAGGTTGCGGACAACTCCTTTCAATTCATTGTCCGGCAGTTTGATTGCCACTGCCGCATCCAGGGGATGGCCGATGAGCTTGTCCTTCCGGGCCGCTTCCAGCGCCTTTGTCACTTCAGATCTCAATGCCAGGATCCGGGTCCATTTGTCGGCCAGATCCCTGTCCTGCCACCGGGGATCCGCCACAGCCATGGATTCCATATGCACGCTTTCTTTTTTCTCTTTGCCCGGAGGCATGTGGGCATAGATCTCTTCAGCGGTAAACGGCAGCAACGGCGCCATGATTTTCACCAGGGCGTCCAGGATAACGGCCATGACCGTCTGTGCATCCCGTCTCTCAGGACTTTTCGGCGGCGAGGTGTACAGGCGGTCCTTGATGATATCCAGGTAGAATGCGGACAGATCCACCACGCAGAAATTGTGCAGCGCATGATAAATGGTATGAAATTCATAGGTGTCATACGCATTCACCGCTTTTTTTGTCACCTGGTACAGTCGGTGCAGGATGAACCGGTCCAGTTCCCCCATCTCTGACACAGGCCTGGCATCGGCGGCCATGTCAAAATCCGCGAAATTGCCCAGCATGAACCGGCAGGTGTTGCGGATCCGGCGGTAGGCATCAGACAACTGCTTGATGATATTGTTGGAGATGCTCACATCCCCCCGGTAGTCGGCGGAAGCGGCCCACAATCGAAGCACATCCGCCCCGTACTGCTTGATCACCGATTCCGGGGCCACCACATTGCCCACGGATTTGGACATTTTGTGCCCTGCTTCATCCACCACAAACCCATGGGTGAGCACGGTCTTGTAAGGGGCCTTGCCGGTGCGGCCCACCGCTGTCAGCAACGAGGAATGAAACCAGCCCCGGTGCTGGTCCGAGCCTTCCAGGTACATGTCTGCCGGCCGGCGAAGACCGGGAAATTCCGTGAGCACGGCCGCATGGCTGACCCCGGAGTCAAACCACACATCCAGGATGTTGTGGTCCTTGGTGAAATTTGTGCTGCCGCATTTGGCGCACCTGGCATTGTCGGGCATCAGGTCGGCCGCCTCTTTTTCAAACCAGATGTCGGATGAATGTTCAGAAAAAAGGGCATGGATCTTGTCCACTGATTCCCTTGTCACATAGATTTCCCTGCAGTCGCTGCAATGAAACACCGGGATGGGAACCCCCCAGGACCGCTGCCGGGACAGGCACCAGTCCGGCCGGTTTTCGATCATGGAATAGATGCGTTCTTTTCCCCAGGACGGCACCCACTGCACATGGTTGATCTGTTCCAGGGTTTTTTCCCGCAATCCCAGCTTGTCCATGGAGATGAACCACTGGGGCGTGGCCCGGTAAATCACCGGATTTTTGCACCGCCAGCAGTGCGGATAGGAATGGGACAGGTTTTCGTTTTTCAGCAACGCCTCTTTGTCCGCCAGCACCGCATTGATGTGCGCATTGGCCTTGAAAATAAATTCCCCGCCAAACAGGGGAACATCCGAAGAAAACACCCCGTTGTCCTCCACCGGGGAATAGCATTCCAGGCCGTATTTTTTGCCCACCTCATGGTCGTCGGCCCCGTGACCCGGTGCGGTGTGAACGCATCCGGTCCCCGCCTCCAGCGTAACATGGTCCCCTAAAATGACCAGGGAATCAGTCCCGTAGATCGGATGCAGGCATTTTCTGTTTTCCAGGTCCAGGGGATTCAATTCAGCCGTGACCTGGTAATCCTGAATGCCCAATAACTGCATCACTTTTCCAACCAGTTCTTTTGCCATGATCAACACGCCGTGGTCCCGGGTTTTCACAGCGGCATACACAAACTGCGGATGGATGCACACCCCTAAGTTGGCGGGAATGGTCCAGGGAGTGGTGGTCCAGATCACCACAGACACCGCTGCATCCCCAGGATCCGGGATCAGATCCGACAGATCTTCTTTGAGCGGGAATTTCACATAAATGGACGGCGATGTATGATCGTGGTATTCAATCTCCGCTTCCGCCAGGGCGGTCTGACACGAACAGCACCAGTAGATCGGTTTTTTGCCCAGAAACATATCTCCTGCCAGGGCAAACTCCCCGCATTCTCTGGCAATCCTGGCCTCATACGCGGAATTCATGGTCAGATACGGTTTATCCCACTGCCCGGCCACGCCGAACCGCTTGAACTCCTCTCTTTGAATGTCCACAAATTTGGCGGCATAGGCCCGGCATGCCTGCCGGATCTGAACCGGGGTCATCTCTTTTTTCTTTGATCCCAGCTGTTTGTCCACATTGTGCTCGATGGGCAGTCCGTGGCAGTCCCACCCCGGCACATACGGGGCATTGAATCCGGCCATCTGCCGGGATCTCACAATAATGTCCTTTAAAATCTTGTTAATGGCATGGCCCATGTGAAGATGGCCATTGGCATACGGAGGGCCGTCATGAAGTATGAACAAGGGCCGGTCCCCGCCCTGTTCCCGCAGTTTGTCGTAGATTTTTTTTTCATCCCATAGTTTGAGCTGTTCCGGTTCTCTCTGGGGAAGATTGGCCTTCATGGCGAATTGGGTTGAAGGCAGGTTGAGCGTTTTTTTATAATCCATTCGTCCTCCGAATCTGGTCGTCAGTCATCAATATCAAACGTATATATGTATTGCTAAACGCCTGAAAAGTCAAGAAACTTAAAAAAACAACCTATAACAGAAAAGAATCGGCCCGGAAAATTTCCTTCATGGGAGGTATGCGGTCATGACTTTTTTGCCTGAACACAAAAAATATAATAAAATTTACAAGTTAAGCAATTGAAAAATAAATCAATGCATACTATAAACTAAGCATTTTATAAAAATTGATATGTGATAATTCCTAATCCTTTTGGAAAGTTGATATGAAATATGGAATCACAGAATGTTGATACGCTGACAACAGAAGTCTGGACAGGGAAAAAAAAAGAACATCGAAAATCATACCGGAGAAAAACCATTGCCCCGGTTTCTTTTCTACAGGAACCCGCTGAAAAAATCTACCCTGTTAATGGGAAGGACCTGCCCTACGCGCTGGATTTAAGTCTTGATGGCGCTTTTATAAAAAATCAGGCCATTCCCGTTGTGGGTGATCATATCAAACTGGAAATTGATCTGCCCATGAGAAAATCAAAATCCCTGACCATTGGCGGGCGTGTCATCCGGGTTGAAAAAAATGGTTTCGGAATCCAGTTCAGCGATCTGCACTACCGGGATCGCTCCATGTTAAGAAATTATATCGGTTTTTCAGAACTCGATGATACGGTTGTGTCCATTCAAAACAAACTTAAAAATGTTGTAAATGGCAACCTTTTGCCGGCATCGGATCCCGAGATTATCCAGGAGCGGCTGAATGCGGCATATGAAAAGAAAATCAGGTGCCTGGTTCTCTTTTCCAAAACCGACAAGCCCTGCACGGCAAGGCTTGATTTTGGCCAGTACGGTCTGGTTTTAAGGGAACTGAGCAAAAAAATCAATCCACGCACACGAATCGTTTATGTGATTATCTTAGATGGTCCTTTACATGCCGTTTTTGAAGGATTGATCTATCATCCGGGCACTGATCCCAAACTGTTATATCCCGAAAGAATCTATCTCAATGACCGGCGGTGGAGCCGCAGAATTTCCGCTGAAAAAGAATGGATGTTTTTAGGTGCCCCGCATTTAAAAGAATCGCAACTGATCTTCCCGGTGCTGGACAAAAGCGAAAGCGGCTGTTCTGTCAAAGTCCCTAAAGAAGCTCTGTATACCATTGGTATGCGCCTGCCGGCGTTTGAACTGAAGACTGAAAAAGGCCACACGCGCTATGGTGGGGCCACCGTCAGCAGAATTATTGATTTTGACAAAAAAAGCTGGCTGCTGGGCCTTCAGTTTTTTGATAACAGTCAAAACCGGGATGTGTTTGATCAAATAAATCACAAATCTCTGCAATCGAGTTTTCTCGATTCCATCAAACGATTTTCTTCTCTGACGCTTCAAAAATTAAAAACAAAGGTGGTCAATCACAAAACCACAGCAAATGGAAATGACAGAAAGCGGCCCTATGTGGTTCAATATAAAAACACCCGGGGGGAAAAAGTTACCGGGTTGCTGAATGCGACCTTTGATCTGCATTCAGATGCGCCGCACATAGATGCTGCGGTGGTGATATGCCCTCCTTTTCCTGTACGAAAGGAAGTGTTCGGGCTGCTGGCAAGGACGGTGGTGGATAATTTTCGGCATCAGGGTAAAAATGCGGTGGTGCTGCGATTCGACATGACCCATTGTCTGGGAGAAAGCTACGTGGACCCGGAGCTCCAGGCCGAAGGGTCTCCATACTTGAAATGGAAATATTCTTATCTGGTTGCAGACATATCCGGAAGTCTTTCTTTTCTGGAAAAACGGTTTATGCCTGACAAAAGAATTTTGATCTCCTACTCAGCGTCAGCCATTGCCTGCAGATACTTTGTGGCCAATAATCTGACCCCTCAGGTGGATCTGTGGATCGCCCCCTTTGGATGTCCGGATGGCCAGGATCTTTTACTGAACCTTCTGGCAGGCGTGGACCTTTTCGAACCCTACTACAGGGGAGAAACGCTTGCACCGTTTCTTATTTACGGCCGATTGTTTGATCCCAATTTTTCCATGACAGATGCGGTTAAAAACAAAATGGCTTTTTTGGAAGATGCCAGAAATGACATGGAAAAAATCAAAATTCCAGTGACCTGGATAATCGGGACCTATGATTATATGGTCACCCGGAGCAGGGTCAAGGAAATGTTCAATGCACCCGGAGGCGGGACCAGAGAAATCATTGAAGTGGCAACCGGGCATAATCCCAGAACGGGAGCGGAAGCCATTGAATCGTTTAAAATCGTGTATGAGTCCATTTCAAAACATTTGTTCAATTCTGTAATAAAGCCTGTCGAACCGGATCTGGCCAGATACTCCAGGCAGACTGAAATGGAATGGGCCAGAACCAGGAAAAAGAAAACACATGACATGGAAAAGTTCTGGGAAGATCACCTTTTTGGAACCTCGACAGAAAAAGAAGGATATGACGTCATTTTATACAATCCTGATTATCTTGATTTCATTGACAAACAGATTGAACTGCTGGATGTTGAACCCAACATGCGGCTGGCAGATTTCGGCTGTGGAACAGGCAATCTCTTTGTGTCTCTTTTCAAGCGCCTTGATTTTCCCGATGCCTCATTCCAGATGTCATGTTATGATCTGGTCCCGGCAGCCGTAGAAGCCACCCGGAAAAAACTGGAAAAATTAATTGCACAGTTTTCCGGTGAGAAGTTCAAGGACATACTCCTGGACTGTTCAGTTCTTGATCTGGAGACGGCAAGGCTGTCAGGGTTAAAAGAATTTCTTGATGGACGTCTGTTTGGCATACAGGCACTGAAAGGTCGTATTGAAGGTCTGAACACAGCCACATTGCGCAAATTAGGCCAGGTTTACAACCAGGAGATTCATGACATCATCCAGGGAAAACCCGCATCCATAGATTCCTTCCAGAAATTATGCCCGCAGATGGAAAAAAGTGAAATAGAAGAGGCTCTGGATCTGTCCATGGCCAGCCGGTTCCTGAAAGACAAAACCCTGCCTGAAGACAGTCGCAATAAGGAAAAACCGGTTGCGGCAATGGATCTGGCACTCAATGCCCTGAATTTTGGAAATACCGGGCGTCAAAGCCGGATTGACTGTCCATCCAATTCCTTTGACAGAATCGGTGTCTCCCTTGTTATTCCATATTTGTTTGATCCGGAATCAGTTCTCAAGGAGTTTTACCGCATCCTGGACACCCGGGGTGTCATCGTGCTTTCAAGTTTGAAACCCAATGCGGACAGTTCAAAATTTTATGCGGATGAGGCGGTCACGATTGCAAACCGGACTGATCTGGATGAAAAGGAAAAACAGCGTCTCTTGGAGAGTCTGAGAGAATTTTCTGCATTTTTAGCTCGACTGGTTGAACTGGAAGACGAAGGCCGATTCCATTTTTTCCCTGCAAATGAACTGATTGCTTTAGTAGAAAAAGCTGGCTTTTCAAATATCAACTGTGTAGAATCACTAGGAGATCCGACTATAGCCATTATTATCCGTGCAGAAAAGAATTGATGGAGAATATGCAGACCCCAGATCAAGTCGAATCAGATCCTTTAGTAAGGGTACGTTTTGAAGAAGAAACCAGAGAATTACTGGTTTCCCGGGCAAGCTTCCTGCTCTTTTTTTCCGCGGTCCTGTATCCATGTTTCAACGCACTTGACTGGCTGGCGGCAACCCATGAACAGGCACTTCTATTCCTTTATATCCGTCTGGCAGTAGGGGTTAATTTTGTATTTTGCTCCCTGTTGCTCAAATCTCGTCCAACCCTGAAATCAGCGTTGATCATCACGGTATGGGCGGGATATGTGTCCATTCTCGGCGTTGTTATAATGACCGTCTTTCTGGGCGGTTTCACAAGTCATTACTATGTGGGAATCGTGTTGATTCTCTTTATTCCCGGCCTTTTTCTTCCATGGAACATGCCGGCTACCCTGGTATATGGATGTGCCTCCATACTGACCTATGTATTGCTTAACATCGCATTTACAGATTCAAGGTTTGCTTCCGGCGCTGCACCCTTTTTTTTCATGACATGGAGCGTTGCATACATCATTTTTGCCAATTATGAAAAAGAAAAGACCCGGATCAAAGACCTGGCCCTGCGGCTGCAGATCGAAAAAGCAAATGAAAACCTCAAGGCGCTTGATAAAGCAAAGATGCGCTTTTTTTCTAATGTCAGCCATGAGTTGCGAACACCGCTGACCTTGATTCTCGGTCCTCTGGAACAGTTGCTGCAGAGATCGGACATAAAGGACAAAAACTTTGTATCAATGCTTCGCTCAATGGAGTCAAATGGACACCGGCTGCTACGTCAGGTCAACACAATACTGGATTTTGCCAAATCAGATGCGGGAAAACTGACGTGTCATTATTCAAAAGGCAATATCGGAACCATTATCAATGAGCTGGTTGAGGCATCCCTGCCGTATACAAGCCAGAAAAATATCGAACTCACGGTTTCCGGAATGTCAGATCTGCCGGACATAGATATTGATGTTGAAAAAGTGGAAACCATCGCAGCAAATCTTTTATCCAATGCCATAAAATTTACGCCTTCCCATGGCACCATATCTCTTCGTGCCGGCACAACCAAAAACAATGTCTGGTTTGAAATCCAGGATACAGGTATCGGTATTCCCGAAGAAAAACAGAAGCTTATTTTTGAACGATTTCTTCAGGTGGAAGATGACTATTCCCGAAGCAATGAAGGGACAGGCCTGGGTCTTGCCATGGTTCGTGAGTTGACTCTGCTCCACGGCGGAAATTTAAATCTGAGGTCCAAAGCAGGGGAAGGATCCACCTTTCGCATCGAATTGCCCCTGGAACCGTTACCTCCGGGAAATGACCGCCGAAAGACAATGGGACGAAGAAAATCTGATCGCATCATCGGGGAAAAATGGGACAAGCTGCTGAATGTTGAAATCCAAAAAAAAGTGACCACCAAGAAGAAAACCTTACTGGCAGATATCAACAATGGCGAATATATAAAAGCTGCCCAGAATGAAAGAAAAAAGGGCCCTTCAGACGCGCCAAAGGTTTTGATTGTGGAGGATAACCCGGATCTTAGGGCATTTATCGCTGACAACCTTTCAGAAAAATATTTTGTTGAACGGGCTGAAAATGGTCGACTGGGGCTGGATCTGGCCCGGAGAATGGATCCTGATCTGATTGTATCAGATATCATGATGCCTGAAATGGACGGGTATGAAATGTGCCGGGAAATCCGAAAAGATCCGTTCCTTTTCGATGTCCCTGTAATACTGGTTACGGCAAAATCAGGGGTAGCGGCCATAGAGGAAGGCCTGGAAATCGGGGCCAATGATTATATACCCAAGCCGTTTGAAATGAGGGAATTGAAGGCCCGGATTGCTTCACAACTAAAGAACCGCCAGTTGGAAAAACGACTCACTGAGCGGGATACGCGGTTGTCTGCCATCGGTCAGATGACCAGTTCTATTGTCCATGATTTGAAAAATCCATTGAACACTGTGATCGGATTTGCACAGATTGCCCGGCAGGATTCAGAAGCCATCCAGGAAGAAAATATTTCCAGAAATCTGGATCTGGTCATGGAGTCGTGCTCGCGGCTGAACCGGATGATCATTGAAATTCTGGACTTTGCAAAAGGATATGCCCCCCGGCTGAACACTGAGCCTGTTTTGCTGGTTCCTTTTCTGGAGACAACGTTGACGGTTCACAAGGATCGTCTGGCACAGGCGGGGATTTCAATGGATACCAGATATACCGGGTGCGAGGATGTCCAGGTCAGTTTTGATTCAGAAAAAATGAACCGCGTCATTGAAAATCTCATCATGAATTCAAAAGATGCGTTTTTCAATGCAAACCAGGAAATCCCCCAAAAAAATATCCGGGTAGACACCACATGCGACAAAACCGGGGTTGTCATTCGATTTTCTGATAACGGGCCGGGCATCCCGGAGGAAATCAAAGCATCCATTTTTGATCCATTCACCACAACAGGTAAAAAAACCGGGGTGGGTCTCGGTCTTTCAACCGTCCGAAACATTGTTGCTTCCCATTCCGGAACCATTGAAGTTAAAAATGATGAAAAAACGGGGGGTGCTGTTTTTGAGTTAATATTCCCTGTGGTGCAATCGTAAGGAAAATCAGGATGAACAATCTACGAAAAATTCTTGTGGTTGATGATGACAGAATGAGTCGACTCCTGTTGAACACCATCCTGTCTCGGATGTCGTATCGTGTGAGTGAAGCCTTTGATGGATTTGACTGCCTGGAAAAAGCGGTGGCACTCAGTCCGGATTTAATCCTGATGGATGTGGCCATGCCGGGACTGGATGGACTGGATGTGACGCGCGAATTGAAAAAGAACGATGAAACAAAAAATATCCCTGTGATGATCGTGTCCGCCCATGATGAATTGCATGATCGTGTCAGGGCCGTGGAAGCAGGGGCGGAAGATTTTTTATCCAAGCCGGTGGAACAGGTTATTCTGAAAGCCAAGGTAAAGTCATTGCTCAAGATCAAAGAATATAATGATAATGTTTATAATTACCAGAAAAAACTGGAAAAAGAGGTTGAAAAGAAAACAGCCGGCCTCACCCAGGCGCTTGATGAACTGCAAACTGCATCTGAAAAACTGCGGCTGTATTCCATGGACACCATCCTGAGGCTTTCCCAGGCGGCAGAGTATAAAGACTCGGAAACCGGTGAGCATATCCAGCGCATTGGATATTATATCCAGGCAATGGGAAAGGCCATTGGACTTCCTGACCATGAGATAGAGGCCTTCAAGTTTGCCTCCCCCATGCATGATGTGGGTAAAATTGGAATTCCGGATCATATCCTGATGAAACCCGGGCCGCTCGATGATTCAGAGTGGAAGGTCATGAAGGAGCATACCCGGATCGGCGGAAAAATTTTAAGCGGTTCCGATTCTACGATTCTCAAAACGGCCGAGGAAATTGCCCTGACCCACCATGAAAAATGGAATGGGTGCGGATATCCCTTCAGGCTCAAGGGTCCTGAAATTCCAATCTCTGGAAGGATTACCGCCATTGCCGATGTCTTTGATGCCCTTACTTCAAAGCGCCCCTATAAAAAGGCTTTTTCTGTGGAAAAAGCCTTTGATATCATGGTAAAAGAGCGGGGAAAAAGTTTTGATCCAGATCTGGTGGATGTGTTTTTTTCAATAAAAGAAGAAATAATTGAAATTCGCCATACCAATACGTTTGATCAAAAATCTGCCATTATCACCCTTGGGAAAATCTTCAATCCCTCCTGAAGTGCCTTACAGTTTTCATTCATCATCCGGCCTCAGATGCCTGTTCGCCTCCATGTCGAACCACATGGCAAACAAGGTGAACTGGGCCGCCGCAATAAAAGAAGAAAACGCCGCAAACGCGTTAATCGTTGGAATATTGCCCCTGACGGCCCACATGTAAAACACCCTGAAAAAAAGCAGCAGAGACATCCCGCCCAGAGAAAGCCCGAATGCATAGAAAAACACCAGGGGATGAAAATCCCGGATAATGTATTTCTCCTTGAGCCGCCAGAAAAACCGCTTCACCAGCAGCCACCCCAGGGTGAAGATCACCTTTTTGATCTTGATGCCCGACACTTCCCCCACATGATAGACCGGGTCCACCGGCACGTCCTTGACCCGGAAATTATACACATTCAATAAAATCAACTGGTCATTGGGCTGGCCGTATCTTTTGTACATCTGATGCCAGTCCACAGTCTGCAACGCTTTCTTGCTGATGGCCACATACCCGGACTGAAAATCAGACAGATGCCAGTACCCGGAAACGATCTTGGTGAGCAGGGACAGAAAGGCCGTGCCCAGAAACCGCAGTTTCGGCATCACATCATACGCCCTGCCGGAAAAAAACCGGTTGCCTTTGGCAAAATCCGCCGTACCCGCTGCCACCGGGTCGATCAGGGAAGTCAGGTCATCCGGATTCATCTGCCCGTCCCCATCCATGCGCACCACCACATCAAAATCCCGGTCTGCCGCCCAGACATATCCGCTGATCACGGCCCCGCCGCACCCCTGGTTGTTTTCATGTTCGATCAGAAACAGGTCTGCCCTGCCCTGCTGCAATGCCTTGACCACCTCGACCGTGTCATCCGAACTGGCATCATCCACCACCACCACCGCATCCACATAACCGGGCATGGTCTCGATGACACCGGCTACCTGGGACCCCTCGTTATACGCCGGCACCACCACGCAGATCTTTTTGTCTTTATACACAACGCCTCTCTTTAATGAGGGTTTCTGCCATGCATCCAATATTCCAGGGCAATATACAACCCCCTGATCCAACTGGTCAAGGTCCTGAAAAATGGCGTTTCCGCCGGTTTTTATTATTGACAAAAACATTATCACCT
This sequence comes from Desulfotignum sp., assembly GCA_032250905.1. Taxonomy (GTDB): domain Bacteria; phylum Desulfobacterota; class Desulfobacteria; order Desulfobacterales; family Desulfobacteraceae; genus Desulfotignum. The sequence goes on along the minus strand of JAVVEQ010000043.1, from coordinate 5,439 downwards.
GTTATGAGCAATAATATTGAACATAACAGGTGATATAAACCAGATGAACAACTCCCTTTTTTCAGGCATCATCCAGTCAAAACTCAAGATAAAGCTGCTGCTGCGCTTTTTCATGAATCCGGACACCCAGGCCTACCTGCGCCAGCTTTCCGATGAATACAATGTGTCTTCCAATGCGGTGCGGTCCGAACTGAACCACCTGTCCGGCAGCGACCTGATCACAGCAAAGAAACAGGGCAGAAAAATCTGGTACAAAGCAAACAAAAAACACCCCCTGTTTCCGGAACTGGGCTCCATGGCCAAAAAAGTGCTGGGCGTGGACCAGGTCATTGACAGCATCATCACCCGGCTGGGCAACCTGGAACAGGCCTATCTGCTGGATGACTATGCAGCAGGCAGGGACACCGGCATCATCGACCTGCTGCTGGTGGGAGATATTGACAGCTATCACCTGCATGATTTAACACTGAAAACCGAACGCTACCTGAAACGGAAAATCCGGCCCCTGGTCCTGACCCGGCCTGAATTTAATGCATTTAAAAAAAACCTGGCAGACCGGCCCCATTTTTTGATCTGGGAAGCAAAAAAAGATAAAAAGTAACACTATTTCAAACAGTTACAGTGATTGATCCCATGTAACCGACAGTGCGGAGCTATGCCCTGACCCCATGAACCTTCTTGTCACCGGCGGTGCCGGCTTTATCGGCACCCACTTTGTATACTACTGGCTGGACAGGCATCCCCGGGACGCGGTCACTATTCTGGATGCCCTGACCTATGCCGGGAACCGGGACAACCTGCGCCAGGCCGAAGCCCGCCCCAATGTTGAATTCATCCACGGCAACATCCTGGACCAGCCCCTGGTTGAATCCCTGCTTTCCACGCGCCGCATTGACACCATGGTCCATTTTGCGGCTGAATCCCACGTGGACCGTTCCATTTCAGGCCCGGACGAATTTATCCAGACCAATATCGTGGGCACCCACACCCTGCTCAAAGCAGCCAGAAACATCTGGCTGGATACCGGCACCGCCAGACCCCACAGGTTCCACCATGTGTCCACCGACGAGGTATACGGATCGTTAAAACCAGGGGATCCGCCCTTTACCGAGACCACCCCGTATGCGCCCAACTCCCCCTATGCAGCCAGCAAGGCCGCATCCGATCACCTGGTCCGGGCGTACCACAAAACCTACGGCCTGCAGACCACCATCAGCAACTGCTCCAACAACTACGGCCCCTTTCAGTTCCCGGAAAAACTGATCCCGCTGATGATCACCCGGATCCTGGCCGGGCAGCTGATCCCGGTCTACGGCGACGGCCGGCAGATCAGGGACTGGCTGTTTGTGGACGACCACAACCTGGGCGTGGACCTGGTCCTCTCCAAAGGCCGCCCCGGGGAGATCTACAACATCGGCGGCAGCAACGAACAGGCCAACCTGGACATCGTCCACCTTGTCTGTGACCTGGTCAATGACGCATTCACCACCAACCCCGGCCTGGCCGCCCGGTACCCGGACTGCCCCTGCACCCGCGGCATCCACCCCCGCACCCTGATCACCCATGTTACCGACCGCAAGGGCCATGACCGCCGCTATGCCATCGATGCGGGAAAGATTTCGAAAAAACTGGGGTTTACCCCTGAACACTCATTTAAAAACGGCCTCCAGAAAACCCTTAACTGGTATATATATGGCAATCAAGGACAAATTGACCCCCCATCTTTTTGATAAAGGCCGCTCCGAGAGCCTCAAGTCCCTGAAAAGCGTTGCAAATCAAATCCTGAAGGCTTATTATTGTTGAAAAAGCCTCCGAATCAAAAATATAAAGCATAAGGACTCACAACAATGAGAACTTTCACAGCAATCATTGAAAAATGTAAAGAAACCGGTCTATACGTAGGATTTGTACCGGGATTTCCAGGCGCTCATTCTCAAGGGGAATCTTTGGATGAACTAAATAATAATTTAAAAGAAGTTATTGAAATGCTTCTTGAAGATGGTGAGCCTGATATAGACGGTGAATTTATCGGAACCCAAAATGTTATGGTGGCCTGACAATGGGCAATATACCCATTTTGAATCCCCAGAAAGTGTCTTCCATCCTCATAAAACTGGGATTCAAAAAAATTAGACAAAAAGGTTCCCATAAGCAATACCGACATCCTGATGGCAGGGGTACAACAGTACCGTTTCACAAAGGGAGAGACATTTCACCTGTTTTGCTCAGACAAATTACAAAAGATATTGATCTTACCATCGACGAATTTTTGCAGTACCTCTGATAACTGATGACCCCAACCCCCATCACCATCAACCATGCCGACCAGCAAACCCTGTGCGACTGGGTGAAGTCCATGCCGGAACCGCCTGGCGAGATCCGGTTGGTCCATGGGGAGCAGGAAACCCAGAAAGCTCTCAAATCCAAACTAAACGTTTTTATATAAAATAGAAATGGACAAATTGACCCCCCATCTTTTTGATAAAGACCGCTCCGAGAGCCTCAAGACCCTGTCCGCCACCCTGCCGGACGTGATCCTCAACGAGCGCCAGATCTGCGACTTCGAGCTGCTGGTCACCGGCGTGTTCGCCCCGCTCAAAGGGTTCATGACCCGGGTGGACTACGAATCGGTCTTGGACCGCATGCGCCTGTCATCGGGGGCCCTGTGGCCGGTGCCCATCTGCCTGGACATCCAAGACACCCTGGCCGCCGCCCTGGAAGCCGGCCAGTCCGTGGCGCTCCGGGACCCTGAAGGCTTTCTCCTGGGTGTCATGACTCTAAAAGACATCTGGCCCGTGGACCGGGAAAAAGAAGCCCTGGCGGTTTACGGCACCCTGGACCGCACCCACCCCGGCGTGGACTACCTGTTCAACCGGTCCGGCGACTTTTACATCGGCGGCCCCATCCAGGCCCTGAACCTGCCCATCCACCCGGATTTCCGGCAGATCCGCCTGACCCCGGCCGAGGTCAGGGACCGGTTCGACAAACTGGGCTGGCAGCGCATCGTGGGGTTCCAGACCCGGCAGCCCATCCACCGCCCCCAGTTTGAGATGACCATCCAGGCCATGCAAAAGGCCCGTGCCAACCTGCTGCTTCTGCCCGCCGCAGGCATCCCAGGCCCGGATGATTTCGACCACTACACCCGGATGCGCTGCTACCAGAAAATGGGGACCCACTATCCCCCCAACTCCCACATGCTCAACCTGCTGCCCCTGGCCATGCGCATGGCAGGCCCGAGGGATGCGCTTCTGCACATGATCATCGGCAAAAATTTCGGATGCACCCATTTTGTGATCGGCCACAACCATGCCAGCCCGGGCAATGACAGCAGCGGCCGCCCCTTTTACCCGGCAGACCAGGCTGAAACGGTTGCCGCACAAGCCGCCGCTGAGCTGGGTATCGAACCCGTGTTTTTCGAAGAGATGGTGTACCTGCCCTTTGATGACGAATTCTGCCTGGCCTCCGAGGTGAACGGCACCCGGGAAACCATTTCCTTTACCGGCAAGGACATCCGGGACCGGATCCGCCAGGGCAAAAAGATACCGGACTGGGCCACCTTTCCCGAGGTGATCGAAGAGCTGGACCGCTCCTACCCAAGCCCGGCCCGCCAGGGATTCACCCTCTTTCTCACCGGCCTGTCCGGTGCCGGTAAATCCACCATTGCCAAGGTGCTTTACGCCCATTTCCTGGAGATCGGCACCCGGCCGGTGTCGCTTTTGGACGGGGACATCGTCCGCCGCCACCTGTCCTCGGAGCTGAACTTTTCCAAAGAACACCGGGACATCAATGTGCACCGCATCGGGTTTGTGGCCTCGGAAATCACCAAAAACCGCGGCATTGCCATCTGCGCCCCCATCGCCCCGTACCAGCGCACCCGGGACGAAATCCGCAAAGCCATCGAGCACCACGGCGGTTTTTTCGAGATCCACGTGTCCACCCCCATCACCGAATGCGAAAAACGCGACCGCAAAGGCATGTACGCCAAGGCCCGGGCCGGCCTGGTCAAAGGCTTCACCGGCGTGGACGCCCCCTACGAACCCCCGCCCTCCCCGGAACTGCGCATTGACACCACCCACATCACCCCGGAAGAAGCCGCCCAGGCAGTGCTGCTCCTGCTGAGCCGGAGGAAGTTTGTATGACCCACAAAATCACTATTTACACCCCTGAATCCGCTCTCCGGACTCCGGGCAAAATGCTGGCCGGCATGATCCATGATGTCTGGAACGGCCGGGAACTGGCGTGGCAACTGGCTGTGCGTGATATCAAAGCCCAGTACCGCCAGACCGCACTGGGGTTGCTTTGGGCATTTATCCTGCCCCTGGCGCACACCCTCACCTGGATCTTTTTAAGCGGCTCAGGCATCGTGACCATCAGCGAGACCTCCTTGCCCTATCCGGTCTATGTGTTTACCGGCACCATGCTGTGGGCCATCTTCATGGATGCCGTCAATGCCCCTTTGCAGCAGACCATTGCAGCCAAACCCATGCTGGCCAAGATCAATTTCCCCCGTGAAGCCCTGGTAATATCCGGTATCTACCAGACCCTTTTCAACGGCGGCATCAAGATCACTCTCCTCCTTGGGGCGTTGATCTATATGGGCATCTATCCCGGCTGGTCCCTGTTCCTTTTTCCCTTTGGGGTTCTCTCCCTGATCCTGGCAGGAACAGCCATGGGACTGCTGCTTACCCCTGTGGGAGTGCTCTATACAGATATCGGCAAAACCCTGCCCCTGTTGATGCAGTTTTTAATGTACCTGACGCCGGTGGTCTTTCCCATGCCAAAAAGCGGATGGGCCGCCGTTGTCTTTTCCATCAATCCCATGACACCGCTGATCCTGGCCACCAGGGACTGGCTGACCAGCTTGCCGCCAGCGAACATAAGCGCGTTTGCCATCATCAACGGCTTGCTTTTATTGCTCCTGCTCGCAGTCTGGATTGTCTACCGGGCGGCCATGCCGATTTTGATTGAAAGAATGAGTGCATAAGTACTTGAATCATCAAATTAGCTGTTTTCAAAATCTTCTAATGAACGAGCCCATGAAAAAAATACTCACTGCCACAACTGATCATTCAGGCACAAGTCTTCATCCATCCGATGACGTGCTCATCCGCGTTGATAACGTCTCAAAAAAATTCTGCCGGGATCTTAAGCGGTCTCTGTGGTACGGCATGAAGGATCTGGGCAATGAATTGATTTGCCGTCGAGAAGAAGATCATGATCGGGAATTGCGCAAAGATGAGTTCTGGGCAGTCAAGGATGTCAGCTTCGAGCTGAAGCGAGGTGAGTGTTTAGGATTGATCGGACAAAACGGAGCGGGAAAGACCACCCTTCTGAGAATGCTTAATGGATTAATTAAGCCAGATAAAGGAAAAATCGAGCTGCATGGGAAGATAGGGGCGCTTATTGCGTTAGGTGCTGGGTTCAATCCAATTCTTACAG
>JAVVEQ010000042.1:0-29839 GCA_032250905.1 Desulfotignum sp. | reverse complement strand
GATCACAGAGGCGGCTTCAGACCATGACCGCCGGGTGCTCAGACCGTTTTTTGAAACGCACACTTCTGTGCTGTTCTCCAGGGACGGGTATGGCCTGCTGCAAATTGATCCCTGATGTCAAATTGAAAAAAATTTTGCTTGTGTAACCGGAATGTAACCCTTGCCCGATTATTGTGAAAACAATTTCAACAGCCGGTATCAGATCCAATAATGACCAGAAATTCCCATCGGATCAATTGCATGAAGCGGCCGTTCCTGAATCCTTCCAAATGTTGATATCCCGGCCTGTTTTTTTAAAGGAGGGAGGGTATGAGGAAATTATTTTTCGGGATAAAAAAAATTCTTAAAACCGTCACCGATTATTTAAAAAATGAATCCTTGAAACGCAACCTGACGATTCTGGAGGAAATAGAACAGACCCGGAGGTACATATGAAAAAACCATTGACACCGGATCTGTGGGAAGTTTAGTATAGAAGGTAGATTCACGTTATACAAACACTAACAGCCGCCGGGTAAACTTCTGCACAATGTTCTTTCTTTTCTGAACCAGAATCTCCACACCTGGGCATATCAGATGCAAGGACCCTTTGGATAAGCCAATGGACACCAGACTGGGGCTCCCAAAAGAAATTTTTCCGGTAAAGCTCTCACGCCCCAAATTACAGCAGACCTTCCCCAGAACCCGTCTGTTTGCCATGATGTCGCAATCTGTGGGCAACTGCGCTTTGTGGATCTGCGGACCTGCGGGATCAGGCAAAACCACCCTTGTCAACAGTTTTCTCGATACCGCCGGAACCCCCTGCATCTGGTATGTTGTGGACCAGACAGATACGGATATTGCCTCTTTTTTTTATTACATGGGCAAAGCCTGGAAAAAAATCTCCTCTGACACGTCTATGTCCCTACCCTTTTTCACCCAGGAGTGCTTTCCAAAAATTTCCATTTTCACAAACCGGTTTTTTAACCTGTTTTCGCAGCATGTACCCCATTCCCTGGCTGTTGTTCTGGACAACTATCAGGCTGCGGGCGAAGAAGCCCGGCTCCATGAAGTTCTGTGCAACGCCATAGACATCCTGCAGGGAAAAATAAGCATCATCATCTGCAGCCGGACAGAACCGCCCGCCGCATTTGCCCGGCCAATGGCCAACCGGACACTGCGGGTGCTGAACTGGCACCATCTGCGCTTTCAAAAAAAAGAAATCAAAGGGGTTATCCACTGCATCACAGAAACACCCTGCCCGGATGCCGTGGTTTCGGATCTGTACCGGAAAACTGATGGTTGGGTTGCCGGCCTGCTGCTCCTGCTGATGAAAAAAGAGACCCATGACACAATCCAGCCCCACCTGCTTGCACACCAGACCCCGGAAGAAATATTTGATTACCTGGGGACCACTGTTTTTGACGGACTTGAACCTGAAATACAGACCATTCTTTTAAAACTGTCCTATCTTCCCAGAATTTCTCTGGATGCTGCCAGGAATCTGGGCGGTGATCTGGCCTGCCGGGTCCTGAAAAGACTGACCAGAAAAAACGGCTTTACCAATATCAACATGAACGATCCGCCTGAATACAGTTTTCACCCGCTGTTCCAGGAATTTCTCCAAAAAAAAGCGCAACAGTTTTTTTCGATCCCTGCGCATGATGACCTGCTGGAAAGGACCGCCTCTATACTTGCCAGGGAAGGTAAATCCGAAGATGCCATCGGGCTGTATCTCCGGTCAAATCACTTCAGGGAGGCCATGGACCTCATCATTGACAAGGCCCCTGCCCTTGTATCCCAGGGGCGTGTTCAAACAATAGAAAACTGGATCAATACATTTCCCCATAAAGTTGTTTCAAACATGCCCTGGCTGATTTTCTGGAAAGGGGCCTGTAAAATTCCAACGGCCCCTGAACAGGCAAAAATTCTGTTTCAAAAAGCGCTGGACATATTTGAAGCACAGGCAGATCCGGCAGGATGCTTTATGTCCTTGTCCGGCATACTGGATGCCATTACTTTCCAGTTCAACACGTTCAGGGAACTGGACCGGTATTTTGAAAAATGCCGGATACTGGAAGCGCGTTTCAGGAATCCCCCCCCGCCGGAGGTGATTCTGAAAATCACAGCCTCCATGCTTTATGCCCTGGTCCTGAGAGGCAATGACCCGGAGGAAACAAAAAAATGGAGTGAGCGGGGGTGGCAGGTTCTCCATATGACCAAGGATGTGAATCTCACGCTCCAGATCTTTTCACCGCTGGTTCTTTTGAGAATTATGCAGGGCGATCTCTATGCTGCTGAGCACCTTCTCAAGGTCTTCAAAGGCGTGACCCATAAAAAGACAGCCCCCCTGCCATACATCGTGTTTCTGGATTTAAAAGCCTTCCATGCATGGCTCAGCGCCAATTTTCAAAAAGGATTGACCGCTGCCCGGCAGGCCATGAAAGTGGAAAAGGAAACCGGCATTTCACTTATTTTTCTGGGGCTCCGGGTCCATGCCGCCCTGTGTGCCATGGGCCTTGGCAGATATGATACAGCAAAAAAACTTTTAGAAGAAGTGACACCGTATCTTGGTAATCAGGGTCTCTGGAACCAGAGCCTGTATCATTATGCTTTTTCATGGCTGCATCTTTTAACGGAAAATCTCAGCGACTGCAGGTATCATGCCCTGGCATTTCTGGAAAAAACGACACAGAGTGGAAACCGGATGATGCTGACAAACGGTCATCTGCTGATGGCGAAAATGTTTTATGCCTTTGGTGAAAAAAATGCCGCAGAAGACCATCTGAAACAGTCTTTTCGTTACTGCAGCCGATATGGCACGGTTCAGGATAAATTCATGTGTCTTCTCACTCTGGCAGGGTTTTTACTGGATAAAAAAGCGGATGCCAGAGCCGGGAAAGCCCTGAGAAAGGCCTTGTGTCTGGGCGCGATATGGGATTATCAGTATGGCTTTTGCTGGATTCCCCGGGAAATGGCCCGTTTGTGTGCCCATGCCCTTAAAAATGACATTGAAGTAAAGTATGCCCGCACCCTTGTCCGGACGCATCATCTCATCACCGACTCGCCCCCGCTGGATATCCCGAACTGGCCATGGCCCCTGCAGCTTTTTTCTTTCGGGGGGTTTAAAATTTACCTGGACGAAAACACCCTGCCGTTTTCACGAAAAATTCAGCAGAAACCGATGTCCATGCTGAAATATATGATGGCAAAAGGAGGTACAAATGTCCCTGACCATGGCCTTCTGGATGCCCTCTGGCCGGACAGCGACGGTGATGCCGCGCAAAATTCCTTTAAAACCACCCTGCACCGTCTCAGGAAAATGCTGGGCAGAAACGATGCCGTTGTGCACAAACAGGGCATGCTCACATTAAATACGTTTATTGTCTGGACAGACACCCTTGCATTTCAATCCTGCTGCCGAAGAATTGAACAGAATCTTGAATTGCAGGGCTGCATTGAGACCGCCTTACAGCTGCTGAATGAACTTTTTTTGCTGTACCGGGGTCCGTTTATTCCTGAAGAGCAGTCTCCATGGGCGATTGCGGAACGTGAAAAATTACGGGCGAAATTTTTATACGCCATCCAGAAAATTGTTGATCTTCTGGAACACCAGGGCCAATGGCAAAAAGCCGTTCACTGCTGCAGACAGGCCCTTGAGATTGACCCTTTGCTGGAATCCTTGTACCCTCGGCTCATGCAGACCTATGTAAAAATGGGAAGAAAAACAGAGGCCCTTGGTATATTCAGACAATGCAAAGAAATATTGCAGGCTGAATTGGGTGCCGCCCCGCCAGAAAAAATGCAGGTTCTGAAACAGAAATTGTAAGGGACACCCAAATCAATCAATTCAACTCAATGGGGAGTGCTGATTGAAAACATCCATGCCCCATCGGCGGTCAAGTTACTCACCTTTCCACATCAGTTCATATAACGCCAGGGGTTCATCAAATCCTTTCAGGGCGAACTCCCCTTTTGGTTTCAACGTGAAATTGGCCCCGCAACACAGCTGCCGGGTGACATCTGATAACAATATCTGACCGCCATTGCATTGATTCACTATGCGGGCCGATTTCACCACAGCCTGACCAAACGGCTGATTTCCTTCCCGGATAATCACTTCGCCGGTATGTATGCCAATACGAATTGACATGGTAGACAGTTTTTCAGTCATGGCTTTTTGAATACAGGCGGCACACCTCAATGCCGAAGACGCCGTGTCAAAAGAAAGCATGAAACCGTCGCCCAGGTTCTGCAGCTCATATCCTCCAAATTTATCAAGTTGATCCCGGATAATCTGATCGTGTTTCTGGAATATACTTCGGGCTTCTTTATCGCCCAGGTGCTCGATTATCCGCGTTGAAGAAACAATATCTGTAAATACAATGGTTGCGTTTTTTTCAAGGGTGATTTCAGCCATACTCCCGCCCTGCATGAACTCGAACGCGGGACCGGATGCTGTCAGAAAAAGCCGGTCACCGGGATGTAACGGGGATGGGGATGTAATTTGATGGTTGTTTATCTTTATCTGGTTGCTGCCGGTCAGGTCTTTTACCATGTAAGCCCCCTGGCTGAAAAAAATCTGGGCATGCCTGTCGGACAGCGAAACATGATTCAGGACCAGATCGCAGTCTGCCCGGGTTCCTATGACAATGGGCAGTTCAGCAAATGATTTCAAAAAAGGGCCGTATTGAATTTCCAGTGGGACACAGATGGTTTCACCTTCACGGATAAAAAAACTGACCTGGGGACCGTACGGGGTAAAAAAAATCACATCTCCGCTTTTCAACCATGTTTCACTGATTCTGCTGCCGTTGACAAACGTGCCGTTGGCGCTGGTATCAATGATTTTATACCGATTTACCTCCCGGACAACCACAGCGTGCTTCCGGGAAATGACCGACAGGTCTTTGGGGAATCTGAGATCGCAGGATGGGTGCCGGCCGATATGGATCTCCCTGCGGTCAAATTCCTGGATTTCCCCTTTCATGGGACCGTGAATGTGGACCATCTGGGCAATGAGTGGCAGAGGCTGTTTCATTGGGCCGTACTCTTTTTGATACTTTTAAGGTGTTCCTGAAGCAAGGTTCCCGGGTCAAGGGCACAGACAAATTTTCAACCCTCATTTTAGCGAGGTGAAATTCCGGTAGGATGAGAAGTCGTTTAAAGCCAGCAAAGAAAAAGTGCCGTCACAATCCTGTCTGAACAAGGCAAAGCAACTGACCGGTATAAAAAAGATATACTATCCGAAATTGTATGTGTCAATAGAGAACCCCTGGAGGATCTCATTGAACCGGGTGTTTGAATGATCCTGCCATGCGCCTGGACTGAATTGTTCCAGGGCTTTGCCCGGCAAACTGTCCGCCGGGCAAAGCCCTGGTCTGCAATGGAATTTAGAGAAGCAGCGGTGTTAAAAGCGTGGCCACGGCGCCTGCTGTAATGAGGCGCATGACTGCACCGATCACAGCCGCTCCCATGGCCTCAAAATGCGTCAGTTCAGTGGCTTCGGACCAGATGGCCGGAATCTGGCCGAAGATCACGGACAAAGGAAAGCCTGACGCCGCCAGGACGACAGAACCGATCACCATCTTGGGAGGAAGTGTGGCAGCCACATCCTTGAGTTGTGCGGTTGCCAGGGTCGGAGATGCCAGAATACTGACGATACCAGATCCCGGATCAATGGACAGGGCGGAAAGGAGCGATGACAGCCCGCCTTCGATATAGGCCCATATGCCGATGTATTCCAGGGCCCCGATCAGGGCAAAGATCACGCCGACAGCCGGGATGATCAGGAGAAACAAAAGTTCCGCACCTTCTTTTGCTGCCCCGAAGATTGTGGGCAAAACCCCGGTTTTGGGAGTGAACGAAGGCATTTCATCCAGGGGCACGGCACGGGTGTCCCGCCAGAATGTGAGTTTCATCAGCAGTGGTACGATAACCAGAGGAGCAAAGACCGAGATCAGGATCACCACAAACACCTTTGCCTGGATAGCAGTCAGGGCGATAATGCAGAACATGAATGTGGAAAAGGACTGCTGGGACTGGACCATGGTGCAGATGGCCATTTTCTGTTCATCTTTGGTGGCCCCTGCCTTGACCAGGATCGGACCGGCAATTCTTCCTGCCGCATTGATGTCGCCAAGAATATTGTAAACCGAAGGCACAATGACCGAAGAATTGACGCCAATGAGCCGTGTCACGGGAATGAAAAGGCGCATCAAAGCGTCTGTAAACCCAAGCCGCTCCAGAATCCGGCCGATCAGTACGCTGATGATGATGGCAACACCCACCTTGCCGGTGAGAAATACCTTGACGATAATGGGGTAGGCCTTGTTGAGCATGGCATCAAATACCCCGGAGATATGATGGGGGGCAAAGATCAGTCCTAAAAGCGAGAGAATCACCAGGACAATTCCGGTGATTTCGATTCCCCGGAGCCGTTTCCGGGGTGTGATTGCTGAAGTTTCATTCATGGATTATCTCCTCGTTTAAACGGTTGTTGTGTCTTTTGAATGCCTGGAGCTGAAATCAGCCCTGTTTGCCTGCCAGGTAATTTTGTGCCATGTTTTCAGCATAATCCTGTATGGCTTTGCCGCCGAACCGCTCTAAGGGAATACTGGTCATCCGTTCCTTGAAAATGACCACATCAAGATCCGGCAGAAGCATTTTAATGGCCCGTGCCAGGGGAAGCCCGTTTTCCATTATTTCAAGAGCGTGAGAATTGCCGCAGATGAAATTCAGACCCAGTTCCCGGGCTTTTTCCACCAGGGCATGTTCGGGAAAGACGCGGCTGATGCTGGCCAGTACGGTGTCCACCATGGGATGTTCTTTCACGACCCGTTCCATGTGAACCGGCGTGAATCCGGTGTGAGGGAAGATGTGCATGATTTTGTTGATCTTTTTATCGGGAAGGCCCTCAAGGATGACACCCCGGGTGCATACTGCGGTTTCCATGATCTCGTTACAGTTCCGGGTCCTGCGTTCGTTCTCCAGAATTTGTGTTTCGGTTTCAAAATCCATGAACCGGTCGAGCCGGGAAAGGATATCACCAAGAGTAGAGACGTCCTTCAGCGTATCTCCCACAAACAGAATGTTGCCGGGAATGTTGCTGTAGCTGATGTTGACATAGCCGGCATCATGGCCGTGAAGGAAAGCGATGCCGGGGTGAAGCCCGTGAAAGGCCTCATGGAGTTCAAATACCGACAGGTTGTACAGATCCAGGTAGGTACGGAGCAGGACACCGCCGGAATTCGACGCATCGGCAATGGGATGATGTGCGATGATGGCATCCACCCCGGTGGCCCCGGCCAGTTCAATGGCGCTTTCGGTCAGGGTCATCATCACGGCGACCTTTTTCAGTTCCTGGTCGGGACGTCCCCAGACAAGGCCCGGGGTTTCTGTAACCGCTTTCCCGGGGATGCCGGATGATTTGGTAACCACAAAAGGATTTTTTCCTGCCCGGGCATCGCCCGAAACCCTGCCTCGGGTGATGGTATCAAGGGTCACGTTCAGATCATTTGCAGTGATGGGCATCTGCATGTTTCCTCCTCATAATAGTGCCGCAATCCAAAAGAGATGGATTTTGTTGACGGCGGTTATCGGGAAAACAGATTGGCAAGGCCTGTCCTGGCAACCCGTTTTTTTATGGCCGTGATATCAGTGGTGTAAAGATCCTTTTCTTTCATCCGTTCAAACAGGACCGATCCTGAGAAAGTATATTTGCGGTCGAGGCGGTTTTTCTCCGTCATTTCCTGCCGCACGTGGCTGATGGCATCCCCAATGGCGAGGGTATCCGGAATTGTCAGCCCCTGTTTGTCAGGCCGGGCCGCATTATACCCTGCCAGGGTTCCGGTACAGATGGCTTCAGTGTGACCCACAAAAAGGCCGGCTTTTTCTCCGGCGCAGAACAGATTTTCCATGCCGTTTACCTTGAGACAATCATCACGCGGAGCCATGGCGGTGAACCTGACGGAGTTACCGACACCCCCTGCATACGGATCTTCAAACCGGGCGTTTTCGAATCCGGGAATCCTGCGCAGCAGTTCCAGAGGAAAATAGGGTGTCATGAGTTTGGCATGACCGGTATCCAGAAGAATCACATTGGCTTCAAAATCATCCAGCGCGTATTGCTGGCAGGCCTTGATTTCCAGTTTCCCTTTGATGTTTTGTTCATCAGGAATAGCAATAACGGCCATGCCCGTATTGTTGAGGCGATCACGGATGTCATGAGACAGCGATTCCTTGTGGAGTTTACAGGAACCGCTCATGGCCCCTGTCTGGCCGGGTTTTTGGGCAGCCATCTCTGCAATGTTGCATTTGCCGGTGACACTGACACGTCCCCCGAAGGCGGGGCAACGGAGGATACACATGGCGCAGCCGTTCCCGTGTCTGGTACACATGGCGGTGGGACCCGCTGTTCCCGTAGCGTCCACGAACATATCACCGGCAACGGTAAACGGTTTTTTCCGGCTGCTTCCTTCCAGTGACCGGATGCAGCCGCCATTCATGGAGACATCAGTGATCCTGCTCTGCAGCAGGATGTGGACGCCCCGTTCCGTCAAAAGCTGCCGGACAGCAGGTTCAATGGTGGCCACGTTGTAGAGACTGGCATGCCGGTGGCCCGGAAAATTGATGTTTCTGTGGATCAGGTTTCGGTCAATGAGCTCAAACAACTCGCCGCCACCCATGGCGATGAGTTCTTCGGTTGCGGTAAATCGTCCGTTATTACGCATGATTCCCCCAACGAGACCGGTGCCTAAAAGCATGTCTGTCCGCTCTATGAGCGTGACGTCCGCTTTTTGCTGCCGTGCGGCCAAAGCGGCGGCACAACCGGACCAGCCGCCGCCGATGATGATTATGGAAACACTCATTTGTCAATCCTCCTGACTGCCGGTATCCCCGGCAGGAATTTTGGGTAACGGCGTTAACCGTCAATATCTTTTGTTACGGTTTCAAGAATAGTTGATGATGTCTTGCCCGTGGCCTTCATCCATGAGTATACCGGGGGCAGTTCTGTCACTTCGGATTCAGTGGTAATGTCCACAAAAACCGGTCCCTGGTGTGCAAAGGCTTCGTCCAGTGCGGCGTCCAGAGTTTCAGGGTCGTTGACACGAATGGCTTTCAAACCAAAACCCCGGGCCACCAGGCAGGGGTCTCCCGGCGTGAAGTCAACAGAAAAGAATTTACCCTGAGTGTGGATCGCCTGGAGTGCCTTGATCCAGCCGAAACAGCTGTTGTTGAAATGGATGAGGACACAGGGGATGCGGTACCGGGCAAGGGTTTCAAGCTCTCCGGCCGACATGCCGAGACTGCCGTCACCAAAAAATCCCACCAGTGTGGCTCCCGGAAGGGCAAACCAGGCACCGGCAACGGCCGGTATGGCATAACCAAGGCCCCCGAAGGCTCTTGGAATAATAAAAAAAGAGGCGTCGCCTTTGAGTCTCAAATACCTTGTGATGAAGGGGGTTGGGGTGCCGGCATCGGAAATGACAATGGAATTGCCGGTCAGGTGGCGGTTCACTGCAGCAATGACCCGCTGGGGTTTGATGGGGGTTGAAGATGAAGACATGGCTGTCTGGGCTTTATGCCAGAATGCCCGGCGCTGCGCATTGAGATCATCAACCCATCGGCCCGGCTTAGGTTTCATGTCTGCCAGAAGAGAACAAAGATCCCGGGTGACCAGTCTGGCATCCCCGGCGACACTGACCCGGTTTTTGTAATTATTTCCCAGCATCACAGGATCAAGATCGATCTGGAGGAGCGCCCGTTCAGGGTCATACGAGGGCAGTGTCCATTTCATGGTTGATACCGAGCCCATTTTACAACCGATGTAAAGCATCGTGTCGCTTTCTTCAACCGCACGGACCGCATGTGGATGAAACCCGTTGTCACCGATCACACCTAGCGCCAGGGGATGATCATCAGGCATGATTCCCTGGCCTGAAATGGTTGTGACCACCGGGGCGTTGAGAAGGGTTGCCAGCTCACGGATCTCTTGTTTGGCCTGTGCGTGCCTGGCCCCGCCTCCGGCGACGATCACAGGTTTTTGTGAAACTCTGAGAATTTTTGCCAGCTGTTCCAGGGATTCACGACTTCCCCGGGTCCTGAACGCCGGGTATCCGGAACACTCGCTTTCCGCATAAAGTGTTTTTTCATCACCCTGCCAGGTCCCTGTGAGCACCTCCTGGGGAAAGGCCAAATGAACGGCGCCCGGACGGCCCGTGGTTGCTATGCGGAAAGCCCTGCGGATAATTTCCGGGATCAGCTGGGTATCCTTGACCAGGGCAGACCACTTGGTGACAGGTTCGAATAACCGCTGACAGTCGATTTCCGTGATGGTTTTTTTGCCTTCTCCGCTGATGGGATTGTCTGAGGTAAACAAAATCACCGGAATGGAAGCGGCATCGGCTTCTGCAATTCCAGGGATCGAATACAGCGCCCCTGCACCGCTCGGACATTCACAGATCCCGGGTCGATGGGTAATCCGGGCATAGGCATCCGCCATGAACGATGCACACCGTTCGTCCCTTGCAGGAACATGGCGGATGCTTCCGTCTGAATCGTAAAGCGCTTCATATAAAGGCAGACTGGTGTCACCGGGAACCCCGAAAATAGTATCGACACGGTATAGCGAAAGCATTTTTACCAGAACTTCAGACCCTCTCATGGTGGCAGCCTCCTTTTTTTGACCGTGATTTGATTAACATGCTATAATGAGTTATAATATAATTTGATCAAAAATATTCAAAACAAATGATTATTAATACAATGTGTTGCATTTTGAATTAATTATTATCTATAAATTTAATTAAATTTATGAAACAATGCATATATTGTTCGGTGATTCTCTGTCAAGTATTATTTTAATTTGTTTTTAAAAATCCTGAAAATAAGCATATATCATTTTAAAAATATACATTTTAAATTGATTATAATTTGATTAAATCAAACTATGCTGATATAAAAATGGATCATAGAGATAAATAATTTAATTAAATTTTCTCGAAACGACCCTTGTCCGTATATGAAAGGAACGGTTAGATGAAAAAAGAAAAAAGCGGTTCTGAAAAATTTGGTGGCAGCCACACCCAGCGGGCTTATGAGGGAATCAAGCAGATGCTTTTTTCCAACGCCATATCACCGGGACAGAAAATATCCTATCGGCAGCTGGCTGAGCATCTCGGCATGAGCATGACTCCCGTGATTCAGGCATTAAAGAACCTCGAGTTCCAGGGCCTTGTACGGTATGAACCCAACAAGGGCTATTCAACTGAGCCGATGAGCATGCAGGAAGTCCAGGAGATCTATGATATGCGTGAAATGATCGAACGGTCACTGCTCCCGAATGTTATCGATAACCTGACCGGGGAAGGCATCCGCCGCCTGAAAGATCTGTTGGAACCGGCAGAGGTCGGAGAAGACGATCAGGCCTTGAATCAGCGCCTGATTCGGGACAAAGAATTTCACCTGGTCCTGGCCTCACTTTCCGGCAGACGTATCCCTTGCCAGATGCTCCGGTACCTGTTTGATCTTCTATATTTAAAATATCGGGGAAGTCTGCTGTTTATCCATTCTGAAGATCCGGTGGGGTCCCAGCACCATAAAATCTTCGAGGCCGTTGTTTCCCATGACCCGGACGAAGCTGACAAGGCACTCAGGGATCATTTCAGACAGATAAAGGCCCAGGCCCTGAAATCTTTGGGCAAGCTCATGGCAGAAAAAAGATAACCCTGAGAATATCGCATCTGCATACCCGTATCCCGGCCGGTCAGAACTTCACGTCCGGGTATTTTCAGACTCAAGCAGTTTGCGGAAATCTGTTTTTAAATATCCGTGGGGAACAAACCCAAGCCTTGCTAAATCAGTCGTTACATCCACTGGCAATTGTTTGCCTTCTACTTTCTGATTCAGAAGCCCCCCCATCATAACCGGTATATCGATGTTGTTTTTTTTAAGTTCAGCTTTTAAAAGCCTGGCGTATTCCAATGCCATGCCATTGTGCGTGCTGATAAGTATCGCATCACAAGGATGATTGGCTGCAGCAAGTGCGACTTCAGAAGCGGATTTCTCAGCGCCCAGGTATTGACTCAGGGCCCCAGCTTCCCTGCACAGCTGGTTCAGCAGTATGATCGCATGTTCATGAACATCGCTTGAGGCAATCAGCAATCGCTTACCTTTGAGAAGGCGTTGGTTGACCGGGTCATGAAACAGGTCTCGCTGGTCTTCAAAAATTTCATTGGATCTTTTAAAAATATCGGTCATCACCAGGGGGTCCCGGCCTCTGGGGTTATCCAGATTTTTTTTCCCCACCCCAAACTGTTGTTCAAACGCTGCCGGCCCGATTTTTTTGAGAACATAGAGCAATTGAACGGCATCAGCAATATCCACCCCGAATTCTTTCAGCCCCTGCAAGGCATTGTCGCAGACCTTTTTGCCCTGGTCCACCATTTTTGCAGCAAAGTTTTTTGATGATGAGAAATCAATGTGAGGGTGTAATCTTCTTGCCGACTCCTCGACGCGCCGGCCCAGGTTCTGCGCCTCAATAATTTCCTCAACCGAGGGGACACGGATGCCTTCGGTCGATGGCAACGGATGGACTGCATGGCCTGTAGGACATTCCAGCTGCGCCAGAATGTCCCATAACAGATACTCGCTTACCAGACCATTGTTTCTTGTAAGGTCCCTTGTAAAAGAGATGGTGTCACCATAGAACATTGTACCCAGGCAATCATTGTTATGGATGTCATTCATCGCAAACACCCAGCCGGCCCTTTTAACAGGATCAGAGGTCAGCCCGCCGATGCAATGTGAAAGTTTGGCTCCCAGGAGATCTTCAACGATGTACCGCTCAAGATAAGCCCACCCTGCAACCGTTGCACAGTCTAAAAACAGCGCTCCGTATCCGTCCTCTAGATAAGAATGAAGCATAGTACCCTGGCTGCGCAAACTGCCTAATAAAGCGATGGCTTTTACAGTCTCTACGGTTGTCGTGACATGATCGTTCCAGTCAGGCACTTCGTGTGAAAAAAATTGAGATAAATTTCCGATACTGGTAATACCTTCTTCCAGAGCCATTACGGTGTTATCTCTCGCAGCTGGAAACCCGATCATAAAGTCCCCCAGATGGGGTTGAATCGGAACCGTTTGAGCAACGGCAGTCCAGTCCTTTTTTGATTCCAGCATCGGCCCGGTTTCTGCCGGTATGCCCGCCCGGTGCGATTTGGGAAGTCCCATGCGCCGCTCAAGACATAATCCAAACCGGTCCACAGAAAAATTCATTTTCTTACTTTCGCCATAAAGACGAATCAGGGCGTCAGCCGTAGCACTCCAACTGCTCATACCGATATGAGCGTGATACATAATCTTGTTGTTTAGCATACAATGCCGCTTGTAATCAGCTTCTGATGCAAACCCCATTTCAGATAGAAATCGGGTGCGGCCTATGGAAATCTGCCCGGCAATACAGCGTCCTTCAGAGGCAATCTGCTGCCCCTTTGGCAGACCCGTTCTTAAAAAATTTTGAATTGTTTTTTGAAGGGCTCCAGTTTCCAATTGGTCTATCCTTGTTTACACCGTGACACGTCTGGTTCTAAAAATCTTTATAATTGCCTAAAGCCTGTACATACTTCTGGGCATTGAGCAGATCATCTATATGCACCATCTCCACAGGAGAATGAATGTAACGACAGGGGATGCCGATACCCCCGCAGGGGATCCCCAGCTCCTGCAATGCAAAAATTTCGGCGTTCGTGCAACCTGAAAGAAAATCATATTGATACGGCAAGCCGGCTTTGACTGCAACCGCTTCCATGACGTCCACCAGTTTGTGAGGGACTACATGGGAAAAAGAGCTTACAGAACTTTTGTCCCTCAGTTTTATACCAAACCCCTTGCCCATGGTAAGGGGGGCACGGTGGTAGGGGGTGCCCGGCAAATCTCCCGCCACCGCGATATCCAGACAGATGGATACGCTGGGAGTGAAACCAAACGCATGGGCTATCGCCGGAAATACAGTATGGGCCCCTCGCAGAAGAAACTCTTCCTGCACGGTAAAAGAGAAAACGATCGTGGCCACAGGCGGGTTTTGGGATAATTCCTCTAAAGCGCACAGAAGCACTGCGCAGGCTGCACGATTATCTAAAGCCTTTGCCATGATTAAGTCATTACCCAGTCGGGTAAGGGGGCTGAAAAAAGTAACTGCCCGACCCGGGCGAATGCCTGCCTTCTTTACCTCTTGTTCACTTGTGGCGCCGATATCTATCCACATGTCCTCCATGTCAATGATATTGGAACTTTTACCGTCTTTCATGTGAAAGGATTTAACACAAAAAACCCCGGGCACCTCTCCCGCAGGTGTAGAGACAACCACCCTTTGGCCCAATGTCATCATATCAGAAAAATAGCCCAGAGGCGTAATGTAGATAAAGCCGGCGGGATCTATATATTTAACCATGAATGCCGGCTCATCCATGTGGGCATCAAAATGAATACATCCAGCAGCAGGGTCGGTTCCCTGAATTGTACAAAGCAGATTTCCCAGTCCATCGATAAAAATATCCTTGATGCCGCAGTCTTCCATGTTCTTCTTGAGATAATTTCGCACTTGATCCTCAAAACCCGGCGCGCCGCTGAACCCTGTTAAACGGGTCAAATGTGTAAGCAAATTGTCAGTCATTTCGCAATCTCCTTAGTTAAGCAACCGTGGAAGCCATAAAGCAATGCCGGGAAAAATAATAATAAACAGCAAACCTATCAACTGCATCCCTATATAGGGAAGGCTGGACATATAAATTTCTTCTATGGTAACGCCCTTCGGGGCTACCCCCCGCATGTAAAACAGTGCAAAACCAAATGGGGGAGACAGATAAGACACCTGCAAAAGCACCATGAATATCAATCCCCACCAGAGGGGATCAAAACCCAGCTTTTGGAGCACCGGCGAAACAATAGGGGCTGCCAGCATGATCATGGCAGACGGCTCCAGAAACATCCCCAGAAAAAACACAAAAAGCACCGAGGCACCAAAAACCATCCATGGCCCACCCGGCATCGAAGTGGCTATGTTCAAAACCATTGCATTGCCGCCAATTCCAGAAAAAACAGAGCTGAACGCTGCTGCGCCAATAATGATCCAGGCAACCATTGCATTAATTTCCAGGGTTCCCAGACAGGCTTCCTTGATCATATTCCAGTTGAGTCTTTTCATAACCGCACTGAACACAATAGCCCCGAACGCCCCGACCCCGGCAGCCTCTGTAGGCGTTGCTGCGCCTGAAAACACAGATCCTAAAACCGCTATGATTAAAAGCCCGGGTAAAAATATTTTTCGCAAGGAAGAAATTTTTTCTTTTGTGCTGGCCCGGCTCTCCACAGGCAAAACCGGACAGATATTTTTATTCAGGTAACTTCTTATCAAAATATACAGCGCGTATAGAAAGGCAAGAAAGAGCCCGCATGTGAGACCGCCGGCAAACAGGCTGCCAACGGAGACCCTTGTTACAGCACCATATACAACCATGGTTACACTGGGAGGAATGAGCTGGCCCAATGTGCCGCCGGCCATGACCGCGCCTATGCCGAGTTTACGGTTGTAACCATACTTGAGCATCTGGGGCAGACCGATAAGTCCCAAACCAATCACGCCGGCTGCCACCACTCCGGAAACAGCGCCCAAAATGGCACCCACCATAATGGTTGCAAGTCCCAGCCCTCCCCGGACAGGACCCGACCACTTGTAGACTGCGTCATACAGGTCTTCTACCACCGCCGCTTTTTGCAGGACCAGGGCCATGAAAACAAACAAAGGTACTGCAATGAGTGTAAAGCTGTTCATCGTTCCCCAGGTGGCGGTAATAATGGTGCCTACCGCCCCCGGGCCCCAGAGAAAAAATGAAAAGCCGATAGCAACCAGGCCCAGAGCATAGGTAACCGGCAGACCCGATGCCAACAACAGAAGCAACGCAACAAACATTAAGGCAGGTATCGAGCTACTCATGAACTTTGTGCTCCTTTTTTAAAGAGTACTGAGATTTCATCGATCAGGTCCACCAAGGCCTGCAGCCCCATTAAGCCGGATGATAAAGGAACAAAGCATTTGAACCACCAGATCGGCGGGTCAAAAGCAGTCTGGTGCATGGAGCGTTCCAGAATTCTGACAGACTCAATTGCCCAGGGGAGCCCATACCAGAAAATAACCGAACACACAAAAACAGCCGCGCACAAAGAAAAAATTCTGATAAATGTCTGTCCTGCGGGACCCACCATCCTCTTGAGAATATCTACCTCAATATGTTTTTTTTTGAGCTGACAATAGATTCCGCCCATAGTAATGTTCATCCCGAAAAGAAACAAAGACACTTCAAAGGACCAGTTTGGCGGACTGTTAAAGATGTAGCGCATGATAACCGAATAAAGTACAACGGCGATAAGAGGTAACAGTAACAGTGCGGAAATTATTCCAATCTGGTTGGATAATTTTCGTATAAAATGAATAAAGGTTTGCATCAGATCCACCCTAAAAAAACGGTTGTGGGTATAATATAAAAACCGAACAGATCAGACCCGGGCGTAACATTCTTAGATTGCAGGGACCAGAGGAATATGTTGGCCACCCCTCTGGTCCGGTCACATCAATTTTTTAGAAAGGTACTGTTTAAGGATTGTATCCCAACGCTTTGGCTTCGACTTCGTATCCAAGCTCATAAAGTGTTTTGCTGTAAACCTCAATGTATTCCTGGCAGGATGGTTTGTCTTTGGCCCAGTCAACAAAAAATTCCAACGCAGCCGCCCTGATGGCAGTCACTTCATCTTCCGGGATAACAATCGTTTCAACCCCTGCTTCAGCCCATTTTTTCCTGGCAATAATCCTGTCTATAAAACCGGATTGAGAGGATCTGTAACGGGCATGGTCAAGGGCGGCATAAATAATGTTCCGGAACTCTTCCGATAAGCCGTCCCAGGATTTTTTATTGATAACCAGAGGTTTGTCTTCGCCGATACCGCCATGCAGAAAAGGTTCGATGGCATACTTACTGACTTCGTGAAGACCCATGTTCATGTTTTCTTCATAGTCTGTGTATTCAGCAGCATCAATAGTTCCGGTTTGCAGAGCAGTATAGATTTCAGGGCCGGAAAGAGAAACGGCACTGGCCCCGAAAAGAGGATACATCTGAGCCCCAAAAGCACTGGTGCGGATTTTGACACCTTTAAAATCAGCCATAGATCTTATGGGTTTGTTGGAACAAAGGAATTCGGGTGTATTTGCATCGGCAGTTCCAAGATATACCAGATTGTGTTTGGCATAGGCTTTTTCAAACAGAGGGAAAAGCCTGGAGTCCAGGTACATGCCTTCGGGATATGTCATAATGGGTGAGGCAGGCCCTAAGGGTGCTACGCCAAAGAAGGGGTCTTTACCGGCCCAATAGCCGGAATACACCATCATCGCGTCGACCATGCCATTTTGAGTCGCCCCGAAACTTTCAAAAACAGGGAAAAGAACGCCAGCGCCATAAGGTTCAATGATGAAGCGCCCGTTGGAGAGTTTGTTAACCATTTCACAGAAAGGTTTGACCACATTTTCAAACCGGGAGGTCCCCACTAAGGAGTGGGTGGTCAAACGCCACTTGAGGGTTTTTTCTTTAGCGGCGAAGGCAGAGTTTCCCATGCTGGAAAAAACCATCAGCGAAACCACAAAAAAAACCATTACTCGTAAAAAAAAACGTTTCATTAGCTTTTGTTCTCCTCATCGTAATTGAAAATTAATTAAAAAAAACCATGTTTCAGAAAAATACTTTGGATTCAGAGAAGTATTTTTCCCCCCTTACAGGAGACTGACAGCAATTACCATACCAGGGACCATACAGATAATTAGTTTTGTTGTATTTTTATTTAATTACAATGTGTTAGATGAAAGTTTCATGATAATTCCAAGAGGTGTTTATGCCAAAATTGACAAACAGTGTTTTTTTGTCAATTTTGGCACTATCGCCGCTGGAAGAATATTGCAATTACCCGTCCCTCATCTTTTGGGTCACGGAGTGCAAGGCATCTGACCAGGAGCTGAACCCCCCTTTTTGTGTCAGGATTTTTGCCCCATGCTCTGAAATTCCCCCGGGTGTGGCCAGGGTATCCCAGATTTTTTTAAGACTGACCTTTTCCTGAAACCTTGCCATGCCGCAGGCGCCTTCAATGGTTTCAATGACCAGTTGCCTGGCTGTTACAGGATCAATACCCTGGTTCTGGGTCCAGGTGGATGTCTCGTCCATCAGAGCGATCATCCAGGCATAAAATGCACCCACAAGAGATGTTCCCGGTGTAAAGGTCGTTTCATCGGGCAAAAGATGGACCTGGCCCAGAAGGGAAAACACCTCCTGTACGGAATTGTTTTCCGGATACACCAGCACCGGGCTCTTGTTTATGGCCACGCATGAGATGGGCAGCACCCGGACTGGTCTGGCAGGGAAAACAAGGGGAGTCAGGGTTTTCAAGGTTGCGCCGGCGACAACCGAAGCAACGATCTGGCCGGGTGTGAACCGGAGACCTGAGAGCGCTGTTTCAAGGGCATCGGGGCGGACCGCCAGGATAATGAGTTCAGACCTGTCCACGGCATCCTGATTGTTTTGGGCTGCGGTGCAGTGAAAACTGTCTTTAAATTCACGGCAGGCCATGGATGTTTTTTTTATATCCGGATCTGCCAGGACGAACTCAAAGGCTCTGTTTGTCGTGCTGAATCCTGTGAGCATATAGTGGGCAATATGCCCCGCTCCGATAAACCCGATTTTCAGTATCATTTTTCCCTCCATCGGTATCTGTCATACTCCGCATCTTTTCTTTTCGTTACGAGGTCTTTAATGACGCTTTCCTTTGAATTTACATAAATGATCGGTGGAAATGAATCATTTTCCAGGATCCCTCCTCTTGATGAAAGATACGGGTCACATTTTCTCCATGAATCTTTTCACCCTGATCCGTCATCTCCGTCAACAGGAGGGTATAGGCAGCAAAAGCCATGTTACCGTCCACTCGGATTAATGGATCCACCAGTTCGATATGATACTCCCCTTCTTGAGAGGTCCGTTCCACAAGAAAACGGTGAAGGCCGATGCCCCGAAGCAAATGGCCGCGGGATTCGGGCTCAAAACAAGAAACCTGATCGCTGACTCGATCAAGATAGGTTTTGATATCCCCCTTCTGGATGGCATGAAGAAGATCAATGAGCGCAGTATCCAAGTCTCTAAGCTTGCAATTGGATTCTGAAGAATCCAGATTCATAATTACTCCTTCAATATAAAACTATTAAGGGCTTTCCGGTTTCCAAACTCAGCTCAGATACCGGCATATGAAACACTTTTTTTACATTTCACCGGTCAGATCATGCTGATTAAAGACCTGGCCTTTGATCTGCCTGAGACAGGGATGGAACACCAGGCACCCCTGTCAAGCTACCGGGTAAATCATCTCCTGGTGATAGTTGATAGTGACCCGAACATACCCGGTCATAAGTCGGTCTGTTTCAGGATCACCGGTATCGACCAGGAAGGGCTCTCCCTTGAGGGTACCGATTTTCTGAAGGGTGGCGCCAATCCAAATATTCTCCTTTCCAGCCTTCTGGATAAGTTCCGGGCTGATTTGCTGGTTGCCCCGACCGAACAGATACCCCTGTCCGCCGATGGGAGTGATGATAATGGTATAGGGCATGCCCTGGGTGATCTGTAAAATTTCCTGCTCCGATGCATCGCGCTTTACCAGAGATCGGTTCAGTATTACGTCTACCCCTAAAAGGGTATGAGAAATGTTCAGGTTTTCCATGATCGGCCGGGTGGTAGAGCCTGCGCCCACAAAGTAGTACCTGTTTTCCACCATCCGATCAATGAAATCCAACGCGATCTGATTCTGGGCCCCTGACTCACTGATTTGTGAGCCGGCCTTCCGGCCCTGCATCTGCCTTGCCGCAGGCACTTTCAGATATCCATAAAGTGCCGTATTGCAGTAGCCTTCGCGATAGGCTGCTTCATCAATATCGAGAACCTCCTGCAGGTTGAACAAGGGTCCTTTACCTTCAACCCTGGATCGAATTATTGAAAGGATCAACTCTCCTGCAGCCTCCGGTGTCCGGGAAAACACAGGGGAGTGGATTTTGACCCCGGCCGGAATCCCCATGGCCGGAACGCTCTCTCCCACGGCTTCGCAGATATCCCGGGCAGTGCCGTCGCCTCCGGCAAAAAGGATAAGATCAACCCCCTCCCTTTTCAGCATTTCGGCTGCTCTACGGGTATCTGCCGCTGTTGTGGGGTCGCCAGGGGCCATATCCAAGACCTTTACAGACAGGCCTGTTTCCTTTGCAACCGTTTCCCCCATTTCCCCCGGGGCGCTCAGAATCAACAGGTCCCCGCGCAGTTCTGACAGCCCTTTAACCGCGCGGCCCGCCCTGATCGAGGCCATCGGAATGGCGCCCAGCTGCCTGGCTTTCTCAGCCAAACCATCGGTGCCCTTTAAGCCTACACGGCCCCCCATGCCTGCAATGGGATTGACGATCAGACCCAAACAAAACATTCCCCGGATCCTCTCTATACCTGTCTTGTCTTTTTCAGGTAGCAGCGCCAGGTAATGGCCCAGCGCTCGGGATCATCAGACCAGGAGGAATCCACCTGATGTGACGACGACCGGTGGGGTGCCGTCTTGATGATGTCAGGGTTGTTGTAGGCCTCCTCAAAGATGTGTTTTAAGGTGGCGATATATTCGTCTAAATCCTCCTTGGATGGGGTTTCCGTTGGTTCCAGGGTAAAGGGCTCCGGCACGTGATAGGGATGATGGCTGGTCCAGTAATGCAGCCCAAAATCCATTATCCGACGCTGAATATCCCCGGAGGTTATCCCTGTTTCTTTTGTCAATTTCTCAAGGGTGTATCTTGCCTGTTCTACCCGCTGTTTTCCCCGGATATAGGGGGCATCCACACAGGGTATCTCCATTAGCTTCCTGAATAGATAATTGTTGTTCAGGACTGCCACTTTTGCCGTTTCGTAAAGGCCCTCTGCCCCAAGGCTCATGATCCAGGCATAGGCCTTGAGAACCACCGGGGCCACCCCGTACCAGGATCGAACCTTGCCGATGGATCTATCATCAAACGTCCTGTCAAAGGCAAACCTTTGTTTGCCGTCATTGCCTTCTATGGCATTGATATGAGGACCGGGCAGGAAGGGCTCCAGACGTTTGATCGCGCCGGTAGCACCGCAGGCAGGTCCGCCACAGCCATGAGGGGTGGAAAAAGTTTTGTGAAGGTTAAAAAAGCACATGTCAAAACCAGCCTCTTTAGCCCGGGTCACCCCGAGCAGGCCGTTGGCATTGGCCTGATCATATCCGCAGAGCCCTCCAGACGCATGGATCAGGTCGGTAAAATCCTTGATTTTTGGATTGTAGACCCCGGTGTCTTCAGGATTGGCCACGATAAAGCCTGCAGTCCGTTCATTAACTGCGGCTTTGAATGCCTCGAAATCCGGATACCCATCACTGTCAGGCCCAATGTAAATGATTTTAAAGTCTTTAACCGCAGGAGCGGCAGCATCTGACGGATGCGAGTAAATGGTGGTGATGATTTCATTCCGTTGCTCAGCCTCACCCTTTACCTCAAAATATCGGCGAAAAACCGAGGCGATGGTCAGGATTCCCTGGCTACCGCCACCAGGCTGAAAGCTGAACCGATCCAGGCCTGAAATTTCCCTCAAAAAACAGTCTGTTTTATAAAATATTTCCATTATACCCTGAACGGTCTCCTCGGGCTGGAGAGGATGGAGCTCAGTGATTTGAGGCAGACGGGCTAACATCTCATTTATTTTTGGGCTGTATTTTACGGTACATGTGCCTTGTCCGATCTCAATGTTCACATCCGCTCCCAAAGTCTGCTGCGAGAGCCGCATATAATGGCGTAAGACTCTGGGCTGGGAGATCTCCGGCAGTGCGGGCGGGATCTTACGCCGCAACTGTTCAGGGATACTGTCAATCCCATCCCCTACCCTGTCCCGGATTCCAGGCTCGGTACCGGCAACCTGGATACCCCTCTCCCCTTTCTGGGTTAATTCAAAAATAATGGGCTCGTCCCATTTGGCTTGATGAAACCCGGTCCGGACCTTTGAATTTCTTTGTATTGCCTTCATTTTCACTCCTTGTCTTTATGCGTGGCCCATGATTCTGGAAAGGGCCGCAATCAGGCGATCTATATCGGCCTGTGTATGGATTTCAGTAACGCAATAAAGTGCAGACTGACCCAATTCAGAAAATTCTGCGGAGAGATCTTTACCCCCGAAAATTCCTTCGCCCAGAAGCGCCTTGTTGATTTCCTCCACCGTTTTGCCGGTGCCGTTGAAATCAACGACAAATTCCTTAAACCCCGGAGATTTGAATCGGGAGGCCACAACCCCGGGAATGTCATTCAGCAGGGCTTTGGCATAGGTGGATTTCTGGAGTATTGTCCGGCCTAAATCTGCCATTCCCTCAGGTCCCATGATCGCCAGATACACTCCGGCCGTGATTCCCCACAAGGCAGCCTGGGTGCCGACATATTCCTTGCCGTGCTCACGATGATTGCCAAAAGAGGTCCGGTCATAGGCGACATCATCAAATCCGTATTCACCTTCTTTCACTGTGGGAACTATGCCAAACAGCCTGGAAGGATATTCCATAACAAAACGTTGTTCATCCCGCGTTGCGATAAAACCGGCCTGGCCCCCACCGTAGTTCATATGGATGCCTAATGGCTGAAGATCACCGCAAACGATATCTGCGCCATACCGGGACGGGGGTTCAAGAACACCCAAAGAGCTGGGATCGACCCCAACCATACTGAGTGCACCCGCTTTGTGGGCCATCTCGGAAATCTCGTTACCATGGATTTGTATAAATCCAAGGAAAGATGGATTTTCAAAATAGACAGCTGCTACGCCTGTGTTCAGTTTGGTTTTAAGATCGTTCATGTCTATTTGGCCGGTGACAGGATCATGGCCAACTGGGAGAAGCGTCATTTTTGGACTGCAGTAATTTGCCATGGCCCTGAATTTATCCGGATCCATGAGGTCAGGAACTAAAACCGTTTCCCGGTTTGTAATTCGGCCTGCCATGAGTACCGATGTTGCAGCAGCCTGAAACCAGTCCATTGTGGGTACGTTAACCACATCCATATCCACCAGTTCGGCCACCATGCTCTGATATTCAAACAGTGCCTGAAAGCGACCAAAATCGTTATACATCTCCCCACCATAGGCGGTCAAAAACTCCCCTCGAGAGTTAATTTCATCACAAACGGCGGGTACATAGTGCTGCCAGCATCCGGCACCCAGGAAATTAAGATATTTTTCACAATGGGTATTCTGGTCCAGTATCCGGGTGACATGACGCTTGAGTTCGTATTCTGAAACCAGGGGTTTGGGAAGCATCAGGCTTTGAGTCATTTTCAGGGATTCTGGAATCAATTCGTGGAGTTGTTCCAGTGAGGAAAGCCCTATTTCCTTTAACATCCGGGCCTGAACTTCAGGTACAGAGTTGGGGATATAGGGATGGTTTTTCAATCCATTGATTGTCATGGGCATCTCCTTTACAGGATTAAATTTTCGACTTGGCTGTACTGAAAAAAGCAAATATTGCAGAATCCATACCAGCAGCATCATGAACTGGACTAAAACATAGTTATCCCTTGATTTTGCTTCTTAATTTTCACGTTTTATGAACGATAAACATTTAAAAATGTCAGGGTTTTTGCCATTTTTGTCATTGACCCGGAGAGTTTGACAAATTTGTTGTCAAATCCAAAAAAAACGAATAGTATCTTTTTTTATGAATACTCCCAACCGTATGAGCCTTTATAATCATGTGAATCATCTTCAAAAGATTACCCGGATCATCCGCTCCACCCTGGGTCTGGAATCAGCCATATTCGACCTGGACAACAAGCTTCTGGCCTGTACTGATGAATACCTGGAACACAAAGGCAAACTGGTTCACGCCCCTTCCATTCAGGAGGTGGTGACCAATGGCAATGCCGTGGTTAACAAACCCGGCCACATGCCTTCCTGCAAAGGCTGTCGCTTCTTTAAGCACTGTCCGGCTAAAGTTGAGATTTTAAGAAGTATCCGGACCGGGAACGCTGTTTTGGGCGTAATTTCTTTGACTTCATTTTCCCAGGAAGGTCATGACAAAATCGTTCGGGATACCGACATTTATGTAAATGGATTGTCCATGTTCAGTGACTGGATAGCAGATTTTGCCCAAAGTTATGGCGATGCGGATGCATTTAATGAAATCCAGGCGTTACTGTCCTCCATTATGGATTTATCTGAGGAAAGCATCCTCTATCTCGACGCGCACGGAAGGGTAATGCGATGCAATTCAAAAGCAACAAAACTTTTTTCATTCTGTGATCTTCATACCCGGTCTGCCTATCAAATTTTGTCCGAATCCCTGATAGGAAAAGTACTATCCGGCAAAACCATCCTTAAAACCAAACTACAAATCAGCGATCATGATCTGCTCCTTTCTGCACAGCCGGTTTATTCGTATGGGAAATTTACAGGCGCTTTGTTAAAAATTTCCCACGTTGGAAGCACCGAACGCAGCCCTGACTTGGATACCAAATCTTCCGGTCAGGTATATTTAGATAATTTTATTGGAGAGAGCCCTGTAATCCTGCAAATCAAAGAAATGGTTAAAAAACTTTCCAGGTCCGACTCCACCATACTGATAACCGGGGAAACAGGAACAGGTAAAAGCCTTTTGGCCAAAGCGCTTCACTACAACAGCAACCGGTCCGCACACCCCTTTGTGCAACTGAACTGTGCAAGCATACCCGAGTCCCTTTTTGAAAGTGAATTGTTCGGATACTATGAAGGGGCATTCACTGGCGCTCAAAAAGGGGGGAAACCTGGCTGGTTTGAAGCAGCGGACCGGGGCACCTTGTTTTTGGACGAAATTGGTGCAATGCCCCAAAATCTCCAGGCAAAGCTTCTGAATGTTCTCCAGGATAATACACTGCAGCGTTTGGGCGGGATACGGACCATACCCTTTGATGTTCGGGTAATTGCCGCCACCAACAAAGACATCGAAACTTTGGTCCGGGAGAAACAATTCAGAGCAGACCTTTATTACCGGATCAATATAATTCCTTTGGATCTCCCTCCCCTTTCTGAACGAAAATCCGACATTGCCCTGTTCTGCAGCAACTTTATAAAAAAAGCAGCAAAAAAGGCTGGTAACTCTGTTGAAGGAATTGAACCTGAGGTCATGGATCTCTTTTATTCTTATGACTGGCCCGGAAACATTCGGGAATTATCGAACATCATTGAATTTGCGATTAATATGGCCCAGGGCCGGCAGATAACAATTAAAGATCTGCCCAAAAGATTCCTGGACCGATATCGGTCGCTCCAAAAGCGGGTTGGAATTGACGTCCCTATAAAAACAAAGGCTCTCAAAATTCAGGCAGAGACCATTCAGACCTACTTAGACAAATACGGATACGATGTTCAGGGGAAAAAAACAGCAGCCAGGGAACTGGGCATAAGCCTCAGGACCCTTTACAGGAAACTTGCCACCCAAAAAATCGACCCGCCGGAGCCTGCAAATTTTTCTGCATAACTTTCATTTTTCTACAGGGTCCCTTTTTATCGTAAAAACATGAAACTAAATTATTGACATGTCTTCTAAAAAATTCTACGACCTGATTAGCTTATGATAACATTTATACAAATGGAAAAAATGGCGCCCAGGGCGTAAAAACGAAATTTACGTAAACGGGGGTCGGCAATGAAAAAACGGAGTGGCAGTGATTATCGAGCCAAAAACCGGGCACGTCTGCAAAAATTTTACAAACGTCAGGCCGCAGTTGGAAAAAAAAGAATTTCAGCGCTTCTGTCCGGCAACACATACAACCTTATTATCAATGAAAAAAACAAAACAGGGGCAACCATATCAGACATCATTGAGGCGGCTGTTCTTTCAAAATTCAAAGCCCGGAAAGCGACATCCAAAACCAGTGCTGATGGAACGCATCAAACAACTGTTGACACATTCATACCAGCTCAACTGGATTTGTTTAACCAGGATAACACCAATCTGATACCGGATTTTACAAACCGCATCATGGAAACCCATGAACGTGACAAGATACTGATAACGGTTGCCGAAGCCATGCCTGGAAGGCATAACTCAAAAGCCAGGTTAAATCTTCTTAACCAGAAGGGAGTGCCTGTTAATACCCGGCCCGGTCAGTATGGCGGTATATGGAACCGGAAAAAATTTACTGACAATCTGAGGCTTGCACGAAAACGAATAAAAACCAACCCCGTGTCATCTGCGTGACACCTTAAAAACCGGTGTGTGTCAAGCAAGTTACCGCGTCTGATGGCGTTGTTTTTTTTTATCCTGACTTTTATTTTTCCTTGTGTTTTTCAGGCAGTTTTCTTTTGAGCTGCCCTATCACCCAAAGTGTCAGAAAATTCAGCACCGATAATGCTATGGCGATCTCAAACCGGTCAAACGCCACGGCGATTCCAATGGCACCTGTGTTCCAGATGCTTGCAGCAGATGCTGTACCCGAAACAGTATCCTCGTTTTTGAATACTGCGCCTCCGCCAATGAAGCCGATACCGGTGACAATCCCCTGGAAAATCCTTGCTTCACCCTCTGTCGAGTCAATCACCGACATCCCCACCATCATAAATCCACAGGAAACCACAGCAACCAGGGGGAAGGTCTTTAAACCGAAATTCCGGTCACTCTGCTGTCTGTCAAGTCCGATGGGAATGGCCAGCAAGAAGGCAACAATTAAATGCCACAGGTGTGTATATATTATTGCCCAATCGATGTCCATGATGAATGCCGGCATAATTTCCTTTATTCTGTTTCAGGATTATAACTTTCTGCCAGCCCGGCCTCTCCAACCGAAAATCAGAGCCAGGATGAACATGATAATAAAAATGAAAAAAAGAATCCGCGCAACCCCTGCAGCGGCAACAGCAATACCTGTAAATCCAAACAATGCAGCGATAAGCGAAACAACAAAAAAAACAAGCGCCCAATACAACATAATGATTCACCTCCCATTGTTAGCGTATAATTGATTTTGAACATAATAGTTTAAAATGCAGAATAATATTGGTAAAAATATGTATTTTTGTGGTGCTGTTGCTGTAATGCAACCTGCCAAGAAAAATGTTACAGTAATCAATGTATCGCATTTGTTGCGCCGGTTTTATCACCAGCAAATCCCGGCGAATGAAAAAAAACCGCCGGAAACACTATACGGGAGGTTTTCATGACAGATCCGTTTAATCATGTACCGTCGGATAAGCATAGACTTTCTCATAAACCGACCCGGGTTAATGCCATGACACGCCGGAATTTTCTCGCAGCCACGGGTTCGACCCTATTGGCCGGTTCCCTGCTGCCCCTTTTTCCTGCCTGGGGTTTAGAATCCGGCATTGCCCCGGCAGGAAAGATGGGTGAACTGAATGCCACGGGTCCAGGCGGCATCGACCTGTACCTGGAAAGGCGTAATCTGCTGATCGGAGGCAGGACTGGCCGGGCCATTACAATCAACGGTTCTGTTCCCGGACCGGTGATCCACATGACCGAAGGTAAAGACGCACTGATCCGTGTCCACAACCTGATGTCCGAATCGACCTCTATTCACTGGCACGGTATTCTTCTGCCGTTTACCATGGATGGTGTACCGGGCATCAGCTTTCCCGGGATTTCACCGGGAGAAACCTTTACCTACCGGTTTCCCGTCCGCCAGAATGGTACCTACTGGTACCACAGCCACACCGGTTTGCAGGAACAGCTCGGCCACTACGGCCAGCTTGTTGTTGCACCTGCCGGCCCTGATCCGGTGGCCTATGACACGGCCCACTCCATTGTCCTGTCGGACTGGACCTTTGAAGACCCGCACCGGGTGCTGTGGAAGCTCAAGACCATGGAGGGCTATTATAATTTTCAGCGCCCCACACTGGCAAACATTCATGACCAGATGCAGGCCACCGGCATGACCCTGGACGAAGTGATTGACAAACGCCTGGCCTGGGACCGCATGCGGATGGACCCCACAGACATTGCCGATATTACGGGCGCCACCTACAGTTATTTAATCAACGGCCAGACGGCTGCAGAAAACCCGGTCTTTACTGCCGGGCCGGGACAGCGCGTACGCCTGCGGATTGCCAATGCATCCACTATGACATTTTATGATGTCCGGATTCCGGGCCTGCCCATGACCGTGGTGCAGGCTGACGGACAGAACGTACAGCCGGTGGAAACCGATGAGCTGCGCATTGCGGTTGCCGAAACCTATGATGTGGTGGTGACAATACCTGATACCCTGTCCAATGACTGGGCCTATACCCTGTTTGCTGAAACCATGGATCGCAGCGGCTATGCCCGGGCAACCATCGCCCCGCGCCAGGGGATGTCCGCCGCCATACCTGAGCGGCGCCGCCGGCCCATGCTGACCATGGCCGACATGGGAATGATGATGGATCAGGATATGGACAAGGACATGAAACACCATGGACATATGGATAGAAACAAAAATCGGGATGACATGGGTATGCAGCACCCTATGCCGGACCAGGGCGGCACCAGGATCGAATTGCCGACACAGAATCTTCCGGACCGCATCCGGCACGGACCGGAGGACCACGGCCCGGCCAGCATTACCATGGCCCGTGTGGCCTACCGCCGTCTGGACTATCCAGGTGCAGGGCTCGGCAATGACGGCTGGCGGGTGCTCACCTACAGCAGGCTGCGCGCCTTAGAGCGGCCCTATGGCCGCCGTGCCCCCACCCGGGAGTTTGATCTGCACCTGACCGGCAACATGCACAAATACATCTGGGGATTTGACGGTAAAAAATGGTCCGAATCCGCCATGATCCGGTTTCAATACGGCGAACGCCTGCGCATCAACATGATCAATGATACCATGATGAGCCACCCCATCCATCTGCATGGCATGTGGATGGATCTGTATGCCGGGGGCACCCTTGAAGACAACCCCCGAAAACATACCGTCATTGTTCAGCCTGCCGAACTTCTCACGGTGGACATTTTGGCCGACGCCCCCGGCCAGTGGGCGTTTCACTGCCACCTGCTGTACCATATGGAAGCCGGCATGTTCCGGACGGTTGCTGTTGTTAAAACCCTGGAAGGAGGTGCCATCCATGTTAAACAATAAACGGTGTTTATTTTTTATGAGAATTGCGGCTATATGGATGATAACCATTACCTGTTCCGCCCGGGTCATGGCCCAAATGCCTGTCACAACAGACCGCCCGGACCATCAGGAATCCGCTCGACAGTACCGTGACGAAAAGATACAGCCTGATGTCGAAATGCCGCCGCTGCCGGACGGTATGACCCTGGACGAAGTGCTTGATTATGCTGAAAGCCCGCCGCCTGAAGATTTTCCAGAAATAGTGCCCGATGACCGGCTGTATGTTTTCACGCTGGTCGAAAAACTGGAATACCGCATTGCAGAGGATGACGCCCCGGATCATATGGGATGGGAGGCCCAGGGATGGATCGGCGGCGATTTTCACAAATTCTGGTGGAAACATGAGGGCGAAGCGGTTTTTGACAGCCCTGACACAGGGGAGACAGAAACCGATTTTCTGTATTCCCGGCTGGTCACCCCTTTCTGGAATTTCCAGGCCGGTGTGCAGTATGCCAATGAATGGCACACGGATGATTACGGTGACCGGTGGTCGGGTGTGATAGCGTTTCAGGGCCTGGCACCCTACACATTTGAACTCGACAACGCGCTGTATCTTTCTGAAGATGGTGATGTGACATTTACCTGTGAGGCGGAATACGATATGCGCATCAC
>JAVVEQ010000041.1:0-31264 GCA_032250905.1 Desulfotignum sp. | reverse complement strand
CCCAGGTCCATACAGGTTTTCCTGTCCTGATCCGACCCATGGCCGGTCAGAACGATGACGTGGATCAGTGGATGGGTCTGTTTTACCCGCTGCAATACCTGGATGCCGTCCATGCCGGGCATCTTCAGATCAATGATCATCACCTGGGGGGGGTGGGACTGCACCTGATCCAGAGCCGTTTTTCCGTCGAAAACGACATGAGAATCCATGTCCCGCATCTGGAGCCGTTCAGACAGGGTCTGGACAAATTCCTGTTCATCATCCACCAGCAGTATTCTCATTCCCATATCTGGATGCTCTCTATCAATAGAACCGGGCCGGGCCAGGTATTGCATTCCATTTGAACATATGTTACCTAATCACTGTTGATGTCTTCCTCAATATTTCTCAGGTGAGATTTAATTAAAGAACTTAGGTCCAAAAGTCAAGGCGAAACATGGAAAACAAGGTGCCTGAAAAGGCAAAGCTGCTGGAAAAACTCAGGGCCAATGGATTCAATGTGCCCGATTTTATATATGTGTCTGCGCAGACATTCAAAGCCGAAGATTTCAAGGCCCTGAGCGCGTTTCTGGATGTGCACCGGGAAAGCTACAAGGTGATCGCCAGAAGCGCTCATCCTCAGGAGGCGGAGTACAAAGGCGGTACGTTCGATTCCCTGGAAACCTATGCGGACATCGGGGGAATCATCTATGCGCGCAACCGGATCATCAAGCTGGCAGAGACAGCCAAACACCTGTCTATCAGACGTCAGCAGATTTTCAACGATGCCCCGCCCATCGATCTGGAGGAGATGGGGGTGATTGTGATGCCGTTTGTCAACGGTTCCTCGGTCATGGCCAAGATGATTCACAATCACTGGGAGTTCGGGTATTGCCGGAACAGAAACCAGAAAGTGCAGACAGAACCCCATATCACCCGGGTTCCCCATGACCGGAGCTTGTTTCAATTGTCACGTGCCATTCAGAAAAAACTGGGGTTCAAGTGCGAGATCGAGTACATCATCTCCACAGAAGGGGATATCCATGTGGTACAGGCCAAAGACATCTCCCGCATCGAAACCCTGGAAGAAAAGCAGAGTGAGCGCTCCGTCCGGCTGGACGGCATCCGGCGGATCCGCAAACAGCGAAATTACCGGGAACGGCCGGTGTATGTGATGGACAACAAGGCGTTTTATATTGATATTATTACCCGATGTGAAAATCTGGTCCAGTCAGAAAAGGCCCCTGACCCGGCAGATATGGAACAGATTCTCGACTGTGTGGCCGCCTATGAAGCAGAACTGGAATCATTTTGCCTCAGACATCAGCGGTTTGCCGTGATGGGATTTGCCATCCATGACTCCGGCGAACTGTACCAGATTGCCAACCATTATCTGGATGATTATCCGGACCTGCAGAAAAAACTGTCCAAAGCCCTTCACAACAATCTATATAAAATCGATATTTTTCTGGCCGAAGCAGACACCCTGATCGCCAAGGACAAGTTCCGTGTGAACCTGTGCAGCCATGATGCCTATGGAATCGATACCGTCAGAAACCCTTTGTGGTGCGCTTTCTGGCATGAGGACCGGCATGATGCCGTGGTCAGGGAATTCAAACGGCTCGGGTTCAAGACCGGAGATACCATTGGGATAGATATCGGTGCAGATGATCAGCCCATCGTCTATCGGCATTGATTTACTTGAATTTGGATCTGTTTCAAATTAAAGCGAAAATTTTCGCCCCCTTGACAAGCCCTTTGCTTTCCCATATGAAAAGCGGATCTTGCAGTTGGCATAAATCCAAGAAGGGATGTGAACGCCGATGACTCATTTCTTTGCTGCCGTCAGCCTGATTCTGGCCGGTGGGGTGGTATCTCTGGTTTCCGCCGGTCATCAACTGTTTTCCAGGGCCTGTGCAGCCCTGCTCATCAGTGCCGGGTGTGTGTGGGGCCTGGTGGATGCAGTGGCAGCACTGACAGGATCTGTCACCCATACGGCATCGTTTCAGTATCTGAACCTGTTTTTTCTGGCATTTGAAATGGATGCACTGTCCGCGTTTTTTCTGGCGGTGATTTTTCTGGTATGTATGATGGCCGCTGTCTACAGCTTCCATTACACGGCAGATGACACGGCTTACGTGAAAACGGCGGTGACCGCGTTTTTCTTTTCCCTGCTGACCGTGTCCATGGCCCTGGTGGTGACAGCAGCCAACATCATCACTTTTATGCTGTCCTGGGAAATCATGTCATTGTCCTCGTTTTTTCTGGTAATTAAAGACTATCAGCAAAAAGAGAACCGGTATGCCGGGTATCTGTATTTTGTCTTTTCCCATGTGGGGGCCATGTTCATTTTCGCCGGTTTCGGGGTTTTTTACAAATACACCGGCAGCTTTGGGTTCATGGATGTGCATACCCTGACCGAAGGCGCCAGGATACTTGCCTTTGTTTTGTTTTTCATCGGATTCGGGTCCAAGGCCGGGGTGTTTCCCTTTCATGTGTGGCTGCCCCATGCCCACCCGGCTGCGCCCAGTCATATTTCCGCCGTGATGTCCGGGGTGATGATCAAGACCGGGATCTATGGGATTCTGCGTATCTATTCGGTGCTGGAATTGCCGGCCCCGGTATTCGGATATCTGGTGGTGGCAGCCGGGGTCGTTTCCGGCATTCTCGGGGTGGTGTATGCCTTAGGGCAGCATGACATCAAGCGTTTGCTGGCTTACCACAGTGTGGAAAACATCGGAATTATTCTCATCGGTACCGGCCTGGGCATGATCGGAGTGGCTTCCCGGAACCCAATTATGG
This sequence comes from Desulfotignum sp., assembly GCA_032250905.1. Taxonomy (GTDB): domain Bacteria; phylum Desulfobacterota; class Desulfobacteria; order Desulfobacterales; family Desulfobacteraceae; genus Desulfotignum. Next base: position 28,483 of record JAVVEQ010000041.1, on the reverse strand, counting down.
CAGTCCTGGGGTTTTCAGGCGGCTTGATGCATGTGTTGAATCATGCCGTCTTCAAATCTCTTCTTTTTATGGGGGCGGGGATGGTGGCGAAGCAGACCGGGACCCGTTCCATGGATGCCCTGGGGGGACTGCTCAAGCCCATGAAAATAACGGGAATCACTTTTATCATCGGCTCATTGTCTATCTGCGGGCTGCCGCCCTTCAATGGGTTTGTCAGCGAATTTTTTATTTATCTGGGTGGATTCAAGGGTATCGCATTGGATAAAATCCCCTTTGCCTTCAGTGTGGCTGCCATTGTCTGCCTGGCCGTGATCGGCGGCCTGGCCCTGGCTTGTTTCACCAAAGTGGTGGGTATTGTGTTTCAGGGGGAACTTAGAACGGCAGCCGCCAGAAACAAAACCGAGTCCGGCACCACCATGCTTGCAGCCATGGGTGTTCTGGCCGGAGCCTGTGTCATCATCGGGGTGTTTCCCGGATGGTTTTTCAACCTGTCCATATCCGCAGTGAGTGCGTTGAACCTGGGATATGCCCGGATTCCCATGGCACCGTTTATCCAGATTACCGGAAACATCACCACCGGGGCGCTTGTGATCCTGGTAATGGTGCTGATCGTGGCCGGTCTCCGGTATTGGGTCTACCAGGCCAAACCGGTATCCCGGTCCGATACCTGGGGATGTGGATTCACCCGGCCCACAGTGAAAATGCAGTACACCGGGGCTTCCTATGCGTTTGAGATGGTGCGGTTTTTCCGGCCGGTCGCCCCACTGAAGGAAGATCATCCGCCCGTCACAGGGCGGTTTCCGTTAAAGACTCATTATGACAGCCAAGTGATCGATATTGCCGAACACCACATGCAGACCCTGGTGGTCCGGCCGGTGTGGTTTGTGTTTGACCGGCTCAGGTGGATCCAGCACGGCGATATCCATTTATATATCGGGTATATTCTGCTGGCCATCGTTCTGCTGCTGTTTTTCATCTAACGTAATTAAACCAAGCGGGGAATGTGCATGTCTGAATCCATTGTGCTCTGGCTGGCCGCCGTTCTGACGGCCCCGTTTTTCTCGGCCGTGATCCTCAATGTCAAAGCGTTTTTCGGCGGAAAAAAAGGGCCGCCGCTGCTGATCAACTATTACACATTGATCAAGCTGTTTAAAAAAGGATCGGTTTACAGCACCAGTACTACAGCGGTTTTCAAAATGGGACCGGTCATCTCCTGCGCCACGGCTCTGACGGCCCTGCTGTTTCTGCCCATGGCCGGTCAGATGCCTGTGATCTCCTTTGACGGGGATGTGATCCTGGTGCTGTACCTCCTGGGCCTGGGACGGTTTTTCACTATTGCCGCAGCCATGGACACTGCCTCGCCCTTCGAGGGCATGGGTGCGGCCAGAGAAGCCTATTTTCCCATCATCTGCGAAGCTGCCATGTTCATGATCTTCATCTTTTTTTACCGGCTGACAGGTGAACTTTCCCTGTCTGCCTATTTTACCGGCACCAGCAGCCTTGATCTGTGGCAGTCGGTGGGTGCCCCGCTTTTATTCATCGTGATTGCTTTTTTCATTGTGCTTTTGACGGAAAATTCCCGGGTACCGGTGGATGATCCTGCCACCCACCTGGAATTGACCATGATCCATGAGGTGATGGTCCTGGACCACAGCGGTCCGGATTTGGCCCTGATTGAACTGGGGTCTTTCTGCAAGCTGTTCTTCTATGCCGCCATGACCACACAGCTGATGTTTCCCTTTACTACCGTCATACCCGGCATGGGGGTCGGCTTTTTTGTCACCGGACTTTTAATTGCCTATATCATTGTCGGCATCGTGGAATCTGTCATTGCCAGGTACCGCATGAACAAGGTATCCCGGTTTGTACTGACCTCCTTTGCTCTGGCGTTTTTTGCAACCATCATTACCCTGGAGCTGCTTAAATGATATTACAAACAGTGGACACCCTGTCATCGCTGGTCCTGCTTTCTATCTTGTTTGCATTTGGGTCCAGCCGGATTCCGGTCCTGATCAATGTCATCGCCTTCCAGGGCCTGGTAGTGTCCGTGGTTCCATTTTTCATCGGCCATCAAATGACTACCGGCAGTATGATTTTTACCATTGTCACCCTGGTCATCCGGGGCATTCTCATTCCTCTGAGTATCCACATCGCCATCAAAAAAGTGGCCATTCAGCGGGATGTGTCCCCCATCATCGGGTATCATGCCTCTTTGTTCTGCGGTCTGGGCCTTATTGTTGCGGCAACCATCATCAGCCGGCAGTTGAACATTTCCTCCATCAGTGAGTCACACCTGGTGTTTCCCACCGCCATTTCCCTTCTGGTGACAGGGATGTTTTTACTGATGGCCAGAAGAAATGCCATTGCCATGATCGCCGGATATATCATGCTGGAAAATGGGATATATCTGATGGGTACCACCTTTTCAGTCCGGGTCCGCCATGTTGTGGAATTCGGCATCCTTCTGGATGTGCTGGCCGGCGTCATGATCATGGCGATTATTCTCCAGAATATCAAACAGACCTTTGATGATGTGGACACGACACATTTGAGAACCTTAAAGGAATAGGGACTGTCCCATGGTTGAAATGGTTTTTCTCACCCCTTTTTTCACCGGCCTTTTGGCCTTTGTTCTGCCCGGAATCATCAGGCGGCAGCTATTGGTTGTCACCGGTGCGGTTCATCTGATCCTGTCGCTGATGTTGTGGAAAAACAGCCCCCGGGCCTGGTTGGCTGAATATTTCGCAGTCACTCCGGAAGGGTTGTTATCCCTGCTGGTGATCTCCATTCTGTTTTTTCTGATCGCCATCTACACCCGTGGATATCTGGCGGCCCATAGCCTGAAGTCGGAAAATATCTTCACCGGGTTCATGCTGCTGTTTTTGTCCACCATGACCATGGTGACTCTGTCGGACCATATCATGGTGCTGTGGATCGCCATCGAAGCCACCACCCTGGCCAGTGCCCCGCTCATCTATACACACCGGTCCGGTGCCTCTCTTGAAGCCACCTGGAAATATGTGCTCATCTGTTCAGTGGGCATTGCCATGGGGCTTCTGGGCTCCTTGTTTCTCACCCTGGCCATGGAGTTGGGACAGGTTACGACGGCCATGTCTTTCTCCGCCCTGACTCCGGTGGCCCGGCACCTGGATTTGGTATGGCTCAAGGCGGGCTTTATCTTTATTGTGGTGGGATACGGCACCAAAATGGGCCTGGCTCCCATGCATACCTGGCTGCCCGATGCCCACAGTGAAGCCCCCAGCCCGGCGTCCGCCCTGCTTTCCGGGGCCCTTCTCAATTGCGCTTACCTGGGAATTTTCAAGACCCACAAGATCATGGTGGCTGCGGGTCTAGGTGATTTTTCCGGTACCATTCTCATCGTGTTCGGGCTGCTGTCCATTCTGGCGGCGGCCACCTTTATTCTCAAGCAGACCGAATACAAACGGATGCTGGCCTATTCCAGCATTGAAAACATGGGCATCATCGCCTTTGGAACGGGAATCGGGGGGATCGGGGCTTACGGGGCCGTGATCTGCATGATTCATCATAGCCTGATCAAATCATCGTTGTTTTTGTCATCTGGCAATATTCTGATGGGATATAAGAACCGGCTGATCCGGAATACCGGTGGCATGGCAACGCGCATGCCTAAAACCTTTGTGGCGTTTTTCGCCGGGGTTGCAGGTATCTCCGGATTTCCGCCCTTTGGTATTTTTATCGGGGAACTGTTCATTATCATGGGGGCCTTTAAAAGCGGTCATTATCTGGCGGCCGGCATATTTATCATGAGCCTGTGCGTGATATTTGCCGGATTTATCAATTATGCCATAAAGATCTGTTTTGATCCGGCTGCCGATACCTCGCCTGAACCGGCAGGGTTCATCGAAACACCCTGTTTTGTCTGGCCCCAGTATATGCTGCTGCTGACCTCTTTGGTTCTGTGCTTTTATGTTCCGGATGCATTGTATCAGACCATTGTCGATGCGGTGCATGCCATCGGTGGAGGACTGCAATGACTCAATTTTTAGAAATTATCAATGGGGGAAAGGTGCGGCGCGCCGACATTCCCCATCTTGATTTTGATGTTTTTTGCGCTCAGGCCCTCGATGTGGTGAGAAACGGAGGCAAAGTGGTCCATTTTTTTGCCTATGAGGACCAGGGGACCGTTAAATTCCTCGCGGTCCTGCGCACGGATGTGTTGCTGGCTGCCGGGTGTGATGCGCCGGAAATTTATCCGTCACTGACATGTGACTGTGAGCCCTTTCATCTGTTTGAGCGGGAAATCGCCGAACAATACGGCATCCGGCCCCAGGGCCACCCATGGTTGAAAATGGTCCGGTATCACGAAAATATTCGCAACAAACCGGATGTGTTTAACAATGAGTATACCCAGGATATCCCGGGCAAATATGATTATTACCAGGTGGAAGGGAGTGATATCCATGAGGTGGCAGTGGGGCCGGTGCATGCGGGCGTGATCGAGCCCGGACATTTCCGGTTCAACTGTATCGGGGAACGGGTCCTGCACCTGGAGATCCAGCTGGGGTACCAGCACCGGGGCGTGGAAACCTTCCTGCATCAGGTGGCCCCCAAACGCCTGCCTGTCCTGGCGGAAAACATTGCCGGAGATACCACCATCGGTCACGGGCTTTGCATGGCCCAGGCCGTGGAGTCCCTGGCATCGGTTGCCGTGGATAACGGGGCAAAGATCATCCGCACCATTGCCCTGGAACTGGAGCGGCTGGCCAACCATATCGGGGATCTTGGGGCGTTGTGCATGGATGTCGCTTTTCTGGCACCAGCCAATTATTTTGGCAGAATCCGGGGGGATTTTCTGAACCTGTCACTGCTGCTGTGCGGCAACCGGTTCGGCAAGGGGCTGGTGAGACCCGGTGGTGTCCGGTTTTCTCTGGAGGATAATATCCGGCAGATCCTGGATGAACGGATCAGAGAACTCAAGCCCCAGGTGGAGCACATACTGGATCTGATTTTTTTTACCCCCAGTGTCCGGGCCCGGTTTGAAGGATGCGGCCGGGTCACTTCAGAAGATGCCAACCAGCTATGGCTGGTGGGGCCGGCCGGCCGTGCCAGCGGGCTTGCATATGACGTGAGGCGCTGTTTTCCCACAGAGCGGTATCCCCATCTGCGGATCCCGGATAATGCCAGACAAACCGGCGATGTGTTTGCCCGGGCATGGGTCCGGCGGGACGAGGTCCTTCAGTCCCTGGAGATGATCCAGTCCTTGATCGATCGTCCGGTGACCACCCGGGTAACAGACGGAACCTTTCCGGCCCTGCCGCCGGACTGCCTGAGTGTCACGATAAACGAAGCCTGGCGGGGGGAGGTGTCCCATGCCCTGTTGACCGATGAGACGGGCGGCATTCTGCGTTACAAAGTCAAGGATCCGTCCTTTCACAACTGGAACGGCCTGGCCATGGCGTTGCGGGACACAGGCATTTCGGATTTCCCTTTGAACAACAAGAGTTTCAACCTGTCTTACTGCGGGTTTGATCTGTGATGTTTACCGATAAAGAGAGTTTGTCACCATGCTCAGTGTACTGAAAAACCGGTTTGAACAAGGATACCGCACCTGTAACTACCCCAAAGAGAAACCCGCGGTGTTCCCCCGGTACCGGGGACGGCCCGATATCAACAGGAATGCGGATCCTTCCGTGGTTCAGGCCTGTGCCGATGCCTGCCCCCAGGATGCCATTGATGTCGAAAAAAAAAGGATCGATATGGGCCGGTGCGTGTTTTGCGGTGCCTGTGAACGGGTGTCTGAAAAAACATTTGTCACATTTACCAATGATTTTGAAATTTCCACCTCGACCCGGGCGGATTTACTGACCGACGGGACTCTCCCGGATCTGGCCCGCCATTCAAAACAGCATTTCAAAAAACTGTTCGGCCGGTCGCTCCAGCTTCGCCAGGTTTCAGCGGCCGGGTGCAACGCGTGTGAGGCGGATCTGAACGTGCTGGCCACCCCGTTTTTCGACCTGGCCCGTTTCGGCATCAATTTTGTAGCCTCGCCGCGCCATGCCGATGCCATCGTGGTCACCGGCCCGGTGTCCAGGAACATGAAAACCGCTTTGCTTAAGACCTATGAAGCGGTGCCTGAACCCCGGGTCGTGATTGCAGTGGGCAGCTGTCCGATCACAGGGGGACCGTTTTACGGCAGCCCGGAGGTAGCTCCCGGCCTGGAAAGTATCCTGCCGGTGGACCTGTTCATCCCCGGGTGCCCGCCCCATCCCCTGACCAATCTCCACGGGCTGCTGACGTTTTTCAAATAATCCTTGTATGTCTTGACGACAGTCATGTGCAGACGGATGCGTCATTCATCTATAGTGGGTGCTGTGAATGCAATCGATAGTTCTTGTCTTGAAATAATTTTTTGTGGTATGTTTAAAAAATTTTACATGCTTTTTTCAAAGCCTGTTTTTGAAAAAAGCGTCCTGTCATGACAACCCATAAGAAAGGCACGACAATGAATCAGTTACAGCAATTGGCCGACCGAATCATCAGCCGTGTGAACGTGAACCTGGATGAGTTCGGGTTTGATACCGAACCCTTTGTGCTCCATGCTTTGGATCATGAGAAAATGCTCAAATTCTACGCATTTTACGGTATCACCTCCCAGCATCCCATCTATTTCCATTTCAGAAACTCCAATATTGCCGGCAGTTATTTTCTTGGCAAATGCTACGTGGGTCGATCCGCCATTTACAAAAGCGATATACGGGGGGACGAGCTCAAGCGCGAAGGCGACAACATCCGGTGCGCCAAGGCCATTCCTCTGGTGGAAGATGAGATGATCACCATCCGGGACAGTCTGTTGTACAAAACCCTGGTGCACAGCAACTCCCATAACCCGGAGAGTCCGGAAGAATTCGGCATCCGGAACACCATTTCCACCCATTATGTCAACATCCACGGGTCCACCCTGGAGGGATGTTTTTTAGGTCCCTTTGCCACGGTGGATCTGATGAACCTGCATTCCTGCATTGTGGGGGAATTTTCCTATGTCCAGATGGGAGAACTGTTCCACCGTAAGATCGATCCCGGTACCATCTGGATCCGGAATCAGAATTTCGAATTCAAATTCAAATTTGATAAACAGGCACTGGATTACTTTGTGGGGATCAATGACCAGCACCAGCCCAGGGGTATTATGTATGATTTCGTCAAGGAAAGAGAGGAGTCCTACGAAAAACTCTTTGATGTCATGAATCTGGAGCCGTTCCAGGCACCGAACACGTCTGCCGTGAACCGGTATGCCGTGATCCTGGGGAAAACCCGAATCGGTAATAATGTCCTGGTGTCACAGCGGGCGTTTCTGGAAAATGCGCTGATGGGGGATGGCTCCAATGCCCAGGAAAACACCTATATTGTCAATTCTACGCTGGCCGGGATGTGTATTACGGCCCATGGCGGCAAGATCATTCATGCGGATGTGGGGCAGGGGTGCTTTGTGGGGTTCAACGCGTTTCTGAACGGTAAGGAAACCGCCCGCATCCATCTGGGAGAAGGATGTATTGTCATGCCTCACACCATCATAGACCCGGAGGAAACCATTCATATTCCGGATGATTATCTGATATGGGGATTGATCCGGACCCAGGCGGATGTGAAGACCCATTCCATTGCACTGGATGACCTGGCAGAGGTGAGAGACAGCCTGAACATCGGAAAGATGACCTTTTCCGGGAAGGGGTCTGTTTTTATCGAGACGTTCAAAAAACGGCTGCAGAACATTCTGTTGCTCAACGGCGCCTTTTATAATAATGGTGAAAAGCGCGGTCATGCCCAGGATGATCAGCATATCTCCTTTAACATTATTCAGCCCTATCGCACCGGAGAACGCAAGGGCCTGTATCCGTCCATCCGGATCAAGCCCTGAGCGCTTTCAAGCATCTGAATTCAATCATTGGCCTCGCCCCGGCCACCCGCTCAGAGAGAGGTGGCCGGGGAACCGGAACGGCTACAAAAGCGTCAGATCCCAGTTCCACAACCCGGGACGGTTCTTGAGAAATGCACTCTTGGGAACCGGCTCCTCCAGTGTGACAAAACAGGTATACCCGGCCTGGGCCAGCGTCTTTCTGTGCACGGTCAGATCCAGGGGCCAGTTGGGAAAGATATAATACACATCATTGGACCGGGTGACCCAGGCCCCTTCTTTTTTGGGGCTTAGAAAAAAATCTCCGGGAGACAGCCCCGGGGAAAGGGTGCGGGAAACCGCCAGGGGCCAGTTTCCCTGGATGACGATCCCCAGGGGAAGTCTGGAGGATTGCGGCAGGGACAATATGTTTTTTTTATCCAGTTCCGGCGAGACGATCACCCCGCTGAAACCCATTTTTTTCAACTCCTGAATGGCCGGCGTGTTGGTGATGTTGCAGAAAGGACCGGCCCACAGATTCAACCGGTCCGGATGGTCAAACAGGCTGATCTGCCAGACCGCATTGAGAACAAAATGGCGTGCCCCTTTTTTCAGGGCCGTGGTGATATACTGGCGGCACATTGGTTCTTCTTGAGGGAAAATGGAGGAATCCAGCCACAGCCAGGTGTTTTTGTCAGGTCGGGTGCTGTACCGGCCGCCGGAGATCCAGATGCCTGATGCCCCTGATTTCTGTGGCAACCCCTGCAATTTCCGTGATACCCGGATATCGGTGATACGTTCATGCACCCGGGAGGACCTTTGGGGGTGCGGCTGGGTATTGTCTGAAAAGTTTGACCCGGGCACGGGGCGCACCGGGGTCCGTTCCATGCCTGTGAGTTCAGCATCCAGTCCTCCAAGTTGCAGGGTCAGTTCGTCTGTCCGGCGATCGATGAGGTGAACCGGTGTGCCTTTTTTTGTTTTTTGACGCAAGTGCCCGGGCAAAAAGAATTTGCCTTTTTTGGGGACACTGCGGGTGACTTTCTGAATGGTGTGGAAGGCCTCTTCCTCATTGCCGATGCGCAGCAGATCTCCTGTAAACAAGGCGTCTCTGGTGATGAAAAAAGGGGCGGCCGGGTTTTGGATCCGGCCCATAAACAGACCGGATTCAGTGCTGTCCTGATGGTCTAAAGGATTTTGGGTCCGGTGAGACAACAGGTTATAGTGAGAGAACGGCCGACCCAGCGCATAATCAAGATATATCAGGGCTTCTTTTTTTCGGGAGGGGTGGTCCCTGAGCAGTTGGAACGCCTTGACCGTATAAAACACATAATGCGGGCTTTTCTTTCGGCCCTCGATTTTCCAGGTGGCAACCTGGGGGATCTCTTTGAGCACTTTGGCCAGCACATCCGCTGAAAAGTCCATACAGGAAAAATACCGGTGTCTTTCCCCTTTCATCTGATACATCCGCCGGCAGGGTTGGACACACCGACCTCTCAGCGCACTTTTACCGCCAAACCAGGAACTCCAGTAGCACCGCCCGGAGACGCCATAGCACAGTGCCCCGTGAATAAACACTTCCAGGGATATGCTTTCGGGGATTTGATCGGCCATGGCCCGGATGTCGTCTAACGAAAATTCCCTGGGCAGGACCACCTGGGAAAAGCCGGCGATGCGGGCAGTCTCCAGGCCTGCGGCAAAGGAAAGGTTGCCCAGAGTAGAAAGGTGCAGGGCCTGGGTGATACCTGCCTGCCTGGCCAGAGAAATGACGGCCGGATCCTGGACGATCAATGCGTCAAATACCACATACTGGTTCAGTTTGGAGAGCAGGCGTAACGCTTTATCGGTTTCAGATTCCTTGATCAGGGTGTTGAAAGCAATATGCACCTGAATCTGCCGGGATCGGGCCAGCCGGGACAGGCGGGACAATTCCTCAATACTGAAATTGGCTGCTTCCATGCGGGCGGAAAACATTTTCAACCCGCAGTAAATGGCATCCGCACCGGCGGCGACCGCTGCCAGAAAAGTGGTCTTGTCCCCGGCCGGGGCCAGGATCTTGGGCGTATGAGAAGGCATGATATCCTTTGAATTTAAACAATTATTTAAATTTGCAGTATTGCAATTTTTCTGGATTTTGTCAAAATACCGGAATGAAAATCAATCACGTTCCGTTTCTTGAAAAAGGGGATCTGGTGGGTGTGGCTGCTCCCGGCGCCCGGTTTGATGAAATCCGGCTGCATCAGGGAATCGAGTGCCTGAAAACCCTGGGGTTCGGCGTGAAGGTACCGTCCCAAATCTTTGGTCAGAAACGGTATCTGGCCGGCGATGATCCCGATAGGGCTCAGGGGATCAACCATCTGGTTGCGGATCCGGACATCAAGGGAATTATCTGTGCCAGAGGCGGGTTCGGTACCCTGCGCATGCTGCCTTACCTGGACTGGCACCTGATTCAAACCCATCCCAAGCTGTTTGTGGGGTTTTCCGATGCCACGGCGTTGCTGACCGCCGTGATGCAGCGGGCAAAAATCGGTGTGGTCCATGGCCCCAATCTGGTGTCTCTGGCCGGTGCCGACCTTCTCACCCGTACCGGTTTTTTCAACGCCGTGACCGGCCGGATGTCAGATTTATCGTTATCCTTGGCGACCTGTCTGGTCCCGGGACAGGCCGCCGGTACCCTGGTGGGGGGGAATCTGGCCACGTTGACGCATCTTCTGGGAACCGGATTTGCGCCGGATTTTTCACACAATGTGCTGTTTCTGGAGGATGTGGGAGAACCGGCGTATAAAATCGACCGTATGCTGACCCAGATGAAACTGGCCGGCATGTTCACCCATATTCAGGCGGTGATCTCCGGAACATTTGAACAATGCGACCATCCAGAGTTTCTGCCTGAGATTTTTGCCGAAATTTTTGGGGAATACCAGGTGCCTGTGGTGATGGGACTTGCCGCAGGACATGGTCCCGTGAATCTGTCTCTGCCCATGGGTACCCGGGTTCATCTGGACACGCAAACCATGGCACTTCAGTGGCAGAAAGGACGGTGAGAATCGTGACACCGGATCCGGTGACCCATCTGATGCAACAGGGGATCAAAGAAAAGGTGTTTCCCGGTGCGGTGCTGCTGTGTGCAAAACGGCATAAGATTCTGTATTATCAGGCATTCGGGGTGGCGGATCTGACCACACAACGCCCGGTGGCATACAATGACCTGTTTGATCTTGCCTCGCTCACCAAACCGTTGGCAACAGCCATGGCCATGATGGTGCTGGTGCAGGAAAATCACGTGGATCCGGACGCCTGCCTGAAAGATCTGCTGCCGGTCACCGCAGGGACCCCTAAAGCACGGATCACCCTGGATATGCTGCTGCGCCATACCTCCGGTCTTCCGGCTCACCGGGACTATTTCAGACAGGTAAAAGACCGGACGGATCCGCTGCAGGCCATGAATCACCTGATTTTGTCCGAGCCGCTGACATCACCGCCGGGCCGAAATCAGGTATACAGCGACCTGGGGTACATGCTGCTTTCCAGGGTGATTCGCGGGGTGACACAGACCCGGCTGGACTGTTTTGTTCAAGATCGTGTGTATCAACCACTTGGAATCGTTGATCTGTTTTTTATCGACAGGGCCTCTCCGCCCGGAGAGGAAGTGCAATCCCGGCTGGTCTCCACGCGAAGCTGTCCCTGGCGCGGGCGGGTGCTAAAAGGAGAGGTGGAAGATGAAAATGCCTGGGTTTCAGGCGGGATCCAGGGTCATGCCGGACTTTTCGGATCTGCAACGGCCGTGTATCATCTCTGTCTGGAAATTCTGTGCGCCATGGAACAGCGCTCCCCCCGGGTTCTGAATCCCGCAGTGGCTGGGAAATTTGTTCAGAAATATCCAGGCCATACCCTGGCAGCGGGATTTGATACGCCGACACAGACCGGATCCGCCGCCGGGAATTTTTTTTCCCCACGAACGGTGGGGCATCTGGGATTTACCGGAACCTCTTTCTGGATCGATCCGGAAAACGGCGTGATTGTGATTCTATTGACCAACCGGGTTCATCCCTCCCGTTCCAATCTGAAGATCAGGGAATTCAGGCCCAAGATCCATGACTGTATTGCCTGTTGTCTTTTATGATGCCGGCGGACGGAACAATATATAGAGACAACAGACTTTAGTCTTGTAAAAAATGGTCAATTTTGTTAGCAACTGTTGTTCAGATGAAGATCGATACCTGTACCCATTTGAAAAAAAATTTAAGAAAACAAACGAGGTAAAATGAACTTTATTACGGATTCGTTGCTTGGCGCCTTTTCAAATGATCTGGCCATTGACCTTGGTACGGCCAATACGCTGGTATATGTTAAAGGAAAAGGAATTGTATTGAGTGAGCCTTCAGTGGTGGCGGTGCGAACGGATGCACGTGCCAAGAATAAGGTTCTGGCAGTGGGTATGGAGGCCAAACGGATGCTGGGCCGGACCCCCGGCAATATTGTGGCCATCCGTCCCATGAGGGACGGGGTCATTGCTGATTTTGAGGTGACCGAAGCCATGCTCAAGCACTTCATCCGAAAGGTTCATAACAATCGAAAAACCATGGTCCGGCCCCGGATTATCATTGCTGTTCCGTCGGGCATCACGCAGGTGGAAAAGCGGGCGGTCCGGGAATCTGCGGAATCCGCCGGGGCCAGGGAAGTCTTTCTGATTGAAGAACCTATGGCTGCGGCCATCGGCGCAGGTCTTCCCATTACGGAACCCACCTGTAACATGGTGGTGGACATCGGCGGCGGCACCACCGAAGTGGCGGTCATTTCCCTGGCCGGTATCGTCTATACCCGGTCTTTAAGGGTGGCGGGGGATAAGATGGATGCCTCCATCAGTCAGCACATCAAGCGAAAATACAACCTGCTCATCGGTGAAAGAACTGCCGAGATCATCAAAACCACCATCGGCAATGCATACCCGGATCCGGAAAATCTGGAAACCATCGAGGTCAAGGGCCGGGATCTGGTGTCCGGGATTCCCAAGATTCTGGCGATTGATTCCGAGGAGGTCCGAATGGCCATTTCCGAACAGATTGAAGCCATTGTGGAAACCGTGCGGATCGCCCTGGAACAGACCCCGCCGGAATTGGCAGCGGATATAGTGGATTCAGGTATTGTACTGACCGGTGGCGGTGCGTTGTTGAAAAATCTGGATAAACTGCTCAGGGAAAAAAGCGGTCTTCCCATTGTGGTGGCGGACGACCCCTTGTCCACCGTGGCGCTGGGGTGCGGTAAAGCCTTGGACAGCATTGATATTTTGACAGAAGTGGTGATCGACTGAGTACATGTTCTCCCGTAAAATGTTAATCGCGGTCGGGGTGGGATTGTTTGTTGCGATCAATCTGATCGTCATCAGTATGACCAGCAGACAGAATTTTCAGGTGCAGGGTCCGGAAGAAGTCCTGATTACAATCACCGCCCCTTTTCAACTGGCCGTACAGCGATCGATTTTTTTTGTGTCCTCTGTCTGGAAGAACTATTTTGCCTGCGTGTCGGGAGCCCGGGAAAGTGTTCTTTTAAAGAATCAACTGGCCCGTGCCCAACAGATTGAAAACAAGAACAGGGAGCTGACCATGGAAAATGCCAGGTTGAAAAAATTCGTGGCATTTACAACGGCTGCATCCGGAACCTATGTGGCGGCCCGGGTCATTGCCCGGGACCCTTCCCCCTGGTTCAAAACCCTGATGATCGATAAGGGGGAAAGACACGGTCTGAAAAAAAATGCCCCCATACTGGTTCCGGAAGGTATTGTGGGGCAGATTACAAAGGTATCTCCCAATTTTTCCAGGGTGTTGCTTATCACGGACCGTAACTCCGCAGTGGATGCCCTGGTTCAAAATACGCGGGCCAGGGGAATCGTCAAAGGGGGAGATGACAACCGGTGTGTTTTTGTTTATGCCCTGCGCAAGGAAGAGATTCATCCAGGTGAAGTCATCGTATCTTCAGGGCTGGATCAGGTCTTTCCCAAAGGCTTGAAAATCGGTACGGTTCTGGATGTTGAAAAAGATCATTCCCGATTGTTCCAGGATATCATTATTCAGACCAGTGTGGATTTTGATAAACTGGAAGAGGTGCTGGTTTATAAACAATGAAATGGCTTTTTGTCGGAATCATCTGCCTTTTTTTTGTTGTTTTTCAAACCGTGCTGCTTCCCAGTTTATCCTGTTCGTTCTATTGTTTTGATCTGACCATCATCCTGATCGTATATGTCAGTCTTCATTTTTCCCATTACATGATCATTGCTGTCATTGCCGTTATCGGCGGTATCATGGACAGTCTCTCGGGCGGACCGTTTTTTATTTATACGTTTTCTTATATCTGGATTTTTCTGATGGTTCAACTGGCCCGGCAGCTGGTTTTTCAAACCAATATTTTGTTTATCATGGTCATCAGCCTGCTGGCCGTTTCGATTCAACAGGGACTGATACTCTTTTCTGTCATTGCCCGTCAAGACACCACCGGTGTCGGCCCCCTGGATGTCTCAATGATGCTCCGTCAAGTGGTATGGGGCGGGGCAATGGTCCCTTTGGGGGTTGGACTGATTAACGCAGTGAACCGGGGCTGGCAGGGCACGATTCAGCGGTGGATTAAAATCCGGGAACACAAGAGAAACCAGACCCATGGTTGAGCTGCAGAAAAACAAAGACCGGGACTGGATGAAACAGCGGGTGATGGTTGCCAGTCTCTGTGTTTTGATTGTGTTCATGATGCTTTTCCTTCGCCTGGTTTACCTTCAGCTGATCAAAGGTGAAGAATATCGCCGGTTGTCTGAAACCAATTGCGTGCGCCTCAAAAGCATCAAACCTTCCCGGGGCCTGATTTTTGACCGGAACGGAGAACTGCTGGTGGACAACCGGCCGGCATTTGATCTGGTGATCGTACAGGAGGACGCCGGGTCTGTCCAGGATACCGTCTCACTTTTATCTTCTTTAATTCAAGAACCTTACGTTGAACTGATGGATCAGATTCAAAAGGCGGGCGATGCGGCATTGTACAAGCCCATCGTCTTGAAAAAAGATATCTCCAGGGATCAGCTGGCCATTGTGGAGGCCCACAAATTTGATCTGCCCGGTATTTTTGTGGAAATTGAACCTACCCGTCATTACATCCATCCTGAACTGGCGTCCCATCTGTTGGGATATCTGGGGGAGGTGAATAAAAAAGAGCTTAAAAGCGGTGATTTTCCATACATAAGGGCAGGAGACCAAATCGGTCGATATGGGGTGGAAAAAAGTTTTGAATCCTATCTTCAGGGCCGGCGGGGAGGCCGCCAGGTGGAAGTGGATGTGAACGGGCGGGTGGTTCAGGTGCTGAAAACCGTTGAACCGGTACCCGGCTACAATCTTCATCTGACGCTGGATCTGCCGTTGCAGCAGCTGGCCGAAGAACTGCTGAAAGATCAGAATGGGGCCGTGGTGGCGTTGGATCCCGCCAATGGGGATGTTCTGGTCATGGTCAGTCATCCCGGGTTCAATCAGAATGATTTCATCGGCGGGATATCCAGCATCAACTGGAAAGCACTCATGGAAAATCCGGGTCGTCCCATGATCAATAAGACCATTCAGGCAGAATATCCCCCGGCTTCCACATATAAAATTCTGACCGCCATTGCCGGACTGGAGGAAAACCTGATCGACAGCCACAGTACCACCTTTTGTCCGGGATTCTACATGTTCAGGGGACGACGGTATCATTGCTGGCGCAAACACGGACACGGGCAGTTGAACGTCGTGGATGCACTGACTCAGTCCTGTGACGTATTTTTTTACCTGGCCGGAGAAAAAATAGGGGTGGATGCACTGGCCCAGTACGCCAGCGGGTGTGGATTGGGACGAGCCACCGGTATTGATCTGGACCATGAACGTGAGGGATTGATTCCCACGTCAGCCTGGAAACGGGAGCGGTTCAATGAAGCCTGGTATCCTGGAGAAACCCTTTCCATAAGTATCGGTCAGGGGTTCAACCTGGTTACCCCGCTTCAGATGGCAGTGTTCACCGCAGCCATTGCCAACGGGGGCACCTTGTTTCGACCCAGGATTGTTACAACGATAAAAAATGTATACGGCAACGGGGTCGAAAAAATTGATCCGGAAATTATCGGTGGAATTCCGGCGGGTAAAAAAACCCTGGATCTGGTCAGACAGGGAATGATCAATGTGGTGGAAGGCGATCGGGGTACGGCACGAAGCATTCGAATCAAGCAGGTTGAACTGGCAGGAAAAACCGGGACGGCCCAGGTCTTTTCCCGGAAAACCGGTGAAAAATTCGACAATAAAAAACAGGTGAAAACCTTGCAGGATCATGCCTGGTTCGTGTGTTACGCCCCGGCCCAAAATCCGGTGATCGCCATTTCAGTGATCATCGAGCATGGTGAACATGGGTCTTCGGCCGCAGCCCCTGTGGCCGGGACTCTGGTGAAAAAGTATCTGGGACTGCTGGATTCTGAAAAAGCGGTTGTTGTAGATTCGGAAGGGTAAAAACATAAAAAATGTTTGACCGACGGCTTTTGGAACAATTTGACTGGGGGCTGCTGCTGCTGATTCTGATCATCTCTGCCGGCGGGCTGACGGTTCTTTATTCTGCGGTCATGGCCGGCTGGCAGAGGAACGGGCTTCATTCTCTGTTTGAACGGCAACTCATCTGGCTGGGGGGCGGGTTCGTCATCATGACCGCGGTCCTGTTTTTTGATTTCCGGAATTTAAACAAGCTGAATCTGATTATTTATGCCGGATGTATTCTGCTTCTCACAGGGGTGTTCCTGTTCGGTCAATCCGGCGGAGGGTCCCAGCGATGGCTGTCTTTTGGCGGGATCAATATCCAGCCGTCCGAATTGATGAAAATCGCATTGATCATCAGTCTGGCATCCGTCTATTCCACCATGGTGTCACCGGAAGGGCTCAATTTCAGACAATTGGTCAGGCCTGCCGTCATCTGCATGATTCCGGTGGGTTTGATCGTCAATCAGCCTGACCTGGGAACCGGGTTGATGCTGCTGCTCATTGCCGGATCCATGACCCTGTTCGTCAAAGTTGAAAAAAAAGTGCTTCTGATCCTGGGTGCCTTGAGCGGGTGTATCATTCCCGTGGTATGGTTCTTTGGTCTTAAGGCGTATCAGAAGACCCGGATTCTGACATTTCTGGATCCGGATCGTGATCCGCTGGGGACCGGATATCACATCATTCAGTCCAAAATCGCCATAGGATCGGGTATGATCACCGGTAAAGGATTTTTGCAGGGAACTCAGAATGCACTGTCTTTTCTGCCTGAACAGCATACAGACTTCATCCTTTCCGTGCTGGCTGAGGAATGGGGCCTTGTCGGATGCATGGTGCTGCTGGTTTTGTATTTTTTATTGATCTGCTGGGGATTGAATATCGCATATAATTGCCGGAATCTGTTCGGATCCATCCTGGCTTTCGGTATCACCGCGATGATTTTCTGGCAGGTTTTTATCAATGTCGGCATGGTCATGGGGTTGATGCCAGTGGTAGGAATGCCCTTGCCCCTGATCTCCTATGGCGGGTCATCGGTGATCACCAACATGGTCGGGTTCGGCATACTGCTGAATATCAGCATGCGGCGGTTTTACACCAGCTGATCCGTTAGATGGGAACAGGTTTCTGAAAAACAGGAGAACATCGGCTATTCACGTGTCAGCAAGGGAAATATTTTCTCATTCCATGTTGACAAATGGTTACCCGGATGGTACTGAAGTCACGATTTTATACGGAATTTGGGCTGTTTTTGCGTAAAAACAGCCGATAAGATATAAGTGGTTGGTTTTTTTTATAATTATTTACTGGCGGAGGGAATTTTATGATAACTGTGATTCCTGATATATCTTTGGTATATCAGATGATCAATTTCCTGATTCTGCTCTTTGTCCTCAACCAGCTGCTGTACAAACCCATTCGTAAGGTGCTTCTGGAAAGAAAAGCAAAGATTCAAGGTCTTGAATCGGGCGTTGAAAAAGCCAATGCAGATCTATCTTCCCAGGAAGAATCCTACAAAAACGGGTTGCGGCAGGCCAGAACCAAAGGTTTGAAAGAAAAGGAAGCCTTTGTGGAAGAGGCATCAAAGCAGGAACGTGAAATTATCGACCAGATCAATCAGAAGGCTCAGGCCAATCTCGCCCGGATCAAAAAACAGGTGGCGGATGAGACTGAGCAGGCCCGCAAAGCTCTGAAAAATGAGGTGGAGGTGTTTGCCAAAACCATCTGCGAAAAAATTCTGGGGAGGGCACTCTGATGAAAAAAATCACCTTTACACGTAAACAGATCAAAGTGTCCGGTGTGGCAGCCCTGATTCTCGGGGGTGCCCTTGCCACAGCCTGGGCTGCGTCACCCCATGGTGAAGTTCACAACTCCTGGTTGACCATTGATACGTGGAAAACATTGAACTTTGCCGTGCTTGCCATTGCCCTGTTTTTTCTGGGAAGAAAGCCGGTTAAATCCTTTTTTACATCACGGAAAAAAGAGATCGCTGATGAACTGAAAGATCTTGAACAGAAAAAAGACGAGGCCGAAAGACAACTGTCTGAATATCAGGCCCGTTTCAACAATCTGGATCAGGAATCCAGGCAGATCATCGAGGAGTATATCAAGCAGGGAGAAGAGGCAAAAAAACGGATTATTGCCCAGGCGGAGGCTCAGGCGGAAAAACTGGAGCACATGGCCAAACGGACCATTGAACAGGAGTTTAAAACGGCCAGAGTAAAACTTCAGAAAGAAATTTCCGCTCTGGCTGTGGAACGAGCAGAACAAGTTATTCAGAACGCCATTTCATCTGAAGATCAGGAAAAATTGGTGGACGATTATTTGAAAAAGGTGGTGGCATAATGAAAAATTTAGCAGTATCCAGGCGTTATGCCAAGGCATTGATCATGATCGGCCAGGAAGACGGCCAGGCGGATTTATACAATGAAGAACTTGAAGCCATGGTGTCTTTATTTGACACCCAGGAAGGCTTTGAAACGGTTCTGATCAATCCGCTGTATAACAAAAACGACCGGAGAAAAGTGCTGGAAGCTGTTCTGGGATCGACAAACCTGTCTGTGGTAATGAATTCTTTTCTGATGTTGCTGTTTGACAAGGGAAGAATCAGATATTTGAGAGATATCGCCTCGTATTACAAGGATCTGGCCGATGAACTCAAAGGAATCGTCAAAGCCAGCATTACTTCTGCAACACAATTGTCTTCGGACGCGGTGGAAAAAATCCGGGATGCCCTGTCAAAAAGAGTGGGGAAAACAATTGTTTTGAATGTAGAACAGGATCCAAGTCTCATCGGCGGTGTGGTTACCAAAATCGGCGATCTTGTTCTGGATGGCAGCGTGAAAACTCAGCTGATCAATATGAGGGAAACTTTAAAAAAAGGTGAGAGTGTCTAATGGAAATTAAAGCAGAAGAAATAAGCCAGATAATTAAAGATCAGATCAAGGGGTTTGACGCCAAGGTTGATCTGAATGAGACCGGTGTTGTTCTGTCTGCGGGTGATGGTATCGCCCGTGTATATGGTTTGGAAAAAGTGAAAGCCATGGAGCTTGTGGAGTTTCCCGGGGGCATTTTAGGTCTTGCTTTGAACCTTGAATCTGACAACGTGGGTATCGCCATCCTTGGGGATGACAAGCTCATCAAGGAAGGGGATGTCGTCAAGAGAACCGATCGTATCGCTTCCGTCCCTGTGGGAGAAGCCCTGCTTGGCAGGGTGGTCACTACTACAGGAGAGCCCATTGACGGTAAGGGACCCATCAATTCTGATGTCATGATGAACATGGAACTTGTGGCACCGGGTGTTATCGCCAGAAAATCGGTACATGAACCCTGCTATACCGGTGCCAAGGCTGTGGACGGGATGACCCCAGTAGGCCGGGGACAGCGGGAACTGATCATCGGCGACCGGCAGATTGGAAAAACCGCCCTGGCTGTGGATGCCATCATTGCTCAGAAAAATACGGACATGAAATGCATCTATGTGGCCTGCGGGCAGAAAAAATCCACCGTAGCCCAGGTGGTGGCGGCTCTGGAAGAGCATGGTGCCATGGAATACACCACGGTGGTGGTGGCATCGGCATCAGAATCTGCTGCCATGCAGTATCTGGCTCCTTATGCCGGATGCGCCATGGGAGAATATTTCAGGGACAAAGGTGAACATGCCCTGATCATTTATGATGACCTGTCCAAACAGGCGGTTGCCTATCGGCAGGTGTCTCTGCTTCTCAGACGTCCGCCCGGACGTGAAGCGTTTCCCGGCGATATTTTTTACAACCATTCCCGTCTGCTGGAGCGCTCCGCCAAACTCAGTGACGAAAAAGGTGCGGGTTCTCTGACCGCGCTTCCTATTATCGAGACCCAGGAAGGGGACGTATCCGCATTTATTCCTACCAACGTGATCTCGATTACCGACGGTCAGATTTTTCTGGATAAAGACCTGTTTTTTGCCGGTGTCCGGCCGGCGATCGATGTGGGACTTTCCGTATCCCGGGTAGGGGGTGCCGCCCAGGTGAAAGCCATGAAACAGGTGGCCGGTACCCTGCGTCTGGATTTGGCCCAGTACCGTGAGCTGGAAGCCTTTGCAGCGTTTGGTTCCGATCTGGATGCCGCCACCCAGAAACAGTTGACCCGTGGAGAAAGACTGGTTGAACTGCTCAAACAGCCCCAGTTTCAACCACTTCCCATGGAAAAAATGGTCACTGCACTGTATGCGGGCACCAAGGGCTATATTGACAAGTATCCCAAAGATGCGGTTTCCAAATATGAAGAAGGACTTTATAGCTTTGTGGAAAACCGGTTTCCTGAAATCTACCAAGGCTTGAAAGAGAAGAAAGAGATCACTTCCGAGATTGAGACCAAGCTCAAGCAAGCCCTGGAAGCCTATGACGAAGAGTTCAAGGACACGATTTAGTCGATGTGAACAGTTCTTGAAAATCTAATCGTTACGGTAACTTGAAATTATTAGGCTTGAAAGGTAGATACAATGGCAACACTCAAAGAAGTTAAATCCAAGATCAGCAGCGTTAAAAAAACAAAGCAGATCACTTCTGCCATGAAAATGGTTGCCACTTCAAGACTGCGGGGCTGTCAGACCAATATGGAGCGGTTCAAGCCCTATGCCTCCAAATTCTCTGAGGTGCTGGGCAGCATTGCGGGCAAATCCGGTTCAGATGTCAGTCCGTTGCTGGTGCCGGCCCAGGAAGTCAAAAAGGTGGTTTTGGTTCTGTGTACATCCGACAGGGGGTTATGTGGCGGATTTAATATCAATTTGATAGACAGGGCCAGAAAATTCGTTCAATCCGATCTGCAGCACAAAGAGGTGTCCTTTTACTGCTTTGGTAAGAAAGGAAGAGACTGGGTCAGAAAATCCCCGTATACCCTTGATGCGGAATTTCTGGATGTGGTGGGAGGGAAAATTGATTTTTCCATGGCATCCAAACCGGGCCAGCTGCTCATTGACAGTTTTCTTGTCGGAGATGTGGATGAAGTCCATGTCATTTATTCTGAATTTGAGAGTATGGCCAGGCAGGTACCGGTGATCAAGCAGATTCTGCCCATTCCGTCTCTGGTGGACATGGTGGAGGAAAAACCCACGGACGCAGCGGATTCGTTTCTGCCGGAACATATCTGTGAGCCGTCATCCGACGTGCTTTTGGGTGAAATGCTGCCCAAGAACGTGTTTATTCAGATCTATAATGCGCTGCTTCAGACCTCAACCAGTGAACATGCCGCAAGGATGCGGGCCATGGAAAATGCCACCAAGGCCTGTGAAGACATGGTACTGGAACTTCAGACCATCTTCAACAAGACGCGTCAGGCTCAGATTACCGGCGAACTCATGGATATCGTCGGTGGTGCGGAAGCGCTTAAGGGATAAAAAACAATATACATCACAGTATATAAACAGCTTTATTTAGGAGAAAAAAATGGCTGAAAATATAGGAAAAATAGCACAAGTCATGGGTGCTGTTGTTGACGTTGAATTTACACCCGGCAACCTTCCGCCGGTTCTCACCGCCCTGACCGTCACCAACCCCACCATCGGGGACGAAGAAGACAACCTGGTCATTGAGGTGGCCCAGCATCTGGGAGACAACATGGTCCGGTGCATCGGCATGGATGTGACCGACGGCCTCCAGCGGGGTATACCGGTTAAAGATACCGGGGCACCCATCATGATGCCCGTGGGTGAAGCCTCTCTGGGACGGGTATTGAATGTTGTGGGAAAACCGGTGGACGGCCTGGGGGATATTTCCCGTGAAAAAACCATGCCCATTCACAGGCATGCCCCGACATTTATTGAACAGGATACCTCTGTTCGGGTACTTGAGACCGGTGTCAAGGTGATCGATCTGCTGGTACCCTTTCCCCGGGGCGGTAAAATGGGGATGTTCGGGGGAGCCGGTGTGGGTAAAACCGTTATCATGATGGAAATGGTAAACAATATCGCCATGCAGCATGGCGGTATTTCCGTATTCGGCGGCGTGGGGGAACGCACCCGTGAAGGAAACGACCTGTATCATGAAATGAAGGATTCAGGGGTTCTTCCCAAATGCGCCCTGGTCTACGGCCAGATGACCGAACCTCCGGGAGCCCGGGCCCGGGTGGCGCTGTCCGCTTTGACCTGTGCGGAATATTTCCGTGATGTGGAAGGCCAGGATGTGCTGCTGTTTATCGACAACATCTTCCGCTTCACCCAGGCCGGTTCAGAAGTGTCCGCCACCCTGGGTCGTATGCCGTCTGCCGTGGGGTACCAGCCCACCCTGGCCGTGGACATGGGTGAACTTCAGGAACGTATCACCTCTACGGATAAGGGTTCGATCACTGCAGTTCAGTGCGTTTATGTGCCTGCGGATGACTTGACTGACCCGGCACCGGCCACGACCTTTGCCCATCTGGACGGCACCGTGGTGTTGTCCCGTCAGATTGCGGAGCTGGGGATTTATCCGGCTGTGGATCCGCTGGACTCAACCTCACGGATTCTGGATGCCAACTATATTGGTGAAGAACATTACTACGTGGCCCGGGTGGTTCAGCAGACCCTTCAAAAATATAAAGAGCTGCAGGATATTATTGCTATTCTGGGTATGGATGAATTGTCTGATGAAGACAAAGTGACGGTTCAGCGGGCCAGAAAACTGCAGAAATTTTTGTCCCAGCCATTCCATGTGGCTGAAACCTTTACCGGTATGCCGGGTGCCTTTGTAAAAGTTGAAGATACCGTTAGATCATTTAAAGAAATTATAGAAGGAAAACATGATGATCTTCCGGAAAATGCCTTCTATATGGTGGGTTCTATCGAAGATGCCATTAAAAAGGCTAAAGCCGAATAATCCCCCGGAGGTAACACATGGCTGAAAAATTGATTCTTGAAGTGGTAACACCACAGAAGGCCGTGGTCAGAGAAACAGTGGAAACCGTTGTAGCACCCGGATCGGAAGGTGAGTTCGGTGCTCTCAAGGGACATACCACGTTTCTGACTTCTCTGAAAGTGGGAACGCTGAGATTTAAAGACGACAATGGTAAGCAACGGGCGCTGTTTGTGAACGGCGGTTTTGCTGAGGTGTTGCCGGATAAAGTCACGATTCTGGCCGAATCTGCTGAAGCTCAGCAGGATATCGACATTGTCAGGGCACAGGCAGCCAAGGAGCGGGCAGAACAGCGCCTGGCCAATCGGGCGGCCGGCATTGATCTGCTGCGTGCTGAGCTCGCATTGCGACGTGCCCTGCACCGGTTGAAAGTGGCGCAACACGGAAAGTAGCTGACCCGTTTTTTTGTTTTTTGCTTTATAAAGGGTGCATCCCATTGGGGCGCACCCTTTTTTTCTGATCAAATACGGGTCTGTCCTTGATAAGGAAATAAAATGGATGCGTTGAGTGTGATTATTCTGGCGGCAGGAAAAGGTTCCAGAATGAAATCGGATCTGCCCAAGGTGCTTCACAAAGTGGCTGGAAAGCCGATGATCATGCATGTCATTGACTGTGCCAGACAGGTGGTACCGGTTCATCAGATTCATGTGGTGGTGGGCCATCAGGCGGAAAAAGTGCAGCAGGCGGTATCTTCCTGCTATCCGGTGAATTTCTGTATGCAGCAACACCTTCTGGGAACCGGTGATGCAGTGAAGTGCGCATTGCCGGCACTTACCAGCGAAATCAGGGATGTGGTGGTCCTGTATGGGGATGTGCCGATGATTCAGCCTGAAACCGTGATAAACCTGGTGTCATCCCATAGAAATTCCCACGCCAAAGTAACGATCCTGGCTGCTGATCTGGACCATCCCACTGGATACGGACGTGTGTTGCAGGATCAACACAATCATGTTATGACGATCCGGGAGGAAGCCGATGCCAGTGAAGATGAGAAAAAAATCAAACGCATCAACACCGGGATATATTGTTTTGACCGCCGGTTCCTCACCCAGGCACTGGATTTGGTGAAACAGGACAATCAGCAGGCGGAGTTTTATTTGACCGATGTGGTGGGAATCGCCTGTAGAAAAAATGAAAAAATGGCTGTGAAAATGGTGAAGGATTCGGGGCAGGTTCTGGGGATAAATACACTGGGTGAACTCGAAAAAACAAGGATTCAGGCGGTTTCAATGCAAAATGAATTGCCTTGACTTTGTCAAGAGATTTGATCTATACTGATTTCAAATTTACCATCACAGGATTATAAAATTTGGGGAATGAACAGATACATAACAAGTTTGATGACATCGACAAAAAAGTCGATATGCTGCTGGAACGTTTTCGGTCTTTGCAGATAGAGAATCAGGAACTGACACGGCGAATACAGCAACTGGAGTCAGATCTGGAAGAAAGAATCCAGACAGAAGCACGGATTTCTGAACAGGAAACAGTGATTCAATCAAAAATTGACGGTCTTTTGACCAAACTGAACAGTTTTACCCGGTCAGAAGAGACCTGAAAAGCTACAAGACCGATGAGCGTGTTTCGGTAAAGGGATATCATTGGATGAAATTATCAAAATTGATCTTTTTGGAGAAGAGTTCAGATTTAAACCGGATGATCAGGTAAAAAATCCGAAAAAGGTTGTTCAATCTTTGACTGATTATATCCAGGAGGCAGAGCGTATGGTTCCGAACAAAAATTCAGCAAGAAACAAAATGGCAATTTTGCTTCTTGCCGCCATAAATCTGTCCAAGGATCATCATGAGTTGAAAATGCAGTATGCTGAACGTGAGAAAGACATGGAGAAAAAAATTTCATCCCTGATGAATAAAATTGATAACGGTTTGTAATGAGAAACAGTTGGATCATAAATAAGTCCACCCCCTGCAATGTGCGTGATTGTATAATAGACTTTGTCCTAACGCTTACAGAAAAGGGCGCTCACCCTGATACCGGTGCGCAGGTTCCTCGTCAGCAAGGAAAAGCCTGAAGGTATTAACTGGGTACCCACCTTTGAACCAATGGTTCAAAGCCTTTGACACAACACGGCAATTTGCGGGGGCAACTGTTTCTTACAGCGTTTTCTAATCCCGCCTTATTTGAATCCTCATTCCATTTTATAATTCTGTTGAATGATTATCAGACACGCAGCACGCTGAGATCCGGGTGCTGATAATTATATCTATTGCGAAGGAGACCGGTTGAATGGAAATTGTACTCTCTCTGATTATTGTTGTGCTGCTGGTATTGGGGGTCGTGGGTTTTTTCAGACTCAAGAAAAAGTTTTCCCTGGAAAAGCTCAATATAGAAGAAGAACAAAGACGGATTATTGAAGCCGCTGAAATCAAAGCGGAAACATTGATAAAAGAAGCCCAGCTGGAAGCAAAATCCCGGCTTTTGGAGATGAAGGGCAGCTTTGATGCCGAAACTCAGGAAACCAGAGAAGAATTAAAAAAAGAGGCACGAAGACTTTCCAAAAAAAGTGAGAAGCTGGATCTGTCGGAAGACCTGCTGGCACAGAAAGAGGCGGAATTTCAGAACAAAGAAGCTGAAATAAATGAAAAGCTGGATGCTGTGGCCAGAGATGAAATGCATTACAAGGCTCTGGTGGAAGAAACCCGGCAGGAACTGGAAAAAATTTCCGGGCTGACATTGGACGAAGCCACAGAATTGCTGCTGAAAACCATGGAAGAAGAGGCCCGACATGAAGGTGCCAAACTGGTAAAAAAAATTACCACGGAAGCCAAAGAACAGGCGGACAAGGAGGCCAAAAAAATCATATCCACCGCCATTCAGAGATATGCCGGGGATTATGTGGCGGAAAGAACTGTTTCTGTGGTGCATTTGCCGGGTGATGAAATGAAAGGCAGAATCATCGGCAGAGAAGGGCGAAACATTCGGGCATTGGAAGCGGCTACCGGTATTGATCTGATTATCGATGATACCCCTGAAGCGGTGATACTTTCAGGTTTCAATCCGGTTCGACGCGAAGTCGCACGGCTTTCTCTGGAAAAATTGATCTCCGACGGGCGGATTCACCCGGCCAGAATAGAGGATGTGGTTGAACGGGCTGGAAAGGAAGTGGATCTTGCCATCAAGGAAGCGGGAGAGCAGGCTGCTTTCGATCTGGGGGTACATGGCATCAATTCTGAATTGATCAAAGTTCTGGGGAAATTAAAATTTCGAACATCGTATGCACAGAACGTGCTTCAACATTCGATTGAAGTGGCATTCCTGGCAGGAGTTATTGCTTCTGAACTGAAACTGGATGTCAAGCTGGCCAAGCGGATGGGTCTGCTCCATGATATCGGCAAGGCCGTGGACCATGAAGTGGATGGGGCGCATGCCATTATCGGCGCCAAACTGGCCAAAAAATATGGTGAAATCGATTGTGTGGTCAATGCCATTGCCGCCCATCATGAAGATCAAATGCCCACATCTGTGTATGATTACATTGTTCAGGCAGCGGACGCCCTGTCCGGAGCCAGACCGGGAGCTAGAAAAGAAAGTCTTGAGAATTACGTTAAACGGCTGGAAGATCTTGAAAAAATAGCAAATTCTTTTGACGGGGTGGTCAATACCTATGCCATTCAGGCGGGACGTGAAATCCGGGTGATCACGGAAAGTGAAAAGATCAGTGATGAAGATGCCGTGATGCTGTCCAGAGAAATTGCCCGGCAGATTGAAGAAAATTTGACCTTTCCAGGTCAGGTTAAGGTCGTGGTGATCAGAGAAACCAGAGCGGTTGAATATACCAAAAAATAGCAGGGAAGTCATGAATGTTTTAACAGTGTTGAAAGAACGCGGTTTCATTGACGCGGTGACCCACACATCCGAGCTTGAAGCATATCTGGAAAATAACCGGGCGACCTGTTATATCGGATTTGACCCCACCGCCTCCAGTCTGCATGTGGGCAGTCTGGTGTGTATCATGGCGCTGGCCCATATGCAGCGCTGTGGACATCGGCCTATTGCCCTGGTGGGCGGCGGGACCGGGCTGATCGGCGATCCGTCCGGCAAAACCGAAATGCGCCAGATCATCACCCAGGAACAGATTGATGAAAATAAAGCCGGGATCCAGGCGCAGCTGTCCAGGTTCATCCATTTTGGCAATGATCAGGCCCTGCTGCTGGACAATGCCGAATGGTTGACAAAACTGGGGTATATTCCGTTTTTAAGAGATATCGGCCGGCATTTTTCCATCAACCGGATGATCAAGGCGGAAAGTTATAAGGCACGGATGGCATCGGAAGAAGGGCTGACATTCATCGAGTTCAATTATATGCTGCTTCAGGCCTATGACTTCATGAAACTGGCGCAAAATTATGATTGTCTGCTTCAAATGGGAGGCAGTGATCAGTGGGGCAACATTGTGGTCGGGATTGACCTGATACGAAGAACCTTGGGAAAGCAGGCCTTTGGCATCACTTTTCCGTTGATTACCACCGCAGCCGGCATCAAGATGGGAAAAACCCACAAAGGGGCCGTTTGGCTGGATCCGGATCGATTTTCACCCTATGAGTATTACCAGTTCTGGGTCAATTGTGATGATGCGGATGTGGTCCGGTTCCTGTCGCTGTTCACCTTCCTTCCCATGAATCAAATCGATCAGGTCAAGACACTGGCAGGTGCTGATCTGAACAAGGCCAAAACCATTTTGGCATATGAGGCCACAAAGATTGCCCATGGAGAAACCGAGGCCCGCAACGCCCTGAAATCGGCGGCATCCGTATTCGGTGTCATTGAGGTGCCGGACACGCTCCTGCCGGGTTCAACGATTCCCCGGGGCGTCCATTCAACGGCAACCGATGACTCTGTTCCGGCAACACACATCGATAAAAAAGATCTTGTGGATAACGATCTGGTGGTTGATCTGTTTACCCGGACTGGCTTGTGCTCTTCCAAATCAGATGCCCGCCGTCTGGTGCAGCAGGGCGGTGCATATGTGAATGGAAACCGGGTATCTGCCTTGGACCAGAAGATGGATGAAGCCGATCTGGATCAGGAAGAAATCCTTTTGCGGGCCGGGAAAAAGAAGTATCATAAGATAATTTTAAAATGAGTTGAAAAAGGGTTTGACAAACCCTTTTTTGGAATGTATATTGTGCAGGTTTTTCGGTCACAGAAGTTGTGACCAAAAATCAATGAAGTACCCGATGTTTGATCTTTGAAAATTGGTC
>JAVVEQ010000040.1:0-32490 GCA_032250905.1 Desulfotignum sp. | reverse complement strand
TTGTTTTTATTCTTCTGTGGTAAAATCCGTAAACACGGTTTATGGTTGCCCCTTGAAAATTTGCTTCTCGATTTTGTCGATATCATTGATTCTTTCAGAACTCAACCATAACTTTCATATCAAGATCTGGCGAGGTAAAACAGCGGAAGACCCGGTTGGCAAGACATACTTCAGAATTAAGACAACGTCATATTGATGGTTGACGATCAGCAGGATTTATTTTACTGGTGGGCCGTGAAGGAATCGAACCTTCAACCTACTGATTAAGAGTCAGTTGCTCTGCCAATTGAGCTAACGGCCCGCCTGAAAATTGAACAGCAGGAAAAATATCAGCCGGGAATAGGGATGTCAACGTTTTTTTGAAAACAGAATGAAAACAAACCGGTTGACCCTTTAAAAAAAGGTTTGTTATACTTATTATTTATTCATAAAATTTTATTGAGCATTAAAATCACACCGTTTTGAATATCACCATTTAAAGATGTGGGGAGACATTATATGCAAAACAGCAAATCCATTGATTTGTTCAAGAGAGCCCGACAACTGATTCCCGGAGGGGTCAACTCTCCGGTGAGGGCATGCAATGCCGTGGGCGGGCAGCCGATATTTATTGAACGTGCGGATAAAAGCCGGCTCTATGATGTGGACGGAAATGATTATATTGATTATGTGATGTCATGGGGACCGCTGGTTTTGGGCCATCGGCCGGCGGAAGTGATTAAGGCCCTGATGCAGGTCCTGGAAACCGGCACCAGTTTCGGTGCCCCGACCTATCTTGAGACCCAACTGGCGGAACTGGTGACCGGGATGGTGCCTTCCGTGGAAATGATACGCATGGTCAATTCCGGTACCGAGGCAACGATGAGCGCCATCCGTCTGGCCAGAGGATTTACCGGCCGCAATATTATCATCAAGTTTGACGGGTGTTATCATGGCCATGCCGATACCCTGCTGGTGGCGGCCGGATCCGGGGTGGCGACCCTGAATATACCCGGCAGCCCCGGTGTGCCGGAGTCGGTGATTCAAAACACGCTGTCTCTGCCTTATAATGATATCGAAGGGTTCAGGCAGGTAATGGCCAAGAAAGGGGACCAGGTGGCCTGTGTGATCCTGGAGCCGGTGGCCGGTAATATGGGGATGGTGCGCCCTAAGGAGGGGTTTCTCGAGACCTTGAGAGAAGAAACTGGGAAGCATGGCGCGGTGCTGATTTTTGATGAGGTCATGACCGGGTTCCGGGTGGCGAAAACGTCTGCCCAGGGTTTGTTCAACATCACACCGGACCTGACCTGTTTCGGTAAAATCATCGGGGGCGGTCTGCCGGTAGGGGCCTATGGCGGAAAAAAAGAGATCATGTCCCAGATTGCGCCCACAGGACCCGTGTATCAGGCCGGCACTTTGTCCGGCAACCCTTTGGCCATGGCGGCCGGTATCGCCACCTTGACCGCCCTTCAGAAAGACGGGGTGTACGATACCCTTGAGGCCCGGACCCACGCCCTGGTGACCGGGCTTCAGGCCACAGCAGATGAGGCCGGCATCCCCTTCCAGGCTGGACATGTGGGTTCCATGGCCGGGTTCTTTTTCACGGATCGAAACGTGTATGATTTCGAAGATGCCAAAACCAGTGATCTGGAAAGGTTTGCTGCATTTTACCGGGGAATGCTGGAAAAAGGTGTATATCTGGCCCCTTCCCAGTTTGAAGCCTGTTTTGTTTCTCTGGCCCATACGGAAAAAGACATTGAAGATACCATCGCTGCCGCAAAAACGGTGATGGCGGAAATTTAGTGGATGGACCGGATTCGTAAAATCCATCTGGTGGCTGCCTGCGGTACCGGCATGGGAACCCTGGCCTGTATGCTCAAACAGATGGGGTATGAGGTGACCGGATCGGATCAGCAGGTGTACCCGCCCATGAGCGATTTTCTGGCAGCCAGTCATATCCGGCTGTTTGACCGGTTTGACCCGGCCAATCTGGATCATTCTCCGGATCTGGTGATCATCGGCAATGCCGTTACAAGGGACAATCCCGAAGCGGTTGCCGTGCTGGACAGACAGATTCCCTATCTGTCCATGCCCCAGGCGGTGAACCGGTTTATTGCGGCAGACAAAAAGATCATTCTGATCACCGGGACCCACGGGAAGACAACCACGGCTGCCGTGATGGCCCATATTCTCACGGTGGCAGGAATGGATCCCGGTTTCATGATCGGTGGAATTTTAAAGGATTACCAGTCCGGGTTCCGGATCGGCAAAGGAAAATACATGGTGATTGAAGGGGATGAGTATGACACGGCCTTTTTTGATAAAGGCCCTAAATTCATGCATTATGATCCCTTTATCACGATCATGACCGGAGTGGAGTTTGATCATGCGGATATTTTCAGGGACCTGGATCATGTCAAATCGGTTTTTGCCAAACTGGCGGCAAAAGTGGCGGATGACAGCTTTGTGATCGCATGCAAGGACAGCCCGCATTTAATGGACATTCTGGCGGTTCAGAGCGCTGAACCGATTTTTTACGGGACAGGGGGTGACTGGACATATTCGGACCCGGTTCAGGCAGATCATCGGACCCGGGCGAAAATCCTGGGTCCCGGGACAGAGTATGAGATTGAAACCCGCCTGCCCGGCCACCATAACCTGATGAATTTCCTGGCCTGTGCCGCTGCCGCCGATTATCTGGATATCCAGACGGATATGGTGAAACAGGCCATGGCATCGTTTTCCGGAGTCCGGCGCCGCCAGGATATCCGGGGAATCAGAAACAATATCACGGTCATGGATGATTTTGCCCATCATCCGTCTGCAGTGGCGGCCACGATCCGGGCGGTGAAGCCGTTTTATCGATCCGGACGGGTCATTGCCGTGTTTGAGCCCCGAACCAACACCTCCATGCGCCGGTTTTTTCAGGACACTTATCCTGCGGCATTCACCGCAGCGGATATGGTGTGTATATGCAACCCGGCCGTGAAAAAACACATACCTGAAAATGAGCGGTTCTCCCCGGAAAAACTGGTCGCGGACATCAACGCCCTCGGCGTCGAGGCCCATCATTTTTCCAACACTGACGGGCTGCTGTCCTTTCTGCCTTCCCGGCTGATACAGGGGGATCTGGTGCTGATCATGTCCAATGGCGGATTTGACAATGTTCATACCCGACTGCTTGACAGGATTGACTGATATATCAGAAAGATATCAAGGAGAAACAGATGACGCAAAACGATCTCGAAATAGAATGGCATGCCGGACTCAGTGTGGATGTGGCGGAGATCGACACCCACCAGAAAAAAATGCTCGACCTGTTCAATGAACTCATTGATCTGAAACTGAAGAAAGCGGAATCCAAGGCGATTTCCAATGTGATCACGGAAATAAACGATTACAGTAAGCTGTATTTTGCAGCAGAAGAAAAAATACTCAAAGAGCGGGAGTATCCGGATCGGGATATACACGCCAGAGCCCATCGGCGATTTATTAAAAGTGCTATCAGTCTTCGCCGGGAAATCAGTGAGGATGTCAACAACCTGCCCCTGGATGCCATTGTATCCTTAAGGAACTGGCTGATTGAACATATCCAGACCAACGACGCCATGTATGTCCCGTTTGTCCGCATTCACAGGTATGTTGAAGACGCATCCTGAAACCGGTGACATCCTGCGGCGGCTGCATGTCCATGAAGCGATTTCCCATCTGGATTATTATTTCGCGGTATATATGGCGCAGGTTTTTTCCCATGAAGACCCCCTGGTAAAGACCTCATGCGCGCTGGTATCCAGTGCACTGGCACAGGGCCGGGTATGCCTGGATTTAAAGACAATGGCCGGCCGCGTGATTTCTTTGTCCGGAAAAGAGGTGCCGCAGATCCGGCTGCCGGGATTCGAAACATGGGTGGATGCATTGACTGCCGCACCCATGGTAGGAAAACCCGGGGATCACGATCCCTGCCGGCTGCCCCTGGTGCTGGATACGGACGGCTGTCTGTACCTGTCAAAATATTACGATTTCCAGGAACGCCTGGTGCAGGCCCTGGCATCACGCATCCGTTCCCGTCCTTTTCCACTGGACCCGGAGTTTGTCTCTTCGCAGATCAACCGGCATTTCAACTCCGGGGATTTCGAACATACGCGTCGCCAGAGGCAGGCGGTGGCCACGGCACTGCAATCCAATTTTACTGTGATTTCAGGAGGACCGGGCACGGGAAAAACACACATCATCCGGATTATCAGAGACATTTTACAGGCCCATGCCCATGCCCGTCGCATGCCCTCTCCCCGGTTTCTTTCCCTGGCTCCCACCGGCCGGGCTGCGTCCAGGCTTCAGGACGGGGCCACCATCCATTCAGTGCTGATTCCCCGAAAAAACCGGCCCGGATTCGTCCATGGAAAAGACACGCCTCTGGCTGCGGACGTGGTCATCGTCGATGAAGCTTCCATGGTTGATCTGGCCCTGATGACAAGACTGATGGAAGCGATTCCTCTTTCCGCCCGGGTGATTCTGCTGGGGGATGACAATCAGCTGTCCCCGGTTCAGGCCGGGGCGGTGTTCAGTGACATCTGCCAAGCTGAGGGGATTGTTCCTTTAAAGGTTTCTTTGAACTACAACTTCAGGTCACGGGGCAAAACCGGAATTGAACATCTGGCCAATGCCATTCGGAACAATGATGTGGAAGAAACCATCCGGATTCTGACCCGGGGTAAATACCCGGATCTGGTTTATGAATCGCCCGGGGAAGATCGTTCCCGGGTGCTTGAAGAATATATTCAATCAGGGTACGGCCCTTTCATGCAGCAGCAGGACATGGCTGCGGCCCTGGATGCCATGGACGGGTTCAGGATTTTATGCGCCCACAATGTCGGTGAATTCGGAACATTACAAATTAATCATCTTTGTGAAAAGGTTTTGCGCAGAAAAGGGCATTCTGCTATAAACGAGCGGTCTGTAAAACAGATGATCATGATCAGGACCAATGATTATGACAGGGGATTGTTTAACGGAGATACCGGGGTCGTTCTGCAGGACGGGGAAAATCTCTCCGCTGTTTTCAGGACGGAAGACGGCATGATTCGAAAATTCGGATATATGGATCTGCCTTCCCATGAACCCGCCTTTGGAATGACGATACACAAAAGCCAGGGATCGGAATTTGAAACCGTGTTGATCCTGATACCGGACAAGGTGTCCCGGGTGGTGACCCGTCAGCTTTTGTATACCGGTGTCACCCGGGCAAAAACAAAGGCAGTGATACTGGGACCCCTGTCAGTGATCCAGGAGGCCATGTCACAGCCCCTGGAGCAGACCTGCCGGGTATCCAACCGGCTGACGGCAAAGGATCTTTCAGTACCGGATATGGCCATGGAGGGATGCATAAATTGAAAAACCAAGACGGGATTTCCCGTCAGATCTGGGTATTTTTTTGTTCTGTCAAGTTAACCGTATATCTTCTGGTTCTCCTGGCAGTGACGTCTGTTATCGGAACCGTGGTGCTCCAGAATGGATCGCCTCAGCAGTATATTGATCTTTACGGGCAGGGGATCTACAACCTGATCCAGGTGTTTGATATACATGACATGTATCATGCCTGGTGGTTTCTGCTGCTGCTGGTGCTGCTGTGCATCAATATCACCGTTTGTTCCATAGAGCGGTTGTCTCTGAAATGGAAAACCATTTTTCCGGATCAGGTCCGGTTCAATGCGGACCGGTTTCTGAAGTCAAAATCCAGGCAAACCATTGATATGGCAAAGCCGGTGAATCAGCTGGCTGAATCCTGTGAACGCTGGCTGGAAAAACAGGTGGGACCGGTGATCCGGCAGACGGAAAATCTTACCACGTATCTGTATTCGGAAAAAGGACGATGGTCCCGCCTGGGTGTGTATGTGGTGCATGCCAGTGTGCTGCTTCTTCTGGCCGGCGCCCTGATCGGCGCGGTGTTCGGATTCAAGGCCAATGTGCGGATCGATGAAGGAAATCAGACTGGCCGGGTGTTTGAGAGTAAAACCAGAGAACCCATCGATCTGGCGTTCATGATCCGCTGCAATGAATTTGAAGTGTCGTTTTATGATACCGGAGCGCCCAAAGAGTTCCGTTCCAGCCTCACAATCATAGAAGACGGGCAGGAAAGCCTGACCACTGATATCAGGGTCAACCATCCTTTGCGTTACAAGGGGATCAACATATTTCAATCTTCTTACGGCACAGCCGCTCCGGACACGGTAGAAATGCGGATTGTCGATAATACCGCCGGGACGGAAATCAGCCGCGACATCCGGATCGGCGAAACGGTTGATCTGCCGGACGGGGCAGGGCAGTTTACCCTTCAGGGGTTTCTTCCCCATTTCGAATTCCGGGGTCATGACCTGGGCGAAACTTTTTTCGGTCTGGTGACCCTGACGGGTGAAACCGGTTTTCAGATCGGACTGCCCGTGCGGTTTCCCACATTTGACAAAATGCGCAAGGGCCGGTTCACTTTTGTTGCCGAAGATTTTGAGAAGCGATATTACACCGGGCTCCAGGTTACCAGAGATCCGGGTGTCTGGTATGTTTATGCCGGGTTCATTCTGATGATCCTGGGATGCTGGGTTACCTTCTTCATGTCCCATCAGTCGATCCTTCTTGCCATCACATCACTGGATAACGGGCAGACCCGGCTGGTTCTGTCCGGTAAAACCAACCGCAATCCGCGAAACATGAAGCTGAAACTCAAGAACATGGCAGCCCATCTCGAAAATCAATTAAACAAGGGTGATCAGATATGAACAGTGCATTTGCGTTGTCAACAACTACTTTTCTGTACGGCCTGGCGACCGTGTGTTATGTCGGGGCGTTTGCTTTCAAGAAGAAATTGTTTGCCACAGCCGGGTTTTATTTACTGGCTGCCGGGTTTCTTGCCAATACAGTGGGTATCGGCCTTCGGTGGGTGGAATCGTATCAGATGGGAATCGGTCGTGCTCCGTTTTCCAATATGTATGAATCCCTGGTCTTTTTTTCCTGGACCATGGTGTTGCTGTATCTGTATGTGGAGGTGAAATACAAGGAACAGGGATTCGGCGTGTTTGTGTCTCCGCTGATATTTCTGTCCATTGCCTATGCATCGTTCGATCCGAGCATCAGCGCCAAGATCAACCCGTTGATTCCCGCCCTGAAAAGTAACTGGCTCATCGCCCATGTGGTGACCTGTTTTCTGGGATATGCCGGATTTGCGCTGGCCTTCGGACTCAGTCTCACCTATTTTGTCAAACCGAAACAACCGGGGCTGAACCCGATTTTTTCACGGTTGCCCGACGAGGAGATCATTGATGAACTCACCTATCAGATGGTGGTGTTCGGCTTTCTTTTTTTAACCATCGGCATCATCACCGGTGCGGTGTGGGCCAATTCCGCCTGGGGCAAATACTGGTCCTGGGACCCCAAGGAAACCTGGTCTTTGATTACCTGGTTCGTATATGCCATTTTTCTGCATCTGCGGATGATGCGGGGCTGGTATGGCCGGAATCTGGCCCTGGTGTCCATTACCGGTTTCCTGGCGGTTCTTTTCACCTATTTCGGGGTCAACTTTCTGCTGTCCGGACTCCACAGCTACTCCTGATCCTTTTTGTTTAAAACCGGTTGCGGGCGGTCAGTTCAAGTCTGTATGATCTGCCGCCACAACCGGTCTGCCTATCCAGTTTCCCGCCTCATTTTATCTTGACAAGAAATTCAGATATTACTATAGATTAACGCGAATTGTGCTGTGTGAAGACCCATTGCATTCAGTGGGACCCACTGGCCGCAAAAAGAATATGTCCCGGCAAGTGCCTGGATAAAAAGGGTATTGTTAACATCAACTTTTTAACACGGATGGGGTTTTCATGAGTGAAAAAGAAAACAAAACTGAACACGGTTCCATGGACGGTGCGCCAGCAGGCACTGCCGGAGACCCGAAAAATGACACAGGCCTTGGGCTGGGTGTCATTTTTTTTATCGGGGCATTTCTGATATGCTTCCTGTCCGGCTGGCTCCTGTTCCCCAAACTGCTCTATTCCAAACACGAGCAACCTTTTAATTTCGACCATGTGCTTCATGTGGAGGAAACCGGAAGTTGCGATTCCTGCCATTACCTCCGGGAGGACGGCACGTTTTCAGGGATTCCCGACCTGGTGTCCTGTCTGGACTGTCACACGGATGAGCCCATGGGCGAAACCAGGGACGAGGACATTTTTGCGACAGAATATGTGGCAAAAGGAAAAGAAGTCCCCTGGTATGTGTATTCCAGGCAGCCGGATTGTGTTTTCTTTTCCCATGCGGCACATATTCAGGCGGCGGAGATGGACTGCGAATCCTGTCATGGTCCCATTGCAGAAACCCGCTCATCCAGGTCATACGAGGAAAACAGACTCACCGGTTACAGCCGGGATATCTGGGGAAAAAATATCTGGGGAATCAAAAAGCATCCCTGGGACAGCATGAAAATGGATGACTGTGCAGTGTGTCATGAAAAGGAAACCGGCCACAAAGGCTATTGCTTCCAGTGCCACAAATAGAGACCATACACAAGAATTGAAAACTTTATAGAGGATGTTATATATGAAAGTTGACAGACGAAGCTTCTTGGGATTGGGAATCGGCGCGGTTGCAGGCATTGCCATCTCCCCTGTAGGAGCCAAACTCACGGATGATTTCTCCATCTGGACCCAGAACTGGCCATGGACCCCGGTACCGCCTGATGGAAAAATTTCCTATGATCAGTCAATATGCAACCTGTGCCCGGGTGCCTGCGGCATTTCGGTGCGGAAAATTGACAATCGACCGGTAAAAATTGAAGGTCTGGACCGCTATCCAGTGAATGACGGCGGGGTCTGCATGCATGGCATTGCCGGGATTCAATACCTGTATGACCCCAGCCGGGTGAAAACCCCTTTGAAGAAAATCAACAGCCGGTTCGTCCCTGTTTCATGGGAAGAGGCCCTGGCGATGGTGGCTGACAGACTGGGAGCACTTCGAAATGATCAGCAACCCGAAGCGCTGGCCTGTATCACCGGCTCAGATCAGGGCTCGGTGGCCGGTCTGTTCAACCACTTCATGACCGCCTTCGGCTCTTCAAATTTTCTGACCATGCCGGAGCTTGAATCCTGGCTGGTCCGCACGGCAACCACTCTTCATGGTAAAGGCCATACCCTGGGATTTGATATTGACCATTCCGATTTTATTTTAAGCTTTGGTGCCGGACTGATTGACGGGTGGGGATCGCCGGTGGCCTGCATCCAGGCGATGGCCGGCCGGAGACAGCGGGAAACAACCCTGGTCCAGATCGAGCCCCGGCTTTCCAATACCGCAGCCAGTGCAGACAGATGGATTCCCATCAAGCCGGGGACCGAGGCAGACCTGGCCATGGGCATGTGCGCCGTTCTGCTGAAAGAAAACCTGTTTGATCCGGTAGTCGCCCAGGGGTTCAAAGGCGGATTCATGCGGTTCAATGCCATGGTACAGAAAGAATATCCTTTAGATAAGGTCGCTGCTGTCACCGGCATCAATGCAGCGGACATCGAGAAAATCGCGCAGGCCTTTGCCAGGGCAAAAATGCCTGTGGCCCTGCCGGGGAAAGGGCGTGGCGAGGGGGCTCAGAATCTCAAGGAATTTGCCGCGGTTCATACGCTTAACTGCCTGAGTGGCAACATCAATAAAACAGGGGGCGTGTTTGTCAAACCGCTTCCCGGTTACCTGACTTTTCCGGACCCGGCCCAGGATGATGTGGCCCGGAAGGGTGCGGCTGCTGAACCGTTGGCAGCCTCGGTCCAGGAACTGGTGGCCCGGATCGATCAGGCCGGTGAATCACCGGTCAAGGCACTGATTGTCTACAATGCCAATCCCTGTTTTGCCCTGAACAGCCCGTCACGGGCCAAGGCGGCATTTGAAAAAATTCCGTTCAAGGTCTGTGTGTCATCTTTCATGGATGAAACTGCCATGGCTTCGGATGTGATCCTGCCGGTATCCACCTTTCTGGAGCGGATGGAAGATGTGCCGTCCAAAGCGGGTCTGGCGGCATCGGTGGTGGGACTTTCCCGGCCGATGCTGAAACCGGTGTTCGATACCCGCAGTCCGGGCGATGTGGTGATCGCCATGGCCAGGGCACTGGACGGTACTGTGGGGCAGAGTTTTGCATGGAATAATTATGAGGACTGCCTCAAACAGGTGGCCGGTGACATTTGGCAGCCATTGTCCCGGAAAGGCCATGTGGTTCTTGTGGATCGTCCGCCGGCCGGTTCGATTGAGACTGATTTCGGTTTTCTGGCGGAAAACCCCGAAACGGTCAAACCCGAAGGAGAACAGGAATTCACGCTGATTCCGGTTGACAACATTCGGGTGCCGTCCACAGTTCCGGCGCCGTCTCCCTTTGCCATTAAAACCGTTTCTGATCGGATTATCAAGGGAAAGGATATGTTTGTGGAAATCAATCCCCAGTCGGCTGGAAATCTGAAAGACGGCGGAATGGCCACTCTGACGACCCCTGCGGGATCCGTTACGGTGCGGGTGCATTTCAGTGACGGAATCATGCCCGGTGTCATCGGGATGGTCAAAGGCCTTGGGCACACACTGAAAAATAAATATGTGTCAGGCAAAGGGGTGAATATCAATGAATTGATTTCACCGGTAATCGAGTCGGATTCAGGCATGGATGTCGCATATGGCATCAAAGCCGGAATTTCAAAGGCCTAAACGGATGTGGATAAATTTTCAAAGAGGTTCTGATGATACAAGATAAAAAAGCACACAAGTACGGCATGGTGATTGATCTGGACAAATGTACCGGATGCGGAACCTGCGCTGTGTCCTGCATGTCTGAGAACAATGTGCCGTTCAAGGAGGATGAATCCGACAAAAAGGACAGCATCACCTGGATGCGGGTTTACAGGCTGACCAACAACAAACCGTTTCCAGACTCGGATATGGCATACCTGCCAAGACCCTGCCAGCACTGCGGCGGAAAAGGAAACCACGGGCATTCTCCCTGTGTGTCGGTTTGTCCCGCAACCGCTACGGATTACGGATATGATACCGGGATCGTATCCCAGATTTATACAAGGTGTTTTGGATGCCGGTACTGCATGGCTGCCTGCCCATATCATGCCCGGTATTTCAACTGGTGGGATCCGGTATGGCCCGAAGGCATGGAAAAATACTTAAGCCCCAATGTGTCTCCCAGGATGCGGGGGGTGGTGGAGAAATGCAGTTTCTGTTATCACCGGTATCAGCTGGCCCGGGAAAAAGCCTATGTGAAAGGTGGGCATGAGATTCCGGAAGAGGATTATCAGACGGCATGTACTACCGCTTGTCCGGCCGGAGCTATTGTTTTCGGTGATCTGAACAATCCTTCTCACAAGGTTCATCAGATAGTCAAACCAGACCCCCATCCGGATCCGCTGAATCCGGACGTGGTCGGAAAATCCAGAAATCCCAAAGTGTTCCGGCTGCTGGAGCGGCTCGGAACCAACCCCAAAGTATATTACATGTCTGAACGGGAATGGGTCCGCAAGCTGGGAGATCACTATCTGGATGGGGAATGGGACAAAGTAAAGAATGTCTATGGGTCGGCTTCCCATGAATAGAAAATCCAAAATCGATGTGAGGAGTAATTGAATGATGGATGCTGCATTAATACCTGAAGGTGCAAAACGGTGTTCATTCCCCAAATTCATGCTGGGGATCGCCATTGTCGGAGCGGTCCTGCTCTGGGGCGTTTATGCCATGTTGCTGTGCTGGTTCAAGGGATTGAATCAGACCAACATGAACGACTATTACGGGTTTGCCCTGTGGATCTGGGCGGACCTTGCAGTCATTGCGCTGGGAGGCGGGGCGTTTTTCACCGGTCTGCTCAAATATATATTCAAGGTCGATGAACTGAAAAACATTATCAACTTTGCCGTGATCATCGGGTTTATCTGTTACAGCTCGGCCTTGTTGATTCTGGCGATCGATATCGGACAGCCGTTGCGGGGATGGTTCATTTTCTGGCACGCCAACGTCCATTCCATGCTCACGGAAGTGGCGTTCTGCCTGTCCCTCTACTTTGCGGTGCTGACCATTGAGTTCATTCCCAATATTCTGGAAAACCGGCAGCTCAACAAGGTACCGTTTTTCCATCACCTGGCCCATAACATGCACGGCACCATGGCGGTGTTTGCCGCCACCGGCGCATTTCTGTCCTTTTTCCACCAGGGGTCTTTAGGAGGGGTGGCCGGTGTGATGTACGGCCGGCCGTTTGCGGTCCGGGAAGGCCTGTTGATCTGGCCCTGGTCGTTTTTTCTGTTTACCTGGTCTGCCGCAGCCTTTGGTCCCTGCTTCACCCTGCTGGTGACCCGGATCACCGAGGCGGTGACCGGTAAAAAACTGGTCAAGGACAATGTGATTCACCTGCTGGCCAAAATATCCGGATGGATGATCGTCACCTATATGATCGCCAAACTGATCGATACCTGGTACTGGGCATACTACACAGCCCCGGGGCTGGGTTTTGAGCTGAGTCATTTCTATACCAGCAACGGGTTTTACGGATACTGGATTCTGGTGGCCGAGGTCATTATCTGCGGTGTGATTCCGGGGCTTCTGCTGATCAACAAGTCCACCCGGGAAAATCCCACCATCCGGCTGATCGCCATTGTCCTGGCGGTCATCGGGGTATCTCTGAACCGCTGGGTCATGGTGCTCCAGATCATGGCGGTTCCGGTTATGCCCTTTGATTCCTGGGCGTTGTATATCCCGTCCTGGCAGGAAGTGGCCACCACGATTCTGCCGGTGGCCTACGGGATCATTTTAATTGCATTTGCATACCGGTATCTGCCGGTATTCCCCCAGGAACGGGAATTGAACCAGGCCAAGGCCCAGGAATCTTAAGAAAGGAGAAAAAGTATGTTTCCATTTATTTTTGAATGGGTATGGGACATCGGCCATCTGCTGTTTTTCGGCGGATTCTGGTATGCCATCGGTATTCTGGGCGCCGGCATGACCTATTGCATTGTCAAGGCGGCCATGGACAGCATGAAGAACTCAGGAGAGAATCAGCATTAAACGGCTTGATTCTGTGTTTGAACTGTGATTGATTGCCGGCCCGATTCTGAAACACAGGATCGGGCCGGTTTTTTTCTGATATAATGCCGATTTTATTTTTTGGGGGCGGTCACAATCCAGTAGATGGCCCAGGCCAGAACTACGGGAAGCAGGCCGATGAGCGCAAATTGCAACAGGTGCCCTTCCCAGGGTTTGGTCACCAGCCCAACGGCAATGGGGTAGAGGATCGAGGCCACGATGGCGGCCCTTTTTTTTCTGGACAACCGGGCGATTTTTTTGCCTGGGGTTTCTGCTGCCTGAGGTTTGAGCATCCTGGGCAAAATCAGGATGCCGGATATCAAAAGGATCAGAACCAGAATTTCACTGACACCGGTCACGCCATATTTCCTTTTTAAATATTACTGTTAAATGGGGTTTATATCCCAGAGAACCCATGATTTGTCAATGCCGGCAGTCCATTATTCCAGGTGGGCCTGGATAAAAGCGGCCATGTCCGACAGGACCCGGTCCGGCTGTTCGATGTGCGGGGCATGGCCGCAGTCTTTGATGAGCCGTGTGTCACAGTTCGCAATTTTTTCCCGGATGGCAGCCAGCTGGGCCCGGGTGCCGTAGGGATCTGTCTCCCCCTGGAAGGCCAGCACCGGCACCTGGATTCGAGGCAGAAATTTTTGAATATCCCAGTACACAAAATTCGGATTAAGCCAGGCTCCGTTCCATCCCCAGAAGGCATTGTCCGTATTGTCTTCATGAAATCTGGCGAGTTTTTCTTTGAGACGGCCTGTGACGTAGGCAGTGGCAGCGTCCTGGATGGAAGACAGGGTGACGGGTTCGCAGAACACATGGGCTGCTTCAGTGATCACCGCCTTCAGACCGGGTGCGGCATGGCGGCTGCCTGCATGAATCAGGGCAATGGATCCGCCGTCAGAATGTCCGATCAGAATATAGGTGTCAATGCGTGCCGCAGCCAGTATGTCCGGCAACACCTTCAACGCCTGAGTATGCATGAAATTGAGTTTCCATGGCAATGGGTCAGGATCGGATTTACCGTATCCTGAACGGGAAAAAACAAACGCATCACATGCAGCCTGTTCGGCCAGTTGTCGGGGAAAGGTTTTCCACATCTTGACACAGCCCAGACCTTCATGGAGAAACACCAGGACAGGCCGGTTCTTCCGGCCGTAACCGTAACGGCAGATCTCATACCGGGTGTCGCCAACGGTGAGAAACCAGGTCACGGTTTTTTACTCCTGCTGAAAAAAAGGTTCCAGGGCAGGCGGTTGTAACGGATCAGGTAATAAATGCCGTAAAGAATCACCCCGTCATCCACCCATCCCAGAAACGGGACCAGGATTTCCGGAATCAGGTCCACCGGCGAGATCAGGTAGATCAAGCCAAAAAGAACCAGCAGAATTTTATGAGATTTTTTCATGGTTTTCATCAGTTATGATGCATATCAGGCAAGTGAATGCAGCACATCCATCATTGTAAACAGCCGTCTGGCGCCTTTGTATCCGGCATCCTGCTTTTTTAAAAACAGTGCCGCATCAAACGAGCCTTCCACATAGATCTGACGTCCGTTGACATTGTGTTTGAATTCAAACAGGGCCGTGCCGCCGGGTGCGGTTAAAGTATATGTGTGCCAGCCGTGTCCGGACAGATACTCCTCCGGGACGTGCCACTGGTTTTTTTGAATTTCGGGATCACGGATCTGCTGAATCTGATCCGGTTTGAATGCCACACCCAGTCGGTTGAAATATCCCACCATGGCTCTGGCCGTGCCGGATGTGTCCGCTTTTCCCTGCTGGTGGCTTTCTTTAATTTCAAGCGTGTAGCCGGTGAACAGACCCGGGAAATGATCTGCGGCAAACGCCATCATGGCCTGGAATCCCACAATCTGTTTGGCCATGTTGGGGGCGATCACCGCCGGCACGTTTCCCCGGGATACGTCTGCTTCCAGTGCCTGCCGGTCACCGCCGGTAGTCCCCATCACAAAGGGAATCTGATGGCGTATGTAA
The DNA here is from genome assembly GCA_032250905.1 of Desulfotignum sp. GTDB lineage: Bacteria > Desulfobacterota > Desulfobacteria > Desulfobacterales > Desulfobacteraceae > Desulfotignum. The sequence continues at coordinate 17,440 of JAVVEQ010000040.1, read as the reverse complement.
AATCTTGCATTGTCGTTGACTGCGGACGGGTGGGTATAATCAATGGCAATGAAATCAACGAATTGCTGCCGAATTTTCAGGATCGCTGCTTCCCGTTCATCCGGCTTGATCAGGGTGATATGGATATCCTCGATCTGAACAGAGGTGTTTGGAATATCCGGGCCGGTCAATGACACAGGAATGAGTTGAAACCGTGGATCAGAAATCGCCTCACGGGTCATGGTTGCTGCCACGTTGCCCGGCAGCCCGTTGATCATGACAAAGATATTTTCCATAAAAGGTCTCCTATAGACACATAATCAATTTTTTGAGGCGGCGCAGGGTGTCGGGTGCCCGGGTCTGGACCCAGTGCTTCAAGGATGCGATCGCCGCAGGAATATATGTTTCAAACCACAATTTTTTTTTAACCCTGCTTAAATAAGCAAATGCCCCGAGTATCTGGAGGTTCCGGGTCAGGGAACAATAATCAAAGCTTTGCAAAAACCCCTGCCGGCTGTCAGCGGATACCAGGCTCAACCGGTCCATGGCATACTTCAGCAGCTTATTTTGAACCGTTGCCGGAAGCGAGACATAGGGATCCAGTAAAAGGGATGCCAGATCATATTGGAATGGACCCAACCGTGCGGCTTGAAAATCGATGAAAAACGCTTCCCCTTTGTGGATCATGATGTTTCTGGACTGGCAGTCCCGGTGCATCAGGCCCTCCATGCCACCGGCCAGGGCATGGTCGGCAATGGTATGGAACTCATCTTCCAGGGCGTCGAATACAATGTTTTTTCCCAGGTATCCCCGGACAAATGCGTCCATAAAATACCGGCACTCCTTATCCAGAATCAGTGCTTTGGAATAATAAGGGGTCTGGCAGGTCCAGGACAGGTCAAAATCGGTTGCGCCTTTTCGGGAGAACAGGATCAAGCGGTCAATGACTTTCTGGTAGATATCCATAATCCCGGCCGGGTCAGACAACGGGCTCACAATATTTGCCAGATGTGTGTTTCCCAGGTCCTGAACGGCCACGACCCCGGCCAGAGCATCATGGGCCAGTATCCGGGGAACGGAAACGCCGTGACGGTACAGATGATTGCCGATAGCGACAAACGCATCCAACTGGGCACGATTGTCTGAGCCCGGCAGGCTGATGCCGTGATCGCAGATCACCACGGACCCCGGGGTGTTGCCTGCAGGGGACGGCATGTCTGACGCCGGTGTCGCCCGGAACCAGACCCTGTCGGAACCGTCGCCGGATATTGCCTGAATGTCAATGTGCCTGACCGGGGTTTCAAGGACATCGGCACTGACCCACAGCCGGGCCGTCCGTGAATAGCTGTCGATGGTGCCGGTGTCTTCCCAGAACAGATCCCTGGCCACATATGCTTTGATCTGCCTGGATCGACAAAGTGTCGTATACCAGTCAATGCTGGAAAATACCCGTTTATCAGGCAGGTGGTCAAAGATTTCTGGAGACAGCACCTGGATGCCGGTGAATGCCAACCCACGACCCGGGGACTGGAATCCAGTGATCCGGGCATCCGTATCCATGGTCACCTGGTTGAAGGCTTCCCGGTCATGAAGCACCAGGGTGGCCAATGCACAGTTTTTTAAATGAAACCGCCATACATCTCTCAGATCGATGTCTGTGACCACATCACTGTTGATTACAAAAAAACAGTGATCAGACAGAAGATTTTTGACATTGGCAATAGCCCCACCGGTATCCAGTATCCTGGGTTCATGCACTTCACGGATTTCTATGCCCGGTCCGACATTCAGGTGGGAAAGAAAATCGGTGATCTGATAGGACAGATGGTGTGTGTTGATCAGAATCCGCCGGCATCCGCACACAATCAACCGGTCAATGGTATGCTTCAGGACTGGAATCCCTCCCAGGGTGAACAGGGGTTTGGGAATGGTCCGGGTAAAGGGCAGCAACCTTGTTCCGAATCCGGCGGCCAGTATCAATGCATTCATGATCGGTCTTTAAGAAGCGATCACCCGGATCAACCGGTTGATGATCTGTTTATAGTAATCGATCTGAATCTGGTCTTCAGAACCGTTGATGCCGTTCTGGCAGAAAAATCGGGCCGCATTCCGGTAATTGATCAAAGACATCGATTCTTTAAGGCTCACCTGTTTGCGTTTATACAGCCGGGTTCCATGGGAATGAATTTTTTTTGCCAGTTCTTTTTCATCCTGGGGCACTTTTTTTTCTTTTTCAAAGTAGAGCAGCGCCGTGGTGTAAGACTCCAGAAAGGGCAGCATGAATACGGCAAACCACTTGAGCTTTCGAAGTCCCCGGGATGTCAGGTTGAGCATGTCCAAATGGTCGGGATCCGGCACCAGAATGCCTTCGTTGATGAACCCTTTGATACAGTTGGAAATATATTCTTCACAGGTGGTCTCTTCATCGTTAAAAAATTCATCGTGGAACAGCTTTTCAAGAAACCGGTACCTTCTGACAAGATCCGGCAATGAAAATTTGAACCGGTCCATCTCCAGAATCGCCACGGAAGTATATGCGGCCGGAACAAAAAAAGAGATCACGGAGTTTTTGTAATAATCCAGAATCGCCCGTTTGTTGTGTTTGACGATAAAGAAGGTGTCTTCGGAGATTTCTTCTTCATCTTCATCCACCAGTTCCATGAAATTTCTGGACAGAAAATTGTGGATGACCGTGTTGTACGTATTGTCCAGATCCAGCAGCAGGGTCTCCGAAAGCTCGACGTTATCGTTCATCAAAAGGTTCAGGTAGGTGTTGGCCTGCTCAATCATCTGCCCTTTTGAAAAGCTGTTTTTAGGGCTGTTCAGGATGGCACTGGCAATGATGCCGTGGGGGGTTGCCACCGCCTGTTTGTTGATAGCGGACATCATTTTGTAGCTGAATTTTTTGACAAACTCCATGAACTCCCGGCTGGATGCCCGGGCCGGATCAAAGTGCATTTTTTGCATATACGCCTTGATGGAAATGGGATCATCAAACCGGATATAGACTTTGCCGTATTTTTTTTTCAGAAACTTGCGTGTGCTTATCAGCCCTTTCAGGGTTTCCGGGCTTTTACTGCCGCCTTCGATTTCCTTGAGATAGGCGTCTTCTTCCAGTACCCGGTCATACCCCACAAAAATGGGCACAAAATACAGGTTGTCACAGGCCCCGTTCAGATAGGCCCGGATGATCATGCCCATACCTCCGGGCCGGGGGGTCAGCAGTTTGCCGGTGCGGCTCCGGCCGCCTTCGATGAAAATTTTGATATTGAATCCTTCGTACAATAATTTTTCCAGGTAAGCGGCAAAGATTTTGCTGTACAGTTTGGCCCCCTTGAAGGTCCGTCTCAGAAAAAAAGCCCCTCCTCCCCTGAACAGCGGTCCCAGGGGCCAGAAAGACAAATTTTTTCCGGCTGCGATATGGGGGCAGGGCATGTTATTTCTGAACATGACATAGGGCAGCAGCAGATAATCCAGGTGGCTTTTGTGACAGGGAACCAGAATTAAAGGCGCTTCTGTGTATTTTTCGCGCATCCGGTTGATCTGTTTCTGGTCCACCACCAGACCTTCGAAAATGTTTTTGAAAATCCAGGTCAAAATCCAGTTGCCCAGATTGATAATCCGCAGGTTATAGTTGGCGGCGATTTCATTGATATAGGCCGCCGCTTTTTTGTTGGTCTTTTTTAATGAAATATTGTTTTCCGCTGCATAATCTGCCAGAAATTCTCTGAGTGACTGGCGGGTCAGGATATCCTCAGTGATTTCCTGCCGGGATTTGAGCACCGGTCCGGTAATGCTTTTTCTCTGCCGGTTCAGAATATCCACCAGATAGCTTCTCAGCCGGTGCGTCTGAAATTCTGAATCCAGGCGTTCAATGTCCGGCCTGGAAAGAAATTCCTTGAGGTCTACGGGGCGGGCCAGTTCCACCCGGATCTTTTCCGGATGCCGCAGTAGAATCGTCATCCGTTTCAACCATCCGGGTTTTTCATGGGTGCCGAACAGAATTTCACCCAATCCCGGATTCTTGTGCATGGGTCGGGTAACATAGATGATGTCTTCAGGGATGATGATTACCGGCCGTTTCATATGCTTCTGGTATTCGATCAGATGGTACAGCGGATCAGGGGTGGCGCGGATGAACCGGTTGTAGAAGTCATCTTCTTCAATCAGATGGACAAATCCTGAGGTTCCGGAATACAGTTCCTGAAAGGCATATCCGGATTTGTAAAAATCCTTGAATGTGTAATGATGAAAAAAATAGTCCAGATGGGAAAGCCAGATCCGGAACACCCTTTTTACTGGCAGAAGAAAAAAGAAATGCAGATCGAATCCCAGCTCTGGATAGGGTAGATCCAGGGCTTTGAGCTGAGTATGGAAATAAAGAAAATCAAACAATCGCTTGTTTTTGCTGGCATATATGATACAGGCATTCTTGTCCAGAGCGTTGATTTTTTCCAGGTTATGATCATCCAGAGGAACTTTATGTACCAGACGCTTCAATAGTTTCCGGGCGATATAGCTGTGATTGCCCGGGTAGAGATTGGTGAAGTAAGCAGACGTGTCTCCCAGCAGGTAATCGATGGTACAGCGTATCCTGGCCCTGATCCGGAGGACCAGGGTTTTGAAAAACTGGAAAATGTGCATGGATTATCCCTTATGGTTATGGCTTTACAGCTTTGAAATCCAACCCTTTTTTATTATCAGACCTCTCCTTTAAAGGCAATATTATTGTTGAAAACCCAGGAAAGCATCTGCCAAAATAGCCTTGATAATTCAGTATTCCTGTGCTATTTTTCAAAAATTGTTAAACAAAAGATGTGTTTAGTCGTGTGACCCGTTTGGGGTGGTGAAAAAAACAAGGAGGAACGAATTATGAAGACGTTGATCGGCGGTGCAATTGCAGTGCTTCTTGGTGTGGTCGGACTGGCGGTATGGTTTGGTCATTTTTTGAATCTTCTGGCCGGATGTATCCCGCCGATTCTTTTGCTGGGTGGCGGACTTGCCCTGTATCTCGGATTTGATGAACTCAAGGATTCATGGAAAAACAAAGAAGGCAAGGATGCGCCTGCAGATGATACATCAAGAATCGCTGAGCTGGAAAAAGAACTGAACGAATTGAAGAAAAAATGAGTGACCCGGTTCAGATGAACCGATTCAACATGTTCGAATACCCGAAGGGCCAGTTATAGACCGGCCCTTTTTTACGATCGGCTGACTGGTCCGGAATCACGTCCCGGCACGGGTTATTCATAGAGGTAACAGTCTTTTGAAACGGCCTTGAACGTTTCCAGCGCAGGTTCCCACCGCTCCCTGATCCGTTTGATATCTGCCAGTGAACAAAGGTCTTCGCGGATGACAGGATCCCCGAGGATCAGATCCAGTGGAAGACGATCGTATTCATATTCATACGGGGGCGGGTTGAATATCACGGCATCCGGGTGGTGTTTGATGAGCAGCTGCAACGCCTGTAAAGAAGCGGTATAGGGTTCAAACCGGTCTTTGTCCGTGACATGGATGTGAAATCCCCTGCAGACCTGATCCTGCCACTTGCCGGATGTGGGCTGGAAGCAGACCGGTCTGAAACAGGCTCCGGAAACTTTCCGGTTCAATGTCGATGCCATCGCAGCCGTGTCCACAAAAGGGGCCCCGAACAATTCGAACGGCAGGGTGGTGCCGCGGCCTTCGCTGACATTGGTTCCCTCGAAGATCACCTGACCGGGATAGACCATGCAGGACGCGGGTGTGGGCAGGTTGGGTGACGGGGGAATCCAGGCCCGCCCGGTGTCATTCCAGTACATTTCTCTTTTCCAGCCTGACATGGGAACGATTCTCAGGTCGCATCCGATGTGGAATTCCTGGTTGAAAAACCGGCAGATTTCTCCGACTGTCATGCCATGGCGCATGGGAATGGGAAACCGGCCCACAAACGAAGCATATTCCGGTTTCAGAATATTGCCTGCCACGTGGGTGCCGCCGATGGGATTGGGCCGGTCTAAAATGACCACGGGTTTTCCGGCCGTTGCCGCCACTTCCATGCAATAGGAAATGGTATAGATAAATGTGTAGACCCGGGTCCCTGCGTCCTGGATATCCACCACCAGCGTGTCGATATCTTCAAACATCTGTGCTGTGGGAATCCGGGTATGGCTGTACAGGCTGTAAATCGGGATGCCCAGCTCCGGTTCTGTGCCATGGGGGGATTCGATCATGTTGTCCTGTTTTTCGGCATAAAATCCATGCTGGGGGGAAAAAAGCGTGGTCAACTGTCCGGGAAAAAGGTCCTGGAATACCTGGACGGCATGCCGGAATCGAAAATCCACTGAGGCCGGGTTGGCAAGCAGGCCCAGCCGACGGGCGTTGAGTTCTGATGCAAAACCGTGTTTCAGGTTTTCAAGTCCAATGGTGACACAGGGCGGCATAGGGTTCTCCACAGAAAGGGGTATCGTTTTTCAGGTTATCGTTGACAAAACACCAAATCCTAACTATGTGAATGCCTGACCGCAACCATTAATTTATTTTTTTGTCTTTTTTTGTGAAGGAATTTTGTGCATGTTGTTCAAAATCAGTGAGGCCATCGCATCCATAAAACCATATGAGGCCGGTAAACCGTTAAAGGAGCTTGAACGGGAATTCAATATCCAGTCAGCGGTGAAACTGGCGTCCAATGAAAATCCGCTGGGGTTTTCGCCGCAGGTCACGGAAGCAGTCATGAAAAACTTGCATCGCATGAATCGCTATCCGGAGCCGGTGGCCCATGATTTGTGCCTGAAACTGGCACAATATCACCGGGTTGAACCGGAAAATATTGTTCTGGGAAACGGATCGGATGACCTGATCGCCCTGCTGGCCCATGCGTATCTGAATCCCGGAGATCACGCGGTGATGCCGCTGCCCTCGTTTCTCATGTATGAGATCAGTGTGAAAACCGCCAAAGGGATCCCGGTCATGGTGCCTTTGTCCGGATTCGATACCCCGTTGTCAGGCATGCATGAGAAAATATCCCCCAGGACGAGGCTGGTCTTTGTCACCAATCCGTTCAATCCCACAGGCAGCATCGTTACAAAGGAGGCGTTTGCCGGTTTTTCAGCCCGGATTCCCTCCGATGTGCTGATCGTGGTGGATGAAGCATATATGGAATTTGTGAGGGATTCAGCTGTCTACAATTCCCTGGAAAATCCGTTGACGGATCCACGGATCGTGACATTGAGAACCTTTTCCAAAGCCTATGGTCTGGCTGGATTCAGGATCGGTTATGGAATCATGCACAGGGAGGCCGCGCAGATTCTCAACCGGATCCGTCAGCCGTTCAATGTCAACGGACTGGCCCAGGCTGCGGCAGAGGCGGCCCTGGAAGATCAGGCGTTTCTGAGCAAAAGTATCGATACCGTTCATGAGGGGATCGATTATTTAACCCGCGAACTGTCCGGGTTGGGACTGGACCCGCTGCCTACCCAGGCCAATTTCCTGATGGTGGATGTCAAAACCGATGCCACAAAACTGTTCACCCGGCTGCTTCACCACGGCGTGATTGTCCGGTCCATGAAATCCTACGGGTTTGAAACGTTTTTACGGATCAATGCCGGGACTGCTGAAGAAAACCGGGCATGCATCGCAGCATTGAAAGCGGTGCTGTCATGACATATCGGATCATCACCATTGACGGACCGGCCGGCGCCGGTAAAACAACGGTCAGTAAACTGCTGGCTGAAACACTCGGCTGTGTCCGGGTGGATACAGGGGCACTGTACCGTGCAGTGGCCTTTGAAATCGACCGGCAGCAGATATCCTGGAAAAACGATGAAGACCTCGCTGCATTTTTATCCCGCCTGGATCTGAATGTGGTGCTGGAACACGAAGAAATGCGGGTACTGTCTTCAGGCGAAGATATCACCCCTTTTATCCGTACTCCTGAGATCTCCATGCTGGCCTCTGCAACGTCGGCCAGGCCAGGGGTCCGGGCCGCGCTTCTGGACATTCAACGCCGGATCGCACAGCAGCAGGATGCGGTGTTTGAGGGCCGGGATATGGGCACAGTGGTGTTTCCCGAGGCCACGATCAAGTTTTTTCTGGTGGCGGATCTGACGGTCCGTGCCCGGCGCCGGTTCAATGAAATGCGGGATTCCGAAAAGGATCTGTCCCGAATTCAGAAGGATATGGCCGCCAGGGATAACCAGGATTCCCGGCGTGCCCAGTCACCATTGAAACCTGCCCGGGATGCGATTCTGATCGATTCCTCCCGGTTCACGGTTCAGCAGGTGGTGGATGAGATGCTCAAGTATCTTCAGAATCAATAAAAGGGGTGATTATTGTATTGATTTTTTTTTTGCTGATTGATATAAAGGTAAATTGTACTCGCACTCTTTGACCGGTTTGACCACTCATGGATGTGAGTAAATAAAATCGATTAGGGGGATTATTATTAATGAACAACATTGCTGAAGAGAACGAAAACCAGGAAATGAATACCGAAGAATTAGAGACACAGGACGTGGACGTCGAGGCCCGGGACACTGAATTGGACACTGAAGAAGAATCCAATGCAACCGAAGAAGTGAATGCCCTGTCACCGGAAACGGAAATCACCGGTGAAGAAACCATGGAAGAGTTACTGGGCATTTATGAATCCAGCCTCAAAAAATTTGAGGAAGGTCAGGTTGTCACAGGCACCGTCATCTCGGTGGGACGTGACATGGTCCTGGTGGATGTTGGATATAAATCAGAAGGCCGGATCTCTATTCAGGAATTCATTGATGAGAAAGGCAATGTAAACGTCAAAGTCAATGATCAATTCGAGGTCATGATCGAAGTATGGGATGAAGAAGAAGAAACCGTGCTTCTGTCTCGCGATAAGGCCAAAAAGGTCAAGGTGTGGGATGCCATCAAGGAAATCTATGATGCCGACGGTACCATCGAGGGTGTCATCACCAACCGGGTCAAAGGCGGATTTTCCGTTGATATCGGGCTCCAGGCGTTTCTGCCAGGGTCCCAGGCCGATCTGCGGCCCATCCGAAACATGGATGAAATGGTCAACAAAACCTATGAATTCAAGATTCTAAAGTATAACAAGAGACGCAACAATATTGTTCTGTCCCGACGGGTACTGCTGGAAGCGGAACGGGAAAAACTGCGGGCCGCCACCCTGGAAGCCATTGAAAACGGCAAGGTCATGGAAGGCATTGTCAAAAATATCACGGAATACGGTATTTTCGTGGATCTTGGCGGTGTGGACGGACTGCTGCATATCACCGATATTTCCTGGGGCCGTGTCAAACATCCCTCTGAACTGTATTCGGTGGGCGATAAAATTACGGTCAAGATTCTGTCCTATGATTTTGAAAAAGAACGTGTGTCCCTTGGCATGAAACAGCTGACACCGGATCCCTGGACCACAGCAGAGGAAAAATACCCCATCGGCTCGAAAGTGATGGGAAAAGTGGTGAGCCTGACCGATTACGGTGCGTTTATCGAACTGGAAGAGGGTGTGGAAGGCCTCATCCATGTGAGTGAAATGTCCTGGACCCGTAAAATCCGTCATCCCTCCCAGATGGTTTCCGTAGGCGAGGAAATCGAGGCCGTGGTTCTGGATCTCAAACCGGACAACCGGCGGATTTCCTTAGGGATTAAACAGACCCAGGAAAATCCCTGGGAAGTGATTTCCCAGAAATATCCGGTGGGCACCATCATCGAAGGCAAAATCAAGAATATCACAGAATTCGGTCTCTTCATCGGCATAGATGATGATATCGACGGCCTGGTGCATATTTCTGATATTTCATGGACCAAACGGATCAAGCACCCGTCTGAGGTTTACAAAAAAGGAGATACCATTCAGGCCGTGGTTCTGGATATCGACAAGGCCAATGAACGGTTTTCTCTGGGAATCAAGCAGACCCAGGCCGATCCGTGGGAAACCGTTGCACAGCGGTATGAAGTGGGCACGGAAATCTCAGGAGTTATCACCAATCTCACGGACTTCGGCGTGTTTGTGGAACTGGAAGAAGGTATTGAAGGCCTGGTACATGTGTCGGAAATCAGCAAGGAAAATGTCAAAAGCCCCAAAGACCACTATCAGGTGGGCGACAGCATCACCGCCAAGGTCATGAATATAAACTCGGATGAACGCCGCATCGGTCTTTCCATCAAGCGGCTGGAAGATGATGATGATGACAGATTTCTGGAAGAATTTGCAAAGAACATGAAACCGGCCACGTCTTCTTTTGGAGAAATTCTGCGCAGCAACATCCAGGAGCAGATCGAAGCCAACAAGACTCAGGAAAACAAAAAAGACAAGTAAAACGCCGCTGTTTTCATTCTGAAATACCAGTTGGAAAAAAATGGCAAAGGGCCGGGTAAAATCTTTTACCCGGCCCTTTGCGTATGAACAATAAGTATGATTTGAAAAGGAGGATTGATTCATGTTTTCCCGACGTCATCCAGTCCTGTTTTTTCTGCTGATGCTGGCGGTCTGTACGACAGTCGTCTGTGTGGGCGGTATGCTGGTGGTTTTTTCCATTTCCCGCACGGTGCTCACCTCAGCCGTTACGTTTCAGGGACATGAAGGCAATATCGGCATTGTTGAGGTAACCGGTCCGATTGTTTCTTCCAGGCAGGTCATTGAAAATATCAAAACATTCCGGGATGATGATGCTATCAAAGCCATCGTGATCCGGGTGGACAGTCCCGGTGGCGGGGTGGGCCCGTCCCAGGAAATTTTCCGTGAATTGATGAAGACCCGGCCTGTCAAGACCATGGTGGCATCCATGGGATCGGTGGCGGCGTCCGGCGGGTACTATGTCGCGGCCGGGGCCCAGGCTATTGTCGCCAACCCGGGAACCATTACCGGCAGTATCGGCGTGATCATGCAGCAAATCAATCTGACGGAACTGGTGAAGAAAATCGGTATTTCTCCTGTGGTAATCAAAAGCGGGGAGTTCAAGGACCTGGCGTCCCCATTTCGGGAACTTGAAAAAAATGAAAAACAATTGCTTCAGCAGATGGTAGATGAACTTCATCAGCAGTTTGTATCCGATATGGCTCAGGCCCGGAATATGTCTGACGAGGCAATGGCCAAACTGGCGGATGGCAGGGTTTATACCGGACAGACCGCCCTGAATCTGAGCCTGATCGACCGCATGGGGAATCTGGAAGATGCCGTGGCCTGGGCTGCGGAACAGGCAGACATGGATGAGGATCCTGTGCCGGTGTATCCGAAAGACACCCCCATATCCATTTTGCGGAAAATGACAGAGACCTTATTCAAAGACATCGATATTTCCGGCACCGTGACGGATAATCTCCGGTATATCATCCATTAGGGAGATCACGGATGATGCAGTTCCGGGAACAGGTCCCCCATCGATGACGACATCCAGGCGGGGACCGAAATAATCATGAAGCAGTGATGGATCCTGGAAAACGGTCCCTTTGGGATCGGTGGCGGATGTGGAGATGATGGGGTTGCCCAGACCCTGAGCCAGTGCCAGAGCGATTTTGTTGTCCGGTACCCGGATACCGGCTGTTTTCCGGTTGGTGAGCATTATTTTGGGAACCATTCTGGATCCCGGCAGTACAAAGGTATACGGTCCCGGCAGCAGGCGTTTCATGTTCCGGTAGGCGATATTGGACACCTTGGCATAGGTGGAGATATCTTTCAGATCCGGACAGATGAAACTGAACGGTTTTTTCGGATCGCGCTGTTTGATGGCATATACCTGTTCAATGGCTTTCTTGTTCATGATATCACAGCCGATACCATAAAAGGTATCTGTGGGATAGGCGATAATGCCACCTTTTTCAAGGATTTCCACGACCCGGGAAATCAGTCTTTCCTGGGGATTGTCCGGATTTATTTTCAGCAGCATGGGATCGGTTCCTGTAAAAAATGAATTCAATCCGGTAACATATCACATCTGCCGGCTGTGGCAAGAAAAAACCGGTGATATTCCGGACTTGACCCGGGGCCCTTTACAAGGGTATGGTAACGTATCTTTTCCGAAAAAAGGAATTCAGCATGGAAAAACAGATTCTTATCCCCGTGGATGAAACCCGGACGTCATTACAGGCGGTCAGATATGCGGCGCAGACCTCCAGTTTTATCAAAAAGCTGCACTGTGTGCTTTTTCATGTGCAGGCACCGGTTTCCCTGTATCTGAAGGAAGAAGCTGCCAGAGACATGCATATCCGTGCGCAGATGAACAAGGCTTTGAAAAAAAATGAGGCTGCGTCCATGAAAATCCTGGATCAGCTCAAATCGGAAATGACGGATGCCGGATTTCCGGAAGACCGTATCCAGTTGCTGACCCGGCCCAGACAATTGGGTCTGGCTCAGGATGTGATCGAGTATGCCCAGAAAAAAATGATGGATGCGATTGTAGTGGGCCGGCGGGGCGTGTCAGGGATTCAGAAGTTTTTTGACACCAGTGTTTCCGAGGCTATTCTTGAGCGGTCCCAGGTGATTCCCGTGTGGATGGTAAGCAAGGATGTCAGGCAGGATCCGCCTGCCAAGATTCTGGTGGCCATTGACGGATCTGAAGATGCCTTGAGAGCGGTGGATCATGTGGGGTTCATGGTGTCGGAGAATAAAGAGATCCATGTTACCCTGATCCATGTGACCAACACGGCCCAGAACTATTGTGAAATCGACCTGGAGGCGGATCCGGAATTTGTCCGGATCATCGAAAAGAAGGACCGTGCCTGTGTGGATCAGTTTTACCCCAAAGCCATGGAGCGGTTCGAGCAGATGGGGTTGTCAAAGGATCAGATTGAGATTCACACCCTGAAAGGCTCCCGTCGCATCGGGCTGGATGTGCTGGCCTATGCGGAAAAAAATAAATTCAATACCCTGGTTATCGGCCGGCGCGGTATCAACAAATCCTTTTTCATGGGATCGGTGTCCCGGCAGATTATCTCACAGGTATCGGATTGCGCGGTCTGGATCGTTCCTTAACGCGTTGCCGAAACAGTTAACCGTCCCCAAAGCTGATACCCAGGGCCCGGGCGGTCATAACCAGTTCCCCGTCTTCGGGCACGGTGCGGATCCGGTCTACGGCATCCGCCAGCAGGACCGGTGCAATTCCCGTTCCGGTCAAAGCCGCCATCATGCCGAACTGTTTTCTGGTAATCATCTGAACCGCATATACCCCGAACCGGGTGCACAACTGGCGGTCGAACTGCGTGGGCGTGCCGCCCCGCTGCAGATGACCCAGCACCACGCATCGGGATTCCTTGCCGGTTCGGGTCTGAATTTCTCTGGTCACCTGTTGCCCGATACCGCCCAGACGGATTTCACGGTCCGCGTCATTCGAAGATCTGGAAATATACTCCTGGCCGGCGGTTCTGGCACCTTCCGCCACTATCACGATGGTGAACTGTTTTCCTTCTGCTTCACGGGCGTTGATTTTGCGGCATACGGCATCGTAATTAAACAGAATTTCAGGGATGAGAATGACATCCGCCCCGCCGGCCAGGCCGGCCTGGGCGGCGATCCAGCCCGCATATCGACCCATGACTTCCAGGACCATGACCCGGTTATGACTCTGGGCGGTGCTGTGGAGCCGGTCCAGGGCATCCACGGCGCAGGAAACGGCTGTGTCAAATCCGAAAGTCATGAGTGTTGCATCCAGGTCGTTGTCGATCGTTTTGGGAACCCCCACCACAGGCCATCCCGCTTCATGCATCTGCAATGCAACGGTCAGGGTGCCGTCCCCACCGATGGCCACCAGGGCGGACAACTGTTCATGATCAAAATTGGCTTTGGCCCGGGCCAGAACAGCAGGATCAATCCGGCGGGCCTTTCCCTGTCCGGTTTTGGCGGAAAACGCTCCACTGCTGGCCGTGCCCAGAATCGTGCCGCCCCGAACCAGCAATCCGTCCATATCCTTGATAGACAGGGGCCGGGTTTTCATGGGGGGCAGCAACCCGTCGTAGCCGCCGTGGATACCGATGCTCTCCCATCCCTGCAGGGCAGCAGCCTTGACAATGGCCCGAATGACCGCATTCAGTCCGGGGCAGTCACCGCCTCCGGTGACAATGCCGATTTTCTTTTTTTTGGGGGTGGTGTTCATGGGTTTCCTGATGTATTCTGGTGTAAACAGTTATACGGTATGCTAACAGATACAAAGGGTTCAGACAATAACATTTTACAGACGGCATAAATGGTGGACCATCAGTATTTGCCTGGTTTTGCTGGTAGTTTTGTTTCAGTCGGGCCGTCGGGTGATTCTGCCGAACGAGGCGCATCTTAGGCATGAAATTCACCTGGCTGTTCAGGAATATTTTCCCCAGGCAGCCAGAAATCTGGCAGAACGGCTGGGTATTCAGCCATTTCAGGGTTTTAACGGAGCTGAAAATCAACATTCAAAGGGTCGGGTCATCCTGGTTCACGGCCTGGATGACCCGGGCATCATCTGGAATGATCTGGCTCCGGTTCTTCAGAAAAACCAATACCAGGTGTTTATCATGTCTTATCCCAACGATCAGGCCATTCAGGCATCTTCCCGGTTTTTTTTCGACCAGGTACAGGCCCTTGCACGTGAAGACCCGGATCCGGTCTCCATTGTCGCCCATTCCATGGGCGGGCTTGTAACCCGTGACATGCTCACGTGTCCGGAACTGGATTATCCGGGTGCCAGGGCTGCCGGTAAAGTGCCGGCAGTCAAACAGCTGATTCTGTTGGGAACCCCGAACCAGGGGTCACATCTGGCCCGTTTTCGCATTGTCACTGAGATCAGGGACCAGATCTATTATCTGTTTGTACCGGGTGCGCACTGGCTCCACTGTCTTCTGGACGGTACCGGCGCAGCCGGCGTCGAGCTGCTGCCGGGCAGCCGGTTCCTGACAGTGTTGAATCAGCGGCCGCTTCCGGCGGATGTGGAGATAGAGATCATTGCCGGCATGATTTTCTTTTCGCAGAAGGAGTGTGAAATGAAAGAGATGCTGGGCGACGGCCTGGTATCTGTGAATGCCACACGGCTCGATAATGTGCCTTTGGTCCGGGTCCCAGGCACCCATTTTTCCATGATTCGGAATCTGATCCGGTCCAGCAGCCGGATCCCTCCGGCCGTCCCAGTGATCCTGGAACTGCTTGGGAAATCCGAATGAAATCCAAACCGCTGAACGAATGTCAGTAACTCTTTCCAAACCTGGCTTGAATATGGTAAATTCGGTGTTCTGATCTGTAACCAAGGAAAATGACTGGACGGGTGCCGTTGACTTTTTCGCTGTCTGTTCATACCAAATTAATTCTGGCAGCCTGGATCCTCGTGCTTGGGTTGACCGGGGGATGCCGGACCCCGGAAGCGTTCCGTCGGCAGGTGGATACAAACGTCCACCAGCTTGTGACGCAGTCACGGACACAGGTGCTTGAAACTGAAACGCCATTCAGCATTGAAAAACCTGAAGATACCCTTCGGCGGCGTTTGCTGGAAGAGCTGTCGTTGCCGGTTGCCGGGCCGGCATCACTGGGTACGGGACGGCTCCCGGAGATTCCCTATTGGCCGGAACCCGGTTTCCCGAATCCGCGGTCAGACAAAGACACGGGCCGGGAAAAACAACCATCCCCGATGACGCTTTCCCTGTTTCAGGCCCTGGAAATCGGTGCCGGAAACAGCTTTGAGTATCAAACCAGAAAAGAGGCCGTTTTCCAGGCGGCCCTGGCACTGTACCTGGAACAGGATGTTTTCAGGAATCGGTTTATTGGACAGGTGCAACAGCTTTTCAGCGCAGATCTGTCCACGGATCCGGAACAGAAAGGCACCCGGTCCAGCGGGGCCATGAGCGTTGAACGCCAGTTTGAGGGGGGTGCTGCATTGACGACGTCTCTGGCAGTGGATCTGGCCACCCTTTTGTTCAGCGGCGGCAATTCTTCGGTGGGTATTGCCGGGGATGCCAGTCTGTCCATTCCGCTGCTGCGGGGATCAGGCCGGCATATAGTCACAGAAAATCTTCGTCAGGCAGAACAGAATCTGGTGTATGCCATACTGGAATTTGAGCGGTTCAAAAAAACCTTTGCCGTGGCTGTGGGCAGTCAATATCTGAACTTATTGAAACAAATGGATACCGTTGACAATGCCAGAAATGATTATACCCGCCGCGAGGCCCTGACCCGCCGCAGCCGTCGCCTGGGTGATGCAGGCCGTCTCAAGGAGATCGAGGTGGGCCAATCCGTACAGACCCAGCTGGAGGCAAGGCAGCGGTGGCTTTCTGCCCAGGAATTTTTCAAAAAACAGATGGATGCCTTCAAAATACTGCTGGGGCTGCCGCCGGATGCCGATATCCGGCTGGATACGGCGCCTCTCTTGGAGATGAAGGAACTGGAGGATATGGATCCGCTTCAGGACCATCCCGGTCCGCTGGAACTGTCAGAGCAAAAAGCCATTTCTCTGGCTTTGGAACGGCGGCTGGATTTGCAGATTGCCCAGAAAAAAGTGTTTGATGCACAAAGGGCGGTGGTGGTGGCGGCAGATGCATTAGGGGCTGAACTGACATTTCTGGGGTCTGCGTCTGTGGGGGAGCGTCGAACCATTACCACATCAGACCTGGACAATGCCAGACTTCGTTTGGACAAAGGGGTGTTCTCTGCGTTACTCACCCTGGATCTTCCGTTTGAAAGAACCGCTGAAGCCGTGACCTACCGCAACCGGTTCATTCAACTTGAACAGGCAGTCCGGGAAGTCCAGAAACTGGAAGATACCCTGAAGAACGAGATACGCAACCGGTTAAGGGAATTGTTCGAGGCCCGGAAAACTCTGGTTATCCAGGCCCAGGCCGTGGCCCTGGCAGAGAACCGTGTGAGAAGCATCTCTCTGTTCATGGAGGCGGGCCGGGCAGAGACACGGGATCTGCTGGAAGCCCAGGATGCGCTGCTGAACGCTCAGAACAGTCTGACTGCGGCAAGGGTGGATTACCGGATCGCGGAGCTGGAGATTCAGCGGGACATGGGGGTGCTCACGGTGACGGATACCGGCGTATGGGAAGAATATTTATCAAAAGGATCGTTTTAATGCCAGGCGGAAAACGGATGATGTGGGGAGTGGTGATCGTGGTTCTGGGGGGACTGTCACTGGCGCTATGGCATGGGTTTTCCAGTGAACCGGAACCCTTGTCTCAGGAGGCTGTCTACGTGGTGCGGTCCGGTCCGTTGACCATTGATGTCATTGAATCCGGTACCATTAAGGCCAGAGAACAGCTGATCATCAAAAACGAGGTGGAAGGCAAGACCTCTATTTTATATTTGATCCCCGAAGGTACCCAGGTGAAAAAGGGGGACCTGCTGGTGGAACTGGATGCCAGTACATTGATGGATGCCAAAATCGATCAGGAAATCAAGGTCCAGAATGCGGAAGCGGCCTTTGTCAATGCCACGGAAAGCCTGGCCGTGGTGGAGAACCAGGCCCGAAGCGACCTGGACCTGGCGGAACTGACCCTGGAATTTGCCCGGCAGGACCTGAAAAAATACACGGAC
>JAVVEQ010000003.1:0-160182 GCA_032250905.1 Desulfotignum sp. | reverse complement strand
CAAACAACGTGGTGATCTCTTTGACGTCGATGCCGAGCTTGACTGCGGCATTGAACACCCTTGCCCCGTCCAGATGAAAGCCCAGGCCATGGCGGTCCGCTAAGCTCCGGGCATCCTTGAGATACGCCATGGGCAGCACCTTGCCGGCCTGGGTATTTTCCAGGCAGAAAAGACGGGTCCGGGCAAAGTGGAAATCATCCGGCTTGATGACCTGTTCCACCCTGCCCAGGTCCAGGGTGCCGTCCGAAGAAAAATCCAGGGGCTGGGGCTGGATGCTGCCCAGGACCGCACCCCCGCCGGCTTCGTATTTGTAGGTGTGGGCGGTCTGGCCCACGATATATTCCTCCCCCCGCTGGCAGTGGCTCAAGAGGGCCACCAGGTTGGTCTGGGTGCCAGAGGCGCAGAACAGGGCCGCCTCCATGCCGGTGACCGCGGCGGCAGTCTGCTCCAGCCGGTTCACCGTGGGATCTTCGCCGTAGACATCATCCCCCACATGGGCGGTGATCATAGCCTCCAGCATTTCCTGGGAAGGCCGGGTCACGGTGTCGCTTCTCAAATCGATCTGTTTCATGGTATTTTACCCTTTATGTTATCCGAAAATTTTTTATTCCGGTTTATTACTATGTCTGTCTTGCTTTGTAAACCAAGCGGACATCTTATAATACCTTAAAATACAGGACTCTCCATCCCTGGAGTAATGATGTATTTCACTTTACATCCACTGAGCGTGTGAATATAATGTATGTATGTATGATACGTTTAAAAACAGGAGGGAAAATGGCTATCTCACAAAACCGAATGGTTGATCCTGATGAACTTCAGCAGATTTTGGAACCATTAATCCGAAAAATTATTCGGGAAGAACTATTGAATATCGCCAGACAGAATACAAATGTTTTTTATTTAGATCCCGAAATGCCTCTATACAAAGACTTACAAGAAATTTCTCACCGCAGTAAAAACGACAAGATCGAACTTCTTTCCCATGAAGAGGTATGGGATGACTGATGAACAAGAGTATCTTGCAAAATATGACAAACAGTTTTTCAAAAATCTCAAACGATATCAATCCTTAAAAAAACAGATCCGGCGTGGCGTCGAACGGGTCATTGCTGATCCCTACTTTCATACAGAATTTCTTTCAGACAAAAGCGGAAAGCTGAATTTAAAAGGGTGTCGAAGTATCCGTGTAGACAGAAACTTTCGGGTCATATTTGTGATCTGCGAGGAATGCATCCAGATACCCCAATGCGAATATTGTTTTTGTGACGATCTTCCTGACAATGCCATAATATTTTTAACTGTCGGGCCTCATGACAAAGCCTATTCTATGAAATAGTCTGGCCAAGAATATGAACCAGTCTCGTATTTACCTTTTCACCGGTGTCATTCTGGCCGCGGTGATGTTTGCCATGTCCCAGTTCTACCGGTCCTCGGTGGCGGTGATCTCCCCGGATCTGATGCAGGAGATGGGATTGAACGCCCTGGATCTGAGCCGGATATCGGCCGCGTTTTTCTATGCGTTCGCACTCATGCAGATCCCGGTGGGGATTTTCCTGGACACGGTGGGTCCCAAAACCGCGATGGCCGGACTCACCCTGGTGTCGGTGGCCGGGGCGGTGATCTTTGCTCTGGGCACCAGCCCGGCCTGGCTGACCTTCGGCCGGGTGCTCTTAGGCATCGGCATGGCCTGCAATTTCATGGGGTCGCTCAAGCTGCTCACCCTGTGGTTTGAACCCCGGCAGTTCGCCACATTGTCCGCCATGGTGGTGTCTTTGGGGACTTTGGGGAACATCGCGGCAGCCACGCCCCTGGTGCTTCTGGTCGGGTGGGTGGGGTGGCGGCACAGCTTTTTGATCATTGCCGGATTCACCCTGTTCCTGGCAGTGGTGTTTCTGGCGATGATCCGGGAACGGGCCGGGGGGACAGGTACGACCGATACCGGGGATGACACAGATATCCGGCCCCGGGTGTCCCAGACCCTGACCCGGGCATGGGACCTGTTCCACCGCAGGGATTACTGGATCATCTCTTTTGCCACGTTCTGCCGGTACGGCATCTATGCCGCTGTTCAGGCCCTGTGGGCCGGGCCGTTTCTCATCCACGTGCTGGAACTGCCCGCGGTCACGGCCGGCAATATCCTGTTTCTCATGAGCATCGGCCTGATTGTGGGATGTCCTGTGTGCGGGTGGCTGTCCGATTCCCTGGTGGAATCCCGGAAAAAAATCATCATTCCCGGCATTTTCTGCATGGTGGGGCTGCTGCTGGGCATGAACCAGCTGACGCCGGACACCGGGGAGTGGATCGTGTATCTGCTGTTTTTTTCATTCGGCCTGGCATCCGGGTCCGGACAGGTGATGTATGCGCATATCAAGGAACAGGTGCCCCGTGCCAATGCCGGCCTGGCCATGACCGGCATCAATTTTTTCACCATGGCCGGGGTGGCCGTGTTTCTCCAGGGCATGGGCCATGTGATGACCCGGTTCTTTCCAGGGGCCTCGTTGACCCTGCCGGCGTTTCACCTGGCCTTTCATGTGTGCGCCGCCTGTTTGACCGGCATTGCGCTCCTGTACTGCCTGACCCGGGAAACCCTTAAAAAGCGGCCTTCCCTTTAAATGCCGCCCCTGTGACAGGCACTTCTGACGGTCAAGACTGAAATACCCTTTACAGTCACGCGGAAAAACCCGTATAAAGAAGTCACGTCACATTCAATATCAGTATGACAAGGAGACCAAAATGGAGATTTCACCCGGCAAAACACGGATCGGCTTCATCGGACTGGGGGTCATGGGACACAGCATGGCCGGCCACATCCTGGACAGCGGCTATGACCTCTGCCTCTACAACCGGACCCGTTCCAAAGCAGACGACCTGGTGGAAAAGGGTGCGGTGTGGGCCGGATCCGTCAAAGACCTGGCAGGAAACTCGGACGTGATCATATCCATTGTGGGGTATCCCCAGGATGTGGCCCGGATCTACATGGATCCGGACGGCATCCTGGAGAACGCCGCACCCGGCACTCTGGCCATTGACATGACCACGTCGGAACCGGCCCTGGCCCGATCGCTGGCGCAACAGGGGGAAAAAAACAACATTCAAGTGCTGGATGCACCCGTCTCGGGCGGGGACCTGGGCGCCAGGAACGCCACGTTGTCCATCATGGCGGGCGGCGATAGAGCCGCCTTTGACAGGGCGCTTCCCCTGCTGCAGGTCATGGGCCAAAACATTGTGTACCAGGGGCCGGCCGGTGCGGGCCAGCATACCAAAATGGCCAACCAGATCGCCATTGCGGCGGGCATGGTGTCGGTGTGTGAAGCCCTGGCCTATTCAAAAAGAGCCGGCCTGGATCCGGAAGCCGTGCTGGCTTCCATCGGACAGGGCGCGGCGGGTTCCTGGTCCCTCAACAACCTGGGTCCGCGCATGCTCAAAAAAGATTTTGCCCCGGGATTCTATGTCAAGCATTTTATCAAGGACATGGCCATTGCCGAGGATTCGTCAAAAGACCTGGGACTGGACACTCCGGGCCTGGCCCTGGCCAGGACGATGTACGAACGCCTGGCGGATATGGGATGTGAAAACGACGGCACCCAGGCGCTGTTCAAACTGTTCGAATCTGAAAAACAACCAGGAAAGTTTCAGCCATGATATCGTATGTCAGTACCCGGGGCGGGGTTTTGCCCCAGCCCTTTGATGAAGCCGTGCTCCAGGGCTTTGCCGCAGACGGGGGGCTGTTTGTGCCCGAGACCGTTCCCACGCTGTCCATGGACCGCCTGGCCGAGCTGTCCCGAATGGATTACCCGGACCTGGCAGCGGCCATCCTGTCCCTGTTCATCGATCCGTCGGTGATCCCGGAACAGGACCTAGCCCGGCTGGTGGCCGACAGTTTTTCACCGTTCGACCGGGGCCGGGTGGTGGACCTGGTGCCCCTGAACGGGGACCCCTCATGGATGGTCATGGAGCTGTTCCATGGTCCCACCCTTTCGTTCAAGGATATTGCCATGGGATTTCTGATCCGGACCATGGATTATCTGCTGCAGAAACGGGGGGAGCGGGTCTCCATTGTCCTGGCCACCACCGGGGACACCGGGCCGGCCGCCGCCCATGCCGCCGCCGGACGGCCCACCATCGACTGCTGGCCCCTGTACCCGAAAGGCATGATCTCCCGGGAGCAGGAACTGCAGATGACCACGCTTTCGGCCGGCAACATCCATCCGGTGGCAGTGGAAAACTGCCCGGATGGAGGCGATGACCTGGACCTGGTGGTGGCGGCCCTGTTTGCGGATCAGCAGTTAAAGGAGCGGCTCCGGCTGTCCAGTGTGAACTCCATCAACTGGTGTCGGGTCATGGTGCAGGCCATTCATTATTTTTACGGCTATTTCAGGGCCTGTGACACCCTCGGAGACCCGGTGGTGTTTTCTGTTCCCTCCGGTGCCTTCGGCAACCTGTTTGCCGGATACCTGGCCCGGGCCATGGGGCTGCCGGTCACCGGATTTATCTGTGCCAACAATGTCAACAACGCCCTTTCCACGGCCCTGACCACCGGGGTGTTTGAAAAAAGGCCCCTGCGCCGGACCGTGTCTTCGGCCATCGATATTGTGGTGCCCTATAACTTCTGGCGGTTCCTGTACTATCTGGGAGGATGTGATCCCGGAAAAATTACCGACTGGATGACCCGGTTCAAGACCGATGGCCGGGTCCGGGTGGCCCAAGAAATGGATCGCGCGGTGCAGAACGGATTTCTTGCAAAGACCGTGTCAGATGACGACACCCTGGCCACGATCCGGCAGGCATTCACCGCTGATGTGCCCTATCTGCTGGATCCCCACGGGGCCGTGGCCGTGGCCGCCGCCCGGAGTGTGTCATCCTGCTACCCGGCCCATACCCGGATGGTCTGCCTGGCAACGGCCCACCCGGCCAAGTTCCCGGACATCATCACCCGGGCCCTGGACACCCAGGAACTGCCGGATCAGGCGGTTCATCCCTCCCTGGAACAGATGCGCACCCAGTGCCGGCACCTTCGGATCTGTGACCGTCAACACCTGGCATCGGCTTTGGTCCGGGCCATGGAACAAACCACTTAAGGAGAAGCGACCATGGCAGAGTATACCCGGTTGACCCCTGATACCATTGCATCCCTGCTGTCCTTTTACGACCTGGGGATATTGACGGACATGACACCCCTGGATGGCGGTCTGGCCAATTCCAGCATGAAGATCACCACCTTGTCCGGTACCTACACATTGACGGTCTGTGATGAAAAAAATGCCCGGGAAATCGATTGCCTGACCCGGGTGGTGGCGTACCTGGTCAAAAAGGGGATCCCCACCCCAAAGGTGATCCCGGCCAGGTCCGGCAGGGCGTTTATCATGCATGACGACCGGCCGGTTTACATCAAGGAATTCCTGCCGGGCCATGTGAGGGAGGATCTGTCTTTTTCCAAGCTGTTTCAGGTGGGGAAGATCCTGGCGGACCTGCACCGCCTGGATCCGCCCCCGGATGTGCCGCAGCAGTTTCCCTACGGCATGAGCACCTTTTCACAGATATTTGAGATGCGGCTGAACCACCCGTATGTGGACTGGCTGCGGCAGAAAATCGGTTTTCTGCAGTCCGCTCTGGACCCGGCCATGGAAAAAGGCCTGATCCACGGGGATCTTTTCTGGGACAACCTGGTGTTCAACGATGACATCCTGGTGGCGGTACTGGATTTTGAAGAGGCCTGCCACTATTACAAACTCTATGACATCGGCATGTGCGCCATCGGGTGCTGCATCCGGGAGCAGCGGCTTTCCATGGCACGGATCGCATCTCTGATCACCGGCTATCAGCAGGGCTGCCCGTTGACCCATACCGAGAAAAAACAGTTGAAAATATTTATCGAATACGCGGGCGTGGCCGCCTCATTCTGGCGGTTCCGTCAATATCATGTCCGCCGGCCCGACCCGACCAGGCAGGACAGCCACCTTGAGTTGTCCTGCCTGGCCGATCAGGTACATGACATGGATGACCGGGAATTTATCGACCAGGTGTTTTCTTCGAATTAACCGGCCGAAGCCCCCGGTGGTTTCAGGGTCAGGCCGGTCACCCACCCGTAATGAATCGGTTTTGTCATTGGGTTTTGTTGCGGGACTGGGGCAGCACCAGGTTGAGAAACACGCCCAGAATACCGGCCAGGCCGATGCCCTGGAGCTGGAACTGGCCCGCGGAAAAACTCATGCCCCCGATGCCGAAGATCAGGATCAGGGCCACAATGGCCAGATTTCTGGCTTCCAGGAGGTCATCCCCGGATCTCACCAGGGTGTTGAGACCCACCACCATGATGGCACCGAACAAGAGCAGCATGATGCCGCCCATGACCGGGGTGGGAATGGTCTGGAGTAACGCCCCCAGCTTGCCCACAAAGGCCAGGAGTATGGCGGCGATGGCGGCCCAGGTCATGATGGCCGGGTTGAACACCTTGGTCAGGGCCACGGCACCGGTGACCTCGGAATAGGTGGTGTTGGGCGGTCCGCCCAGCATCGAGGCGATACTGGTGGCTATGCCGTCCCCGAGCATGGTGTTCTTGATGCCCGGGTCCTTGAGATAGTCTTTACCGGTCACGCCGGATACAGCCACCACATCCCCGAAATGCTCGATGGCCGGGGCAATGGCAATGGGCACGATATAAAACACCGCCGCCAGGTTCCATTCCGGGAACGTGAACGCGGGCATGGAGAACCAGGCGGCCGTGAACAGGGGAGAAAAATCCACGAACCCGAAAAACAACGCCAGGACATAGCCCACGGCGATACCGCACAGAATCGGGATCAACCGCAGGATCCCTTTGCCCAGGATGGACACCAGAATCGTGGTGGCCAGGGCGGCCAGCCCCACAACCATGGCAGAGGTCTGGGGAAACAGCACCATGGCGCCGTCCCCGGTTTTACCCATGGTCATGTGCACGGCCACCGGGGCCAGGATGAGCCCGATCACCATGATGACCGGTCCGGTGACCACCGGGGGCAGGACCCGCCGGATGGCATCCCCGCCCTGCCACCGCACCAGCAGGCTCAAAACGATGTACACCAGACCGGCGGCGGCCAGGCCGCACATGGTTCCCGCAACCCCCCAGGTCTGGACCCCGTAAATGATGGGAGCGATAAATGCAAAGGAAGAGGCCAGAAACACCGGTACTTTGCCTTTTGTGATCAGCTGGAACACCAGGGTGCCCAGACCGGCGGTGAACAGGGCGACATTGGGATCCAGACCCGTGAGCAGCGGCACCAGGACCAGGGCCCCGAACGCCACAAACAGCATCTGGGCCCCCAGAAAACAATCCTTGACTTGAAAACGATATTCCGTGGAAGAAGAACTGGATACAGACATAGGTTTTTTTCTCTCTCTTTCTTTAAAAGGGGTTTAAGGGGGTAATTATTTGGTTCCGAAAATTTTGTCTCCGGCATCGCCCAGTCCCGGCAGAATATAGCCCACCTCGTTGAGGCGGTCATCCACGGCGGCGGTGTAGATGTCCACATCCGGATGTTTTTCAGTGACTGCGGCAATGCCTTCAGGGGCCGCCACCAGGAACAGGCCCATGATTTTTGTGCACCCGGCTTTCTTGAGCAGATCGATGGTGGCGATCAGGGTACCGCCTGTGGCCAGCATGGGATCCAGGATCAACGCGATGCGCTCCTCCATGGCGGAGGCGGTCTTCACATAATACTGCACCGGCTTCAGCGTCTCTTCGTTCCGGTAAAACCCCACCACGCTCACCTTGGCCGACGGGATCAGGTCCAGGACCCCGTCCATCATGCCCAGGCCGGCCCGAAGAATCGGTACGATGGTGATTTTCTTTCCCTTGATCCCTTCGATTTCCACCGGACCGGCCCAGCCTTCCACCATCTTTTTTTCCGTGTCCAGGTGTTTGGTGGCTTCATAGGTCAGAAGCCGTGCCACCTCGGAGGACAATTCCCTGAAATCCTTGGTGGAAACATCTTTTTTACGCATCAGTCCCAGTTTATGCTTGATGAGGGGATGATCCCCCACAAAAACAGCCATAAATATCTCCTTTATCAAATATGGTTGGGTATGGATGAAGACAAGTTCTGTTTTAATTAGTAGAATCCGTGTATCGAGTCAAGACCAATGGATGAGATATTGCAATAATTGTTTTTTTGTGCACAATAGGTCCATGACGCAATGGCCATTCATGGATGTGGCAGTGACCCTGCCGGTGCACCACAGCTTTGTTTATGCAGTGCCGGAGTACCTGTCTGACACGTGCCGCCCGGGCATGAGGGTGCTGGTGCCTTTCGGCCGGCGGCGGATTACCGGATACATCCTGGGCGGCCGCAAAGACAGCGGGGACTATACCGCCAAAAAAATCCTGGATGTCCTGGATGACGACCCGTTGTTCCCGGAAAATGAAATTCCTTTTTTCAGGTGGGTGGCTGATTACTATATCCATCCTTTGGGAGAAACCATCAAAGCGGCGCTGCCGGCCGGGCTGGACCGCCGGGACGTGGCCCAGGTCCTGATCACGGAGACAGGCCGCACCGCCCTGGAAAATCCGGCCCTGTCCCCGCTGGAATCCCGCATCCTGAGCCTTGCGGACACCCGGCAGGGGATCAGCAGAAAGCAGTTGTTCAATACCGTCGATTCCCCGGCCCTGCGGTCCCTGCTCAAAAAAATGCAGGACAGCGGGTGGGTGTCGGTCGAGGCGGTGCTGAAAAAGGAAGCTGCATCCGCGCGCCTGGAAAAATTCGTTTCCCCCGGCAGAAAACAGCCCGACCCGGACAGGAAACTGTCACTGAAACGGCAGCAGATCCTGTCCATTGTCCACCAGAAAAAAGAGATCTCCCTGACGGCCCTGCGGGGACAGGTCCCCACGGCCCCGAGGCTGGTCAAACTGCTGGAGGCCGACGGCCTGATCACCCTCACCGAACGCCGGGTGTGCCGGGACCCGTTCGGCGATCCCGTGGAACCCGACACCCCGCCGGAACTGACACAGGAACAGGCGGTCGCGGTGAACACGGTCCTTGCGCACCTGGATCAGGGGTTTGTGCCCTATCTTCTGTCCGGCGTGACCGGATCCGGCAAAACCGAGGTCTACCTGCGCCTGGTGGCCGATGCCGTGGACCGGGGGAAATCCGCCATCGTCCTGGTACCGGAGATCGCCCTGATCTCCCAGACCGAGCGCCGGTTCCGGGCACGGTTCGGTGAACAGATCGCCGTGATCCACTCCATGCTCTCCCAGGGGGAACGCCTGGACCAGTGGCACAACATCGCCACCGGCAAGGTGTCCATTGTCATCGGGGCACGATCCGCTATTTTCGCACCGTTTGACAATATCGGCATCATCATCGTGGATGAGGAGCATGACGGATCCTACAAACAGGAAAGCGGCCTGCGGTACAACGCCCGGGACCTGGCCGTGGTCCGGGCCCGCATGTGCGCCTGCCCGGTGGTGCTGGGATCGGCCACCCCGTCGGTGCAGACCTCTCACAACGTTACGACCGGACGGTTTCAACAGCTGGATCTTCATCACCGGGTGAACGACCGCCGCCTGCCGGAGATCACCCTGGTGGACCTGAAAAAATATGCCGATGCCCCGCCCATGGACCGGATCATCACCCCGGAACTGGCACGGGCCATCCGGCGCTGCCTGGAAGCGGGCAACCAGGCCCTGATCTTCCTGAACCGCCGCGGTTTTGCCTCGTTTCCGGCGTGCAGCGCCTGTAACCAGCCCCTGCAGTGCCGGCACTGCGATATCACCATGACCCTGCATTTAGGTGCGCACCTGTACAAATGTCATTTGTGCGGGTTCTGCCTCCCGGAATCCACGGCATGCCCGGCGTGCGGCAAAAAAGCCGTCAAAAATTACGGGTTCGGCACGGAAAAAATCGAATCGCTGCTCAAAACCATGTTTCCCGATGCCCGGCTGGCCCGCATGGACCAGGATTCCACCGCAAAAAAAGGCAGTGCCCTGGCTCTGCTCAAAAGCATCCGGAACCGCACCGTGGATCTGATCGTGGGAACCCAGATGCTGGCCAAGGGCCATGACTTTCCCGCCATCACCCTGGTGGGCGTGATCTGCGCGGACCTGTCCATGAACCTGCCGGATTTCCGGGCCGGGGAACGGACCTTTCAACTGCTGGCCCAGGTGGCGGGGCGGGCCGGCCGGGGCAAATCACCCGGAACCGTGATCATGCAGACCTACAACCCGGATCATTTCACCATCGAGGCGGCCCGGCGCCAGGACTATACCGCTTTTTTCAACCGGGAAATGCCGTTTCGAAAGGCCCTGAAATATCCGCCGTTCACCCGCGTCATCCTGGTGAAACTGTCCGGTCCGAAAAAAGAAACAGTGGAACAGGCGGCACTGCATGCGGCCGGGATTCTGGCGCAGATCAAAGACGCGGCACCGGAAACCGCCCGGTCCGTCGACATCCTGGGCCCCATCGAGGCCCCCATCCCGCGGATCTCCTCCCGGTTCCGGTGGCAGCTGCTGATCAAAAGCCCTTCGTTTAGAGAACTCCGGTCCCTGGTCCAGGCGCTGCTGGATCATCCGGATTTCAAACGCAACCGCACCCTCTCCCTGGGCATCGACGTGGATCCCTATTCCCTGATGTGATCCGGTTGCCTTTGGGACTCCAGATCCGTCATTTTTTTACCACGAAGGGCACGAAGAGCACGAAGGAATTTTTCCGGTGTTGAAATCAGTTGAACATTGACCGGTTCTCTGCTATGAAAAAGCGGTAAAAACAGACCCAAACCGAATTCATACCAATTAAAGGAGACGCAACCAATGAAAAACTGCTTCAGATCGATGTTGCTGCTGATCGTTCTGACCCTGTCCCTGTGCCTTCATGCCCCGGTGGTCCTGGCTGAGTCCGTCGATTCTCCGGAAGAGGTGGTCAAGACATTTGCCCGCAACTATTTCATGCTGGATAATGACATGGCCCATTACCTGAGCCGGGAAGCACTGTACAATGAAAACGAGATCAACCGCGTGACCCTGTATTTTCAGCTCCAGGAACAGGAAGCGGCCCAGCGGGGCGTGAAAATGGATTACCTGAAAATGCGCCCCCTGCTCATGAAAACCCGGGTGGTGGAAGAAGATGAAGATAAAGCGGTCATTGAATTTTCAGCGGTCATGGTCCGCAGCATCAACCCCCTTTACCGGATTGTGGGATATATTTTCGGTCTGATCGAAGAACATGAGTTTGAAACCACGGTCACGGTGGTCAAGGAAGACGGTACCTGGAAAATCGGTCCCGGCGGATTTCCCTTGCCGGCCTGACCCCGCCGCGGCATGCGCCGGTTGGCAATAACGGCAGCAGGGACCGCCTGACCCGGTGGCCCTGCCCCGCTAAATCAGGAGATCCACATCCGCGAGAAACTGCCGGACCACCCGCTCCAGGCAACGGTTCCAGGCCCGGACAAATTCGTCGGCCGGCCTCCGGGAAGCGGGTTCTTCGGCCCTGTAGACCTGATTGATCACCGGCATGAACCCGACGGGGGTCTGCTTCTCGAGCAACAGCCGCAGCGCCATCACGGCCCGGGGGTGTTCCGGACTCTGAGTATCGACATACAACTCCGTGATTTTTCCTGACAACCGGAAATCGATCCGGTCCGGCTCGCTGACCGGGACCCGCCTGAAAAATACCGTACTGTCCAGCACATCCTGGACCACGTCTGAAATCATCCGGCCCGGGGAGACCATGAATTTGTTGTAATAATCGCTGGTAAACCGGTTGTCGGACACTTTATAGACAAAAAAACTGCTTTCAAATTCAGCTGAAATATCAAACTGCCGGATCAACAGTCCTTTGCCGGTTTCAAACGCGGCAACCGCCTCGTTGAGTTCAGGTGTTTCAATGACAAACAGGCGGGTTTCCGGAAAATCCCTGACAATGCCGGAACACCCTGACAGGAAAAAACCCGCCAGCACCCCCACACAAACCATCACCACCCCGAAGACCCGGATCTGTTTCATTTCCCCCCCTCGACAGGTTCTTCCGGCGGTTTGGGCGGCCGCTCCAATAGAAGTCGGGCCGGGTACCGCCGGAGTTCCAGACTCATCTGCTTCAGGTTTTCAGATGTGTGCTCAAAATTATTGATGGTCCGGTTGATGGTTTCACTGTTGAGCCAGACCAGGTTCTCCAGCATGGCGATGGTGCGGTTCAGGGTTTCCATGAGCCCGTCCACCTGTTCGGACAGCTCGGTGAACCGGGTGTTGGTCCGGTTTTCCAACTCCCGGGTCAACGTCCTGGCACTGGCTGCGGCATGGCCCAGGTCGTCCAGGGTCTGGGTCACCGGATCCTGGATATCGGTCACAAGGGTCCGGATGCTGCTGAAAGACCCTCCGGCATCCTGAAGCATCCGGCGGAACTGCGGAGAATCAATGGTTTCGGACAAGATCCGGCCGGTGTTCTGAATTTCCACCATCATGGCCGTGGTCTGGGTGGAGATGCCGGCCAGATCGAATTCAGCGGTTTTCCGGTTCAATGATTCCAGCAGGTCCTCCAGGTTGCGGGCCATTCCCAGTACGTTGATCTCGTTGAGATTTTCCAGGATCAGGTTCATGGCATCCCCCAGACGCTTGATGCTGCTTTTCCGGGACGGGATATACAGATTTTCCGGCGTCCAGGTAAAATCCATGTCATCGGCGGTCCCCGGCAGGTAATCGGTTTCCAGAAACGCCGCCCCGGTGATGCCCTTGAAGCTCAGGTATACGGTAAGCCCCTGGTCGACCGCGTTTTTTACGGCCTGGACCGGATCCGTGTCATTGACAGCGGGAAACGCTTCCGGGTCCAGGGAAAACACCACCAGCACGCACCGGGAGGGCACCTGATAGACTTTGGCCGGCGTGGTGATTTCTTTGACCGTACCGATGCGCACCCCTTTGTATTTCACTTCAGATCCCACATCCAGCCCCTGGACCGATTCGTCAAAACAGGATTCAGCCAGGATCTCCTTTTTCAGAAATTCCCCGGCCCCGAACAGGATGAGAAACGCGACGCCCAGGCAGAATGCAAGGATCACGAACAGGCCGAGTTTGAAATAATTGGCATTTTGGGTCATGTTTTTTTCTCTTTTTCAGGGTTCCGGTTGAAAAACCGGTACGCGTATTCATTGGCGGGATTCGCTTTCAGGTCTCTGGGATGGCCTGTGGCAATGATCCCTCTGGCCTCTTTTTCCAGCATGATGGTGTTGTCGGCAATGGTGAGAATGCTTTCCAGTTCATGGGTGACGATCACAAATGTGATGCCCAGGGTCTGGGCCAGGTCCTTGATGAGCAGGTCCAGCTCGGCGGAGGTCAGCGGATCCAGGCCGGCGGACGGTTCATCCAGAAACAGGACCCCCGGGTCCAGGGCCATGGCCCTGGCAATGGCGGCCCGTTTTTTCATCCCCCCGCTCAGCTCACCCGGCAGAAGGTGGCTGTGACGGGTCAAATCCACCAGGCCGAGTTTGGCCAGGGCCAGGGTTCTGGCGGCGGGCCCGGACAGGGCCGTGAACGCAGTCATCGGCAGCATGATGTTCTCCAGCACCGTCATGGAACCGAACAGCGCCCCGTTCTGAAACGCCACCCCGATCTGCCGCAGCAGCTGGATCCGGGCTTTGCCCCGGGCCGAAACCATGTCCTGACCGTGAATCAGCACCTGGCCGGATATGGGCGGCAGCAACCCGATCATGTGCTTGAGCACCGTGCTCTTGCCGCACCCGGACCCGCCCAGGATCACAAAGATCTCTCCTTTGCCGATGTCAAAGTTCAGATCCTCCATGATGGCCTGGCCGTGATACCCGGCATACAGGTTTTTAACGGATATAATAGGTTCTTTCACACATCCAACACATAGTAAATAATTGAAAAAATACCGTCAAACACGGCAATGAGAATAATGGACGACACCACGGCCCGGGTGGCGGCCTCGCCCACAGCCGAAGGCCCCTGACGGGTCTGGTATCCCCGGATGCACCCGGTGGCGGCAATGAGCACCCCGAACACAAAACATTTGATCATGCCGCCCACAAAATCCCCCCAGGACACAAATCCCACCACCTGGTTGTAGTAAGCGGAAAACGGGTGTCCCATGGACAGGATCACCACCGCCCCTCCCAGGATCCCCACCAGGATGGCAAACACGGTGAGCAGCGGGGTCATCAGCGTGGAGGCGATCACCCGGGGCAGGATCAGGAACCGCACCGGTTCCAGTCCCATGATGGACAGGGCATCGATCTCCTCATTGATTTTCATGGTCCCGATTTCCGCGGCAAACGCGGATGCGGACCGCCCCGCCAGAACGATGGCGGTCATGAGCGGACCGAGTTCCCGCACCATGGCCAGGCCGATCAGGTTGGCCACATAAATTTCCGCACCGAACATTTTCATGGGAATGGCGGACTGGAACGCCATGACCAGGCCCACGATAAAACTGATCAGCGCCACGATGGGCAGTGCGTTCACCCCTGCCTGTTCCGCCACCCGCAGGGTTTCACCCCACCGGATCCGGCCCGGGCGCAACAGGCCGGTGCCGAAAAACCAGCAGATTTCCCCGAAAAACGCAATATAGTTTTTGACATCATCCCGGAATTCGGCCAGTCCCCGGCCCTGGGATGCCACAAACATCCGGATACGGCCCGATGAGGCAACCGGGTCCGGGGCGGAGAGCGCATTCCCTGAAATCCGTTCCACCAGCCTGGACCCGGCGGAGTCCAGCCCGGTCGTGCGGACCGGTTCCAGGTTCTGTTCCCGGGCCATCCGGTCCAGATGGACCAGAAAGGCGGCACCGGCCGTGTCAAAATAAGTGACTCCGGACAAATCCAGGTTCAGGGCCGTACCGGACTGGCTGCCGATACCGTCGCAGGCCTGTTCCCATATCTCTGCAATGCCGTCGGCATCCATCCGCCCGGAAAAAACAAAGTCCGGGCCGGTGCCGGTCTGTCTGATGTGCAGCTCAGTCAATGGAATTCCCGGCCCGCAGTTATTGTGACCCACTCTGCGTCCGTGTCCCGGTTCAGAATCACCAGCCCATGCTGTTGAAGTGCGGCGTCCACCTCCTGCTGACGCTCCCGGATGATCCCGGAAAGCACGGCACGGCCACCCGGGGCCATCCGTTTGCAGATATCCGCCATGATGGCCACAAGGGTCTGGGCAATGATATTGGCGGCAATCAGGTCATATTCCGTCTGATCCATCTGGTCCATCTGGTCCAGGGTGCCGGCATACAGGCGATACCGGTCCCGGGGCACCTTGTTTTTCTCCAGGTTTTCTTCAGCCACGGCCACGGCCGCAGGATCCGTGTCAATTCCCACCACCCGGGATGCGCCCAGTCCGGCCGCTGCGATCATAAGAATACCCGTCCCGCACCCCACATCCAGAAATGTCTGTCCGGGCGTAAGACCGGCCTGGATCTGCTTGAGGCAAATGCAGGTGGAGGGATGGGTGCCGGTACCGAACGCCATGCCCGGGTCCAGGTGGATCACCAGGTCGCCCGGCTCCGGATCAAAGGGCTGCCAGGCCGGTTTCACCACGATGCGGTCGGTGATGCGTATCACGTGAAAGTGCTGTTTCCAGGCATCTGCCCAGTCCTGGTCCGCCACGGTTTCTGTCTGGATATTCACATGGATGCCGTCCTGTAACAGTTCCCCGGCCCGGCGGGTGAGCTGTGCCAGAATGTGATCGGTATCCGGTGCTTCGGGCAGATACCCTTCAATGCGGTTGCCGCCGGGCACCATCGGCGTCGGGGTGCCGAACCCTTCGTCCGGCTCCGTCAGGGGCAGACAACACACCACCCCCCTGATGCCGGAAGAAAAAAACATGTCACAGATCAATTCTTCGGCCAGGGACGGGTTTTCGGTTTCAAACGCGGCAATGATTTTTCGGTATTCCATACCAGTGCCCCAGGGTGGTTTATGAATCAATTCTTGAATTTTGTTTAAGAAAAGATTATTTTTCATATTCTTGGCAAAGTCAAACTGAAATTAATATAATCCGTTTCCGGTCAGATGAAAAATCCATACCAGAACCTGGTAATTTATTATTTTAAAGGCAGGCTTCGTGTTGAAAAGGAATGAGCACCCCATGACCCAAGACCCTGCAGCTGTTTTCCGCCAGGCCCTGATCCGCACCACCCTGGGCGCCGTCATGATCAGCTTTTCCGCTGTCTTTGTCAAACTGGCCCATGTGAACCCCACGGTATCCGCGTTCTACCGGGTGTTTTTCGGGGGATGTTTTCTGCTGGTGATCCTGCTGGTCCGCAACGAGCTGCGGTGGTATGGGAAGCGGTTCCTGAAACTGGCGTTGTTCACCGGCCTGTTCTTTGCCCTGGACCTGTATGCCTGGCACCGCAGTATCCAGTTTGTGGGGCCGGGCCTGGCCACGATCCTGGGCAATTTCGAGGTGTTCATGGTGCCGGCGGTGGCATTCGTGATCTATGGTGAAAAACCGTCGGTCCGGTTGATCCTTTCCATACCCCCGGCCATGGCCGGGCTGTTTCTGATCGTGGGGACTCCCTGGGGGCAACTGTCCCCGGACGTTCGCCTGGGCATCTATTACGGCATTGCCACGGCCGTTTTTTACACCGGATTTCTCATGGCGTTCCGGCGGATGCAGTCCGAGCCCGGCAGCCCGCCGGCCATGTACACCCTCATGGTCGTGTCTTTTGCCACGGCCCTGTTTCTGGGGCTGGAAATGGTGCGCAACGGGGAGTCTTTTGCCATCCCGGATATCCAGACCTTAAGCGCCCTGGCGGGACTGGGCCTGATGTGCCAGACCCTGGGCTGGTTTCTCATCGGGCATTCCCTGCCCAGAATTCCCGCTGCCGTTGCCGGGCTGGTACTGCTGCTCCAGCCGTCCCTGGCCTTTGTCTGGGATGTGCTGTTCTTCAACCGGGAAACATCGGCCATGGCCTGGACCGGGGTGGTGCTGGCCCTGTGCGCCATCTACATCGGCACCACCAGCACCAAAAAGTGATGGGCCAGGTGCGCCCGGACGAAGCAGGGATTGACCTTGCGTCATCGGCATTCCGGGTGTTGACACCTGCCGGCACCCGGCTTATAACAAATCATGGAACAGTTCACAAAAAGCGAGAAAGATTTTTTCCATACCGCCCCGTTTTTCCGGGGCATTTCCAGCGATGTCGTTCACGCGCTGTTTGACATCGGAGATGCGGTGCATTTTCCCAAAGGCGCGCATGTTTCCTCCCTCGGGGATACCGTGGACCCGGTGTTTTTTGTCATGTCCGGGCTGCTGCGGGTCAGTGCCTGTGCGGAAAGCGGTCGGAGGATCACTTTTCTGCTGGTCAAAAGAGCCGAACCCTACAACCTGCTGGGGCCGTATCTGGACTGCGGCCGGTTCCTGGAAGCCGAGGCGGCCCGACCCACCCGGTGCCTGCGCATCAAAGGCAAAGTCTTTATGGCTTTTACGGCTGACCATCCGGTCTTTGTCCCCAATATCCTTCGGTGGATCGGCATCGGTCTGGACAGCGCCAACTCCCGGATCCTGGATCTCATGGAAAAAAAAGTGGAAAACCGGGTTCTGCGGGTGCTCAGCACCCTGTACGAAAAATTCGGGACCCCGCTGCTGTTCACCAGCCAGGAAGTCTCGGAAATCGCCGGGACCACACCGGAATCCACCCTCAGGACCATGGGACAGCTGCGCGACATGGGCATTATCACCACCCAGCGGGGCCAGATCCGGATTCATGATCCTGCGGCGCTCAAAAATATTGAATTCGGCAGTCTGAAAATCTAAATTCACCTCTTTTTTTCTCCTTTTTCAAAAAACGACCGGCAACATGACGGCCGTCATGGATGTGTTTGTAATAATCCTGTTTTATAGGGGACAAAAGAATTGTAACCCGTAAAAAGGGACACACACCATGACCCCATATGATATTGTTATTATCGGTGCCGGTCCTGCCGGCCTGACGGCTGCCATCTATGCCATCCGGGCCAACATGTCCGTGCTGATCGTGGATCAGCTGGCACCGGGCGGCCAGATGGTAAACACCAATGAAATCGAAAACTACACCGGCACCGGCCGAATCAACGGGGCCGAGCTGAGCATGAAAATGTACGAACACACCCAGAAACTGGGGGTGCCGTTTGATTATAAAACCATCACCGGCATCACTGACTACGGCACCACCAAAGTTCTGGTCTGTGAAGAAGATGACACGGAAATTCTCACCCATGCCGTGATCATCGCCACCGGCACCATCCCAAGAAAATTGGGCATCTCCGGCGAGGACCGGTTTGCCGGGTCCGGGATCAGCTGGTGTGCCATCTGTGACGGGGCCCAGTACCGGGACAGGGATGTGGTGGTGATCGGCGGCGGCAACTCCGCGGTGGAGGAATCTTTGTACCTGGCCGGTATTACCCACTCTTTGACCATTGTCACCATGTTCGATCTCACGGCCGATCCCAAGGTGTGCGAACAGCTGCGGGCCCTGCCCAATGTCACCATTTACCCCTACCAGGAAGTGCTTGAATTCACCGGAGAAGACGCGCTGGACGGGGTGCGGTTCAAATCCACAAAAGAAGATCAGAAAGAACGCCATGTCCACTGCGACGGGGTGTTTGAATACATCGGCCTGGAACCCACCTCCGGGGCCTTCAGACACCTGGGCATCCTGGATGATATGGGATTCATCCAGGTGAACCAAGACATGCAGACAACGGTTTCGGGCATATACGGGGCCGGGGATGTGACCGTTAAAAAACTGCGCCAGATCGTGACGGCCTGTTCCGACGGTGCCATTGCCGCCAACAATGCGGCCAAATATGTGGAAAAACTCAAAGGCACGACCACGCCTTGATTATAACAACCCAACCCGTGATTCTTTATACGAGGAGAAACCATGATTCAGGAACTGGATACCAACGGATTTGACCAACTGGACAAATCCGGGTCCATGATGGTGGAATTCTATTCCAAGACCTGCGGTCCCTGCAAAATGCTGGCATTTGTGCTGCGCGACATTGACAAGCTCAAACCGGAATTTCCCATCTTTACCATTGATTTTGACGAAAACAAGGAATTAAAGGAACGCTTAGGCGTGAAGGGATTTCCCACCATGCTGTTTTTAAAAGACGGCGAGGAATTCAACCGGATCGCGGGATTACAGCAGAAACCGGCCATCATCAAAGCCATTGACGAGATTTTATAACCCCGCCGTAACAAGGGGTTCCGATATTATATATATTTTTTCCTGATAAAAGGAGACCTGAGATCATGAGCAATAAAGTGACCTTTAAAAGCTACGACCATCTCATCACCCGCCAGGCCAAAGCGGAAAAACAATTTCTGGCGGATTTTGAAAAACACACCTGCACCATCGACAACCCGTTTGTCGTTCACAACCCCTACCTGATCAATCCTTTGTGCGCGCTGGTGATGTTTAAAACCGCGGAAAAGGTCGCGCCCACGGTAACCGTGTGCGGCAAACGGTTTAAAAGAGAAAACCTGACCCACACCTTTGCAGCGGACACGGTTCACAAGGTCCCGGTCCTGGGGCTGTATGAGGATTTTGCCAACCAGGTGATCATTTCTTTGCCCGACGGCACATCCAAACAGATCACGATCCAGACCGGAAAACTGCCCGAGGATGTGTGCCGGTGCCTGAACGTGATGACTTCGGCCGATTATCTGAAAGACAATTTCATGTTTCTGACCCCGGCCGGCAAAAACCTGCCCACGGCTTACGACTACAAAGGCGATATTCGGTGGATGCTCACTGAAAACACCATGTTTGATATCAAACGGGCTGCCAACGGCAATATTCTAACCGGTTCCAGCCGGTTCTGCCGTATGCCCTACAATTCCACCGGCCTGATCGAGCTGGATATGCTGGGCAAAATTTACAAGGAATACCGTTTGCCCGGCAACTACCATCATGATCATTTTGAAATGGAGGACGGCAACCTGCTGGTGCTGACCCAGGATTTCACCCGGGATACGGTGGAAGACATGTGTGTGCTCATTGACCGCAACACCGGTGAGATCCTCAAAACCTGGGATTACAAGACCTTCCTGCCCCAGGATGTGGCCGGTTCCGGTTCCCAGGATGCCCATGACTGGTTCCACAACAACGCGGTGTGGTATGACAAGCCCACCCATTCCCTGACCTTTTCCGGCCGTCACCAGGATGCCGTGGTCAACATCGATTTTGACTCCGGCAACCTCAACTGGATCGTTGGAGATCCTGAAGGATGGCCCGAAGAAATGGTGGAAAAATATTTTTTCACCCCGGTGGGGGATGTGGAGAATTTTGACTGGCAGTACGAACAGCACGCGGCCCTGATCACGCCGGAAGGGGATGTGATGTGCTTTGACAACGGCCAGTACCGGGCCAAGAATAAAGACAATTATATCAGGAATCGGGACAATTTCTCCAGAGGAGTGAGATACCGCATTGACACCGAAAAAATGGAAATCGAACAGGTGTGGCAGTACGGCAGGGAGCGGGGCCAGGAATTTTTCTCTCCTTATATCTGCAATGTGGAGTATTATGCTGACGGGCATTACATGATCCATTCCGGGGGCATCGGATTCAAGGACGGATGGGCAGACGACGGCCTGGGCGCGTTTCTGGATTCCAAAGACCCGTCCGTGGAGCTAAGGTCCGTGACCGTGGAGGAAAAAGACGGGGTGGTACTGTACGAACTGGAAACTGAAGGCAATTTCTACCGGGCGGAAAAACTGCCCATCTACCATGACAAAGACAATGTGCGGTTCGGTGCGGGTCAGCTTCTGGGACAACTGGATGTCACGCCGGAATTTGACACCGTGCCCGATGCTGAAGAAGTGCTTGAACAGCCCGATGCCTGGCACAATGTGGTGATCGAAGAAGATGAAGACCGCATGGTGTTTCACGGCCGGTTTGAAAGAGGCACCCTGGCCATGATCTGCCTGGACGGGGATGCCGACAGTCATCATTATTTTCTCAACACGTCCGCGGTCGTGCATCTGGCCATGTGCTCGGGCGCGTTTCTGGAAGACGATGACCGGGAACTGAAACTCAACATCAGCAAACAGGGTCTGAAAGGAAAATACCAGATCAAGCTGATCATCAATGACAAGAAATTTGACACCGGCGTTTCCATTTTATGTCCATAATATTTTCACACTTAAGGCAAGGAAACAGATCTCATACAAGCCAACAATACCACTGTTGCAGACAACAGCAGAATAGAGGCTTCACAAGGAGTTGCGGCCGGGCATCTGTCCGGGTGCAATGTGAAACATACTGGATAGTCATTTTTTTAAAAAAAACAGGTCCGCTGCGGACAGGAATGAAGCAGTATAAAACGTAAAATGAAAAGGGGAAAAAAATGAAAAAAACAAGCATGAAAGTCTGGTTTGCCCTGGTGTGTGCGGCAATTTTAATGCCCGGCTCTTTGGCAATGGCTCAGGTGGAACTGCCTATGTCAACGGTTTACATGAACACCCACCCCACAGTGGTCAATGCATGGCAGCCCTGGTTCAGCCAGGTCTCAGAAAAAACCAGGGGGGAATTGAAACTGATCTATTACAACCCCAACACCCTTGCGTCCCTGCCTGATGTATATGATTCCACTGTTTCCGGAATGATAGGACTTGGGGGCATGGATTTTTCGCGAAATCCGGGAAAATTTCCATTGTACACGGTCATGGAGCTGCCCGGCATGGCTCCAAGCGCAGAATGCGGCTCTCTTGTGGTCTGGGATCTGTATCAAAAATACCCTGAAATGCAAAAAGAGCTGAGTGAAATCAAGGTTCTCTGGCAATGGGTCAGCGCAACCTTTCAGATTCACACAACAAAAAAACTGGTAAAAAACCTGGCAGACCTTAAAGGGCTTAAAATCATAGCCTGGAACAAGACTTCTGTCAGCATACTCAACGCATTGGACGCCAATGCCATCATGATTCCTCCCACCGACTCATATCTGGCATTGGAGAGGGGCATGGCTGACGGAATTCTCTGTCCCCTGGCCCCGATTGTATCCTTTAAGATTTCAGAGGCAGTAAACTACACCACTGTCTGTGATCTCTTTGTCACCCCGTTCTGGGCAGGAATCGGCCGCCAGGTCTGGAAAAGCCTGCCAGAATCCGCACAGCAGATTTTAACCGAAACCACAGGTGAATCGATGGCAAGCCGTAGCGGTCTGACCCTTGATGAGGGTGCATTAAAGGATTCAAGGCTGTTGAAGGAAAAGGGACATGCCTTCTATACACTGGAGGCAGAAGAAAAAGCCAAATGGCTTGATGCGACCACTTCTTTGCGGGAGGAGTGGGTCAGGGAGATGGAATCTCTGGGCCATAAAAATGCAAGAGCTATCATGGAGGATGCCTACAGACTGGGAAAAGAATACGCCAAAACAACGGGAGCCTGTTTTAAATAACGACTGCACAATGTTGCGGCAGTCATGGCCTGTCCTGACTGCCGCAATTTCTGACTTTGGAGGCATGTAATGAACAAGATCCTTTTGAGCCCGACATGTCCAAACTCTTGTAACAGTAATTACAAAAACAACACCCTGGACATTACTGCCAATGGATTGGAACGTCTGATAACGCCTGTTACCAAGACAATGATGGCTGTTTCTGCCATTACCCTGGGAATCATGTCCATTCCCATTTTTCTGGATGTTATTGCGCGCCTTGTGCTGCACAAATCAATGCCCGGAATCATTGAACTTGAAGAATTTTTCATGGTAGTCATTGTCTTCCTTGCCCTGGGGGCAACACATGGAAAAGAAGGACATATTTCCATTGAACTGCTAACAAGTCGGCTCTCAGCCCGGGTAAAAGATTCACTGGATCTGTTCAACAATATCACCGGTACATTTTTTTTCGGTCTGATGACCTTTAGAATGGCCCTTGCCACTGTCAAGAAGGCCGGCGAATACAGTGTAATGCTGCAAATTCCCGTCAGCCTTTTCATGGGAATCGCAGTCCTGGGGCTTGGGACATTAACCCTGGTTCTTTTGATAAAATTAATCAGGGCGGTTTCGATTCTGATGAAAACAAAAAACTGGACCGGCCTTTTACTGGCTCTTACAGCTTCGGTATTGCTGCTCTCTTTTCCGCTCTGGTACGGGACCCTGCCGGTCAAACCCAGTCGGCTGGGCCTTGGCGGAATGGGAATGGGCTTTATGATGATTCTGCTGCTTGCAGGCATGCCCATTGGTTTTGCCATGAGCATTGTCGGTTTTCTGGGATTGTCTGTGATCAGCTTTTCCATTACACCGGCACTCATGACCTTAGGCACGGCACCCTATTCCACCACAGCAAGTTTTATCCTGGCTGTGGCCCCACTTTTTATTTTCATGGGACTCTTGGCTTCTGAAGCCGGAATCAGCCAGGACCTTTTTGATACTGCCAACAAATGGCTGGGCCGGCTGCCCGGAGGCCTTGCCATGGCTGCCATTGCTGGTTGTTCAGGATTTGCGGCAGTGTGCGGTGATTCTATGGCAACAGCCGTGACCATGGGTTCAGTGTCCCTGCCGGAGATGAAGCGCAAACGCTATTCATCCGGCCTTGCCTGCGGAGCTCTTGCAGCCGGGGGGACCCTGGGGATTCTCATACCGCCCAGTGTCGGTTTTATCTTTTATGCCCTGGTGACAGAAGAGTCTGTGGGCAAATTGTTTGTGGCAGGAATAGTACCCGGAATTCTTCTGACCTTTATGTTCATGGCCAGCATCTGGTGTATTGCACTTGTCCGGCCCGACCTGGCACCCAGGGGTGAATCATTTTCACTAAAGGAAAAATTATTGTCCCTCAAGGGGGTGATTGGAATGCTGGTTCTGTTTGTAATCATTCTGGGCGGCATTCTTGCAGGCATATTCAGCCCGACAGAGGGAGGCGGCATAGGCGTCATAGGTTCCACCATCATCATGGCGCTGCGGGGTCGCCTGAACTGGCAAGCCATCAGCCGATCCTGCGACCAGGCAGTCAGCATTACGGCCCGACTGCTGATGATTCTCATTGGTGTCAGCATCCTGGGATATTTTCTGGCAGCCAGCAGGCTGCCCTTTGAACTTGCCAAACTGGTAACGCAAAACGATCTGAACCGCTACCTGGTGCTGGCCAGCATAATGGGGCTGTTTGCCCTGCTCGGTTGCCTGATGAATGTCATCCCCATGATTTTACTGACCCTTCCGGCAATTTTCCCGACAGTACTGGCCCTGGGTTTTGATCCTATCTGGTTTGGAGTACTCACGGTTATCATCATGGAAATGGGACAGATCACACCGCCAATAGGAGTCAATGTGTTTGCCATTTCCAGTGTGGCGGAGGATGTGTCCATGGGAGCCATCTTCCTGGGAATAATTCCTTTTTTCCTCTGCATGATTGTCTGCCTGATTGCTCTGACCCTGTTCCCCCAGCTGGCAACCTGGCTGGTAGGAGTATTTTACTAAATTTGTAACCCTATCTACTTTTCCTTCGGCCTGATCTGATTCTCATCCAGCCGCCGCCCCTGTCATTGCTGTGGACGAACCGGGCGGCGGCTGTTACAATACAGGCCATGCAGAAATCGATTCTATTCACCATTTTATCGGCCATCTTCATCGTTTTTGTGGGCATGGGCATCATTGCCCCTATTCTGCCTATTTACGCGGAAGAACTCGGGGCCACCGGCTTTGCCTTAGGCATCATCATGGCCGCCTATGCGGTGAGCGGCGGCCTGCTGCAGCCGTTTGTGGGCACGTTGTCCGACCGGCACGGTAAAAAAGGGTTCCTGATTGCCGGGCTGATCATGTTCGGGCTGACCGGATATGTGTACACGATTGCCGGATCCGTCATCCAGCTGGTGCTGATCCGTTTTTTCCACGGGGCCGGGTCGGCCCTGATTTTTCCCATTGCCATGGCCTATATTATCGAATCCGCGGAAGACCATGTGGGCAAATACCTGGGCTGGTTCAACATTGCCATTTTTGCCGGCATCGGTGCCGGACCGTTGCTGGGCGGTTTTTTTCTGGATCTGATGGGAAAAAATGCGGGGTTCTATGCCATGTCGGGGCTCAGTTTTGCCTCGGCCGTCCTGGTGATCACCATCCTTCCGGGCCGGGAGCCGGCCGAGGTCGTAAAAGCACCGGTACGCATCTTTGCCCTGTTCCGGCACATGATGCATAGCCGGCGGGTGAGAGGCATTCTGCTGGCACGCATGGCCACCATGATCATCATGGTCCCCACGTTTGCCTTTCTGCCCCTGCTGATGATGCAGCAGATGGGGGCCAGCGGTTCCCAGATCGGCATGGTCATTGCCTGCCGCACCCTGGTCAATGCCATCTTCCAGGTGCCGTTCGGCAAACTGGCCGACACCCGGGATCAGAACCGGCTGTTGCTGGGCGGCAGCATCCTGATCGGCATCAGTATGTGCTGCGTTCCCTTTGCTAAAGGCGTTGTTTCCCTGCTGCTGCTGTTTGCGGTGATCGGCCTGGGCGAGGCCATTTCCTGGCCGGCCATGGGGGCGCTGGCCGCCACAGAAGGAAAGCAGTTCGGCCAGGGATCCATGATGGGGGTGTTCAACATGGCCATGAATTTAGGGGTGTTTATCGGGGCCATGGGGGTGGGGGCACTGGTGGATCTGTTCAGTATCGCCTGGGCATTTTATGTGGTGGGCATCTGTCTGATTGTCTGCGCGGTTGCGGCCGCCGCCATGATCCGGCACAAACCGGTGCCGGATCAAAAATAACCGCCCTTCCGTGAAATGACTGCAGCCCCCTCATCCGTTTGGATGAGGGGGCTGCGGGATGGGTCGATGTTTCTGAACAATTCCGGTTGAAGAGTTTCTGTTTAACCCTGTTGAACCGCCTCTATTGAAAGGTTCCAGCCGTTCCTATTCCAGTTCGCCCCGTTCTTCCAGCACCTTCTTCAGGGTGGAAAGGGCCGTGTTGGCCGCCGGCACCCCGCCGTAGATGCTGGTCTGAAAAATCACCTCGGCGATTTCCTCTCTGGTGCAGCCCACGTTCAGGGCCGCATGGATGTGCAGGGCCAGTTCTTCAGGTTTGGACAGCACGGTCAGGGCCGCCACCGTGATCAGCTGCCTTGTGGCGTGGGGGATTTTCTCCCTGGCATACATCTGGCCGGTGATGTACAGCGACATGTCACGGGCCAGGTCCTTGTCAAAGAACCGCCACAGGTTGTAGGGCTTGTCCTCGTCCTTGACCGTGGAAAAATACAGTTTGGCCGTTTCCCCGGTCTTTCTGGGAATTTCTCTGGGGTCCATGGGGCCCTCCTTTACCGGTTGGCTTTCCGGAAGCCCAGCTGATCCAGGGCGATGATCCATTTACAGATATTGGCCGAACCTTCCACCATGGAATAGGTGGGGGCGTCCCTGTAAAAGCGGGCCACCGGGTATTCCGTGGAGTAGCCGTAGGCCCCCATGATGCGCATGGCATAGTTGGACGCCTTGGTGGCGATTTCACCGGCCAGGTATTTGGCCATGGCTACGTCCAGGCCGTTGTTGAGCTGGCCGTTGTCCTTGGCTACGGCCGCCTTGTAAACCACCAGGCGGGCCGCTTCGATTTCCGCAGTCATCTGGGCGATCATGTCCTGGTTCATCTGGAATTCGCCGATTTTCTTGCCGAACTGTTTTCTTTCGCTGCAGTACTTGGTGGCC
Organism: Desulfotignum sp.; assembly: GCA_032250905.1. GTDB lineage: Bacteria > Desulfobacterota > Desulfobacteria > Desulfobacterales > Desulfobacteraceae > Desulfotignum. The sequence continues at coordinate 133,594 of JAVVEQ010000003.1, read as the reverse complement.
TGGTCCAGGCAGGCCTGGGCAAGACCCACACCGCCGGCCGCCGCAGACAGCCGGGTCTGGTTCAAAGAGGAAAATACGATCTTGGCGCCGTCACCGGGTTTGCCAAGAAGATTCTCTTTAGGCACCTTGACGTTGTCCAGGAACAGCTCGCCTGTGGGAGAGGAATGGGAGCCCAGTTTTTCCAGGGCCGAGGTCTTGATGCCGGGGAAGTTCTTGGGCTCGATCACAAACGCGGACAGTCCTTTGGAGCCGGCGGATTTGTCGGTGTAGGCATAGAAAAGCAGGCAGTCCGCCACGTGGGCGTTGGAAATCCAGGTCTTGGACCCGTTGATCAGCCAGTGATCCCCTTTGTCTTCGGCCGTGGAAACCATGGCCATGACATCGGAGCCCGCATCCGGCTCGGTGATGCCGAACCCGCCGATATATTCGGCCGTGCACAGTTTTTCCACGTATTTTTTGCGCACGTCTTCGTTGCCGTATTTATAGATGGTGTAACCGCAGCCCAGTTCCTGCATGTTCACCTGGACCCGCAGGGAAGAAGACACCCGGGCCAGCTCTTCGGTAATGATCATGGCGGCCAGAAATCCATTGTCCATGCCTTCTCCGCCGTACTCCTCCGGAATCACGGTACCGAAACATCCCAGGTCCCGTCCCAGGGGTCGCATGGCTTCCTCGATGGGCAGATAGTGGTTGGCATCCCATTCATCCGCATAGGGTTCGATCTGTTTTTTGGCAAAATTTCTGATCTCTTTCTGGATCATCTGAAGATCCTTGGGTAATGTAAAATCCATGTTTTCTCCTTAAAATTTATACATGTTGGGGTATGGGGTTATGATGGCTGACGGACTGGCCCATGGCCCGGGAAAAGGCCTGGGCCGCATCCATCAAAACGGTGATGCAATAGAAAAAATGCGTTTTGTCCCGGGTCCGTATTTCCGGAACCGCCAGGCTCAGGCTGGCCAGAATCCGGCCCCGGTAATCAAAGACCGGCGCACTCACGGAGCCGATGCCCGGGGTGCGTTCCCCCAGGCTGACCGCATAGCCCCTGAGCACGATTTTTTTGAGTTCCGACGCCAGAGCGGCTTTGTCCACGATGGTATTGTCTGTCATGGGAGTCGGGGAAATCGCGTCAACGTATTCCTGCTGAAACGCCTCAGAGGAAAATGCCAGCAGGCATTTGGCAGACGCCCCGGCATACAGGGGCGACTGGTTGCCCACCGGCATGCCCGCCTTGAGAACGCTGGTGGATTCAATGGAATCGATGCAGATCCGCAGATTCCCCTGAATCACATTCAGATACACGGTTTCACGGGTCTGCCGGGCCAGTTCTTCCAGAAATTGCCGGCCGATGCCGGTGAGGTTGCTGGAATGATTCAGGTTTTCCAGGAACCGGTAAAAGATGTTGCCCACAAAATACTGCCGGGTCCTGGCATCCTGGCGGACAAATCCATAGGATTTCAGGACGCTCAGGATCCGCTGGACGGTTGCCGGACTGAAACCCAGTTCAGCAGACAATTCCCGGATGCCCCAGCTGGCCTTGTTGACATCCTGGAATTTGAGCATGATCTCCAGGGCTTTCTCAATGGCATTGAGTTTTTTGTTTTCCGCTGGTTTTGCCGGCGCCGTTTTTTGTCTCACAGAAGCTGACCCTGCCCGTTGGTTTGTTTTACAGTTCAAAACATCGTTTCATATAACGAGTAACCTAATCAAAAAACACCCCCTTTTGTCAAGAAAAAAGTTGATTAAATTTATGATTAAAAAATTACTTGACAAACCCCTGTCATTCTTTCTATCTTACGTGACAATAGAACAGTGTTTTATATTATGAAACAAGATTGGAAAGGAAAGATCTTTGATTTTCAGGCAGTTGTAATTAAATCAAACAAAAAGTTTCAGATGAAACCGCAACGGATTTTTGACCATCGTCCGGGGGTGTCCCCCGATAAAAATACGGGATACACCCCCGGAAAAAATTATTCGATCACGACCATCACCTGGTTGGTGGCCACTTTGTCATCCACGCTGACGTTCACTTCCTTGATAGTACCGTCCGCGGTGGCCACAATGGGATTTTCCATTTTCATGGCTTCCAGGACCAGAATTTCCTGGCCTTCTTCAACAGCATCACCGGGTTTGACAGATATCTCGACAATAGTGCCGGGCATGGGGGCTAAAATCTCAGTGCTCATTCAGATCTCCTTTGCTTGGTTCGTTTACATGATTGAACATGTTGTTGACGTCATGTCTGAAAAACGGCAACCGGTCTATCAACTGCCCGGTTGCAAACATTTGTTTTCAAATCTATACTTAATGGAAAATTTAAAGTCAAGTGCGTATATTTGCCGGTGGATTCAGCCTTTTAAAAAGCCGATACCGGTGAAACCCTAATAATAAAATTTCTTCAGGAGTCTTTTATGCGACAGTATTTTGAAAAAATGCCCCCCTTTGGCAAGGAAATCAACAAAGGGCAGATGAAAAGTTCAGAAAAAAACGTCACCCAGATTGAAGAGGTGGAAGCCGGTATTGACGCGGAAGTGGAAAAAGTCAAAAACGCGGGCCTGCCCACTGAAAAAATAAATGCCCGGGGCAGCATGACCGTGTGGCAGCGCCTGGAATACCTGGTGGATCCCGGCACCTGGCATCCGCTGCACACCATTTTCAACCCGGAAGACAATGAAGAGGGCACCACCAATGTCATTGACGGCCTGGCGCAGATTTCCGGCAAATGGGCCGTGGTGATCGGGTTTGACAACAAGGTGATGGCCGGTGCCTGGCTGCCCGGCCAGCCGGAAAATATCTTCCGGGCCACCAACCTGGCCAAACGGCTGAACATTCCTCTGGTGTGGCTGGTGAACTGCTCCGGTGTAAAACTCACGGAACAGGAAAAATTTTATGCCAACCGCAGGGGATCCGGCACCACCTTCTACCGCCATGCCGAACTGGAACAGATGGGCATCCCGGTCCTGGCCGGCATTTACGGCACCAACCCGGCCGGCGGCGGATACCAGGGCATCAGCCCCACCATCCTGTTCGCCCACAAGAACTGCAACATCGCCGTGGGCGGCGGCGGGATTTTAAGCGGCATGTCCCCCAAAGGCTACTTTGACCTGGAAGGCGCAGAACAGCTGATCGATGCCGCCAAACAATACACGAGCAAACCCCCGGGATCCGTGGAAGTTCACCATGATCACACCGGTTTTTTCCGGTATGTGTATGAAGAGGAAAAAGGGGTTCTGGACGGGCTCAAGGATTACATGAAAGACATGCCGGCCTACAATCCCAAGTTCTTCCGGGTGGCCGAGCCCAGGGAACCGGCGTTCTCGGCTGAGGATGTGGCCCGCCTGATCCCGTTCAACCAGAAACAGATCTATGACTTCCGCCAGGTTCTTTCCCGTCTGGTGGACGGCAGCGAGCACATGGAATACAAACCGGATTACGGCCCGGAAATCTACACCGGCCTGGTGAAGATGGACGGATACCTGGTGGGCGTCATCGGCAACAACCAGGGGTGGCTGGGTGAAGGCTATCCCGAATACGCGGATTATCCGGGTATCGGCGGCAAGCTTTACCGCCGGGGACTCATCAAAATGAACGAGTTCGTCACCCTGTGCGGCAGGGACCGGATTCCCTTGATCTGGTTCCAGGACACCTCGGGCATCGACGTGGGGGATATCGCGGAAAAAGCCGAACTCCTGGGCCTGGGCCAGTCGCTGATCTACTCCATCCAGCAGACCGACATTCCCATGATGCTGATCACCCTGCGCAAAGGCACGGCGGCAGCCCACTATGTCATGGGCGGCCCCACAGCCAACCGGCACAATGCTTTCACCCTGGGTATCGCCACCACCGAAATCTACGTGATGCACGGTGAAACCGCGGCCGCAGCCAGCTATTCCCGGCGTCTGGTCAAGGAAAAAGATGCCGGCCGTCCCCTGGAGCCGATCATCGAAAAGATGAACACCCTGGCCAAGGAATATTACGACAATTCCAGACCGGCCTACTGCGCCAAATACGGCATGGTGGATGAGGTGGTAAAGACGAAGGAACTGAGAAACTATCTCAAGGCCTTTGCCGGCTGCGCTTACCAGAACCCGAAATCCATCTGTCCCCAGCACCACCTGATCACCCCGAGAATCATCCGGGGATAATCCCGGCACCGGGATATGGACATACGCACCGGTCCGGTATATGATACCTGTCATATGCCGGACCGGCACCCCTAAAAACCTGCATTACGATAGAGGAGGTAGATATGTCAGCATCCGAGTTTTTAACCGTCCAGAAGGACGACCAGGTGGCCCGGATCACCTTGAACCGGCCCAAACACAATGTACTCAACATCCCCATGATGAAGGACCTGAACGCGGAACTCGAAGCCATTGCTGCCGATGACACTCTCAAATGTCTGGTGATCAACGGCGAGGGCCCCAGTTTCTGTGCCGGCGTGGAAGTGGGCGACCACAAGCCCGAGCAGGTGGATGAAATGGTGGCGGTGTTCAACCGGATTTTCGAGCTGATCAACATGATCGACATACCGGTAATCGGCGCGGTCCATGGCGCCTGCTTAGGGGGAGGCATGGAACTGGCCATTGCCTGCGACATCATCATTGCCAGCAAGAACGCCAAGTTCGGCCAGCCCGAGATCAAGCTGGGCTTTTTCCCGCCGTATGCGGCCCTGCGCCTGCCCGAACTGGTGGGTCCGGCCAAAGCCATTGAAGTGCTGACCACCGGTAAAACCTACAAGGCCAAACAGGCCCGCAAGCTGGGATTTGTCAGCCAGGTGGCGGACGACGATGAATTCAAGGAAGTCGTGGAAGCCTATGTCAAGGAGATCTGCATGGCCTCGCCTCTGATCATCCGGCTCAACAAGCGGGCCGTGAAACGCCACATCGGCACCAGTTTCTCCCAGGGCGTGGACCTGGTGTCCAACTATTTCCTCAAAACCCTGATGAAAACAGAAGACACCCTGGAAGGCATCGCCAGTTTCGAGGAAAAACGCCGGGCTGAGTGGAAAAACTGCTGACGTCCGGCATCGCTTTTGTTCTTTGAATCAACTTCATTCAGCGGCAGGGAAATTTGTTTTTCCCTGCCGCTGTTTTTTTGCCTGGGCAACCCGGATATCATTGTAAAATTACATGTATAATGTATTTTTAACCTTGTATAATTACATACTGGCTGTATAATTAAGGCCATGAAACGAACCATTGATGCAAAACTCGTAGAGTGGAAGACCAGCCGGTTCAGAAAACCACTGATTATCCGGGGCGCCCGCCAGGTGGGTAAAACCTATTCCGTCACCCGGTTCGGACGAACCCGGTTCGACACCTTTTTATCCATTGATTTTGAACGGGACCGCTCCATTCACCAGATTTTTGAACAGGACCTGTCCGCAGACCGGTTGATCATGGAACTGGAGGTCTGGTTCAACACCCGGATTGTACCAGGCACCACCCTGCTGTTTTTTGACGAAATCCAGGAATGCCCCCGGGCCGTGCTCAGTCTGCGGTATTTTTATGAAGAGCAGCCGGATCTGCATATCATTGCGGCGGGGTCCATGCTGGAATTCACCCTGGGCGAAATCTCTTTTCCGGTGGGACGGGTGTCGTTTGAATGGATGCGGCCCATGACCTTTTATGAATTTCTGAATGCTGTGGATCTTCATCTTCTGGCGGAAAAACTGCCGCATGTGTTTGATGAAGAACCCGTGCCGGTCAGCCCGGCGATTCATAACAGACTCATCGAACAGCTAAAGCGGTATCTGGTCACCGGCGGAATGCCGGAAGCCGTGGAAAGATACCGTCAGACCGGATCTCTTGTCCAGAGCACCGTGGTTCACGAAGAAATTTTTCAATCCTATCTGCAATCACTTGTCAAATACAATAAGCGGGCCGACGTTGACAGCCTGGATCATCTGATGCGGTCTCTGCCCCGCCATGTGGGAAGCCAGATCAAATACACCCGGCTGGCTCCGGATCAACGGATCGAAAAAACAAAAACATCCCTGGATATTCTTGAAAAAGCGCTGATTGTCCAGACGGTTACTGCCGCCGGTGCCGCCGGGCTGCCTTTGAATGTGCATGTGTCCGCCAAAAGGATCAAACCTCTGTTTCTGGACGTGGGACTGATGCAGTATGTGTGCGGAATCGATCCGGCTGAAATCCTTGCGGACAAAGACCTGTCCCTGATATACAGAGGTGCTCTGGCAGAGCAGCTGGTGGGTCAGGAACTGCTGGCCGCCGGCGGTTCTGAAAACGAAAAACTGTTCTACTGGGCCCGGAACCGGAAAAGCAGCAACGCGGAAGTGGATTATCTGGCGGTGCACCAGGGCTCGGTTTTTCCCATTGAAGTAAAAAGCGGGCCTGCCGGAAGACTCAAGAGCCTGCATCTTTTCCTGGCTGAACACCCACAGGTGGACAAAGGCATTGTCATGTCTCATGCCGGGCACGAATGTCAACGAACCGGAAAACTCCTGTTTCTGCCCATATACGCCCGGTTTAAGGGATTTCCGGCATGAATCGGGTACAGATCCATGCCAGGAGCAGATAAAAAAAGCTCAGGCCCCACATGCAGAGCCACTCGTTCATTACATGGCTGAAAGAAGCACCCATCTGGGCCAGTCGAAGGCCGCCGGAAATCCCCCAGGTGCTGGGCAGCAGCATGGAAATGACCCTGATCCAGTGAGGCATGGTTTCCACGGGCCATGAAAATCCGGAAATCAGAACTGCAATCATTGAGCTCCAGACAATCATGATGATGGATGATTCCCTGCTTTTGAAAAAGGTTGCCAGGAACTGCCCCATCAGGACAACCGACAGCAGGAACGGAAGCAGGAATACAAACATGTCAAGGATTCCGGCCCGTAAAGGAAAATCCCAGATCTGGTAAACGACCGCGTAAAAGAAACAGATGTGGACCAGGTACAGGGCCATGCAGGCAATGGTTCTACCCAGGATTCTGACCAGGAAGCCTCCCTGCAGCGGGATCACGGCCTTTTTTTCCTGCAGGTGTTCCCGGCGCGTACCGGAAAGCATGCCGATGCCGATCAGCATGGTCTGCTGGAGGAGCAGGAGCAGGACCGCCGGGACAATATAGGTTGCATAGCCCATGTGGGGGTTGAACAGGGACCTGCTTTCCAGGTTGAGGGGAGACCGGTCTATCAGGGCTTTTTCATGGGACCCTCCCCCGGCCTTGAAACGGCTGATTTCTATCCCGGCCGACAGGGTCCGGACCGCCCTGACAAGTCCGGTCATGGCCTGCCGGTATACCAGGAAGTACGTGGCATCCACATAGGCGGATACGTAAGTTTTCCGGCCCTTGAGCACATCTTCTTCTAATCCGGCCGGTATGAGGAGTATTCCGCTGGATTTGCCTGATTCAATTTTCTTGCGGGCCGATTCCATGTCCGGGTCCCGGGAAACCACCCGCAACAATTCCGATGCATCGGTCATTCTCACCAGCTGCCGGCTCAAGGGTGAATTATCATAGTCAACAATCGACAGCGGCACCTGTTTCAACACCTCGCTGGAATAGGGCAGCGGATATACAAACGAGTAGAATACAACGGCACCGACCATGATGATCAATACCCCGGGGTCCCTGAATATGGCGTTCAGTTCACTGAAGATATTGCAAAACAGGTATCTGATCATGCTTTTCCCCAGTAACGGCTGTCGGTCATGTGGCGTTTGAACAAAGGAATCAGACAATAGCCTGTGCCAACGAATCCAAGCATGATCAACAGATCAGGGACAGACAGGGATATCGGGACCTGGCGGAGGGTCTGTTCCTGGAACAGGTGCAGGTAATGGGTCAGGGGAAGCAGACTGCTCCAGGCTTTGCCCAGGGCCGGCATCCCCTCCAGCGGAAAGGTGATACCCACAAACGCGAAAGCAGTGCCGGAAAGAAAAGAAGACGCGCTCAGGGCCATGCGCAGGCTGGGGAAAACAAACACCAGGATCAGTGCGTATGCCATGTAGGCCAGGATCAGGAACAGGGTACCGGCCATCAGGACGGCACCGGATCCCCGCAAAGGAACGCCAAAACCCGGAAGTATGACTGCCAGCATGATCAGTCCCACCAGGCTGAAACACAGAAGATAGGCGGCCAGCTTACCGGTGATCGCCCACCAGACACTTCCCCCGGCGGTCTTGAGCCATTGTTCGGTGGTCCGGTTTTTAAATTCGCTTCCCAGGGCCATCACCGTTACCATCAGGACAAAAATCTGGAGAAAGGTGGGGCACAGGGCGGCCGAAAGAAAGTACATGTAGTTGAGTTGGGGATTGAACAGGATATGGCGATCGATGCTTACCGGGTCTAAAAGACCCATTGCCTCTTCCTGCATGGCTCCGCCCTGCATCCGGGAACGGACATTGAGGCCGGCGGATATGGTAGAAACCGTTGCCTGGAGGCTGGTTGAAACAATGCTTCCCGGAAGCAGCATCTGGGTGTTGGTGAAGCCTGTGACTTCCCCGCCCTTTCCTTCGAGGATATCTTTCTCCAGTGACTGGGGAATGTGCAGCCAGGCATAGATGGCTCCCTCCAGCATCAGGTTCTCTGCCTCAACAGGATCGGCTGCCCTAAAGGCGACCCGGATCACGGGGGATGCGTCTACAGCCCGGGTCAGGGAACGGGACAGTTTTGAGTGATCCAGGTCAACCACGGCGATCGGAAGTTCACGGGGATACGGCTCGGAAAACAGGCCCCAGATCAGGATGAACGAAAGCAATGGAAACACGAACATGGCCAGGGGATATCGGGCGTGCTGCCGGATATGAGAGAGTTCCCGCGCAAATACCGCCAGAAATCCGGTTTGGCCCTTATTCCCGGGCATTGGGGAGGTCCTTTCGGGAAACCAGGACGCTCATGCCCGGCCGCAGGCCTCTGATACTTTCCAGGGGCCGGGCCCTGATTTCGAACGTCTTGAGATCGAATCCACCGGATGCACTGGTAGATCTCCAGGTGGCATACTCACCCCGCGGGGCAATATAGCTTATCGCCACTTCAAACTTTTTGTCGCCCAGGGCGGGGACCGACACTGGAAACACCCGGCCCATTCCCATTCCTGCCAGGTTATCTTCCCTGATATTGAAGGTGATCCAGATATCATCCAGGTCCAGGATGGTGACCACGGGGTAGCCGGCATTGACCACCTCCCCGGGATCTGCCAGCAGGTGGATCACTTCCCCGCTCAAGGGCGTTTTCAACCGGGTTTCATTCAGATAACTTTCCACTTCGGTCACTGCTCCCCGGGCCTGGTCAACCATGGCTGAAGCGGCCTGGCGGTCCTCCTTCCTTGTTCCTTCCAACGCCATGTCATATTGGGAACGGGCCGCAGCCGCAGCGGCTTCAGCGGCTTTCCACCGGGCTACGGCCTCATCTTGCCGCTGTCCCGGAACAATGCCGTCCGCATACAGGCTGTTGATGCGCCGGTATGTCTTATCAGCCAGTTCTGCGGCTTCCCGGGCCTGAATCCAGAGATTCATGGCCGCTTCCACTTCCTGGCTCCTGGCACCGGCATCCGCCTTGTCTTTCCGGGCGGATGCGGCTTCCCGGGCTGAAGAAACCTGGCGGAGCCTGGCCGTGATTTCCGGGCTGTCAAGCTGCAGAAGGCTGGTTCCCTTTTCAACAGATTCCCCTTCTTTCACAAACACCTCAGACACCCGCCCGGCGATTTTGACCGCCAGATTGACCTGGGTGGCTTCGACTTCACCCTGTATGAATTGAACGTCCGGTTCCTGAAGGTACAGGGTCAGTCCCCAGACGATACCGATTAAGATGAGAAGACCGATCAGCGGCTCCACTATTGTCCGCGTAAGTTTCAAAGTTCTACCTCCATCATGCTTCCCTCCAGGTATCGGGGGAATTCCGTTCCACGGCCGCATGCTTCCAGAAGCCGGGCAAGTGCAACATCAAAGTTGTAAGCCGCCAGCAGTCGTTCCACCCGGATCCCGGACAGGGAAAGCTGTGCATCGACAACATCCAGAGAGGTGGTCAGGCCTTCTTCAAAAGAACGACGCCTGGCGCGGATATTTTCTTTTGCAAGATCCACTGAGGACTGCAGGGAATCATACTGCTCCCTGGCTTTCATCATTTCCTGGTAGCGTGAGGACACCAGGGTTTCCAGGTCCCGGGCAATTTTGTGCGTCATCATTTCAGCCTGGTCCCCGATTTTACGGGCCGCCGCAATCTTGCCGGCCCTGGCCCCCCCGTCGAAAATTGTGAAATTGATGCCGGCACCGACGGACCAGGCCGGGGCATATTCGTTCAAATCATTTTCGTAGAGCTCCCTGGTACCGAAAAGATATACCGTGGGATAGCGTTCAGACCGGGCGGCCTTCAGGTTTTCCCCGGCTTTGTCCCTGACGGCCTCGATCCGGGCGATGGCGGGATGGTGATCCCGGGCCTGCCTGATAAAAGAGGCTTCCGGGTCAACGGACGGCAGAAGGAACAGCGGAGAGACCGGGGTCACCGGTTTTTCCGCAGCCAGAATGTTGGCAAGCGCTATCTTTGCCAGATCCAGGTCACGCAGTGATGCCTTGCGTTCCCTTTCAGCCCGGGCCAGTGCCACCTGGGCATGAAGCACCTCGGTTCTGGCAATAAACCCTTCCTCCTGCAGCCGCCGGGCCTGAAACACATGCAGGTTCAAGGCATCCACGACCTCCTGGCGGATCTGACACACCTGATCGGCCAGACGGACGGCAAAATAATACTTGACCAGTTCCGAGGTCAGGGTGTCTTTGGTCTGGTCGAGTTTTGCCGCTGATTCGCGGATTCCGGCATCCGCCGCGTTCTGGGCGGCGGAAATCTTTCCGCCGGTGAACACCGGCCAGGTGATGTTCAGCTGTGACATGAAAAAGGACTCTTCCTGAACCGTTTCATGAAACAAAGGGACCGCTGCCGGGGGGACGGACGGATGCAAAGCCAGTATCACGTCTCTGATCGGATTCAGATCCAGGTCAATGGATTCATCGATCCGGACATACCGGCCGCTGAGTGTCACCTCGGGAAAATTCAATCCCCGGGTGGCTTTTGCCTCGTATTCCTTTTGTTCCACCTCGGAAGCAGCGCTTAACACAGACTCGTTCCGGGAAACCATCATTTCCAGGGCCCGGGGAAAGGTCAATGCTTCCCCGGAAAAGGCCGGGGCAGGAATCTGTCCCAGAATAAAAAACCCAATGATCAAAAATAACGGGAACCCTTTCCAGGCGGTAAACATGCCACCTCCGGCGGTATGGTCCTGTTTTCTGACTATCATTGAAATTCCAATCTCCAAATAATTTTAAAAAAATTCAATATACGTATTTTTTTTGATGTTTCAACTTTTTTCCTGCCGGAATCGGATCTTTGATTTTTCTGCCCTCGACACCTGTATTTTGAGCGGAAAAATCTTTGAAGAAACGTTATGACAGGGGACGAAGTGTTCTGCGGCAAATTTTTCGTGTATCAAATCATACGGATCGTCGGGCGTTTTCTTCCGGTGATGCGCTGGTAGGTTTCTTTGGGATAGCCTAAGGCCACGGCGGCATGAATGGTTTCCGATTCCGGGATTCCCAGTTTTTTCTGAATGGAGCGGTCTTCGGCCATGGGAGCCACCACATACCCGATCAGGCAGGTGCCAAGTCCCATGGTGTGGGCCCCCAGCAGGATGTTGCCGGCGGCCAGCAGGGCATCTTCCCTGGGGCAGGAAGCACCCGGGGACGATCCGATGAGAATGACCGCAGGCGCGCCGTGAAAGAGCCGGTCCCGGTTTTCCGTCTCCATCTGGTGGATGGCGGTTTTGACCGATTCATAATAATTTCTGTAATAGCGGTCCAGTGTTTTTGCGCCCACAAGGGCCAGGGCTTTCCGCAGCAGGCGATTTTCCGCTTTTTTGTTCAGCCCCTTGAAAAAATCCTTGATCGCGTTTCCCAGAACCAGGACTTGGGACCTGGATGTCAGGCAGGTAAAGGTCCAGGCCTGGGAGTTGGTGCCGGAAGGGGCGAACACGGCCAGGTGGATAAGGTCATGGAACGTTTCTTTTTCCACGGGCGTTTGTTTGTAGTTCCGGCAGGACCGCCTGGAGCAGATGAGCCGGGCCAGGTCCGATGTGGCGATCCCATTGCCCGGGGCCAGCCAGGCCGGGTTCAGATCAAAGCAGGAAAACGCTTTCAGATCCGGATCCAGTGACGGGATATGGATGGCGCTTTCCGGGCAGGCCGCCATGCAGTGAGCGCAGGCCAGGCACCTTGCCGTGGCCGTGTCCGGGGCGGCATGGGCCGTGTTGTTTTCCAGGGAAATGATGTCTGTGGGACATACGGGGATACAGGCACCGCAGCCCGTGCACCGGACCGGGTCGATTATCACACAAGCAGCTGTCACATTCATGGATATCCTTTTTTCAGGTTGAAACCTACCATTTTTTATCAGAATCATATAATAAAAGACCATTCATGAAAACAACTGAGGCGCATGTGTTGCAAAAAGGAGACGGGATCCTGAAAAGCCTCGAAACATCGGGGTTCAAGATCCGGGTGATGGAGGTGTATAAATTCTATGAAATTCAGAAATACATGACCCTGACCCGGCACGTGTATTCCCCGCACATCAACGTGGCCTCTCTGAACTGGTTCAACCGCCTGCCGGAAGCGGATCAGGCAATGATCTTCGGTATCTGGCCGGGATATGCAGGAGGCATACGGCAAGGTTTATTATCAAAAAAACAAATCCCTGTGCGGCAGCCGTTTGTTGACCGGTTGCCGCAAAGGGTCAGTCAATTATTGAAAAACAGCTTCCAGGGCGTTTGGCAGCCACAATGTCAACGCTGGAAAATAAGCAATCACAAATACCACCAGCACGGCCACGAATACAAAAGGCAGGGCATTGATTGAAATATCCTCAAGGGTAGTTCGGGCCACGCCTGACGCGATGAACATATTTTCACCCAGTGGCGGGGTTGCAAACCCGATTTCACAGCAGCAGACAAGCACAACCCCGAAATGGATCGGATCGACACCGAAGGAGACCATTACCGGCAGCAGAACCGGTGTCACCAGCATAATGGTGGCCAGGGTTTCCATGAACATGCCCATGAAAAGAAGAAAGAAAATAATCAATGCCCATATCATGTACAGGTTGTCTGTCAGGTTCAGCAGACCCTGGGCGATAAGATCCGGGACCTTGTTGATGGTCAGCAGCTGGCCAAAGGCGAGGGCCGTGAACATGATGATCAGTACCCGTCCAGTGATCCAGGTCGTGCTTTCCAAAGCATCCATGACACCTTTTATTTTAATTTCCCGATAAATGAAAATACCCACAAACAGGGTATAAAAAATCGAGACAATGGCCGCTTCAGTGGGTGTGAAAAAACCTGTGTAGATCCCGCCGAGGATGATGAACGGTGCCAGCAGTGCCCAGAATCCTTCCCGCATGGTTTTAACCAGGTTCCCGGCAGACAGTTTTTTCCCATCCCCCTTTAATTTTTTCTGGCGCGATCGGACGTAGTTCATTGCCATGAGACCGGTGGCCAGCATGATGCCTGGGATGAATCCTGCGATGAAAAGATCTGCAATTGACTGGGAAGCGGCAACTCCGTAAATGACCATGGGGATGCTCGGGGGGATGACAACCCCAAGCCCTCCGGATGATGAGGTGATCGCACCGGCATATCCCCGGGGATAGCCGTGACGCATCATGGCTGGAATCATGAGCATACCGACAGCCGCGGTGGTGGCAGGTCCAGACCCTGAAATGGCGCCGAAAAACAGGCAGGAAAGAATGGTGGATGTCGCCATGCCGCCGGTAAACGGTCCGGCTATGGCTTCTGCCACAGCAACCAGCCGGCGGGAGATCCCGGCACATTCCATGAGTGCCCCTGACAGAATAAATGCCGGCAGGGCCATGATGGGAAATGAGTTGACCGATGTATAGGCGATTTCCACAAGGCCTTCCATGGGTTTTCCACTGAAGAACATGCCCCCCATGGCTGCTGCACCCAGAGAAAGTGTGATGGGAGCGCCAATGAGCAACAGACCGGCAAACGTGATAAATATGACCGCTGTAACACTCATGGGATCACCTCGCTTTCCGGGCTGTCATCATCACCCGTTTTCAAGTCTACTTTGTCAACATCTGCAATTTCAATGTGAAAAACATATTTCATGATGTTCACCTGAATGATCCGCAGACTCATGAGAGTGAAGGCAATGGGAAAGATCATGAACACATAGGCCATGAGCCAGTCAAGGGTTGGTGAGTGCTCTGGATACTGAAATCCCTCTTTGATGACATTGATGCTGTAATATACCATAATGCAGTTGAAGGCAATCCAGATAATATCGGAAAACAGGGTTGAGATGTTACCAACGATTTTGGGAAATATCTTGAACTGGAAGGTCACCCGGTTATGGGCGGCAAGGCGAGCCGCATAGGTTGCCCCTAAAAAAACAAACCAGACAAAGGCAAAGCGGGAAAGCTCTTCTCCCCAGGCCAGAGACGCCGGAAGGGGATAGTTGTTGAAAACTTCGATAAATTGAGACAGCCAGTCAAAGGCGACGAAAACCAGTCTGAGAATGATTTGCAAAAAGAGCAGGCAGACAAAGAAAACAAGCAGGATTTGACAAAGATAGCTCTCAAGGTTATCGAAAAACTTCAGTGTTTTTTTTGCGTGCATAAAAAAATGGCTCCGGTTGGTATTAGGTTAAAAACCTGCCCGGAATTACCGGGCAGGTTCTGTAACTTGAAAAAAACTATTGTCCGAGAGCCGTTACCACCTCATCGACGGCTGTTTTTCCGCCCACAGAATCGTAAAATTTTGGCCATACGCTTTCCATGGCGATCTTTGCCCACTGATCTTCATCTTCGATTTCAAAATATTCGACGCCTTCAGCGATCATGTTCAGGCGGGCCTTTTCAGAGTTTGTGAGACTGAAAAGGAGGTTGGCCTGCTGGGCTTCAATACCGGCACGGGTAAACATGGCCTGGTCTTCAGCTGACAGGGACTGGAAAAATTTTTCTCCAATCACCAAAGGCTGCAAGGAAAAGAGGTAGTGAACTTCTGAGGTATAATCTTGTACCTCATAAAATTTCATGGTGTAATTGGTGATGTGTGGATTGTCCTGGCCGTCCACAACTTTTTGCTGCAGGGCGGTAAAAGTTTCAGGCCACGCCATGGGGATGGGTTCTGCTCCAAGGGCTTTCCAGGTTTCAATCATGATGGCATTTTTTGGCACCCTGATTTTCAGACCCTTTAGGTCTGCCAGTTTGGTGACAGGTTTTTTTGAGTTTGTCAGAACCCGGAAGTTGGAGTAGGACCAACCCAGAACACGGACACCCGCTTCATCGATGAGAACCTTTCTCCATTTGTTACCAAGTTCACCGGTGGTGGCTTTTACAGCATCATCAAAGCTTTTCATGAGATACGGGAGGGTCAGGATGCCCACTGATTTTGCAAAGGGTGTAATGTTGTTTACAGCCACTACAGCCCCGTCAATGGATCCCCTGCGTGCATCCTTGACCATTTTCTGCTCATCGCCAAGTTGGCCTGCCGGGAAAATATCCACCTTATAGTTTCCACCACTGGTTTTTTCAATGATTTCCTTGAACCGGAGCCCAAGAACCCCCTGGTCCGAGTCAATGGGATCACCCAGTCCAATTTTCAGGGTTTTCCCTGCCGATGCTGTCATAGGCAACATCATTGCAGTTGCCAGAAAAATCATTAAAAAAGTAATTGTAAAGCGCTTCATAATACCTCCTAAAAGTTTAAAATGAACTCCTAACGCAGGCGTATGAAAGATCCAGTACGCCCAAAAGATTCTTCCTTATATAAAAAAACCGGTATATGGATGTGTTTCCATGTACCGGCTTTTTTCTGAATTCAGGCTGTTTGATTTCATCTCCGATATTTCAGAGTTTATTTGGTGAGTCATTTTATTCATCCCGCTTCTGGCTGTCAATGTTTTATAAAACATTCTGTATTCAGGTTTATTCAAAGTATTCATGTAAAAAACCTGGAAGAGCCGTTCACATTACCAGGCGTATTCAATCTGTTTTTTTCAGGCTCTTTGTCTGCGGTCAGCAGGCTATGGGTTTCTCTGGCGATCTGGAATTCTTCATTTGTGGAGATGACCCAGACCTGCACGCAGCTGTCCGGCGCGTGAATATGAAAGGGCCTGGTCTGGTTTGACCGGTTGACTGCCGTATCAAGCCTGATGCCAAGTATCGTCAGGTCCTTAAGCACTATTTCCCGGACAACGGCATCGTTCTCCCCGATGCCGGCGGTAAAAATGACGGCATCCAGGCATCCAAGCGCAGCTGCATAGGATCCGATATATTTTTTGATTCGGTAGCAGAACATATCGGTAGCCAGCCTGGCGCGGGCATCCCCTTTTGCGGCAGCCGCATGGATGTCTCTCATATCGTTCATTTCGCATATACCCTTTAGGCCGCTGTGTCTGTTCAGGATGTCGTCAAGTTTTACAAAGTCCATGCCGGTGCTGCCAAGCAGATAGCTGATAATGGCGGGATCCATATCCCCGGTCCGAGTTCCCATCATCAGGCCGGCAAGGGGTGTCATTCCCATGGAGGTGTCAATGCAGCGGCCGCCCTGGACTGCGCTGATGGAGCAGCCGTTTCCCAAATGAATGGTAATCAGATTGAGGTCCTTGATATCCCGGTCCATCAACCGGGCCGCCTCCATGGCAACGTATTTGTGGGATGTCCCATGAAATCCATAGCGCCGGACTTTAAGGTCTGTGTAATACCCATAGGGAAGCGCGTACATGAATGCCCTGGGAGGCATGCTCTGGTGAAATTCAGTAT
This sequence comes from Desulfotignum sp., assembly GCA_032250905.1. Classification (GTDB taxonomy): domain Bacteria; phylum Desulfobacterota; class Desulfobacteria; order Desulfobacterales; family Desulfobacteraceae; genus Desulfotignum. The sequence goes on along the minus strand of JAVVEQ010000003.1, from coordinate 116,800 downwards.
CAAATACAGCCACATTGGGGACCCCGGGGAACAGGGTTTCAGCCACTTCAATGCCGGTGAGATTCGGGGGGTTGTGGAGAGGGGCCAGCGGGTTGTTCTCCTGGATGGCTTTTTTGACATGGGGATTGATACGGGTGGCACGGTTGAATGCTTCACCGCCCTGGACCACCCGGTGGCCAATAGCATCAATTTGGGAAATTGTTTCAATAGCGCCTGTCACCGGCCCTGTGAGCAAATCCGTGACACAGTCCAATGCCTGGCGATGATCCGTGATTTTTTGTTCAAAGACCGTTTTTGTTTCTGTGGTTTTACTGTAAAGACGGTGGGTTATAATACCATTTGCTTCACCGATACGTTCAAAAACACCGGCTGCCATGACCTGGGACGTATCCATGTCAAACAGTTGGTATTTCAGAGAGGAACTGCCAGCATTTAAAACCAGTATGATCATTTGTAATGGTCTCTCACAATTAAACCAGGGCTGGGACATCCGTCAGCCCGAAACGTCGTTTACCTTGTAGAATTTTTTGATAAAGGTTTGCTGAAATTCAAAAGACCAGTGGACATCCTTTAAAACGGAGGCTGCTTCCGCCGGTTTGCCCTGTTTCAAAAAAGTGATGAACTGCTGGTGTTCATCACAATTTCTAAGTTCCCAGTCCTTCAGGTAATTCTGCCGTGGAAAATCATAGAGCCGGTGCTTTATGGGCCGCATGAATTGTTTGAACAGTGTATTGCCTGATAACGATATATAAACATTGTGAAACTCAAGATTGGTGGTGAACAGACGGGTGAAGTCATCGTTGGTGATATCGGTGATCATGATTTTGTTTAAGGCTTCCAGTTTGTCAATATGGGCAGGGGTGATCCTTTGGAAACAATCGAGCACAATGGATGATTCAACAACACCAATGGCATTGTATGCGTGTTTTACATCAATGAGCTCAAGGCGGTTCACACGGACCCCTTTTCGTGGAAGAATTGTCACAAATCCTTCCACTTCAAGGTGGATCAGTGCATCCCTCAGCGGGGTCTTGCTGATACCAAGCTGGTTGGCAATCTCACCGATGTTAATGGTTGCACCAGGCACAAGGACACCGGTGCTCAGTTGCTGCCGCAGGTAGGTGTATACCTGTTCCCTTAGAGATATGATGGTGAGAGGTTCTCCCATTGTTGTATTCCCTGTGCCTGTCATTGATGACAGCATCTGTTTTTTATGGCTCCATTTAAAAGCCATACCGGTTCCAAATCAAGCTGCCAATCCGGTCGTATAACTGTATCAGTCAAGAAATTCTTCCACCGGTGTATAGTCAAGATCAAATGCCTGGGCGACAGCCTGGTATGTTACTTTGCCTTTAATGACATTGGCGCCGCGTTTGATTTCCCTGCTGTCCTGCATCGCTTTTTTCCATCCTTTGTTGGCTATCTGGATGGCATAGGGCAGGGTCGCGTTTGTCAGCGCGATGGTGGATGTCTTTGCCACAGCACCGGGCATGTTGGCGACACAATAGTGAATAACACCCTCCACCTCATAGCAGGGATTGTCGTGGGTGGTGGGTTTTGATGTTTCAAAACAGCCGCCCTGGTCAATGGCGACATCAACCACCACTGCACCTTTTTTCATGCCTTTTAACATCTCCCGGGTGAGGAGCTGGGGGGCTTTGGCGCCTGCAACAAGAACCGCACCGATGACAACATCGGCCCGGGTGACAAGCTCCTTGAGAATGCCCGGGTTTGACATGATGGGAAAACAATTGGCCGGCATTACATCATCCAGGTAAGCCAGGCGCTTCAGATTGGTATCCAGCACATAGACCTTGGCGCCTAAACCGCAGGCCATCTTGGCTGCGTTGATGCCGACCACACCCCCGCCGATGACAACAACGGTTGCCGGCTCTACACCGGTGACGCCACCCAAAAGAATACCCTGTCCGCCCTGGGGCATTTCAAGGTATTTGGCAGCTTCCTGGGCTGCCATGCGGCCGGCGACTTCGCTCATAGGAACCAGAAGCGGCAAAGAACCGCTGTCAGTTTCAATGGTTTCATAAGCAATATCAATGGATCTGCTTTTGATGAGGGCACGGGTCTGTTGCTCATCGGCAGCAAGGTGCAGATAGGTGAATACGATCTGGTCTTCTCTGATCAGGTCATATTCCGAAGGCTGTGGCTCTTTAACATGCATGATCATGTCCGCCTTTTCAAAGATTTGCGCAGGGGTTTCCATGATTGTTGCGCCGGCTGCTGTATAGTCGGTGTCAGAATATCCCGCACTCGTGCCTGCATTTTTTTCAACCAGGATGCTGTGTCCGTTCTGGACCATAGCCATCACACCGCTTGGGGTCATGCTGACTCTTTTTTCCGCAACCTTGATCTCTTTTAAAATTCCTACTATCATGATTTTTTTCCTTTTCTTGATTTGGGTTAGTTAGTTGAATGTCTTTTCAATGGCTTTAGCAACAGCCTCAACACCTTTGTCCACCTGTTCTTTTGTGATGATCAGGCAAGGGGCGAAATTCATGATGTTGTTCAGGCCGTGAAAACTTGAATTGGTTCTTCCTGCGATCACCCCTTCAGCCATCAGGTTGCCCATTAAAGCACCCATCTGGGCTTCAGTGATCGGTTCTTTGGTTGTTTTGTCGGTTACATATTCGATTCCGCAGAACAATCCCTGGCCACGGACATCACCCACGCAGTCGTACCGCCGGAGTTCATTGAGTTTCTCCAGCAGATATGCCCCCTGCACCCGGCTGTTTTCCACCAGGTTTTCTTCCTCAATGATTCGGGTGCTTTCAAGGGCGGCGGTCATGGGGGCGGTGCATCCGCCATAGGTGCTGATGTCCCGGAAATAGTTGAGCCGGTTGTCCGGATCAGCCGGATCACACAGGAACAGATCATAGATCTCCTGCCGCACAGCGGTTGCTGACAATGCTTCATAGGAGCTGGCCAGTCCCTTGGCCATGGTTACAATGTCCGGATCCACATCGTAGTGTTCATGACCCCAGAATTTGCCGGTTCTGCCAAATCCGCATACCACTTCATCCATGATCAGCCAGATATCATATTTCCGGCAGATTTTTTGGAGGATCGGGTAATACTCTTTTACAGGTTTTAATATGCCGCCACCCGCTGTGATGGGTTCAACAATCATGGCGCCGATGGTGTCTGGTCCTTCCTTGAGGATGATATCTTCCACTTTTTTCGCACAGTCAATGTCGCATTCCCCGTAGGTTTTGTCATAGGGACACCGGTAGCAGGTACAATGGGGAAACTCAATAAAGCCTTCGACAAAAGGGCCAAAATCCTGTTTCCGCTGGGCCTGCCCTGTGGCGCTCATGGCACCGATGGTGGTCCCGTGGTAGTCCCGGTCCCGGTACATGATCCGGTACTTTCCCTTGCGTGCCGGACTGATTCTGGATGCCTGCCGTACAATTTTAAAGGCTTTTTCATTGGCTTCAGAACCGGAGTTGGAAAAATACACCTTGTGGAGTTTGGGCAGTTTTTCAAGAAGCTTTTGTGCAAACTTGATGGCCGGAATCGTGCCGAAACTACCGGCAAAGTAAGGCATTTTTTTCATTTGTTCGCACACGGCATCGGCAATGGAATCCCTGCCATAACCGACCATGACACTCCAGACACCGCCTGATGTGAGGTCGAGAAATTGTTTTCCCCGGATATCTGTGACCATGAGCCCATTTCCTTCCACAATGATCATCTGTTCCTGGGTTTTAAAACAGGCATGGTTTTTTAAGTGATGCCACAGGGCATTTTTGTCTCCGGCTACCATCTCTTCCAAATCATAGGCCAGCCAGTCTGTTTTTTCTTTCATAGGTCACCTTTTTGATTTTACATACGTTAATCAGGGGTTATGCACCTTTCTGAGGACGCATATCAGCCGGGTTGATGCCAGCCACAGGCACGGGTTTTTTCATGGCATCCCGGCGGAAGGGTTCCCCGAGTTCCTGGTTGGTCAAAACCTCGATGAACGTGGTTTTCCCTTCTTCCATCTGGGCCTTGACGGCAGCATTGAGCTTTTGAGCCAGATCCGCCATGGAGGTTGCCTGAACCCCTTCAACACCGCAGGCCTTTGCCACGTCAGCATATGACACATCGGGGTTCAGTTCAGTTCCCACAAAGTTGTCATCATACCAGAGGGTGGTGTTGCGTTTTTCTGCCCCCCATTGGTAGTTTCTGAAAATGATCATGGTGATGGCAGGCCATCCATCACGGCCACAGGCAGCCATTTCATTCATGGAAATACCAAACGCACCGTCACCGGCAAAACCGATTACCGGGGTGTCAGGTTGTGCGATTTTAGCTCCCAGGATGGCCGGAAATCCATACCCGCAAGGGCCAAACATACCAGGAGCCAGATATTTGCGGCCATTTTCAAAGGTGGGGTAGGCATTGCCGATGGCACAATTGTTGCCGATATCAGAAGATATGATTACATCTTTGGGCATCGCATCTTTGATAGCACGCCAGGCCATGCGGGCCGTCATTTTTTCCGGTTCTCTGGTACGGGCGCGTTCATTCCATGTGGTGCCGGGATCATCCTGTTCATGATCCATGTCGGCCAGTTCTTTTTCCCAGGCTTGCTTGGTGGTTTTGATGGCGGTTTTGCGCGCGTCACGGTCAATGTCACCGGCGGTTGGGGAAAGGTTTTCCAGAATAGCGGCAACCACCTTTTTGACATCCCCGGCAATACCGACAGAGATTGGTTTTGTCAGGCCGATGCGGTCCGGGTTAAGGTCCACCTGAATGACTGCCGCTTTTTGCGGCCAGTAATCAATCCCGTAGCCGGGGAGGGTGGAAAAGGGGTTCAATCGGGTACCAAGCGCCAGTACGACATCTGCCTTGGAGATCAGTTCCATCCCGGCTTTAGAGCCGTTGTATCCCAGGGGGCCGGCAAAGAGAGGATGGCTTCCGGGAAATGCATCATTGTGCTGGTAACCGCAGCATACCGGCGCGTCCAGACGTTCAGCCAGTTTCATGGAATCGGTGATCGCATCGCCGATAACCACGCCACCGCCATTCAAAATAACAGGGAACTTTGCCTGGGACAGGAGCGCTGCCGCTTCGGCTATTGCCTTTTCTCCACCGGCCGGAGGTTCAAAATCCAAAATGGCGGGAAGTGAAATATCAATCACCTGGGTCCAGAAATCCCTGGGCACATTGATCTGGGCCGGGGCACTGGCACGTTTGGCCTGGATGATGACCCGGTTGAGAACCTCGGCGATCCTGGATGGGTGCAGAACTTCTTCCTGGTAGGCGACCATGTCCTGGAACACAGCCATCTGGGGAACTTCCTGAAAACCTCCCTGACCCATGGTCATGTTACCTGCCTGGGGGGTCACCAGCAGCAGGGGGGTGTGGTTCCAATAGGCGGTTTTGACAGGGGTCACAAAATTGGTTATGCCGGGTCCATTCTGGGCCACCAGCATGGACATTTTGCCGGAAGCACGGGTGAAACCATCTGCCATCATGCCGGCATTGCCTTCATGCCCACAATCCCAGAATGTGATACCTGCTTTGGGGAACAGGTCAGATATCGGCATCATGGCTGACCCGATAATACCAAAAGCATGTTCTATGCCGTGCATCTGGAGAACTTTTACAAAGGCTTCTTCAGTGGTCATTTTCATTGGTTTGTTACCTCCTTAATCCGGGTTTTGTCCCCTGAAAGTACAGAGAACATTTATTGCAGTCTATTAACAGGAAGATTCTCTGTGTGCATACAGATATCTGATACAGCAGATATCTGTATGCAGCATAACCATCAATACAGATGAATGTCAAGAGACAAAATGGCGTTTCTGGATATATTTTCCGTTATTGTGCCTGCAATATGCTTCAAACGCTCAATCACAGTCAGTGTTGTCCGGTTAGGCTCTTGATTTTGACAATCAGACCCTGGTCATCCGCTCAGGAACAGGGGACAAAGACAGAACCACCCTTTTTCCAAAATTTCTATACCCGCAGAGTCGTGAGCCCGGGGGAATTTTTGAAATAACCGGAACGGACCTGCTGCCCTCTAGTGCCTGATGCCGGCCGTGGTGATCAGGTGCGAGGCTTCCGTGGCCAGGGTGAGCAGTAAGGAAATGTGCTGTTTTTCGATGGTGTCCAGGGAATATTCTTTGGATGGAAAATCCAGGCTTACGGCACCCACCACGGATTTTGTCTGCAAGTTCATCATGGGCGCCCCGATGCTGATCACCCCGATCATGTATTCTTTGTCATTGATGGAATACCCCCGTGTCCGGGTGCTGCGGATATCTTTTCTGATCTCATCGATGTCCACCAGGGTATGAGGGGTCAGTTTTTTGGGTGCCAGGTCGGCAAAATAGTGTTCCAGGTCGTCGGATTCCAGGTTGGCCAGCACGATCTTTCCCATGGCCCGGGCATAGAGTTCGTCCATGACCAAAGGCAGGTGGAACGACACCAGGTTGGGCATTTCCCGGCGGTACAGGGAAATCAGTTTGTACCCGTCGATCAGGGCCGAGTCGATGGAGATGTGGTGTTCAAAAAAGGTCTTGTCGATGATGGGCTTGATGCCCTGATAGATGTCAAATCCGTGAAAGCATTCATGGCCCATGGAAAACGCCTTGGGCCCCAGGCGCAGGGACTTGTCGGCGCTTTTGCGCAGGTACCCCAGCTGGATCAAGGTGTTGACCAGGCGGTAGGTGGAGGTCTTGTTGATGCCCGTGATAATGGATATTTCCGTCAGGGACCGGGACGGGGTTTCCCTGCCGAACAGGTTCAGGATGGACAAGCCCTTTTCAAGGGTTTTGGAAAAATACTGTTCTTGATTGCCTGACATCGTTTTCACCGGCTTCTGTTTTTGGTTACATGGTGACGGATCTCTGTCATCATTTGATCCGGGCTTGGGCATACCATATTTATCAGCAGCATGGAACAAAAAAATGATCCAAAAAAAAGTATTGACATTCTCAAAAATGTCTTTAAAATTCTAATATAGTATATAGATTACTATTATAGTAACATATTGATCCAATATATTCAAATGGAGAACATAATAGATGCAGCATTTAAAAAAAGCGGTAACCACCGCGGAATCCCACAGTGAAAGCATCCGGCCGGCCGTTGAAAAGATGCTGACCGATATCCGGGCCGACCGGGAAAAAGCCGTGGAAGCCCTGGCATTGAAGTTTGACAAATGGACCGATCCGTTCATCCTCAGTGAAGAGAAAAAACAGCAGTTGATCGACTCGGTCCCGGCGTCTGTCAAAGAAGATATCCAGTTTGCCCACCGGCAGGTGTCGGCCTTTGCCAAAGCCCAGAGAGACAGTATTCAGGAATTTGAAACCCGGGTGTATCCCGGTGTCCGTCTGGGACAGCGCATTATCCCCATGGACGTGGCCGGGTGTTACATCCCCGGGGGCCGGTTCGCCCATGCCTGTTCCGCCATCATGAGCGTGGCCACGGCAAAAGCGGCCGGGGTGAAGACCGTGATCGCGGCCTCCCCTCCCCGGGGAAAAAGCATTGACCCGGCCGTGGCCTATGCCATGGACATCGCCGGGGCCGACATTATCCTGGAGATGGGCGGGGTCCAGGCCATTGCCACCATGGCGTTCGGACTGTTCACCGGAAAACGGGCCAACATCCTGGCCGGGCCGGGCAATGCCTACGTGGCGGAAGCCAAGGCCCTGCTGGCCGGTTCGGGCGAATGCGCCATCGACGTGTTTGCCGGTCCCACCGAATCCGCGGTGATTGCCGATGAGACTGCCGACCCCATGACCATTGCCGTGGACCTGGTGTCCCAGGCCGAGCACGGGTATGATTCACCGGTGTGGCTGTTCACTGATTCAAAAGCCCTGGGGGAGAAGGTCCTGGAAATGATGCCCAAAGTGATCGATGACCTGCCGGATCCGGAGGTGGCCGCGGCATCCTGGCGGGATTACGGGGAGATTATTCTGTGCGATGACTGGCAGGAGATGGCTGCCGTCAGCGACCGGTATGCCCCCGAGCATGTCCAGGTGATGACAAAGGACAACCCGTGGTGGTGCGACCATTTGACCGCCTACGGGTCCATGTTTATCGGAGATTACTGCACTGTGGCCCAGGGAGACAAGTGTTCGGGCACCAACCATATCCTGCCCACCCGCAAAGCCGGGTATTATTCCGGGGGCCTTAACGTGCACAAGTTTCTGAAAATCTGCACCTATCAGGAGATTGAAAAACAGGCCTGCAAAGAGATCAGCGCCCGGGCCTCCCGGTTGTCCCGGGTGGAGGGCATGGAAGGCCATGCAAGGGCCTGTGACTGGCGCCTGAAAAAGTTCTTTCCGGATCAGGAATGGGATTTCACGGTCTATTCCCAGAAAGATTACTCGTAATGGTTGTCAAAACCCAGGGAGGATGAACATGTCTGCACCCACTGATCAAGCCATGCGGTTTACCAAAAGTTTTACCCGGCAGGAACCCATTTCAGATCCGGCCATTGACAATGCCCTGGAGGTGTTGCGGTCGGGCCGGCTCCACCGGTACAATGTGATCAAAGACGAAATCTCCCAGACCGCACTGCTGGAAAAAGAATTTGCTCAATACATGGGCTCCCGGTACTGCCTGGCCTGCGCCTCCTGCGGCAGCGCCATGTATCTGGCGTTGAAAAGCGCCGGGGTCCAACCCGGGGATGGCGTGCTTTGCAACGCCTACACCCTGGCCCCGGTGCCGGGGTCCATCCATAACACCGGGGCCCGTATCATTCTGGTGGAGATCACAGATGACTATACCATTGATTTTGATGACCTGGTGGCCAAGGCGGCAGACGGGGGTGTCAAGTGGTTCATGATGTCCCACATGCGGGGCCATATCGCCGACATGGACCGGATCATGGAGATCTGCCGGCAGTACGGCATCACACTGATCGAAGACTGCGCCCACACCATGGGGGCACGGTGGAACGGGAAGCTGTCCGGTTCGTTCGGCACGGCTGCCTGCTTCAGTACCCAGACCTACAAGCACATGAACTCCGGAGAAGGGGGTCTGCTGGTCACGGATGATCCGGATCTGATGGCCAGGGCCATCATCTATTCCGGGTCTTACATGAATTACGACCGCCACCTGTCCCGGCCGGATGACGCCGTGTTCGAAGCGATCCGGGAACTGGTACCCAACTATTCCTGCCGGATGGACGACCTGCGGGCGACAATTCTGCGGCCCCAGCTCAAGATCCTGGATGACCAGTGCCGGCGGTGGAACCGCCGATATCAGCTGCTGGAATCCCGGCTGAATCAGATCCCGGGTCTCACCTGCCCGCAGCGGGACCCGAAAGAACAGTACGTAGGCAGCTCCATCCAGTTCAACCTTCACACGGAGGATCCCGCTGTGATCCGCCGGTTCCTGGATACCTGCCTGGCGCGGGGCGTAGAACTCAAGTGGTTCGGCAACAAACGGCCGGTGGGATTCACCAGCACCTACAGCAGTTGGAAATATTTTGACAATCTGCCGAAATTGCCCAATACTGACAGGATATTGGCCAGAATGTGCGACATGAGAATTCCGCTGACCTTTGACATGGCGGATTGTGAAGTGATAGCGCAGATCATTGCGGATGTGGCAGCCCAGGTACTGCCGCGTGAACATGAATAAAACAGAATGGAGATTCACCCATGAGCAGACAGATCATCGCAACGGACCAGGCCCCCAAAGCCATTGGACCCTATTCCCAGGCCGTGGCAGTCAACGGATTTTTGTTTACCTCGGGCCAGATTCCCCTCGACCCCTCAACAGGCCAACTCATCACAGGCACCATTGAAGAACAGGCCCACCAGGTGTTCAGGAACCTGTCCGCCATTGCGGAAAAAGCCGGTGCCGGACTGGCAGATGCCGTGAAAACCACGGTGTTTCTATCGGACATCAATGACTTCAAGGCGGTCAACGCCGTGTATGACCAGTATTTTTCCGAGCCGTTTCCCGCCCGGAGCGCGTTCCAGGTCGGGGCCCTGCCCCTGAACGCCGGCATCGAGGTGGAAGCGGTCTTTCTATTACCATCGTAAACTGAATACTATTTTTTACAACCCATTTAAATTTAAGGAATCCCCATGAATTTTACACGATTTCCCAGACGCAAATATATTCAGACCCCCACCCCCATCGAGCCTATGCCCGCTTTAAGCCGGGCCCTGGGAGGGAATGTCAACCTGTTTATCAAGCGCGATGACCTGTTACCCGGGGCCGGGGGCGGCAACAAGACCCGGAAATTGGAATTCTGCATTGCCGATGCCCTTGAAAATGATGCCGACACCATCATCACTTGCGGTGCGGTGCAGTCCAATCACTGCCGCCTGACCCTGGCCTGGTCCGTGAAAGAAGGCCTGGACTGCCACCTGGTGCTGGAAGAACGGGTGAAAGGCTCCTATAAAAAAGAGGCCAGCGGCAACAATTTTCTGTTTGAGCTCATGGGTGTCAAAAGCATCGAGGTCGTCCCCGGCGGCACCGACATGATGGCGGCCATGGAAAAAACAGCCGAGGCGTTGAAAGCGGATGGCAGACATCCCTATATCATTCCCGGCGGGGCCTCCAATACCATCGGGGCACTGGGATATGCTTCGTGTGCCGCGGAAACCATGGCCCAGCTCAATGACATGCAGCTGAGCATCGACCACCTGGTGGTTCCGTCCGGTTCCGCCGGCACCCATGCCGGCATGGTGGTGGGCATGACCGCCATGGAGACCGGCATCCCGTTGAGCGGTATGAATGTGTCCAGGGAAAAAAGGGTCCAGGAGGAGATCGTTTACAAGCTGGTAAAGGAGACCGCCGCCAACCTGGGGGTCAAAAAAGAGATCCCCCGGGAAAGCGTGGTGTGTTTTGACCAGTATGTGGGGCCGGGATATTCCATTCCCACAGACAGCATGGTGGAAGCGGTGAAACTGTTTGCGCAGACTGAAGCGATTCTGCTGGATCCGGTTTACTCCGGCAAGACCGCAGCCGGCCTTGTGGATCTGGTCAGAACAGGGCATTTTGCATCCGGTGCCAACGTCCTGTTTCTGCACACGGGCGGATCACCGGCCCTGTACGCCTACATGGATTCCTTCAGAAAGTGATATAACCCCGCGGCCGCCTTTTTTTCGTGAGGCGGCCGCGCCAACAAAAACGGCAGCGGTTAACAATGACTCAAAACAATGAAAAAGTGGTGGGCATCATCGGTGGAATGGGGCCCGAAGCCACGGTGGACCTGATGCAGCGCATCATCCGGCTGACCCCTGCCATGGATGACAAGGACCATATCCGGTGCATCGTGGACAACAACCCCAAGGTGCCCTCCCGCATTAAAGCCATTATTGAAGGCGACGGCGAAGACCCCGGACCGGTCATGGCGGACATGGGACGTCGGCTGGAAGCCTGGGGCGCGGATTTTCTGGTGATCCCCTGCAACACGGCCCATTATTATCACAATGCCGTGCAGAAGGCCGTGAAAATCCCGGTGGTCAACATGATCGATCTGGTGGTGGACGAAGTAAAAACGCATTTCAGCAGCGAAAAAAACATCGGAATGCTGGCCTCTCCCGCCGTGGCCATCACAAAGTTGTACACACGCCGGTTTGAAGCCACAGGAATGGTGGAAGTGTGGCCGGACCCCGAACACCAGGACCTGCTGTTGCGCATCATCCGGCAGGTGAAGACCGGCCGCATTTCCCCGGACCGTCATCCACAGTACGCCCGGGTCTGTGACCATCTCAAAGGACAGGGAGTCCGGGTGGCCATTGTGGCGTGCACCGAACTGAGTGTGCTGGGCGGGAACCTGCCCATTTCCACCATAGACGCTTCCCAGGTGCTGGCTGAAGCGATTGTCCGGATGGTCAAACATCCATAAACAATGATTTTAAATCTGATTCTTTATATCTGGACCAAAAGCAGACATTCTTTCACCCGATTCCATGTAATGATTTCTAATCGCAACCTCAATAATCCGGGGATCTTTTGTTTTCAATGCGTCAACAATTTCTTTATGTCTTTCATAGACTCTTGTCGCTGGAAACAATTTAACCCACTGTTTATATAAAAGAAATTTTGAAATCCCCTGGCAAGTTCGGCGGCAAAGTTCAACAATCAATTCATTGTCAATGCGGGAAAAAAGAAGATCATGAAACGCCTGGTCCAATGGCGCTTGATCTGATACAGAGCCATCGCTGTCTGCAATTTGTTTCATTTTTGAAATGATTTTGTCCAATTCAGCAATATCTTTATCAGTATATTGTTCAACGGCTTGAGCTACTGCAGCGCCTTCAAGCACACCTCCAGTAAAATAGCTGTTTTTGATTTGTTTTGCTGAAAGGGATGTAACCTTTTTCCCTCTTTGCGGATGTATTTCTATAAGACCTTCTCTAAGTAATATCAACATCGCTTCTCTTACAGGAGCCCGACTGATGGAGAGTTGTGAAGCGATAGCAGTCTCTTTAATGGAGTCACCTGGACCAAGATTGCCATTTAGAATACGAATTTTTATATAATTTGCGACTTTGTCGCTATATGTCTCTTTTTTAAAATCATTCATCAGAAGATACGTCTTCTTCTATGGCAATTGCTATGCTCATCATTTAAAACGCTAACCCCCAAATGCCAAAATTCAATTGAGTATTAACAGGCGGCAGGTGCCATAAGGCTAAATTAAAATTTTACTCAAAAAATCTTTTGCCCGATCACTTTCAGGATTTTCAAAAAAGGTTCTATCCGTTCCTCTTTCAATTATTCTGCCTTCATCCATAAAGATGATTTCATCAGCCACTTCCTTTGCAAATCCCATTTCGTGAGTCACAACGACCATTGTCATCCCTGACTTGGCAAGGTCCACCATTACATCTAAAACCTCTTTTATCATCTCTGGATCAAGCGCAGAGGTAGGTTCATCAAAAAGCATGATATCCGGTTCCATAGCAAGCGCCCTGGCAATGGCAACGCGCTGCTGCTGACCACCAGAAAGATTGCCAGGGTATTTATTCGCCTGTTCAGGGATCCCAACTCTTTCAAGAAGTTCCATCGCTTTTTTGTTTGCCTTGGTTTTGGATTGGTTCAGCACTTTGATGGGTGCAATTGTTATATTCTCTATTACTTTCAGATGCGGGTAAAGTTCAAATCGTTGAAATACCATTCCCATCTTTTGTCTGAGTTTTATGAAATTTGTTTTGGGATCTATGAGTGAAATTCCATCCACCCGAATATCGCCTTCCTGAAAAGGTTCCAATCCGTTGAGCGATTTTAACAGCGTGCTTTTACCAGACCCTGAAGGACCACAAATAACGACAACCTGGCCTTTATTGATCGTCTCGTTGACATTGTCAAGGACTTTGAGGTCTCCAAACCACTTGCTAACATTCATTATTTCAATCATCTTATGCAGCCCCTTTCTTGAGTTCCATTCTTTTACAAATCCGGCTCATACTAAAGCAAATCATGAAATAGACAAAGCCTACGAACAAATACAGTTCAACACTTCTCATCTCTCTTGCATCCACCACATTTGCAGATCGCAAAAATTCCCGCAATCCTATGACATAGGCCAGAGAAGTGTCCTGGAATACGACGACACCTTGCGTGATAAGAGAAGGCAGCATGTTTTTCAAAGCCTGTGGAATAATGAAATATCTCATGGCCTGCCAATATGTAAATCCAGTAGAATATGCAGCCTCCACCTGACCTTTTGATATCGATTGAATTCCTGCTCTTATAATTTCTGCAAAATAAGACGCTTCAAAAATAATAAAAGCAATCGCCGCTGACGTGAAAGCGTCAATGGGGTTTCCTAAAACAATTGGTATCAAAAAATAAAACCAGAATATGACAAGGATAAGGGGTTGGGTTCGCATAAGATTAACAAACAATGTTGCTGGATAGTATATGGGCTTGATAGAACTTAAGCGCGCCATTCCCACCAATATTCCAAGTGCCAGCCCTCCTGAGATAGCAATTATTGCTAACTGGAAGGTGGTTAAAAGGCCTCCCATTAAAAAGGAAAAATTGTTGGTAATAACCTGCCATTCAAAACTCATGAGTTGGCTCCTTTTCTGATGATAAGGCCCGGAACTGCCAACATTTTTTCAATCCAATTCATTGTTCCAACCACAATCAGTGTTATGATCATATAAATTACACAGGCAGCCGTTGTTGCCTCAAGCCCGTGAAACGTATATGCCTCAACCTGTTGACTCATAAATGTTGTTTCCAGTACGCCTACAGTCATCGCAAGGGCAGTATTTTTAAATACCGTTAGTGTTTCAGTTGTCAGGGGTGGAATAACAAGCCTTACCGCAAGGGGAATGATCACATACCGATACGCCTGATAATGGCTGAATCCGGTACTCAAGGCAGCGTTAAACTGATCAGGAGAAATAGAGTTAATGCCAGCCCGGATTTGTTCCGCCATCCTGGAAGATGAATATAAGGAAAGACCAACAACAACGACCCAAAATTCAAAATTCGGGATTTCCTGGTAAACCCAGACTCTCATGGTTTCAGGCATCAGAGACGGTACGGCAAAATACCAGAAAAAAAGCTGTACCAGTAAAGGAATATCCCGGAAAAATTCAGTGTAGGCTTCAGCAAATATTCTAAGAGGTTTATAATTGGTAATCCGTAAAGTTCCAATAATAACACCCAGTATAAAAGAAAACAAACAGCACAAAGCCCCTAATTTAAGGGTTGTTGCCACTCCTTCCAGTATCCAGCCGCCGTAGGGTTCTTCCCATAAAATAGACCATTTAAAGTCATAATTTAACATATGATACTCCATCTACGGACTGGGGGGCTCCTTAACGCGAGCCCCCCAAATTTATTTAAGAAAATATCCCGGAATATTACAAGGGCCAGGATTGCAGTTTAATCAATGTTCTAAAATCATCCGTCATTGGGAAAGGTACCACACCGTTGGCGCCAAACCATTTATCATAATATTTCATGTATCTTCCATCAACGAACATCCGGATAAGCTGTTCATTAATAAAATCCCTGAAGTTGGAATCGTTTTCTGGAAGAATAAATGCATAAGGATCATAAGAAAGCATTTCGCCGATAATTATGTAATCATCAGCGTTTTTTGCTTTGCTCTTCATACCAGCCAAGTGACTTCCATCACCGCAGTAGGCTTCAATTATACCATTATTTAACGCCAGCATTCCCTGGGTATGTTCTTGATAAATGACCAATTTTGCTTCTGGGTTAAAATAGCCGGATTCATTGAGTTTTCTAATTGTTTTCTCGTTGGTTGATCCTTGCGCAGCACCGATCTTTTTGCCGGACAGGTCTTTTACAGAAGCAAAACCCTTGTCTTTTTTCACCAGCAGCTGGCTGCCTGTAAGGAAAAAAGTCAATGAAAAATCAACGGTATCTTCGCGAGGAATCGTATGCGTTGCAGAACCTGTTACAATATGGACATTCCCGTTTGCAACCAGAGGTATTCTGGTTTTTGGGTTGACAACGATAGTTTTCAACTCAAGTGTTTTACCAAGTTTTTCTTCCAGTGCTTTGTGAAATTCTTTTGCTATATCAAGACTAAATCCGACATGTTCGTTTTGATCATTGTGAAAACCAAAAGGAATAGCACCATCCCTTGCTCCAACAATAAATGTGCCGCTGTCTGAAATCTTTTCGAGCGTGTCTACCGCCATAGCATTTGAAGTAAAGACAAAAAACGCCATGAACATCGCACTGAGTAATGAAATTTTCTTCATGTGATATCTCCCTTTAATTTTTTTGGGATCAAAACTTTAAAATCAGCTTTTTTCCCGTTAGATAAAACCAGAGCTTATTAATCGTCGATTGTCGACAATATTTATTGTTAGCCTTTAATATGAAGTATGTCAATAGCTTTCATAACTTGATCATTTAAACGATGGAGGACTCCCAAACCCGGCATAAAAAGAATTTGCTGGCAGTGATTTATGGTTCCTTGACCGGTGATGCTGAATACAGTAAGGTAGTAGCCATGAATAACCGGTAAGTTCCAGACATCCCTCTGGCGGATTCCTGCAGATCGCTGCCTGTCTTACAAAACCATTGGAGACCCCATGCAGGATCAGACGCCGCCGGAGAAAGATGCCTTGTCCGCTTATTTTTTTCAGATCGCCGATGCCGTTCAAAAAGAGACCCGGGATCCATCCCGGACAATGCTTCCCATGATCCGGCAGGTGACGGATGCTGCGGCCCAGGTGCTGGCTTCTGTGGCCTTGACCAGCGAATCCCCGGTGCCTGACTGTGCCAGCGGGTGCAGTTTCTGCTGCCATTCCCGCATCCATGTCACCCCCCTGGAGGCGGTGTTGATCTGCGCCCATATCCAGGAGTGTTTCAACCTGGATGAAATGTGTCACCTGAAAACCCGGATTCACGCCAACCTGGCCCATACCCGGGGACAGTCTCTGGCACAGCGGGTGGCGATCAAAGACCAGACCCCTTGTATCTTTCTGGATCACCATGCCTGCATGGTATATGACCAGCGTCCCCTGATCTGCAGAACCTGGAATTCCCTGGACCGTCACGCCTGTGAAACCGCCTTTGTTTCAGGAGATCATGAAGCCGAGATCCCCTGTCTGTCCGCCCCCAATTATGTATACACCCTGGCCCGTGATGTGGTGCAGGCGGTGTGCACGCGCATGCATCTGGAAACCGGCCGGATGGAACTGGTGTCTGCCATGGACCACTGCCTGGCACTGACCGATGCGGCAGAGACCTTTGCCAGGGGTGTGACCATTTTCGGGAAAGCTTCCCTGCCCCCGGTTTAACCGCCTGCCTTCTGGAAAATGTAACGTTACCGTTTTGCTGCAAAACAAACCGTCACTGAACAGGAGGAAACCATGGGCAGATGCGTCAACCACCCGGACAGGGAAACCAGTTATATTTGTTTGAAGCACGGTATCTATTTGTGCGAGGAATGCCTGGAATGCCGTGACCCGGATATTTACTGCAAATTCCGGTCATCCTGTCCCATTCATTTTGTGTCCAAAAAAAACTTTAACGATGCTGACGCAATTGCAGCACTTCATCATAAGGAAAAACAGTCATGATCAAAGCGTTGACATTCATTCAGAAAAACCTGGTGTGGACCATCCCCGTGGCCATGGGCTTTGGATTGATCTTCGGATATCTGTTTGATGCCGGTTTTTTAAAACAGTTCATCATTCCCGTTACCTTTGTCATGGTATATCCCATGATGGTGACCCTGAATGTGAAAACCATTTTCAAAGGACGGGATCTGAAACTGCAGACCGCCACCCAGTTCATCAATTTCATTCTCATTCCGCTCCTGGCATTTTTCATCGGAAAACTGATGCTGTCCGGCCAGGATCCCAAATACGGTCTGTGGGCGGTCGGCCTTTTTCTGATCGGCGTGCTGCCCACTTCCGGGATGACCATTTCCTGGACCGGGTTTGCCAGAGGCAGCAAGGAAGCCGCCATCAAAATGGTGGTGTTCGGGCTGGTTATCGGATCTCTGGCTGCACCGGTCTACACCAAGGTATTCATGGGTGCCACCATTGACGTGGATATGCTGCATATGTTCAAACAGATCGCCATTTTTGTGTTTTTTCCCCTGGTAGTAGGGCTTTTGACCCAGACCTATGGCCTGAAAAAATACGGCACAAAAACCTGGAATGAGAAAATCAAACCCAAGTTCCCGCCTTTTTCAGCTTTAGGTGTGGTGCTCATCGCATTTGTGGCCATGTCCCTGAAAGCCAGACATATCATTGCCAACCCCGGCGATATTCTCATCATCCTGCTGCCACTGACTGTGTTTTATCTGATCTCCTATGTGCTGCTGACCGTTGCCGGCCGTCTTCTTTTCCAGCGGGAAGACGCCATTGCCATGGTGTTTGGTGTGGTCATGCGGGACCTGTCCATCGCTTTGGCCATTGCCATGACCGCGTTCGGAAAAGAAGGCCTGACCATTGCCCTGCTGATATCTCTGGCCTATATCATTCAGATTCAGTCAGCCGCCTGGTATGTCAAATTCATCAATGTGATGTTCGGTCCGCCCAAACCCGCGAAACCCGAACCCGTTGCTTTAAAGGAGTCCTCGGACGAAGCCCTTGAAATCGCCGGATCCCTGGTCATGGACATCAAAAAGATTCTGTTTGCCACTGACCTGTCCCCTACAGCCAGGCACGCCGTGAAATATGCCTGCGCCATTGGAAACAGATTCAATGCAGACGTCCATGCCGTGCATGTAGTGCCGGATACCCTGGATGATTTTTCCACCGGAACAGGCGTCAATCTGGCCGGCACCATGAATCAGCAGGAAAGGGACGCGTTGAACCGCGACAAAATAGATGCGGCCAAAAAAGCCATGCACAAGCGGATGCGTGTCACCTCCCAGAAAGTGTTGGCTGAAATCCCACATTGCCCGCTGTCGGAAAACCGAATTATCGTCACAGACGGAGATCCCGTGGATGAAATTACGAGAATCGCTGCAAAGGATCATTTTGATCTGATTATCATGGGAACTCACGGCCATGGCGAATTTGAAAAAATGATGCTGGGAAGCACTGCCAGCGGGGTGATGTCCAAATCCAGGGTCCCGGTTCTGGTGGCCCGGCCGAACCAGCGGTCCGGCCGGGAAAACCATATTTTTGTTGACAATTGCGGCGATCTCATTTTACTGTAAAATTTTAACACCTGATGATCCGATAACAGCCATGCACCAGCCTGTGACATGAACGCCGGACAAGGAGGACAGCCGTGGCCGTGAAACTGATGCACTACTGGACTATCATCCCTTCCTCTAAGGAAGTGTATGCCGACTTTATCATCAAGCGATTCATTCCCGGCGTCAACCGGCTGGGAATGCATACCGTGGCCGGATGGTCCGTGCTGGTGGGAGCTTACAGCGAAATCATCATGGAAACGGTGAGCTGTGATCTGAACATGCTGGAGACCGCGCTCAAAACAAGGGATTATCGGCTGCTCAAATCAGACCTGCTCAACCTTGTCACCGATTACAAAACCAAAGTCATGGTGCCCATTGCCAAGCGGGGCAGCTACTCCATGAGTATTTCGCCGGATACTGTCAAGTTCAACCAGATGTGGGATGTCATCACCTTGAAACCGGGCGATTACCAGAATTATGAACAGTTTGTCGCTCAGGAATTTTATCCGCTGCTGGAAAAAATCGGGGTCCACCTGGCTGGTGAATGGGAAGTGTTGATAGGGGATGAGCCGCATACGATCTGTGAAGGACGGGTGACCGATGCCGGATCACTCATCCCCGCGCTTCAGACCGGTGAATTCAGACGTGCCAAAAACAAACTCAGACAATATGTTGAAAATTATCAAAGCCGGATTTTGTCGTTTCATGTCCGGAAAATCAAGGGATACCGGTCAGAAGGGTATGAAATGATCCCGTTTTGACCTATTTTTGATCATGGCGCTTTCAAATACCGGTTATTTACAATGACGGGGAAAACATTTTTTTTAATTTTCATCCATAAAACCACATTAAAAACAGCACTGGGGGGTTCTCATGGCCGTGAAACTGATGCATTACTGGACAATTATCCCTTCGAAGAAAGAAGAATATGCCGACTTCATCATCAACCAGTTCATTCCCGGCATCAATGGTCTGGGGATACAAACTGTGGCCGGATGGTCCGTGCTGGTGGGATCATACAGTGACGTGATCGTGGAAACGGTCAGCAAGGATCTGGATCAGTTGGAAATGGCCTTGAAAAGCCCTGAATACCGTCGCCTGAAATCAGACCTGCTCAATTATATCAAGCAGTACAAAACCAAGGTCCTGGTTCCCCTGAAAAAAGAACCGGACTATTCCATGGATATCGACGAAAAAGCCGTTAAATTCAACCAGGTATGGGATATTATTACCCGGGAAAAAGATGATTTTAAAAAATACCGGCAATTTGTCCTATCGGAATATTACCCGGTTCTCGAAGAAATCGGGGTCCATGTTGCCGAAGAATGGGAAGTACTCATTGGAGACGGCCCGAGAACGATCTGCGAAGGACGGGTCAAGGATGTGGAATCTTTGATCTCAGGCCTTCAGAGTGCCAAATTCCGTCAGGCCAAGGAAGCACTCAAAACCCGTGTTGAAAAATATGAAAGCCGTATTCTGTCTCTTCATATCATGCGGCATCATGACAATTCGTCAGAACACTACAACATTGTCGACGATTGAAATCCAGGATATCCGGTCCGGCGATTTCAATCGTCGCCGGACCGGATTTTTTTTCCAAATCAATCCGATAGCGCCTGACCCCTGTATCCCATGGGCAGCTTTTTGAACCGCCCGCCGTGAATAATGGGATCGCCTTCATAACCCAGGGCCTTGAAGTTGATGTAATCGGTTTTGTCGATCAGATGATCTACATCCCGGCCCAGTGATTTCATATATGAAAAATCCGTTCCCTTGTGGGCGATGGCCTTGAAATCAACCTCCCGGTTGTCCTGGTGGCACCGGTTGCAGGTCTGATCGCCTTGAAGGCTTTCATGGCACTGAACACAGGACAGGGCCATGTCCGCGGGCATGACTTCATGGTTGATCCGCCAGTACATCCAGGTTTCCTTCCATGCAACGTCCCCGCTGTAGGGCAGGTCCACCGCTTTCATTCCCGCCTGGAACGCCTTGTCCCAGTCCAGGTTTTTCCAGTAGGCCGTGGTGTTGTCCTTGTCCGGGGAAAACAGCTGGGGCACCAGCACATGGGCATGTTCCGCATCAATGGGCTGGATGCCTTTCATGATCTTGAAAGCCGTGATCTTGGAACCCGGATCATTGATGGACCCCACCGGATCAGTCAGGGTGATCACGTCCGCATCCAGGTCCACTTTATCTCCTATGAGCACCCGGTCCATATACCCGGAGTACCAGGTGTAATCCGGCAGTCCGGACTCCTCCCACTTAAATTCCCCTTTTTTCCAGTCATAATCAGGCTGGCCGTATTTGTCTTTTTTCACCTCCCGGCCCTTGTCTCCGGCCTTGGACCAGTCCCACCAGACCTTGGTGGGCTTGCATTTGGCAAACACCGGGGCATGGCAGACATTGCAGGCCAGGGTTCTGGAATGATCGTTCAGGTGATGGTCCAGCAGACCGCCGCTGTAATGCGGGGTTTCCGAATGGCAGCTTTCACAGGACACCACCCCTTCCGCCACCGGAACCGATGAACTTTTCCCGGAAATCTGGTGGTTCCGGGTCTTGTGGCATTCCGCACAGGCAAAATCATACCCGCCCATGTGAATGTCGCAGTTTCTATCCGGGGTGAGCAGCTGGCGGGACATATCCGCATGCTTGATCGCATCCCCGCCCCCGCCGTTGAAATGGCAGGCCCCGCAGGTGGTACGGGAGGAGTGGCCCACGTTCTGTGCCACCCGTTTGAGATCCACATCTTTTTTGGGCATGCCCGCCCCCGGGGGATCTTTTTCATAGGTGCCGGTGGTATCATGGCACACCAGGCAGTCGATTCTGGTTTTATCGGTAAAGTCAAATGACGCATCTTTCCATCCATATCCGGCATGACAGCTTGTGCAACGAGCCTCGTTGCTGATGGGGCTGATTCAGAAATTGTTCAGGGCTGTCGTGCCCTTGCCATGCAGAATGTCCTTTCGATGCCCGGTGGTGTAGGGGGAGGGTCCCCGCCACAGCCAGTGAGCGGTTTTGAGCATGTCTTCGCCCTGGGTGTCATGGCATTCCAGACAGGCTTTGGTGACCTGGATAGGATCCGGGTTGTCCGGCAGTTTCACCAGTTCCTTGTGATCCGGCACGTGCTGAAGGTGACACCCTTTGCAGTCCACCGGTCCTTTGGCTTCCTGCTGGTGACACTCGATGCACTGCTGATGATAGGCCGCCTTGAGCCCGATGCGCCCGGGATATTCCGGGTTGAAACTGTCCTGATGACAGGCGGAACACCTTGTGGTTTCCAGAGCGGATTCATCCTTGGGCCGGAAATGATGACATTTGCTGCAGTCATTGACCAGGGCCGCATGGCGCTTGTGGGCAAACCGCACCGGTTCGTAATGATCTTCCCTTTCCTTGATGATGGGACTGTCCAGCAGAAAATAGACCCTTGTTACATCATCCAGGGAAATCCCCGCATCCATCAGACAGATGCGCCGGCTGATCCGGCAGTCATCGTTATATTCCTTGATAAACGGGACCACTTCCTTTGCCCGCTCTTTTGCCCGCTCCTGATCCGGGGCCTTCCACACTTCGGCGGCACAGACCCCTGCCAGAAACGGGATCAGGCAGACGCAGAACACTATTTTTTTTATCATGAAGATACCTCCTTGGATGCCTGTAATACCGGCAGATACGTGACCACCACCCGGTAGATGAACATCAGGGTCGCGATCAACCCCAGGGTGACCAGAATTTCAGATGGCGCCGGGAAATAGCCGCTTTCCGTCAATGGGGACCGGTACCCGACAATGAACACATTGACCCGGTTGAGCACCACACCGCCCACGATCAGGGCTGCGGCCGTGAACACGCCTCTGGCGGACTGCCGCACCGGTTTGAACAGCAGCATGACCCAGGGGATCATTGCCCCGAACAGCAGTTCCACCACAAAGGAATTGGTCTGATAGGTGCCGTCCAGCAGGTACACCCAGGTGCCACGCACCGCCATATCCCCGATTTTGAGCACCATGTAAAGCCCCAACAGAAAAGTGGTGATCCTTGTCAACGGTGCCAGAATCTTCACCTCGGAATCCAGCTTGAACGAGGCCGTGGCCAGGGTGGTTTCAAGCACCACCATGGGGTAGCCCACGGCAATGGCGGAGGTGAGAAACAGCAGCGGCAGAATGGGGGTGTACCACAACGGATGCAGTTTGGTGGGGGCCACCAGCATGAGGGACCCCAGACTGGACTGATGCATGCACGACAATACCACGCCTAAAATAATAAACACCCACATGACCTTTCCTAAAACCCGGTCCGCTGTCTGTAAAAATCCGTCCACCAGGCGATTGAGTCCGGACAGGATGCCGGGCAGGTTCACCCGGCCTTTAAACTGCTCCGCCACAATGGGCAAAAACTCGATGTACAGCACCGTGAGATAGATCATCACGCACATGGCCACCTCGAACAGCACGGAATTGAAGTTCCAGTAAAACATGGGCTTCCAGATGGCCCAGGAACGGCCGATGTCCACCAGCAATCCAATGACCACAAAGGTATAGCCCAAAACGGCAGTCAACAGGGCCGGCCGGGTCACCGGTTCATAATAGTGCCGGCCGAAAATATGGGCCAGGGCCGCCGTGGTGAATCCACCGGCCGCCAGGGCCACGCCCGTGGCCACATCAATGCCCACCCAGATCCCCCAGGGCCGGGCATTGGTCAGATTGGTGACATAGCCGATGCCGCCGGTGAACCGGGCGATAATGGCCACGGCTCCGGCGAACATGAACACCAGCATCACCAGAACCCCGGGAGTCCACAATGGCCGTTTCAGGGGACGCGCAGCATGTGCCATCAGACACCTCCTTTGTCCGGGGGGTTGTCGTTTTTGTTGAACCAGGCCATGAGTCCTCCAAGCGCCCCGAACAGCAGAATGGGAGACCACAGATAGGTGAACAGCGAATGCTGAATGGTTTCAGACAGTTTCGGGGACGGAGATTCCGGCAGCTTTGGCAGGTTCACCTGCTCAAACGGCACGGCGGACAGATACATCCAGGACGTCCCGCCCACTTCCTTTTCCCCGTAAATATGCTGCAGGTACCGGGCCGGGTTGTCTTTGAGCCGTTTTTTCGCCACATCCAGCAGCGTGTCCCGTCTGCCAAAGGTGATGGCTTCCGTGGGACAGATGGTGGCGCAGCCCGGCAGCCCGCCTTCTTGAGAAATCCGGTCATAACAGAACGTGCATTTCATCACCCGGGGGGTAATGGGATCATGATATTCATACGCCGGAATTTCAAAGGGACAGGCCACCATGCAGTACCGGCATCCGATACACTTGGTCACATCATATCTGACCGTGCCGGTCTCATCCTTGGTCAGGGCCCCCACAATACAGGCGGACACACAGGCCGGATCCTGGCAGTGCATGCACTGGACCTTGGCATAGGTGGGAACCGGTTTGTCAAATTCATCCACCCTGCCAGTATAGTACCGGTTGACCACGGTATAGGCATTGTGGTCCGGCCGCCGGTCTTTTTCGAAAATGGTGCACTGGCAGTTCACCCGCTCCGGTTCCGGCAGACCGTTGACCTCGGCACAGGCTTCTTCACACTTGCGGCATCCCACACACCGGGTCAGGTCCACCAGGCATCCATATGGATCCGGGGGTGCCTTGGATTGCCAGGCATGACCGGCGGGAGGCCGGACAGCGACGGATGTGCCGGCTGCTCCCATAACCCTGAAAAAATTCCGTCTGGTGATTTGCATCTTTCCTCCTTTAACACTTACAACGGGTTCTCATCATATTGTCTGGGTCCTTTTCTGATTCCGACACAGATACGGTCCGGATGATGCTGACAGTAAAGGATTTCATCATTGGACCGAAGGACAATCATGGTCAGATTGTCCACCACTTCCGCATCCGCCAGGATGACCTCGAGAATTTCGCCCGGAGCCATGGCCGTCAGACAGGCATTGCATTTCAACAGGTCCATGGGAGAAACCACGCCCGTCAGATCCAATGTCATTCTTTTTGCCATATCAAACTCCCGGTATTCCCATTGATGGTCAACACCCTGGCCGGGTGTTCCAGGATCAATACTGCAACCCGCATGCCTGACAGTCCGGCCGTGTCCAATATTTTCCAACTCACTGAATTCAAAGAAAAATATAAAATATGCCCCGGATGGTTGACCTGACAGAGTGTTCAATGGTATTTTAACAGGTGTTAAATACATGCATGATGTTTAACACCTGTTTAACCCGGACACCCCAGGCGTCAAAGGAACCTGCCCATGAAAGAACATGACATGAACACCTTCTGGAAAAAAATTGTCAACACCATCAATGACGGCCTCATGTTCATCGGCCCGGAAGGGCGGATACTCATGGTAAACAAAGCCTTTGAAGCGCTGACCGGATATGACTCCCGGCAGGCCATGGGCATGCCCTGCACCATGCTGGGGTGCGATGCCTGCGAGCGGTTCATGCAGACCCGCCGGAACATGGCCTGGTGCAAGCTGTTTGAACCGGGTCAGCAGGACATGAAAAAATGCCGCTGTCTGATCCGCCGCAAGGACGGCAGTTTTCTGCAGGTATTGAAAAACGCCTCCGTACTGAGGGATGAAAACCAGTCGGTCGTGGGAGTCGTGGAAACCCTTACCGATATTTCCGAGTTGGCCAGGCTGGATGAAAAAGTCCATTTTTTATCCCGGCAATGTGAACGGGAGGATGAATTTTACAGCATTGTGGGAGGCACGCAGCCCATGCGCCAGGTCTATGACATGATTAAAAAAGCGGCGGAAAGCACGGCGCCGGTCATTATCTTGGGGGAAAGCGGCACCGGCAAAGAGCTGGTGGCCAATGCCATCCATCTGTGCGGCACCAGAAAGAACGGCCCCTTTGTTCAGCTCAACTGTGCGGCACTGAACGAAGCCGTGCTGGAAAGTGAATTGTTCGGGCATGTCAAAGGGGCGTTTACCGGTGCATTCAACAGCCGTATCGGCCGTTTCGAGGCTGCCAATCAGGGGGATATCTTTCTGGATGAAATCGGTGATATTCCCATCTCTTTACAGACCAAACTGCTCCGGGTCCTGGAATCCGGCAGGTTTGAACGGGTGGGGGATATCTCCCCCATCCATACGGATGTCCGGATCATCACCGCCACCAACAAAAATCTGGACGCATTGATCAGACAAGATCGGTTCAGACAGGATCTGTTTTTCAGGATCAACGTCATTCCCATTCATCTGCCTCCGCTGCGGGAAAGAAAACAGGACATCCCTTTGCTGGTCAATACCTTTCTCCGGCGCCTCAATGAAAAAACCGGCAAAGCGATTCAGGGCCTCGACAATCCGACCATGGCACTGTTCATGGACTATGAATGGCCGGGCAATGTCCGGGAACTGAAAAACGCCATGGAATATGCCTTTGTGGTGACAGACCAGACGACCATCGGGCGGAACCATCTCCCACGCCACCTGGCGGTCGGCAACCCCGCTCCCCGGCCATCTGATGCCGGCAGGCAAAACCTGCCTGGGGAGACCGATGAAAAAACCGCCCTGATTCAGGCCCTGAAACAGACCCGGGGGAATCAGACCCGGGCGGCCCGGCTGCTGGACATCTCCCGGGTAACGGTATGGAACCGCATGAAAAAATACGGTATCGATCTGACACGGGAATTGTCGGTATGACCCGGGGTCATGGACCCATGCCGTAGAACAAGGTTATGCGTCCTGAATGTCTGCAGTGATATGAAACTCCGGCGGGTTTGAAATGTTTCGTTTTACCGTGCACAACCCGGCGGTTTTGACAATCGCGGATCGATATTTTTTGGGAAAGCCCGGGGGCAGACTGATCTGAATATTCACTTTCTCGATCAAATGGGTCTGTTCATTTCTGTCAAATGTCAGGGACATTTTCAAGCCTGTGGTATCGATATTTCTTTCTTCACAAAAGTAAACCACATAAATTCCGGCACAGGTCCCCAAGGATGAGAGAAACAGGTCAAAGGGCTCGGGCGCACTCCCGTCTCCGCCCTCTGCTACAGGCTGGTCTGTTTCAATGGAAAACCCCTTGTAATGGGCGTTGACCCTTTTATTACCGGGAAATGAAATTTCCATGGTCATGGGCATCACTCCTTTGTTTATCGCTTATCAGTATTCAACTCTCACAGGTTCGCATACTATACTCAGGATCACGGATCGTGCAAATTATTTTATCCGGATTGACATAACAATACTTTCCTCCGTACACCACAATCACACCCTTGGCCCGGGACAGGGCCTTTTCAATGTTTTTGCCCAACTGGTGTTCCAGCTCACGGATGTCCTGGTGCAGACCGGGGGTGGTGAAATAAATATGATCGGTATCCAGAAATTTTTCCTCTGCCAGATGCTCGATTTCGGGACGCAGGGTACCACATGCCACAATAGCCGTATCTGAAAATGACTGTTTCATTTAAACTCCCTTGATGTCAGTGTGCGGGTCGGGAACCCGGAACCACTCCTGGCGGTATCAAGCGGTCCCGGATTCCCGGCGGCAGGTCAGATGATGGAGGTAAGTAAATGCCATTACTTTATCTGATCACCGGGAATAGGCTAAAGCAGGTTTCATGCCAGATCCGAGAAACTAATTTTTAATCAGGTGTAACCGCTTGCGTTAACACCATTTTCAGATAGTGTTTTTTTCACAGATACCCTGTTTATCCGGTTATCGTTACGTCTTTCGCCTGTAAGTAACGTTACATGGCGCTACCCTGTTTCAGGTGACAGACACATGCAAAAATGCAACTCCCTGTCCGTCACAGTGAAAAAAAGCGACCAGCCCCTCATTGTTGTCAATAAAAATACTTGACAACTGAATACGCTATTGTATAAGTTGCTATTAAGGTAGCAACTTTAATCGAGTGCCATTAAATCAGGACGGAATCGGCCATTGAAAAACAAAACCAAGCTCAGGGATCTGGGATTTTCCCAATATGAAGCCGCCTGCTATATGACCCTGGTGGGGAACCATCCGGCCAACGGGTCCCAGCTCAGCAAACTTTCAGGCATTGCCAGGTCCCGGATTTACGATGTGCTGCGAAGTCTGGTCGCCAAAGGGTTCGTCATAGAGGTGAACACCGGCCAGTATGCACCATTGCCGGTAGATGAGCTGGTGCGCAGGCTGCGGCGGAACTTTGAGGCCAACATCCAGGCGTTTGAAGCCGAAATCGCCCGGGCAGACCGGAAAGATGACCTTGAGTTCATCTGGACCTTGACCGGGTATGAAAATGTCATGGAAAAAGCACGGCTCATGATTCAGGGGGCCAAAAAAGAGATATACGCCCGGTTGTTTCCCGAGGCGGACCGCCATCTGTCCAAAGATCTGATCAAAGCACAAAAAAAAGGGGTGGCCATTCGCTATATCGCCATGGGCGATATCCCCAGACGATTTCCCGTTCAGGTCATCCATCCGGACCACCAGAACCTCATCAAGACCATTGGAGGACGGTCCTTTGACATTATCACCGACAAAAACCAGGCCCTGGTTGGCATTTTTGAAGTTGACAACGAAGACAAATCCCCCATCAACTGGACCCGGAACCCCTGGTTTGTAATCGCCAACAGAGACAGCCTCAGACATGATTTCTACCACTGTTTTCTGGAAAAAACACTGGACAGACACCTGGGACTGACGGACGAAGAAAAAAAATTATATCAACTCATCAAAACGGACAATTGAGGAGACAATCATGACCCCCATGAAGAAAATACATGATTTTACAGGGTTTTCCAACAAAACCGACGATGCCATCTTTCATCTGGAAAAAGATTTCGGCGCCCACCATTATGAACGCATTCATGTGGTGGTCCGCCATGCCAAAGGCTGCTGGCTCACCGACGATAAAGGAAACAAATATCTGGATTGCCTGGCCGCCTATTCCGCAGCCAATCCCGGCCATCATCACCCGGTCATCACGGGTGCGGTCATGGATGCGCTGACCGGCCATTACGCCTCAGTGTTGTCAAATGTGGTGTTTACAGATCCTTTAGGCATTTTTCTGTCGGATGCCGCCAGATTCGCTCCCCAGATGGCCCCGCGGTTCGGGAACCATGGCAACAAAGTGCTGCCCAAAAACGGGGGCGTGGAGTCTGTGGAAACCGCCATCAAAACCATGCGGTATTACGGGTTCAAGCAGAAAGGCATCCCGGACGGCAAACAGGAGATCATCGTTTTCAACAACAACTTCCACGGCCGGACCATTTCCGTGGTTTCTTTTTCCACCACCAAAAAATACAGCGAAGGATTCGGTCCGCTGACCCCGGGATTCGTGTCCGTGGAATTCGGCAATTTAGAAGCGGTGAAAAACGCCATCACGCCCAACACCTGCGGCATTCTGGTGGAACCGTTCCAGGGCGAGGGAGGCATGGTCATTCCCCCTCAAGGCTTTCTGGCCGGCTTGAGAAAACTGTGCGATGAAAAAGATCTGCTGCTGGTGGCCGATGAAATCCAGGTGGGCATGGGCCGGACCGGCAAAAAATTCTGTTTTGAACATGAAAACATCGTGCCGGACGGCGTGATACTGGGCAAGGCCCTGTCCGGGGGCCTGGTTCCCCTGTCGGTGTTCATCACGAATGCGGCACTCATGGACATGGTGTTTTCCAGGGGATCCGACGGGTCCACGTTCGGTGGGTATCCCCTGGCCTGTGTGGCCGGGACCGCAGCCCTCAAGGTGTTTGAAGAAGAAAAACTGGCAGAGCAGTCCGCGCAAAAAGGGGAAATTCTCAAAAAACGGATCCAGGAAATTGCCGACCGGTCCCTCCATGTCAAAGAGGTCCGGGGCAAAGGCCTGTTCATCGGCATAGAGGTCAAAGGCGGCAATGCCATGGATTTCTGCCGCAAACTGCTGAAGCTGGGTGTGGTGGTCAATGACAGCCACGGGCATACCATCCGTATCTCCCCGCCCCTGGTGATCAATGAGGAGGAAATGGATTTCATGATAGATCGGCTGGAAAAAGTACTGGTCGAGTAATTTGCAAATATGTCTTGACAACTTGACAAACATCTAATAAGGTGAGTATCTAATTTATGAACCGATGGCTGAGGACACCATGCTCAATCCCAACTCACCCGTGCCGTTGTACCATCAACTGGCAGAGATTATCTCAGAACGGATCATGTCCGGTGAATACGTGCCCGGGCAGGCGATTCCCCCTGAGACCGCCATGGCCAGGCAATACAATATCGGCCGTCCCACGGTCCGGCAGGCCATGGACCTGCTGGCCCGGAAAAAACTGATTCAGCGCCGGCGCGGCTCCGGGACATTTGTGCGGTCTCCGGCACCCAGGGTGGACCTGTTTTCCCTGGCCGGCACCTCCCAGGCGTTTTCCACCCGGGGTATTGACATTGAAAAAATACCGGTGTGCCCGGTATCCCTGGTGCCTGTCGACAACCAGCCGGACAATCCCTTTAACGGATCCTCCGCCTATTTTCTGTCCCGGGTGATCCATGCACAGAGTAAGCCGGTGCTCAAGGAAGATATCTTTCTTGACCGGGAACTGTTCCGGGGACTGGAGCATATGGATATCACCACCGGTTCCCTGTCCCGGGTGGTGGCGGATGCCTATCACCTGACCCCGGAAAACGGAACCCAGACTTTTTTTGTGGCCGTACCAGACCCGGACACGGCCGCACATCTGGCCCTTGAACCGGACACCCCTGTGCTCACTGTCCACCGGGAACTCAACTTTCGCCTGGCCCCCAAAGCGGTGTATGCCGTCCTTTACTGCCGCACCGACCGGTTTGCCTTTTCCCAGAACATCGGGAGTCCGGAATGAGAATCCCTCATTTTCATCCCCTGTCTGGTCTGAAACCACTTGTCAAACCGATGGGGCTGCTTCACTCTTTTAGGAATATCACACCATGAAACACCGCGGTTACTACGGCTGCTTCGGCGGCGCATTTCTGCCTGAAATCCTGGTTCCCACTTTTGATGAACTGGTATCCGCCTTTGAATCAGCCAAAACCGATCCCGGCTTTCGAAAGCAATATGAATCTTTGATGGCAGAGTATTCCGGCCGGCCCACGCCCCTGACCTTTGCCGCCAATCTCACCCGGCATTTCGGCGGTGCAAAAATCTACATCAAGCGTGAAGACCTGAATCATACCGGTGCCCACAAAGCCAACAATGTCATGGGCCAGGGACTTCTGGTAAAAAAAATGGGCAAAACACGGGTGATCGCAGAAACCGGGGCCGGCCAGCACGGCGTGGCCTGTGCCACCATGGCCGCCAAATTTGGATTTGACTGCACCATCTACATGGGGGAAAAGGATGTGATGCGCCAGCGGCCCAATGTGTTCTGGATGACACAGCTCGGGGCTCAGGTGATACCGGTGACTGACGGGACGAAAATCCTGAAAGATGCCATCAACCAGGCGTTCCGGGACTGGGTGACCCACATGGACACCACCCATTATGTGCTGGGCACGGCCTGTGGACCCCATCCGTTTCCGGAAATGGTGGCCTGGTTTCAATCCATCATCGGCCATGAGGCCAGACAGCAGATCCTGGACCTGGAAGGCCGGCTGCCGGACCGGGTGTATGCCTGTGTGGGCGGGGGATCCAATGCCCTGGGCCTGTTTGCCGGGTTTCTGGATGATTCCGTGGAACGGGTGGGCGTGGAGGCCGGCGGCAAAGGCCTTGACACGGGATTTCATGCCGCCCGCCTGTCTTCATCCGATGCCGGTACCGGCATTGCCCAGGGCTACAAAACCTATTTTCTCCAGGATGGTGACGGACAGATGAAAGAAACCCACTCCATTTCCGCGGGCCTGGATTACGTAGGGGTCTCCCCCATCCTGGCCCATATGCATGAAAACGGAACCGCCCGGTTTGAAAGCACCACAGATGCGGAAGTGGTGGATGCCCTGAAGCTGACCATGAAAACCGAAGGCATCATCCCGGCCCTGGAATCGGCACATGCCTTTGCCGGGGCGTTCCGGGAAGCACCGGCTCTGTCCAAAGACCAGATCATCATCATCAACCAGTCCGGCAGGGGTGACAAGGATATCTTCACAGTGGCCGAAGCTCTGCACGACCCTGAATGGCAGACATTTATACAGAAAAAGGCGGCACAAACCCATGCTTGAATCCTATATCCGGGAGAAACAGAAAGAAAAAGACCTGTTGCTCATGACCCACATTGTCATGGGATATCCCAGTTTTGACGACTGCCATGCCATGGTCCGGCAGATGGTGGCCGCCGGCGTGGACCTCATGGAACTGCAGATTCCGTTTTCAGAACCCATGGCAGACGGGCCGGTGATTCTGAAGGCCAACCAGACAGCACTGGAGCGGGGTGCCACCGTGGCAAAATGCCTGGCATTTGCAAAAGACATGACCGCCCGGTATTCCATTCCTTTTCTGTTCATGACCTATGCCAACATCCCTTACCGGTTCGGTATGGCAGCGTTTGCAAAAACGGCGGCGGACATCGGCATGGCCGGTGCCATCATCCCGGATATGCCCATGGAGGAAGGCGCTGAATATCTTCAGGCCATGCAGGAAAACCACCTGTCCCCCATCCAGATATTCTCGCCTTTGACCCGTGATGATCGTATGGCGCAAATTGCCGCTGTTTCGTCCGGATTCATCTACTGTCTGGCCCGGAAAGGGGTGACCGGGGCAAACACGCAGTTTTCCGAAGAGCTGACAGCCTATCTGGCCCGTTGCCGGAACGCGGCTTCCATCCCCCTGGCCGTTGGATTCGGCATCAAAGACAGGGCGGACATGGCTTTTCTGACCGGCAAGGCCGATATCGCTGTCATCGGGTCCCAGACCATCCGGGTGGCGGAAGACCATGGGGTAAATAGTGTCCGGGAGTTCATTGAGGGCCTGACAGGTCAAAATCCGGAATTATAGATAAAATTGTCTTGCGCAAATTCCGTGAATTGGCCAGAATGCGGACATGGGATTTTCTGACCGACAAAATGTGAAACGATTCTGCCTGCCCGGTGTGGATTTCAGCCGTCTGGCATTCATGGATCTGCTGTGTGATCTGGATCTGGGTGTGCTCATGACCGACGACAAAGGGATCCTGATTTTTTACAATGATGTCCAGGCCACCATCGACAAGATGGACCCCGCTGATGTGCTGGGCAGGCCCATCACTTCGGTATATAAATACAACAATGACTCTTCCACCTGCATGCGGGTTCTCAAACACGGCAAACCCATCATCAATTACGCGCTGTCCTACCGGTCCCACAATGCCGATGTGGGCAACACCATTCACAGCGTATTTCCATTGCTCCACAAGGGAACCATCTTTGGGACCATCTGCTTTGTCAAGGATTAC
Organism: Desulfotignum sp.; assembly: GCA_032250905.1. Lineage (GTDB taxonomy): Bacteria > Desulfobacterota > Desulfobacteria > Desulfobacterales > Desulfobacteraceae > Desulfotignum. The sequence goes on along the minus strand of JAVVEQ010000003.1, from coordinate 83,902 downwards.
AATATTCTGGAACGGACCGTTCCGGCTTTTTTGTCGGCCAAGAACAACCAGCTCTTTGCCGAGGGGACTCAGTACACCTTTGCCAGCATCATCGGGTCGGACCCCGGGTTTGTGGATGCGGTCAAAACCGCCAAAATGGCCGGCAATTCACCGTCTCCGGTCATGCTTTACGGCGAGACCGGCACCGGCAAGGAGCTGTTCGCCCAGGCCATCCACAATTTTTATTATGGAAAACAGGGACACTATGTGGATATCAATTGCGCGGCCATCCCTGAAAATCTCATCGAGGGGTTGCTTTTCGGCACGACAAAAGGCGCCTACACCGGGGCTGTGGACCGGGCCGGACTGTTTGAACAGGCCAACGGGGGAACGATTTTTCTGGATGAGATCAACTCCATGCCCCTTCACCTGCAGGGCAAACTGCTTCGGGTACTCCAGGAAAAAAAAGTGCGGCGGGTGGGATCCTTGACAACGATTGATTTGAATGTCAAAATTATCTCATCGTTGAACCAGTCCCCCAGGGAATTGGTTGAATCCGGGGTGTTCCGCATGGATCTTTTCTACCGTTTAGGAGTCATCTACATCAAACTGCCGGCCCTGAGGGACCGGCTGCCGGACATCGAAGAACTCGGCCGCCATTTTCTGCAGAAATACAACACCCAGCTGGGCAAATCCCTTCGAAACATCGCTCCGGAAGTGATTGACTTCTTCTGGCAATATCCCTGGCCGGGCAATGTCAGGGAACTGGAACATGTGATTGAAAGTGCGGTCAATTTTGCCGGCAGAGATGAAACCCATCTCAAACTGGAACATTGCTATTTTGCCAATATCCTGGAACAGGAACCGCCGTCTTCATCATCACCGGGCCTGATTTCCGGGTTGACGCCTTCGTCTAATTCCCCTCCAGTCCAGGCAGCAGCTGCCTTGCCAGACAATCTCGATCTGTCCACTGCGCTCAAGGATCTTGAGAAAAAAATGATCCTCCGTGCCCTGGAACAATCCAACGGCAACGTGGCTGCCGCGGCAAGGCGTCTGGGCATTTCCCGTCAGCTTCTGGGCCACAAAATATCCAGACAGCAGCTTCGCCACCGGGTGGCGGACCTGAAATTCAAATAGATGTAAAATATATTGTCTTTGTAAATTATATTTTACAAAAAAGTAAAATATAATTTCTTTTTCCCCTCTCTTTTTTCTGCGTGCCAGCCGATTTTCACGGTCCCAAAGGGGATGGCACTCCTGTGCGTGTCAGGCACACAAATTGCTCACACATTGCCCAATGCAAAGCCGGTGTTTCAAACGGACTGTTACATTTAACCATGCAATTTGAGGAGAAAATCATGACGGAAAAATCCATGAAAATTGATCACAGCCTGATGTGGCCCGGGGTTATCGTCACGGGCATTATCGGTCTGCTTTTGTCCCTGTTCCCGGAATCTGGAAGGGCCGTGGTGGACACCCTGTTTGCCATTCTGACCCATAACTTCAAATGGCTGTTCCTGTTGTTCGGCCTGTTCTGCGTCATTTTCCTGGTGTGGCTGGGCATGTCCCGATGGGGAAATATCAAACTGGGGGATCCGGACGATACGCCAGAATTTTCCACCTATACCTGGGCTGCCATGATTTTCTGTGCCGGTATCGGCATCGCCATTGTGTACTGGGCATTCATCGAACCGGTTTATTACCTGAACACCGGGATCCTTCATGTGGATCCCGAGACACAGAAAGGGCTGATCGGTGAGCTGGCAGGCATGTACGGGCAGTTTCACTGGGGCATCACGCCCTGGGCCATCTATGCGTTGCCCACCTTTCCCATCGCCTATGCCATCCACGTGAAAAAAATCCCGGCCCTGCGGCTTTCCGCTGCCTGCCGCGGTATCATCGGCAACCGGGCCGACGGGCCTCTGGGCAAACTCATCGACATTGTGGTCATCTTTGCCATGATCGGGGGCGTCGGCACCAGCCTGGGCCTGGCCGTTCCCCTGGGCACGGCACTGGTCGGAGAGATGACCGGCCTGCCCGCATCTTTTTCCGTACAGGTCGTTATTCTCATCATCTGGACAGCCCTGTTCACGGTAACGGTCTGGGCCGGCCTGAAAAAAGGCATTGCCAGACTGGCGGACCTCAACACCTATATTGCCTATTTTCTGCTGCTTTATGTGTTCATCATCGGCCCCACCACCTTTATTCTCAACAACTGGTGTAACTCCCTGGGATTGATGTTTTCCGATTTCTTCAAACTCAGCCTCTGGACCGACCCGGTCTCCAACGGCGGATTCCCGGAAGGCTGGACCGTGTTCTACTGGGCCTGGTGGGTGGCATACGCCCCCATGATGGGGCTGTTCGTGGCCAGGATCTCCAGGGGGCGGACCATCCGGCAGGTGGTTTTCGGCGAACTGGTTTACGGCTCTCTGGGCTGCTGGGTGTTCTTCGCCATCTGGGGCGGGTATGCCATCAACCTGCAGACCTCGGGTGCGCTGGATGTCTACACCATCCTTCAGGAATCGGGCTGGTCCAACAACATCACCATCGTGGCCATCCTCAATGCAATGCCCGGCGGCAAATACATCTTCATCCCGGTTTTCACCGTTCTGTGCTCCATTTTTCTGGCCACCACCCTGAACTCGGCGGCCTACACCCTTTCATCCCAGGTGACCAAAATAATTTCCGGGGATGAGGAACCGCCGCGCTGGAACCGGACCCTCTGGGGACTCATTCTGGGGCTTTTGGCCTTGGGCCTGCTCTCCACAGGAGCACTCAAGGCAGTTCAGCTCTCCTCCATCGTGGTGGCCCTGCCGTTGATTCCGGTGCTGCTGCTCATGGTTTTCTCGCTGATGAAATGGCTCAGAGAGGATTATGGGGAAATCCTGAAAACAAATGTCCAGGCCCTGCCGCCTGAAAAGATCAAACCTGCTGCTTAAGCGGGTCAAAGGAATTCGATCATGACAAATGCGCTGAAAGTATCCTCCGCCATATTACAGAAAGCCAAAGATCTGGGGGCCAGCCTGGTGGGGATCGCCCGGGTGGAAGATCTCATATCCGCCCCCTCGTTCACCTTTGCGCCCAAAATGCCTCATGCCGGAGAAGGCATCGGGACCCGGAAATCCGAATCCGGGCTGAAACCGGGAGAAGTGGCATGGCCTGACAATGCCAGATCCATGGTGGTCATTGCGGTGCTTCATCCTGAAGACGAGCCGGAGATGGACTGGTGGTTCGGCCGCAAAGACCCCCCGGGTAACAGGGTCCTGGCAAACATCTGCCGGGAACTGTGCCCATGGATCGAAGAACGCTTCGGCATCCAGACCGTACACCTGCCCTATCATGTGGAAAAAGGCGGCACCTATCTCAAGGATGCCGCGGTCATGGCGGGCCTGGGCTGCATCGGAAAAAACAACATCCTGGTCACCCCGGAATACGGTCCCCGGGTTCGGCTGCGGGCCGTGACCGTGGATGCGGACCTGTTTGCCACCGGTCCCCGGCAGTTTGATCCCTGCAGGGACTGCATGGAATTCTGCCGAAGGGTCTGTCCCCAGAAGGCGTTTGACAAAAGGCAATACACTGTTGAAGCGTATGGACAGCCCATTCTTCCCGGAAGAGACGGCCACTACAGCCGCCCGATTTGTAATGTGCAGATGGAACAGGACAATGACATGGCCACAGAACAGCCGGTCAAAGGAGTGGATAACCCTGTGAAAATCATCAAATACTGCCGCAGATGCGAGCTGGCCTGCCCGGTGGGAAAACCGTTCAAAACGCCGGATTCCCATTGAGCAGGATTGATGATTTCAGCTATCTTCCGGCCCGGAACTTTTTTCCGGGCCGGATTTTACCATTCTTATCGTATCCTCCCGTGAAACCAGCCGGTCCTTGAGCCCGGACCGGCGCAGGCGGGTGCGGTTGTTTTCAAAGGCGGTATGCATGGCACGGGAGGAACCCACGATGATCACCAGCTGCTTGCCCCGGGTAAGCGCGGTATATAGCAGATTGCGCTGGAGCAGGGGATAGTGGGACATGGTCAGGGCGATAATCACGGCCCCGTATTCCGATCCCTGGGATTTGTGCACAGAGATGGCATAGGCCAGGGTGAGTTCGTCCAGGTCCAGGAGGTCATAGGTCACACTGCGGCCGTCATAATCCACAACAATAGTCCCATCCGCCTTTGACACCTCGGTGACCTGTCCAATGTCGCCGTTGAACACCTCTTTTTCATAGTTGTTTTTTAAATGCATCACCTTGTCCCCGGGTTTGAACGTGATGCCGTGGCTGTCAATACCGCTTTTGGCAGGATTGAGTATGGCCTGAAGCTGCTGGTTGAGGTTGATGGTGCCGGATTCGCCCCGGTGCATGGGGGTCAACACCTGAAAATCGGTGATATGGGGAAAGGTTCTGGGGATCCGATTGGCGCACAGCTCTAAAATGGTGGCCACCACTTTGTCACTGTTCTGGTTTTCAATGAAATAAAATTCTGACAGCCCTTCTTCCTCCCTGGCCTTGAAATCGGGCATTTGTCCGTTTCGAATGTCGTGGGCATGGCGCACGATCGGACTTTTCCGGGCCTGCCGGAAAATCCTGGTCAAAGCAAATACCCGGACCCGGCCGGAATCCATGATGTCGGACAATACATTTCCCGGTCCCACCGAAGGCAGCTGAAACGTGTCTCCCACCAGAATGAGACTGGCCGCTGCCGGCAGGGCCTGCAGCAGGTGATACATCAGCAGGGTATCCACCATACTGGCCTCGTCCACCACCATGATATCCAGGTTCAACGGGTTGGTGTAATTGTGTTCCACCGTGCCCTGTTCCGTATCGAATCCCAGCAGCTTGTGCAGGGTAAACGCTTTTTTTCCCGTGGTTTCGGAAAGACGCCTTGCGGCACGGCCGGTGGGGGCCGCAAGGACCACGGTGAGGCGCCCGCGCCTGAACACCTGGCACAACGCCCGGACCAGGGTGGTTTTACCGGTACCGGGGCCGCCGGTGATCACGGACACTTTCCGGGCCATCACCTGGCATACCACATCCAGCTGTTCATCAGACAATTTCACGGCCATGCCCGACAATACCTGTTCCAGGATCTCTTCACGGTCCATCCCGGGACCCGGCGTCGGCATGGACAGCAGGGCATCAATCCGGTCGGCAATTCCTTTTTCCGCCATGTACAGCCGGGACAGATAGATGCGGGCTTCCCAGATCCGGATCTCTTTCTGATCCGCCAGGGTTTCCAGGGCCGGTTCAAACAGGTCTGAATCCACTCCGGCCAGGCGGGCGCAGGCGGTGAACAGTTCCTGTTTCACCCCGTAAACATGGCCTTCCCCCTCACACACAATGAGCTGGCACAGCAGGCAGGCGGCCAGACGGGCGGGATCGGTTTTTTCAACCCCTTTGGCCCGGGCCAGAGCATCGGCGGCGGAAAATCCGATGGTCGGAATATCGATGGCAATGCGGAACGGATCGTTTTCCAGAACCGTCATGGCACCGGCCCCATAGGTTTTAAGAATCAGGCCGGCATGGGCCACATTCACATTGTTTTCCTGAAGAAACTGCATGACCCTTCGCACGGCATGGTGGGTGTTCCAGGCTTTGACAATCATCTGCTGCTTGGCTTTCCCGATGCCGGTGACCTCCAGGAGTTTTTCCGGCTGATTTTCGATCATCTCCAGGGTCTGATCCTGGAACCTGTCCACGATGCGGTCGGCCAGGGATTTGCTGATTCCCTTGATCATACCCGACCCCAGGTATCTGCGTATCCCGGACACTGTGGCCGGCAATGTCACCTCATAGGATTCGGCCTTGAACTGGTCTCCATATTTGGGATGGGAAGCCCACTGACCTTTCAGGGTCAGGGTTTCCCCTTCCGCCACCCCGGCCAGGTATCCCACCACGGTGATGGGGTCTGTGATCTTTTCCACCTGGATGCGGCACACGGTGTACTGGTTGTCCGGGTTCTGGTATGTGAGGCGGGACAGTACGCCTTTGATGGTGATCATGCGTCCGGCTGCCGCGGTTGCCGGGTGATCCAATGGGCTGAAGCCATCAGGTTTTCCGCAAAATAATCCGGCGGGGTGCCCCGGGCCGTCAGTTCCTGAAACGCCCGGGTGCCGTTTCCCGTGGCCACCAGTACGGCACTGCCGCAGCCCGCGTTCCGGGCCACCTCAATGTCCTTGACACTGTCGCCCACGAAAACGGACCGGGACAGGTCAATGTCATACCGGCTCTGTGCCTGAAAAATCAAGCCGGCACGGGGTTTGCGGCAGTCACACCCCTCGTCGGGTGTATGTGGACAGAAAAAAATATCCAGGATGCGGCCCCCGGCCGCTTCAATTCCCTGAGTCATTTTGATAAAAATCCGGTCCAGGGTCTGCGGTGTGACCATGTTTCTGCCGATTATAGACTGGTTGGTGATAACAATAATGTGAAATCCATACCGGTTCAGCCGCGCCACGGCCCGGCGGCTGCCGGGGATGAAATGAAACTCGGACGGATGCTTGATATATTCCGGCGAATCCTGGTTTATCACCCCGTCCCGGTCCAGGAACACCACCTTTGACAGCTTCATTATTCCGCCACTGCAAAGGCCTGGTCAAAGCCGTCATTTTTCACAAGGTTGTCACTGAACCGTTCCGCATCCTTAAGGCTGGTGAACCGGCCGATGCGGACCCGGTAGAACCGGCCCCGATGATCATCATGCACCACAATATGGGCGTTGACATAGGATTTGGACAATTTTTCCCTGAACCGGTCGGCATTGGCCTTTACCTGAAATGCCCCCACCTGAACCGTAAAATTGCCGGTCCAGTAATCCAGATCCCGGAAGGCCACCGGCTCTTTCTGGTCATATTCGGTGGCCGCTCCCAGCGCCCTGATCCGGACCCGGGCCGTGCCGGACCCCACCATGTCGACCTTTCGGGCGCCGGTATAGGACAAGTCGATAATCCGGCCGGTGACAAACGGTCCCCGGTCATTGATACGCACTTTGATTTTCTTGTTGGTGTCCAGGTTGTGCACTTCCACCCAGGTGTTTATCGGCAGGGTTTTATGGGCCGCAGTCATGGCATACATGTCATAGATTTCACCATTGGCGGTTTTACGGCCGTGAAATTTCTTGCCATACCATGAGGCGATGCCGGTCTGGACAAATCCGTGAGCGCTGGCAATCGGCGTATAGCGCTTTCCCATAACCGTGTACGGCCGTTGCGTGGCAGGTGTTTTTCCTGTCTCTTTCCGGGACGGTGGCGCAGAAGATTTGCCTGGCAGAGGTGAATCAATGGATTTGCCACATCCGCCACACAGGGCACAGAGCAGACAAAGGCCAAACAGGAGGATGCCAATACGAAGGGTGCGAGAATACGTTTTTTTCATGGGTCCAGGGCGTGTAAAATAATATCTTCCATGTTATCGGTAAAAATCAAGCTCATCTGATCCTGGATGTGCGTGGGCACATCCTCCATATCCTTCTGGTTCCGCAAAGGCAGAATCACCGACTTGACACCGGCCCGGTGCGCGGCAATGATTTTTTCCTTGACCCCGCCCACCGGCAGCACCTCGCCCCTGAGGGTGATTTCACCGGTCATGGCCACGCGGGGCCGCACCTTTCGACCGGAGATCAGAGACATCAGCGCCACCAGCATGGTGACCCCGGCCGAAGGACCGTCCTTGGGAATGGAGCCGGCCGGCACGTGCACATGGATATCATGGGTATCAAAAAATGCGTCATCCACTCCGAATTTATCGGCATGTGAACGAATGAAACTCAAGGCGGTGGCAGCGGACTCCTTCATCACGTCTCCGAGCTGGCCGGTGAGGGTCAGCTCCTTGCCCCCTTTCATGGCCACGGCCTCCACAAACAGGATTTCCCCGCCCACCGGGGTCCAGGCCAGGCCCACCACCACACCGGGGACCTGTATGCGCTGGGCCAGGTCCGGAAGATGCTGCACCGGCCCGAGATATTCATGCAGGTCCTCCTGGCGGATCACCAGGTTCAACGCCTGTGATTCAGCGATTTTCGTGGCCACCCCCCGGCAGATGGTGCCGATCTGACGTTCCAGGTTCCGCAGTCCGGATTCCCTGGTATAACCGGATATGATTTTCTTGACGGCCCCGGGGGTGAACCGGATCTGTCCGGACGTGAGTCCGTGGGCCTCCCGCTGTCTGGGAATCAGGTACCGGGTGGCGATCTTGTGCTTTTCCTCCTCGGTGTATCCGTTGAGTTCCAGCACCTCCATGCGGTCCCGCAGCGGTGCAGGGATGGTATGCAGGACATTGGCGGTGGTCAGAAACATGACGTCCGACAGGTCGAATGCGACATCCAGATAATGGTCGGTAAACGAATTGTTCTGCTCCGGGTCCAGCACCTCCAGCAGCGCTGATGAGGGATCGCCCTTGTAGGAGGAGTCCAGCTTGTCGATCTCGTCCAGCATGAACACCGGATTTTTTTTTCCGGCCTTCCGGATGTTCTGGATGATCCGGCCGGGCAGGGCCCCCACATAGGTTCTGCGGTGTCCCCGGATCTCGGCCTCGTCCCGCACCCCACCCAGGGAAATCCGGACGAATTCCCGGCCCAAGGCCTTTGCAATGGACCGGCCCAGGGACGTTTTTCCGGTGCCGGGGGGGCCGGTGAAACACAGAATCGGACCTTTGGAGTTTTTCTTGAGTTTCCTGACCGCCAGAAATTCCAGAATCCGTTTTTTGGGCTTTTCCAGCCCATAGTGGTCCTGGTTCAGGATGCGGCGGGCAGACTTGATATCCAGCACATCTTTGGATGCCTCATGCCAGGGCAGGCTGGTGAGCCAGTCCAGATAGGTGGATGCCACCACATATTCCGACGAGGAGGCATGCATGCGGGCCAGCCGCTGCAGCTCCCGATCCGCTTCTTTTTCCGCTTCTTCAGGCAGGCGGCTTTTCTTGATCAATGCCCGGTATTCACGGATTTCCACACTTTCAGCATCGGTTTCCCCCAGTTCTTCCCGAATGGCTTTGAGCTGTCGGCGCAGATAATATTCCCGCTGTTGTTTGTCCATGTCTTCCTTGACCTGGTTCTGGATACGGGAACCCATTTCAAGAATTTCCAGCTGATCATTGACCAGGCGGGTGACTTTTTTCAGGCGCAGCTTCACATTGAGGATTTCCAGCACTTTCTGTTTTTCTTTCACCGGTGCATTGATGGTGGATGCCACCATGTCGGCCAGCACATTGGGTTCCTGAAGAGACTTGATCATGTGGGCCATCTCTCCCGGAAGTCCGGGAGACAGTTTGACGATTTTTTCATACTGCTCGACGATATTGGCCATGAGCGCCCGGTTTTCAACCGTCCGGTCCAGATTTTTGCAGCTCAGCACCTCGATCTCCGCCTGAAGATAGGGCTTTCCCTGAAGAAATCGCACCGTCTTGAAGCGGTTCAGTCCCTGGATCAGCAGCTGGGCTTTTTCATCTTCCATTTTAGACATTTTCAGGATCATGGCCACGGTACCGATACGATGCAGATCCTCGGCCCGGTGTTTCGACCCCGGATCCGGTTTTCTGGACAGGATCAACCCCAGCATTCTGGAACCGGCCATGGCTTCATCGATCAAATCAATGGCCTCTTTCTGAATCAATACGAGCGGAAGCACCATTTTGGGAAACAGGTTGGTATCCACAAGGGGAAGGATGGGAAGCCTGCCTGGAATATCATTGGTGGAGATGGCAGCGGCCGAATGTCTGATGTCATCCATGTATTCCCCTTTGTGACTGGGCAGGACAGCTAGATGAAATCCATGGACAGATCATGCGCCGGTTTGAAATTTTCTGAAAACAGTTTACCCATTGTCAGTTGAAGAAAACCGTTGTTGAACACGGCAGACACCTTTTCCACATCGATCATGCAGGGAAGATATAACACCCGTTCAAACTGGCCGAACTGTATCTCAGCCAGCCGGTAGGTGGCTGCGGGATCCAGCCGGGCACTTTTCCGGTTTCCTGAAATTTTGACCGCTTTGCTGCTGATCTCGATGATGATATCCTGCTTCTGCACCCCGGCGATCTCCGCCTGAATAACGATCTCATTTTGAGTCTCAAAAATGTCCATCTGGGGTTTCCAGATCCGTTTTGAAAAACAGAACATGGGATTTACGGATTGAAACATGTTGTGAAATGATTTTTCATCGGTTTCGTAAGTATCGAGATTACTGCCGAAACGAATCTCTATATGTTCCATAAAAAAGCTCCTGCAGATGGTGTTCATATACACATATGACCAAAATTCAAAATAGCATCCAGCCACAAAATTGTAAAGCCAAATAAAATTATTCCGGTTTCCGGGTCTTGAAATCCGGACCAATGGGTGATATGGGAATCGCATGAACACTTGGATTCAACAGACTGCTTTGATCACCGGGGCATCCAGAGGCATCGGACGAGCCATTGCCCGGAAACTGGCTGACCAGGGGATCTTTGTCTATATCAATTTCCGGTCCGATGAAGCCGCGGCCCAAAACACCCTGGACGACATTCAAAACCAGAACGGCCAGGCCGCACTGCTACGGTTTGACGTGACCCGCCAGTCCCAGTGTGACGAGGCGGTGGCCTTGGTTATCGAACAGCGCAGCCGCCTGGATATTCTGGTGAACAATGCCGGTGTCCGGGATGACCGCCTGTTTGCCATGATGAAGAAACCCGCCTGGGAAACCGTGCTGGACACCCATTTGAACGGATTTTATCACCTGACCCGCCCGGTGGTACGCCAGATGATCAAACAGCGCTTCGGCCGGATCATCAATATCAGCTCAGCGGCCGGTCAGGTGGGCAATGCCGGACAGGTCAACTACAGCACAGCCAAAGCCGGGCTCATCGGGGCAACCCGGGCCCTGGCAAAAGAAATCGGCAGCCGGGGCATCACCGTGAATGCGGTGGCTCCGGGGTTCATTGAAACCGGCATGCTGGCAGGCCTGGATCTGGAAAAAATCAAAAAAGAGATCCCGGCCGGCCGCCTGGGACACCCTGACGAGGTGGCACATGTGGTCACCTTTTTGTGTTCAAAGGAAGCCAGTTATGTCAACGGCCAGGTCATCGGCGTCAACGGCGGACTGATTTAAGATCGATGCCCGTTCTGTACTTTTTTTTCCCCGCAATGGTGAGCGGCCTGCTGCTCACCCTGAGTTTTCCCGACGCTGACCTGTATTATCTGGGGTTCATCGCTCTGGCCCCCTTGATTGTCTCTTTGTCAACCCTGACGGCCAGGCAGGGATTTATTGCCGGGTTGGCCGCAGGGTTCATTCATTTCATTACGCTGATTTACTGGATTGTTCCCACGTTGTGCACCTTCGGTGGATTACACCCGGTACCGGCGGTGGCTGCACTGATACTTCTGTGCCTGTATCTGTCCCTTTATCCGGCCCTGTTTGCCTTTGGACTCAACAAACTGGCCCCGCACCCGGCACTGATGCCGCTGGCCGCCGCCGCCCTCTGGACCGGCCTTGAATGGGTGCGGTCCTGTCTGTTCACCGGGTTTCCATGGGGGCTTTTAGGATACAGCCAGGCAGGGAACCGGTGGATGATTCAGATGGCGGACGTGACCGGAGTTTACGGTGTTTCTTTTCTTCTGGTGCTTTGCAGCGCGATGACGGCAATGGGATGGCAGTACATAATGGCCAAACAGCGGTCCGGATATCCTGGAAATTCTGCGTCGGGAATCCCTTTTTTCATCGGTTTCGGTTACACCCTGATGCTTCTGGCCGCCGCTTACGGGTATGCCATGTTTCGACTTCCCGATCTGGAGAAAAAAGTGGTACAGGCACCGGAAATCCGCCTGGCCATCATCCAGGGAAATATTGCCCAGGGCATGAAATGGGATATGGCATTCCGCAAAAACACCATTGAAAAATACGGGGTCATGTCGCTTGAAGCCGCCCGATTACAAACGGACCTGATCATCTGGCCGGAAACCGCCCTGCCGTTTTATTACGGTCAAAACACCCTGCTTTCCAACCAGGTGGATGACTATATCCGCCAGGCCAGCACCCATTTTCTGATCGGCACCCCGGCGGTGGACACATCCCATGATCCGGTCCGGTACTACAACCGGGTATTGATGCTCACGCCTCTGGCTTTGCCAGAAGGGAGTTACGACAAAACCCACCTGGTGCCGTTCGGCGAATATGTGCCGTTCCAGGATCTGTTGTTTTTCATTGAAAAGCTGACTGCTGAGGCCGGCAATTTTTCCGGCGGAGAACCGGTATTCACCCCCTTGGCATTTAAAACCCATCATACCGGGGTGTTGATCTGTTTCGAGATCCTGTTTCCAGATATTTCCCGGCAGTTTGTCAAAAAAGGCGCTGATCTGCTGACCACCGTGACCAACGACGCCTGGTTCGGCCACACCTCTGCGGCAGCCCAGCATTTTGCCGTTGCGGTTTTCAGGGCCGTGGAAAACCGGCGGAGCCTTGCCCGGGCCGCCAACACCGGTATCTCCGGATTTATCGACCCCACGGGCCGTGTATTTGACACCACCGCACTGTTTACCGATGCCGTGATTGTCAGATCCATGCCGGCCCTCACCCACATATCTCTTTATACCCGTTACGGGGATCTGTTTACCGGTATCTGTCTTATTGCATTGGGCATGGGTTTTGTGGTAAAAATCAGACAATATTTTAAAAGGAGGTATCAGCCATGAACACGGATTTAAAACAGACCCTGTCTACATTGACCACCAAAGCCGACCGTCTCAAGGAGTATCTTTGACCTGCCGGTCAAGGTAAACCGCCTGAAGGAACTCGAATTCATCAGTGCCCGGCCCGATTTCTGGGATGACCCGGAAAAAGCCACGGCCATGCTTAAGGAACAGACACAGCTCTCCGACCTGATTGACCAGTGCAACGCTCTGTGCAGTGAAATTGAAGACGCCCGGGTCCTGCTGGAAATGGCCCATGAGGAAGCGGACAAGGACGCCGAAGAAGATGTGGCCCGTCAATTGTCCGGCATTAAAAAAAAAATCAGACAGTTTTCCCTGGATATCACCCTGGACCATGAAGACGATGCCAGAGATGCGCTGGTGTCCATCAATGCCGGGGCCGGAGGCACAGATTCCCAGGACTGGACAGAGATGTTGTTCCGCATGTACACAAGGTGGATCGACAAAAAAGGGTACAAAATGACCCTGATCGACCTGCAGCCCGGAGATGAAGCCGGCATCAAGGGCGCTACCTTCAAGGTGGCGGGAAAGAACTGCTTCGGATTCATGAAGGTGGAATCCGGAGTACACCGGCTGGTGCGCATCTCACCGTTCAATGCCGGGGGCAAGCGCCATACCTCGTTTGCCTCGGTATTCGTGTATCCGGATATCAAGGATGACATTCAGATCGCCATCGATGACAAAGACCTGCGCATCGATGTGTTCCGGGCATCCGGGGCCGGGGGCCAGCACGTGAACAAAACCAGCTCGGCGGTGCGCATCACCCACCTGCCCACCGGCACCGTGGTCCAGTGCCAGCAGGAACCCTCCCAGCACCGGAACAAGGAGATCGCCATGAAGGTGCTCAAATCCCGGCTCTACCAGCTGGAAAAGCAGAAACAGGATCAGAAAATGCAGTCCCTGCACGACGGCAAAGATGAGATCGCCTGGGGCAGCCAGATCCGTTCCTATGTGCTGCACCCCTACCGCATGGTCAAGGACCACCGCACCGACCAGGAGATCGGAGATGTGGACCGGATCCTGGACGGAGACCTGGATGAACTCATTGAAGGGGTGCTGATGTCCTGATCATGGACCCGATGTCATTATTGAAAAATTTTATCCACCCGGATCTGCACTGAACCGCATCCTGGTGGACCACAGCCGGCAGGTGGCTGAAAAAAGCCTGGAAATCACCCGGAAACCGGCAGATCCTGGAAGGTCTCACTGCCATCGATCCGGCCCATGCCCACCGGTTCTCCCGGTGGGCTGAGAAGTTTAGCCTGTAAAAAGAATTACCGGCCGGTTTGCTACCGGGCACCATCCCGAAACAGCTATAGAATCTGTTTCAAAAACAGTTTGGTCCGGTCGTGAATCGGATTTTTAAAAAAATGTTCGGGTGTACCTTCCTCGACAACCATGCCTTCATCCATGAAAATCACCCGGTCTCCCACCTCTCTGGCAAACCCCATTTCATGGGTGACACAGACCATGGTCATGCCCTCTTTGGCCAGGGTTTTCATGACCTCCAGCACCTCGCCGATCATCTCCGGGTCCAGGGCCGAGGTGGGTTCGTCAAACAGCATGATTTTGGGATCCATTGCCAGGGCCCTGGCAATGGCCACCCGCTGCTGCTGGCCCCCGGACAGGTTGGAGGGCCAGCCCTTGGCCTTGTCGGCGATCCCCACCTTTTCCAGCAGCATCATCGCTTTTTCATCCCGCTCTTTTTTGGAACGGTTCCGCACCAGTTTCTGGGCCAGGGTCACATTGCCCTGCACGGTCAGGTGGGGATACAGGTTGAATGACTGGAATACCATGCCCATTTCCGCCCGCACCTTGTTGATATTGGTCTTGGGATCGAAAATATCCACCCCGTCCACCAGAATCTGGCCGTGATCCGCGGTTTCGAGCCGGTTCAGGCAGCGCAGAAACGTGCTTTTTCCCGAACCGGACGGGCCGATCACCACCACTACCTCCCCGACCTCGATGGTGTTGGACACATCCACCAGGGCCTTGACCTCATGGGGCACATAAAAGGTCTTGTAAATATGCTTGACGTCTATCATTTGGTGGCGGTCCTCCTTTCCAGATACTGGACAAACATGGAAAGTGTAAAGGTCATCATCAGATAAAGAATGGCGCACAGAATCCACAGTTCAAAGGTCTGAAGACTGGTGGTGATGCCTTCCCGGGTCGCCTTGGTCAATTCCCGGATGGAGATCATGCCCAGCAGGGACGAATCCTTGATCAGGTTGATGAACTGGCCGGCTAAAGGCGGCAGGATGGTTTTCAAGGCCTGGGGCAGGATAATATGAAACATGCACTGAAAATAGGTCATGCCCGACGATCTGGCTGCCTCCACCTGGCCGGGATGAATGGCCTCGATGCCGGCCCGGACGATCTCCACCACATAGGCCCCGGTAAAAATGGACAGGGCCATGACCCCGTACCACTCGGGATCCAGCTTGGGAATGCCGTTCATGAGCAGAATTTTGTTCATGGTGGTTCCGATCACAAAATAAAAGATCATGATCTGAACCAGCAATGGGGATCCCCGGATGATTTCCACATAGGTGATGGCCGACCACTTCAGCACCGGGGTGTCCGACACCCGGGCCACCCCCCCGATGATCCCCAGCAGAACTCCGAAGATGGTGGATATGAAAGAGATCTTCAAGGTCACCCACAACCCCTTTGCCAGGATCCCGGGCTTCCATCCGCCTTCGTAACTGGCAATGATGTCCCCTGGCGACACCATATCGCCTTCCACCCAGTTAAAGGAGTCGGCCGGGACGGTATAGGTCTTTTCTCCGTCATCCATGGTCACGGTAATATCAACTTTTTCTTTGTTGGCGGCAATGGTATCGATTTCACCAAACCCTTCCGCATACAAAGTGACGGTGGATTTATACATAAAGTACTTTGGCACCTTGAACCAGCGCCAGTGATAATCCACGGCCACTGTGGCGTAATACACCGATCCAATGACCATGAACAACAGCACAAAAAATCCACACACAGATAAAATATAGGCAAGGGGATTGCTCAGCCGCTTGATGTTGGATACGTTTTGTTCCATATATCTGACCTTACAAAACAGGCCGGCAGAAGACATCTTCTGCCGGCCCGGATTCATTCAAAATTCCTGATGCAATGGTGACAAATCAAATTAATTCTGCAGATCTTTCTGCCATTCATTTGATTTGATCCATTTGTCATAGGACTGCTGCCACCTTCCGTCATTTTTGTACTGGCGGATAAAATTGTTCAGAAAGTTCAGGAAATCAGGATCCCCTTTTCTGACCGCCATGGCCAGGGGTTCAAAGGTGAACGGTTCTGTCAGGGCAACTGTTTTTCCCGCCCCGTGCTGGGCCTGCATGATCTCGATCAGGGGCAGGTCGTAGACCGTAGCATCGGCATTGCCCTGGATCACTTCCATGACCGCTTCGGTTTCCACCTCAAAGCTTTTGTAGGTGGCCCGGGGGATCATTCTTTTGACGGCCTGCTCACCGGTGGTACCCAGTTTGGAGGTGATGACATATTTGGGGTCATTGAGGTCTTTATAGGATTTGACCACCCCTTCATGTTTTTTGTTCAGCAGGATGGCCTGGCCCACGACGATATAAGGATCCGTGAAGTTGACGGCCAGGTTTCTTTCCTGGGTACAGGTCATGCCGGAAATAATGATGTCAAATTTGTTTGTGATCAAAGAGGGGATAATGCCGTCCCATGCGGTGTTCACCGGCATGTATTTGACCCCCATTGCCTTGGCCAGCTGTTTTCCCATGTCAATATCAAACCCGATGTACTGCCCTTTGGTGTTGGTCATTTCAAAGGGAAGGTAACCGGATTCAAACCCCACACGGATTTCCCCGGCCTTGACAATGGACTCGAGGGTTGATTTTTTGGCCAGTTCCAGATCAGCACTGAATGCCGGTGCAGAAACAAGAACAAATGCCAGTGCAAACAGGGATACGAACAATTTTTTCATCTTTTTCCTCCTGAAAATTAGGTTTCGGCTCTGGTCATCTCCGCCAGCGAAGATGATCCGTTAAAGCCTGTTATAAGGATTGTAAAACCATTTTGGAATCAAGTCTAATACTTAGCATAACCAAATTAAATGGCAAGCAATATTTTAGGGATCTGGATATTTCAAGCAATATAACATAATATACTACCGTTGTATGTACGATTCACCTGTAACCGGAAGCCGTTATTATTTTATGGAAAAGCTGATGATCCGCAGAAATACTTCCTGTTCACCGCTGAAGCCCGCCAGGCTGAAAATACTGGCGGTATCTGATTTCATCGATAAATCCCTGACCCGCATGGTGGAAACCCGATCTTTAGGGGCTGTGGACCTCATCATCTCCTGCGGCGATATGGAGCCGGAATACCTCTCATTTCTGCGGGATCGGCTGGATCGACCCTTGTTTTATGTCAAAGGCAATCACGACATTCGGTACACCCCCGGCAACCCGGTGGGATGCAAAAACATCCACAGGAGGGTCGTTTCCCTGGACGGGGTCAACATCCTGGGCCTGGAGGGCTCCATGTGGTATAACGGGGGGGCCAACCAATACACCGAAGCCATGATGAAAAAACAGATTTTTCCCCTCTGGCTGGCGCTATGGCGTAAAAAACCGATCCACATGATCATCACCCATGCCCCGCCCCGCCATATCCATGACCGGGAGGATCTGTGTCACAGGGGATTTGAATGTTTCAACACCCTGATCAGAAAATACCAGCCCGATTATTTTATCCATGGACATATACACCGGGAATTTGATACCCATTCAGACAGAATCACACGCGTCAATCACACGCAGGTCGTCAACACCTGTGGCTTTACCTTGATAGAGGTCTGATCCATGAAAAATTTTTTCAAATATCTGTTTTCTCCCGGTACACCCCGGCAGAAAAACGTCAATCACATAGACTCGTTCCATGAACAGCAGGTCCAGGAAGAAGATGTGCAGTTCATGGATCACGGCATTCAGACCATCGCCCTGGAACGGATCACCGGCAGCGTAGGCAAATATGCGGATTTTGATTCCCGGTTCCGGCCCAAAAAACATATGTCCACCCAGCGGTTTGCGGAAATCAAACAGGCCATGCGACAGGGCAGCCCTATACCGCCGGTCAAACTTTACCAGATCCGCGATCAGTATTATGTCCTGGACGGGAATCACCGGGTGGCGGCTGCCAAGGAACTGGGGTGGACGGAGATCAAGGCCAAGGTGGTCGAGCTTTTGTCCGCCCGAAACACCATGGAAAACCTGCTGTACCTGGAAAAAAAAAGGTTTCTGGAAAAAACCGGACTGCCCCGGGAAATCGATCTCACCGAAGTGGGAAAATACAAATACCTGGAACAGCAGATTCGAAAACACCAGGATTACCTGACATCCCAGTCCGGAAAAGACTGCGATTTCATCCGCGCCGCCAAAGACTGGTACCATACCATTTATCTGCCCATGACCACGATCATTGGAAACGGAGACCTGCTCAAGTACTTTCCGGGCCGTACCCTTGCCGACCTCTATACCTATATTGCCTATCACCACTGGGATTCAAGCACCAACCGCCGGTACGGTATCGGAATCGACCGGCTGATCCCCAAAAGTATGGCTGATTTCAGAAGCGCCATGCTGGAAAAGCAGACCCCCGAGTACCCGGAAATGCAACGGACCATCACCGCATTCATTCTCATTGACACCGATGCCACGGCAGAATCTTCCCTTTCGGATCGATTGTTCGCCATAGATGAAGTGCGGGAGGTCCATGCGGTTCACGGCAGTATCGACCTGCTGGTGAAAGTGGTTCTTCAGCGGGATTTTCTCACCTCGGATGCGGAAACCATTGCGGAATTTCTGGATCAGAAAATCAGGAAAATCGAAGGGATTAAACGAACCCAGACCATGATACCGGGCCGGTCCCTGGTCAAGGAAGGATTTGCCTACTGAAAAGAGTGGGCGATTTCTGACAGTTCAGGAAAGCATGCCGCCAGTCCCCCCTCGGCCAGAACCGTTTTATGATGCTGGAACATGACGGTTTCAATCAAGGCAGGACAAACGAAGTGCGTTCATCAAACTGAGGATATCCTGCCAGGGTATTGAACAGATCATGCCCATAATCAAGATCGGGTTTTCGAACCACACAATACTTGATATCCAGCAGCGGATATACCCAGACACCGTGCAAAATTTTTATCTGGGCCTGCTCCCACAGCCGGATCTGTTTTTTGGGATCTATCTCCATTAAAGCCGTATCCAGCAACCCGTCCACGGATTTGCAGTGAGAGAAATTAGTATACGCGTTTCTGCCGGTCTGAACAATGGCATCAGAATGAAAAAATCCCCGCAGATAGGTATCCGCATTGGGCCGAAGGGTAAAATACAGAACAATCGGATTCAGGTTTTTCCGGATAATTCGATGATACTCGGAGTGTGTAACGATTTTCAGATCTACGAGAATGCCGATTTCTTTCAACGACCGCTGCAAAATTTCATAAGATGTTTTAAACAGCCGTTTCTCCGATCCATACAGGGTCATGGCAAACCCGTCCGCAAACCCGGCTTCCGCCAGCAGCTTTCTGGCTGTTTCACTATTTTTTTCTGGATTCAGTCCCAGGGCGATGATTTTTTCATTGGTCAGCCCTCCGGGCATAAATGCCGCACTCATGGGCGCCAGCACCGGAGACACCAGCTTCGGACTGGATGCAGCCAGAAAATCATTTCTGTCCAGTACATGAGTGATGGCCTGTCTGACGCGAATGTCATCCAGGGGCCGAATGGAGGTATTGAAATGAAACAGCCCGGTGAAGCCGGGACCGAATACGTCAATAACGGTTTTGGGCAACTGCGCCATGTGCTCGATCCAGCCGGGTTCTCCCACCCCGAGAATCAGATCCATCTCACCGTTTTTGAACGCCGCCTCCCGGGTGTCATTGTCCGGGATAAAATGCATTTCCACACCCGCCAGTTTCGGCACCCCTCGAAAATAAGCGGCATGGGCCGTCAATTCGCATAATTTCTCTGGCACATACCGGTGAAACATGAACGGGCCGGTTCCCACTGGATGGGCCGTAACCCCCTCATATCCCCCAGCCTGAAACGCTTTCTGACTCACAATGTATGCGCCCAGGTGATTGGCGATCTTCGGCAGAAAAAAAAGCGGTGATACCGGTTTTTCCAGAATAATCTCCAGGGCATAATCATCCAGCTTCTCAAAGGACATGCCCGCATACTCCCCGGCCATGGTGCTGACATCCGGATCCGCCATTTTCTTCAAGGAAAAAATCACGTCTTCCACAGTCAGTTCATAGGGAGAATTGAACGGTCCCGGATGAAAGAAAACCCCTTTTTTCAAACGAACGGTCCAGACCTGACGTCCGTTTCGCAACTCAAATGTGGGAATGGATTCTGCGATGTCCGGTTCCAGCCGGGCCAGATCCCCGGGCACATAGCGGATCAGACAGTTGAAAACCATGTCCGCATAGGTGTAATCCTGGGAGCCTCTCAGTATATGGGGGTCCAGACTGCCAAGGCTGCTGGTGTGAACCGCAAATTTCAATACCCGGTCCGGCAGGGAGACCGCATCCACCTGCCCCGTCATCAGCACCACCCACAAAACTCCACCCAATCCCAGGCATCTCAGAAAATGCAACCATCCCTGTTTCACGACACATCCCCCCTTTCAATCGGCTTGTTTTATATACGAATCAAAAGAGGCAGCGTCAAGGAAAAATCTGACCACCCCGCTATATCGGCGTATTGGGAATCAAATCCCAGATCCCGCAGGGACAGGCCCCTTTGCAGAACCCGCACCCGATGCACCGTTCCGGATCCACCTGGTATTCAAATCCCTGATCACCCAGGTCATTACGATGAATGGCGCTTTCCGGACAGATGGCCACACAGATGCCGCAATCCCTGCATTTTCCACAGGAGGCGCACGCTTCCGCGCAGGCAGTCAGACCTTCTGACATTTTTTCGGGATCATAATAGGCCAGGTGGATCCGGGATTTGTCCACCACCGGCAGCGGTGCTGTCTCATGGACAGTGTTTTCCACTGCGATCTGATGAATGACAAGGGCCGCCCGTTTGCCCGCCCCGATGGCATCGGTGATCAGACCCGGGGCCACCATATCGCCGATGGCAAACACTTTTGGATCCGAGGTGCGGTTGAAACGGTCCACAGTCACATATCCGTTTTCCACAGCCAGACGGGTGCCGATAAAATCCAGGTCCGGGACATCGCCGATGGCCACCACCACTGTGTCCGCCGGCAGCAGGTCACCGTTCTGAAGCGTCACCCCATGTTCGGTGATTTCACCGGTAAACACGGGCCACAGGAATCTGGCCCCGCATTTTTCGGCATCCTCCCGTTCCCTGCCAAAGGCTGCCGGCTGCTGAACGTCAATGAGGGTAATGTCTCTGGCGCCCAGCCGGTGGGCTTCAGTGGCCACATCACATCCCACGTTGCCCGCACCGATGATCACCACCCGGTTGCCGGGTTTGACTTTTCCCGCTTTGGCCGCTGTCAGAAACTCGTTGGCAAAAACCGTCCGTTCCATACCGGGCACCGGCAGGGTCCTGGGTTTTTTCGCTCCGGCCGCAACAATGGTGAAATCATAGTCATCCCTGATTCGGGCGAACGTTTCAGCATCGATGGATTGCTCCAGCCGAATATCGGGAACCAGGGCCTTAATCCTTGCCAGTTCGGTTTTCAGGGTCTGTTCAGGAATCCGGGATCCTGGTATCACTGAGGCGATTTTACCGCCGATTTCCGCTCCGGTATCGAACACCGTCACAGAATGGCCCTTGAGAGTCAGGTGCCAGGCCGCGGACAAACCGCCGGGGCCGGCGCCGATCACGGCCATTTTTCTTCCGGTCGATTCCCCGGGTTCAGGGGGGGGAACGTTTTCACCGGCCCTGCCCAGATCCCGGACATTCACCGGTGTCATCTTTTCCTGATGCCGGGTGCAGGCCGCCATGCAGGGACTGGGACACAGGTATCCGCAGACCGTGGCCGGAAACGGGGTGTGGGTCAGGCCCATGGCAATGGCTTCATCCTCGTTATCGGCCCTCAGCATATACCAGCGGTCCTGAACCGGAATACCTGTAGGACAGGCGTCCTGGCACGGGGCGATATATTTTCCCTGTTCCCACACCGGCACATACCGGCGCAGTTCCCCTGTGGGGATCACTGGAATCGTTCCCGGCGCCACCGGCTGAAGATCCCCGATCAGTCCCCCGGCTCCCAGCTCACGGTCCCAGACCTGTTTTCTGAAATACGCCATATCCGGCCGGTTTGGGCTGTCCGCCTTTTCATGGGGAGACTTGGCAGTGAGAAGTATCCATTCGGGCCGGACCGTCAAAGACGCCTGAAGATCCATTCGGCCGATATTTTTCAAAAACGTTTCGAGCCGGGTTTCCAGCCACTGCCACTCCTCATCGGTCAACGCGGCCAGCTTGGCATCTTTTTCACTGAATCCTTTTGCACTGCCCCGGACAAAGACCTTGCCGCCCACCATGCCCACCAGGGGCCGGTATCCCAGCACCTGGTCTTCGGGCTGACTGCCGTGGCCGCATACCACGGCGACACCGCCGGCCATGAATTCACCGAAGTAGTCCCCGGCCGTGCCCAAAACCCACAGTTCCGGCGGATCAAACCGGGGATTGTGCTTGGTCATGGTCATGCCCCGGGCGCCGATGCTGCCGCCCACAAACACCCGGCCCTGGGCCGCCCCGTTCATGACCCCGTTGGAGGCATGGCCGTGCACCACGATCTGTGCCCCGGCATTGAGCCATCCCAGGTCATCGGATGCCGGCCCCATGATCTCGATGCGGGTGTTGGCGGTTCCCAGGGAACCGGTCCGCTGGCCGGAATGGCCGATGATGCGGATATTTACCAAATCCGTGCCCTTGTCCCACAACCGCCCGCCGATGCCGTGCTGGCCAAAGGCCTCGATCTCCAGATTCCGGTGACCGCTGCGGACCTGCTGATGGATGATCTCCTCCAGGACTCTGGATGGAATCCGTTTTTCCTCTCTTCTGCCGGGAATATAAATAAAATCGTCGTGTGTCATAACCATTTTCCTTACACTACATACTTGATGCTCAGTCTCCGGGCGGCGGCAATATCGTCAATGCCCAGAGCGTCGGACATGCCGATGGGCAGGGAAGTCGACCGGCCCAGAGGCGCCACGATCTTTTTGAGTTCCGTGTCAAAGGACACAAACAGGTCCACCACCCGGCGGGCGACATCTTCGGGATCCAGGCGGCGGTAGAGCCGTGGATCCTGGGAAGTGATGCCCTTGGGACAGATACCCACGTTACACACATTGCAGCGGTCCTCTTCGGTTCCCACGCACCCGGCAGCAGTCTGCATCACATATTTGCCGATCTGAACCCCGGAGGCACCCAGCATGATCAATGCCGCGGCATTGGCGGCCAGGTTGCCGTTCTTGCCGATACCACCGCCTGCAAACAGCGGAATTTCGTTCTGCTTGCCGATTTTGGTCAGATTCAGGTAATTGTCCCGGATACAGCTGGCAATGGGATGTCCCATGTGATCCATGGACACGGCATAGGCGGCGCCGGTTCCCCCGTCCTCACCATCGATTGCCAGGCCTGAAGCATAGTCGTTGCGCGTGAGGTTGTTGAGCACGGCCAGGGAGGTGGAGGACGCCGAAATCTTGGGATACACCGGCACCCGAAATCCCCAGGCCATGGACATGGACAAAATCATCTTTGCCACGGACTCCTCGATGGAATACTGGGTCTGGTGGGTCGGCGGGCTGGGCAGGCTGACGCCGGCGGGCACGCCCCGGATGGCAGCGATGAGTTTGTTGACCTTGTGCCACATCAAAAGCCCGCCGTCCCCGGGTTTGGCGCCCTGGCCGTATTTGATCTCGATGGCGCAGGGATCTTCCTTCATGTGGGGAATCGCGTGGATGATTTCGTCCCACCCGAAATACCCTGAGGCGATCTGCAAAATCACATATTTAAGAAACCGGGACCGCAGCAGCCGGGGCGGGCATCCGCCTTCTCCCGTGCACATGCGTACCGGCATATTCATTTCCTCGTTCAGATAGGCCACCCCCATCTGCAGACCCTCCCACATGGTGGGGGACAGGGCACCAAAAGACATGCCGCCGATGATCAGCGGATAAATTTCGCGTACCGGCGGAATCCACCCCTTTTCCCGCAGTCGTTTCATGTTTTCCCTGGGGGAAAGCACCCGCCCCAGCAGCGTCCTCATTTCAAATTCATGACGGCCGGCATCCAGGGCCGGGTCAGTGAGCATGGAAATCCGGGTGAACTTGATCCGATCCAGAATGGACCCGGCAGCGTTCCGTCGGCCGCCCCGGCGTCGGGGCACCCCCTGCTGGTTGATGTGAAACTTCATCCGGTCCAGTCCGGGATTCTTTTCCGGATGGATGGCGTCATTGGGACAGACCAGGGTACACATGGCGCACCCGATGCAGGCATGGGCCACATCGGTTTTCTGCCGGATCCCGTAAAACACGTGCTGCTCTGTGACCTGCTCCGCCTGTCTTTGGATGCTGGTTTTCAGGGTCCTTTTTCTGAACACAGTCAGTTCAATGGCCTGTACCGGACACACGGAAGTGCACTGGCCGCACAGGGTACAGCGATCATTGCTGTATTTCACCTGCCAGGGCAGGTCGTTGAGACTTAAAGCGGAAGGTTCAAGGCTTCGGTTTGACGACATATGTTTACCTCCTGACGGTCAGGGCCGACAATAACTGTATCTAAATGCATAGGTTGAATATCTCTGGATTTATCCCGGTCCGGAATCACGGCGTCCAGGCCGCAGATTTCCGACGAAAACCCATAAAGGCCCGGTTTGCCTCCCACCACTCCCGGTCGCAGTTTCTTCCGGTCCTGGACCATGAACAGCGAGTGATCGGGCAGTGTGCCTATGACGCAGTTGGGTCCGTCAATGATCAACGAGCGGCAGGTGCGCTTCAGGTGAGACAGAAACCCGGCATCGGGATGAACCGAAAGGTCGCGGTCCTGAAGCGGGGTGATCACATGCTTGTACGCGTCAATCCCCAACCCCAGCTCCTCCAGGGAGTAGTGCAGAATATGGGCGAACACCTCAGAGTCGGACTGGTATCCGGTGTAGGCGGCAATCCCCCGGGAGGAGAGAAAATCCTTGATAGGGATGAATGCGGTGTTTTCGCCATTGGTCATGGTACTGTATCCTTTGATGAAAAAGGGATGACACGCATACAGATCAATGGCGTAATTGGTGTTCTGCCGTCCCTGGGCCATGATGATCCGGGCCTTGAGTTCCTTTCTGTCCAGGCCCAGGTATCCGGCCAGCTGCAGGGGGTCTCCGATCTCTTTGATCATGATGGTGTCCGGCCAGAAGGAAAACACGATCATGTCCTTTTTTTCCTCCCCCATTTCGCGGATCTTGAGCCGGATCTCCGACAGCCGGGACGCCATGTCGTCTTTGGTCAGATTGTCCCAGTCCTCGGGCAGTTCATACGCCCGGATCAGGTACAGATCCCTCCTTGGAATGCCTTCCACCGCTTTTTTGGGCACCTTCAAGGAGATCTTGTATTTGGTAAGAAATCCCAGGTCCATCATGAAAAGATCCAGACGGCGGATCCCTTCCTCGCTGAAAATGCCCGACAGGATCGGGGCGTCTTTCATCTCTTCGAACGGTCCGCCCAGATCCTGGAGCAGCAACCCCATGCCGGAACCGTCATGGCCTTCCTTCATCACATCCAACGCCTTGATGGCCAGCATGGGGGACACCGGATCCCGGCTGGTGAGTGCGAACAAACGACACATGCTAAAATCTCCTTGCATCCTAAATATTGCAACGGCCAATCCCGAAGCAGACCGTCCTTTTACCGCGAATTCTATAGAAAAGGGGAATTCACCGATTTCCAAAGAATTTTAATTTAAAGAGATTCTTTAGCCGTGTCAATCATTTTTTTTCAAGAATTTTTTAAAACTGGATTAAATAAGAATAAAAAACTTATTATTGAACAAATTGACGTATAAAATTTGGATAAAACAGATTAAATCAGAAAATTAATTTTTCAATACGCAGAAATGGACTGGAGCCCGTAAATTGCCCGGGCCCGGTCACACAAGGGATTTCCCCGACCGTTTTCCCATGACCATGGAAATTCGCGGCAAACCCCGGGCCGGGTCATGTAAATTGCACATTTCACCCGGGTTCCCACCACCCCTTCCAGGGCGGCACACCTGGGAGACGACGCCAGGGTTCCTTTCATGAAACGGCGGGATTGACGGTCAACACAGATCAGGTTCCGGGGGACCCCCGGGTGATCATCCGCGTCCTGTAATGCCACTGGATAAAATGCGCAGCAGGCGCCGCATTTCATACAGGGATCCGGCTTTACCGGTTCCTGCATGAGGTGCGGTGCCACAGCATCCGGATGTGTCGCAGTTCATACCGCCTGATCGGTTTTCATGTCCTTGTAATAATCGTTCACCTGAAGCTCCCGGGACTGTTTGCGAAGCCAGCCGTCAAACAGAATCAGACCACGCTGCCCTTCCAGGGAAGTATAGTCTTTAATGGTCTGTCCCTGCATGGCCGCTGAAGCAGGATCATACACCCGAAAACTGACGGTGTCGTCCTTTGGCAGATCCGTGACCACTCTGAGCTGCCAGACCCAGTCTGGATCATATTGCAGGTTCACCACCAGATATTTTCCCAGATCCGATGGCAGTTCCCTGGGTTTGGGAAGGGAATCCGGGCCGGCTTTTTTCCAGAATTTCCAGTTCATTTTTTCACCTCTTCGCGTAAAGGAAATGATTGTTGAAAAAGTCTCACAGCATAAATCATACCACGGGTAAACCCTGGATCCGGTCGGAGGAACGGCGTCATGGCAAATGCGGCGGACCGGCAGAAAGCCGGCCCGGAGGGAGACAGCTTACGGCCGGTCTGGAATCCATGAACACGCCGCTTCACAAAAAAGACATTTTATGTCCGGTTCAAAGAAAAAGAGACACATCCGTTCCTGAATCAAAGACGGGACATCATCCGGCATTTCGGCCAAACGGAATATGGAGTTTTTTCATGCGCTTGCGCAGGGTGGAGGGGTGAACCGCCAGAATCCGGGCTGCGCCCTTTTCCCCTTCCACCCGGCCCCGGCACTGATGCAGCACAGACCTTATATGGGCGGCCATCACCTGATCCAGTGTCTGGCGGAATGGGACAAATCCACTCTTTTCAGAAACCGACGGCCGGGATACCGATTCCGGCGACAGGCCGATCTCAGAAAAGTCCAGATGTCCGGAGCGGTCCAGTATCATGGATCGTTCCGCGGCGTTTTCCAGTTCCCGAATATTGCCCGGCCAGTGATATGCCAGCAGCCGTTCCATGACTGCATCCGAAACAACCGGGACCCGGTGGCGTTTCATCTCCCGGGCTTTTTTTACGATAAAATACCGGATCAGATCCGGAATATCGGCTTTACGATCCCGAAGTGGCGGGATCTCAATAGGAAACACCTGCAGCCGGAAAAAAAGATCCGGCCGGAACTTTTGCTCTGCCATCATTTTTTCCAGGTTCCGGTGGGTGGCGGCAATGACCCGGATGTTCACCCCAATGGTTTCCGTGCCGCCCACCCGGTCGATCTCTTTTTCCTGAAGCACCCGCAGCAGACGGATCTGGGCTTCGGCCGGCAATTCCCCGATCTCATCCAGGAACAGGGTCCCGCCCTGGGCCCGCTCGATACGGCCCCGCTTCCGGGACACGGCACCGGTAAACGCGCCTTTTTCATACCCGAACAGTTCGCTGTCCAGCAGCGAGGCAGGAATGGCTCCGCAGTTAACACGGATAAACGGGCCGTCCTTGCGCAGGGACAGGTTGTGGATCGCATTGGCGATTACCTCCTTTCCGGTGCCGGTTTCTCCCAGCAGCAACACCGGGCTTTCCAGAGGCGCAACCTTCCGAACCCGTTCCATCACCTGCCTGAGGCCCTGACCGGCCCCTACCACTTTTTCTCCAGTCATGCGGTGCAGTTCGTCCTGAAAATACCGGTTGTCGTCCGCCAGCTGTTCCTTGAGATTTTTCAGTTCCCTGAACCGCAGGCTGTTGGTCAGTGCAATGGCACAGGGTTTGGCCAGAAGGCTGAGCAGGTGCACATGGGATGGAGTAAACGGATGCAGTGAGTCATTGAACACGCTGAAAATCCCCAGCATGGTTTTTTCCAGAACCAGATCCATGACCACGGCGGACAGATCCCAGGCCTTTAGCCGGTCCGCCACCGGACCGGTCACCGGGTCATCCCCCAGCCGCTCAATCACCCGGATCCTTTCCAGCCGGCGGGTTTCCACCTGGCGGCGCCCTTGTCTGGACAGCGGAATCCGGATGGATACGGCCCGGCCGGACCGGGGCGTGGCATGGGCCACCATTTCCACCACACCGGTATCCGGATGATACACCTGAAATCCCATCTGACCGGCGGGCATGAACCGCCGCACATACAGCAGGCACTGGTGCAGGGCACGCTCGAGATCCAGGCTGGAACACAGCCGCAGGGTGGCTTCCCTGAAAAAATCCTTTTCATCCACGGTTGCATGATCGGTGACGTCTGATTCAACGGGTTTCATCTCAGGCCCCCTGAAGTTACTGTTCTATTTAACAGATTACTTCAATACTTTTAAATAGAACAGAAATTTCTTTCTTTTAGGGCAGATTATGTGTTTTTTCCATGCCTTGCTATTTTTAACCTATTGAAATAAAAGACTTGTTGCAATCCGGCACATTTCATGCTGTGGTGTCATTGACCCAGAGTTTTCAGACAACAGACCCCTGTAACCCCCAAAGGAGGCATCAAATGGAAATAAAAAAAATCTGTGTGCTCGGCGCCGGAATCATGGGTGCCGGCATTGCCCAGGTCAGTGCCCGGGCCGGTTTTGAAGTAATCATAAGGGACATGGAAGACCGGTTTGTGGAAAACGGGCTGACCACCATCAAATCCAACCTGGGCCGGGCCGTATCCAAGGGAAAACTCGACCCGGCGGAGGCAGACGCCGTCTTGAACCGGATCACCGGCACCACCGACCTGGCAAAGGCGGCCGGCGAGGCGGATCTGGTCATTGAAGCCATCATCGAGGTCATGGACATAAAAAAACAGGTGTTTCAGGATTTGGACAATATCTGCAAAAAAGACACGTTGCTGGCCACCAACACCTCAGGGTTGTCCATCACGGAAATGGCCGCGGTGACCCAGCGGCCCGACAAGGTGGTCGGCATGCACTTTTTCAATCCTGTGCCAGTGATGAAGCTGGTGGAACTGATCCGGGGATTCACCACCTCGGATGACACCCTGAACATGGCCTGGGAATTTGTGGAAAAAATCGACAAAACCCCCATTGAGGTCAAGGAAGCCCCGGGGTTTGCCGTGAACCGGATCCTGGTACCCATGATCAATGAAGCCGTCTTTGTCCTGGCCGAAGGGGTGGCATCGGCGGAAGACATTGACAAGTCCATGATGCTGGGGGCCAACCACCCCATCGGCCCGCTGGCCCTGGCCGATATGGTGGGCCTGGACACCATTCTTTTCGTACTGGATGGGTTTCACCGGGAACTGGGGGAGGATAAATACCGGCCGTCCACTCTGTTGAGGAAAATGGTGCGGGCCGGTTACCTGGGCCGAAAAAGCGGCAAGGGATTTTACGATTATACCCGTTAGAACGGCCCTGCCGGACTGAAGCAGTTCGGCAGGACTTCTGTTTCAGCGGCGACTGTTGACAATCAACCAAGGAGGGCTCATGGCACAAGTGGTTGCAGACCGGCGGGATGTGGATTTTGTTCTTCACGAACAACTGGATGTGGCACAATTGAGCCGGCATGATCCGTTTGACGCGTTCAGCCGGAAAACCATCGATCTGATCGTATCCGAGGCCCGGAACCTGGCCCTCAAAGAACTGCTGCCCTGTCACCGGGAAGCGGACGAAGAGGGCTGTTCTTTTGACAACGGGCATGTCACCGTCCCCAAAGCGTTTCACCGGGCCTATAACCTGTTCAGGAAGGGTGAATGGATCGCCATGTGCGATGATCCGGACTGGGGTGGGCAGGGCATGCCCCGCACCGTGGCCATGGCTGCCGACAACTATTTCAACGGGGCCAATTTTCCTTTCATGCTTCACAACATTCTGGTCCACGGAGCCGGCAAGCTGGTGGAACGGTTCGGCACGGACAAACAGAAAAATCTGTACCTGAAAAACATGTACACCGGCAGATGGGGCGGCTCCATGCTGCTCACCGAACCGGAAGCCGGCTCCGATGTCGGGGCCCTGACCACAAAGGCCGTGAAAAGCAATGACGGCACCTACAGCATCTCCGGCAGCAAAATTTTCATCTCCTCCGGAGACACCGATCTGGTGGAAAATATCATCCACCCGGTGCTGGCCCGAATCGAAGGCGCACCCACCGGAACCGCCGGCATCTCTTTGTTTCTGGTGCCCAAGTTCCGGGTGAACGATGACGGCTCCCCGGGCGAATTCAATGATATCGTATGCACCGGCATCGAGCACAAAATGGGTATCCACGGCAGCCCTACCTGTTCCATGACCCTGGGCGGCAGGGGACAGTGCAGAGGCACCCTGCTGGGAGAGGAAAACAAAGGCATGCGGGCCATGTTCGTGATGATGAACGAGGCCCGGCTCCATGTCGGCATGCAGGGGTTTGCCTGTGCCGGAGCCTCCTACCTCAACGCCCGGAACTATGCCAGAGAACGGATTCAGGGAGCCCCTCTCACCGCTGCCAAAGGATCTGCCGGGGTTCCCATCATTCAACACCCGGACATCCGGCGCATTCTGCTCACAATGAAAACCGTTTCCGAAGGAATGCGCAGCCTGATTTTCTATACAGGGTTTCTGGAAGACACAATAACCGTGAGCCGTGATGACGAAAAAAAAGCCCGGTACCAGGGGCTCATCGACATGCTCATCCCGGTGGCCAAAGGATATGTCACGGACCGGGCCTTTGAGATCTGCTCTCTGGGGCTTCAGGTGTTCGGCGGATACGGGTACACAAAGGAATATCCCCAGGAACAGCTGCTCCGGGACTGCCGGATTACCCAGATTTATGAAGGCACCAACGGAATCCAGGCCATGGATCTTCTGGGTAGAAAACTGTCTCTCAACAATGGCCGGGCGTTCATGGACCTGGTCTCCGAGGTGGAGAACACCATTGCTCAGGCCCGAAAAAACAAGGAACTGGCGCCTCTGGCCGATATTGTCCACACCACGCTGGCCCATTTGAAGGAAACCGCCGGAAAACTGGCCGGAGATCTGGGATCAAACCAGATCCTGACCGCCTTTGCCCATGCCCATCCGTTCCTGGATGTGTTCGGTGACACCCTGATGGGGTGGATGCTGCTGTGGCGGGCCGTCACCGCCGGCCGGAAACTGGCGGACACCCCCCCGAAAAAGGAGGCGGCTTTTTACCAGGGACAGATCATCGGCGCCCGGTTTTTCATTCGCACGGTCCTGCCGGCGGCCCAGGCAAAAATGGCTGTGATCCAGGCCGGTGAGTCCGGTGCCATGGATATGCCAGAGGCATCTTTCGGGTCATGAGTTTTTGTTTTGACATTGACCGATACACAGGAAACATCTCCCTGAGGATCATCTGCAGGGGCTGATCCCTTGAAAACTGACAACCAGAATTAGGAAATCAAGCCATGAAAGACATTGTAATCGTATCTGCATGCCGGACCGCCATCGGAGCCTTCGGCGGGACGTTGAAAGAGATGAACGGCGCGGCTATTGCCAGCGTGACCATGAAAGAAGCCATCCGCCGGGCCGGTATCGAACCGGAATTGATCGATGATGTCCGGTATGGATGCTGTGTGGAACACCATGACACACTCAACACCACCCGGGTGGCGGCGCTGATGGCCGGGATTCCCGACAGTATTCCGGCTGCCACGGTGAACCGGGTGTGCATTTCCGGCATGGAGGCGGTACTGTCAGGCGCCGCCATGATACAGGCCGGCATGGCGGACGTCATCCTGGCCGGAGGGGTGGAACATATGTCCGGTGTGCCCTATACCGTACCCAAAGCCCGATGGGGCTGCCGGCTCCAGGACGCCCAGTTCGTGGATGCCATGATCCATGCACTGCACTGCGGCTCCCACATTCTGCCCTTTGACGACTCCTCGCCTTTGGACACGTCCCGTGCCCCGGCATCCTGTTTCATGGGCAAGCCCTATATCATGGGCCACACCGCCGAATTCGTGGCCCAGCACCTGGGACTGGGCAGAGAAGAAATGGACGAGGTGGCCCTTCGCAGCCACAACAACGCGGAACGGGCCACAAAGGACGGGTCCTTTGCCGAGGAGATCGTGTCTGTGGCAGTGCCACGGCGGAAAAAAGATCCTCTGGTGTTTGACAAGGACGAACATTTCCGGCCGGGTATGACCCGGGAAAAACTGGCGGCCCTGCCGCCGGCATTCATCCCCAAAACCGGCACGGTCACCGCCGGAAATGCCTCAGGCATCAATGACGGAGCCGCAGGCATGATCATCATGTCCGCAGACAAAGCAAAAGAACTGGGACTTGCGCCGCTGGCAAAAATCAGGGCCACCGGCATGGGGGCCTGTCATCCCACGGTCATGGGCCTGTCTCCGGTTCCGGCCGTAAAGAATCTCATGGAGCGGTCCGGGCTTTCTGTGGCGGATTTTGAACTGGTGGAGGTCAACGAGGCGTTTGCAGCCCAGTACCTGGGATGTGAAAAAGAACTGAATCTCAACCGGG
Source organism: Desulfotignum sp. (assembly GCA_032250905.1). GTDB lineage: Bacteria > Desulfobacterota > Desulfobacteria > Desulfobacterales > Desulfobacteraceae > Desulfotignum. The sequence continues at coordinate 51,478 of JAVVEQ010000003.1, read as the reverse complement.
AAATCACCAACATCAACGGATCCGGCATTGGCCTGGGTCATCCAGTGGGCGCCACCGGGGCAAGGATCATGGTCACGCTGATCCATGCCATGAAAAAACGGGGCAACACCCTGGGCCTGGCCACCCTGTGCGGCGGGGGCGGGGTGGCCATGGCCTGTGCCCTTGAAATGATTTAATCACTGTTCTCCGGTATTCAACCGGACATTTCCGATGTCCCGGGCCCCAGGAAAAACCGGCGGGCCCGGGCATACCCTCTGCCGGATGCGGTTTTGACCTGATCGATCAGGGCATAGAGCACCGGCACCACCACCAGGGTCAGCACCGTGGCCACCAGCAGTCCGAAAATCACCACAATGGCCATGGACCGCCACCACTGGCTGGATTCCGAGTTCAAAGACACCGCCATGACATGAAAATCATAGGAAATCCCCGTCACCATGGGCAACAGCCCCAGGATAGTGGTGACCGCCGTGAGCAGGACCGGCCGCAGCCGGGTGGCACCGGCGGCAATGACCGCTTCGGTCAGTGCCATGCCCCGGGATTTCAGCCGGTTGGCGTAGTCAATGAGCACGATGGCATTGTTCACCACCACCCCGGCCAGGGAGATAATACCCACCCCGGTCATGATGATGCCGAAAGGCGATGATATCACGGCCAGCCCCCAGAATGCCCCGCCTAAAGACAGCAGTACCGATGTCAGGATAATCACCGGCTGCACCACGGAATTGAACAGGGTCACCAGAATCAGGAAAATCAGCAGCAGTGCCACTAAAAAGGCCTTGGATAAAAACGCCTGGGCATCCTGCTGTTCCTGATCTTCACCCGTGAACGCATAGCTGTAACCCGCAGGCATTTTCAGCTGTTTGAGCAGTTCCATCACCTGCATGCGCGCGACGGAACCGGTGGTTTTCGTTTCATCCACACTGGCCTTGACCGTGACCACCCGACGATGGTTTTTGCGGACAATGTCCCCTATGGCCCCTTTGTACTGGATCGACGCCAGCGTGGTCAGAGGCACCAGTTCACCAGACGGTGCGGGAATCATGAGTTTGTGAAGAATCTCCGCTCCCTGCCGGTCCGATTTGGCCAGTTTGACCACAATATCATACTCTTCGTCCCCTTCATAAAAAGTGGATACATCCAGGCCGTTATAGGCGATTTTCAAGGCCGTACCCACCGCCGAGGTGGTCAGGCCGAACAGCGCGGTTTTCTGGCGGTCGATCTTGACCTGGACCGAGGGCAGTCCGCCCTGGTAGTCATCCCGCACATCGGTGACATGGGGCACGCGCTCCACCAGTTTCCTGATTTCAGCGGCCATCCGGCTCAACACCTCAAACCGGTCTCCGGAAATCTCGATATTGATGGGTGCGCCGGTGGGAGGGCCTTCTTCCTGTTCCTCCACCGTAATCTTTACCCCGGGAATCTGTGCCACCCGGCGCCGGATCTCTTCCAGATCCACCTTGGTGGAGGTTTTCCGGTCCTCAAAATCCAGAAACTGGATCCCGATATGGTTGGGCAGATTGGATTCAAACACGGAGCTGCCCCCGCTGTTCTGAACCACCCGGGCATACATATGTTCGACATTGTTTATATCGGAAGGGGCCGTGAATTTTTTTTGCCGGGCGGTTTCATGGGTCTGCGGTGCCATGGCCGCCTCATAGTCTCCGGCCGTTCTGCCGGCCACCGCCATTTCCACCTGTTTGACGGTGTCATCGATGAATTCTAGATCCGCACCTTCCGGCATATCGATATTCACGAACACGGACCTGGGATCAATGGACGGAAAAAACTCCACGGGTTTTTCAATACCGATGGTCAGCATCCAGACCTGAAACAGGAGCACGACCACCATCACGGCACCGGCCAGCACCACCAGTTTGTGCGCCAGGGCCTGCTTGAGAATCCGGACATAGGCGGTCAGAAAAAATCCCTGAATCGCCACCGGTTTTTCTCCCAGAGACTGAATCTCAGATGAAGACAACCGATCTGATCTGACCGCCCGGGGGGTGCCCATAAAATAGGAACACAGGGCCGGATTGATGATCAGGGCCACAAAAAGTGAGGCACTCAGGGTGACAATCAGTGTGACCGGCAGATAATGCATGAATTCCCCCATGATGCCGGGCCAGAACAGCATGGGAAAAAACGCGGCCAGGGTGGTGGCCGTCGCGCCGATGACCGGCCAGGCCACCTCACCCGTGGCGGTCATGGCCGCTTCCATCCGGGGCACCCCCTGCTGCATGTAACGGAACACATTTTCCACGATCACGATGGCATTGTCCACCAGCATGCCCAGGGCCAGGGTCAGGGAAAACAGCACCACCATGTTCAGTGTGATGCCCAGGGCATTGAGAACGGCAAAGGACAGAAACATGGAAAACGGAATGGCCAGTCCCACCAGCAGAGCGTTTCTGATCCCCAGAACCACGAAAAGCACCCCTACCACCAGAATCAGTCCGGAGATGATGTTGTTTTCCAGGTCCGCCACCATGGCCCGGATGTCTCTGGCATTGTCCATCAGTTTGGTGATGGTGGTGTTCCCGGGGAAATTTTTTGTTGCTGCCGCCACCACGGCATCGATCTCTTTGGATATCCGGATGATGTTTTCGCCGGCCCGTTTCTTCACGGAGATATTGATGGCACTCTCCCCGTTGAGCCGGGACCGGGAAGTTTCCTCCTGGACACTGTCCAAAACCGTTGCCACATCCTTCAGATAAATGGGATGTCCCTTGTGGGTCGCCACCACCAGGGTCAAAATCTCTTCAGGCGTGTCAAATTCCCCGGGCACCTTGAGCTGATACCGGCCATGCCCTAAAGTAATGGCACCGCCTGAGATGTTCTGGTTCTCGGCGGCCACGGTCTGCTGAAGACGGGTGATGGGAATCCGGTAATAGGCCAGTTTATCAACGTCCACTTCCACCCGGATCTCCCGTTCCTGGCCCCCGGTCACCTCGGCTTCCAGTACCCCGGGGATCGCTTCGATGTCGTCCTTGAGATCGTCGGCAACCTTCTTGAGCAGGGCCGGGCCGACGTCTCCAGCCAGGGAGTAGACCACAATGGGCATATCGGAAAAATTCACCTCATACACCATGGGTTCGTTTTCCAGGTCTGTGGGCAGGTCGTTTCTGGCTTCATCCACCTTGTCCTTGACCCGGGAAAGCACCTCATCGATATCCGTGCCCGGCAGAAACTCGATGCTGATCTGGGAAAGGCCCTGGGAACTCACGGATGAAATATTTTTCACCTTGTCCAGGCCCTTGAGCTTTTTTTCGATCTTGATGGTGATGGCGGTTTCGATGTCCGAGGCGGAGACCCCTCTGTAATCGGTCTGGACGAACACATAAGGGATGGTGATATCCGGCGCGCTTTCCCTGGGAAGCACCAGATAGGAATACAAACCGATGATCACGATGATCACCAGCAGCACCAGCACGGACACCCGGTTTTTAACCGCGGTATCAGAAAGGATCATTGGCCCAGCTCCACTATGGACCGCACCGTGCGGTCCACTTGAACCGGTTCGCCGTCATCGATAATACGATGCCCCACCACCACCACGTGGTCTCCCGGAGAAAGCCCGGCGGTCACCTGAATTTTCCAGCCGTCCTGAAATCCGGTATCGACAGGGACAAACCGGGCCTGACCCTGGTCTTCCACAAACACGCCGGTCTGGCCGCCCCGGTCAATCAAAGAATAGATCGGCACCCCAAGACCCTGTTCATCCCGGTTTTTGACAATGGCCACCCGAACGAACATGTCCGGCAGAATCTCATGCTTCGGGTTTTCCAGGCGGATCTCCAGATTGTAAAGCCGGGCCAGGGAATCCGTGGTTTTCTGCAGATAGTGATACTCCCCGGTAAAAGCCCTGCCATCCAGCGCATCGACGGTCATGTCAAACCGGTCGAGTTTTCTGACCGTGGACACGTCTGATTCCGGAATTCCCACCTCAACCTTGAGCGTGTCAATCTGCAGAATCCGGGCCACCGGATCACCCACACTCAGAAAACTGCCTTCTTCGATATGGACCCGGTCCACCACCCCGGCCATGGGCGATTGAATGGTACACCGTTCCAGATTCAGCCGGGCGATCTCCATGGCGGCCCGGGTGGTCTTGACCTGGGCCGAGACTTCATCGAGCTGGGACTGGGTGATGAACTGCTGTTTTGACAACGCTTTAAACCGCTGCTGATTCAACAGAGCTGTTTCATAGGAGGCCCGGGCCGAATCATAGGCATTTCGGTAATCCCGCTGATCGATGACCGCCAGCACGTCCCCCCGGCTCACAAGTGTGCCGTCATCCATGCTTTTTTCCATGACCCGGCCCGCCACTTCAGCCACCATTTCCAGGGACTTCCAGGGTTTGGCCATGCCAGGCAGACTGATCACTTCCTTCAGATCTTCCGGCACCATCTCCAGGGTGATTACCCGGGTGGCCTGGTCGGTTTCCTGAACCTGGCGGGACTGCTGTTCCGCCAGAACCGCTTTTTCAGCCGCGATTTTCCGGCCCAGCGGAAAAATGACAAACATCACCACCACGGCCAGTGCGATAAAGGGGATGCTGTGCCAGACAAGGCGCAGAAAGATTCTTTTAGCCGCCGGCCAAAACCGGGATGTGGGTTTCATGAAATCAGGTCCTGATATTTTTTATCTGGTTTATCAACAAAACAGTTAATATAGGCACTATCCAATGACTTTCAAGCACTGAATCAGGCCGTTTTATCCGGAACAGGAATCCGTCTCAGTCAGGATCCTTGTAAAAAGTCCGCCCCCTCCCGTTGAGTCACACCAGGGATTCGGCAATGGACACGGTCCGGTCTCCCATCAGGTTGACATAACTGGCCATTTCATTGTCATACCAACCATAAATCACCGCCTGGGTCACCTGGATGCTGCCCACAAGGTCCTGAATCGTCTCCTGCACGGTCTTGTCGATTCCCTGCAAATGTGCCAGGTTGATGTTGATGGCACCGGTCCGGGTGTGGGTCTCATGGCCTTCGATCACGACAGCGGCCCGGGGGGTCCCGATGATATCTGCCGACACATTCTGATCATCGGAATACATCAGATACCCGTTACCGGACCGGGACGCAGTCCGGTAAATGTCGTTGACCAGTTCCCGGCGGATGGATTTGCTGTCTGAAATCTCCTGGAAATTCATGACCAGAATGATCAGCGATCCCGTGGACGTCGGAATCCGCACCGACTCGGCAATGAACCCGATGTTGGCCATTTCCGGGATCACCAGCTGCAGGGTCTTGGCAGCCCCGGTGGTGGTAAGAATAATATTGTTCATGATGGACCGGTTTTTGCGCAGGTCTTTGGCTCCGGTCTTGGGCAGCCGGTCGAGCACCTGCTGGGAACCGGTGACAGCGTGCACCGTGGCCATGGACGCGGACAATACCCGTTCCACCCCGAAATAATCCAGCAGGGGTTTAATCATATGGGCCAGGCAGGTGGTGGTGCAGGACGCATTGGAAATCACGGCATGCCGCACCGGATCATACTCCTTGTCATTGATACCCATCACCGTGGTCACGCTGTCTTCGGGCATGGCGGCCCCTTGTTTGAGTTTGAAAGGTGCGGACACAATCACCTTGACGGCACCGGCCGCAAGATGCCCCCGGATCGATCCGGCCGGGTCATCGGCAGGCTGGTTCGGGTCCAGAAACCGGCCGGTGGTATCCACCACCATGCCCACCCCGTGATCCGCCCATTGAATATCTTTGGGATTCCGGTGCTCCTGCAAAATTTTGATCCCTACACCATTGATCTTCATGGACCCATCTGCCTCATTGACATCTGTGATCACGTCCCCGGACTGATACCCTTTCAGATAAGCGGCCAGACGGCCATAGGTGGAGTCCCGCTCGATATAATGAATGACATCGGACAGGCCGGCCCCCACTTCCCGACCGATATTGATGACGATATCCGTGAAATATTTCCGCCCGGCATGATGCCACAGGGTCAGTTTGCCGATGCGACCCAGACCGTTGATTCCCAGAATTCTGATATTTTCGGTATTCATGGTGTTCCTCGCTTTCACGTATAATTGACGTTGATCTCTCCTTCGAATACAAACCCTTTGTTCCCATCGATACTGATGTTCTCTCCCACGTTCAATTGTCTGCCTGCCAGACGGCAGCTTTTATCGGTTTCATTGCATACCAGGTTTTCACATCCCACCACACAGGTCTTTCCCAGGTTACAGGCCACCACCGCAGCATGAGAGGTCAACCCCCCCTTGGCGGTCAACAGTCCGTCTGCCGCATCGATCTCCAGAATATCATCGGGCACGGTGTCATTTCGCAGCAGAATCAGGTGGGCATCCGGATCCTGGCGCCGGAACGCATCGATTTCCTTGAGAGTGAACACGATACGGCCACTCATGGCGCCACCGGAAACCCCGGTGCCCTGGCCGAGAAATGCCGCTCTCAGGCGGTCATCGTCTGCTGCGAAAACAGGCAGCTTTTTCCGCTCCCCCAGAGACAGGTCCCGGGCCTGAAGAATATAGAGATCCTCCGGGTCCGGTCCTTCAAAGGTAAATTCAATTTCCTGGGGATTCCACCTCCGCTTGTAGATCAGCATCTGAACCGTGTTTCTCAATTGTTCATATACCTGGGGAAACGCTTTTTCCAGGCTGATCCGGGTATCCCGCCTTTCCAGTTCCCGCTGCATCTCCGATATGGGCAGTGTGCTCACAAGACCGGCCACCACATCCTCGCCCTGATTGCCGATGGTAAAATCTCCCCACAGCCGGATGGCGTCCCCGGGGAGTTTCGGGCTGTGGCTGAAGGCCACACCGGATCCGGACTGCCGGGACCGGTTCCCGAAGACCATGGCCTGCACGGTGACCGCAGTTCCCCAGTCATCGGAAATACCCATGATCCGGCGGAAATCAATGGCCCGCTTGGCATTCCAGGAGGAAAACACTTTGTGGATGGCCAGAAACAGCTGATCCATGGGCGATTCCTCCAGATTGATGCCTTTAAGCAGCAGATGGTTCTTATACGCCATGGCCACGGCCCGCATCTGGCCACCTGTGAAATGGCGCTTTAAATCGATACCGGCCTGTCTTTTGTGGACCGCAATAATCTGATCGAATTCATCCCGGTGAATGCCGAACGTCATGCCGTACTGCTGAAGAAACCGACGGTAACTGTCCCAGGCAAACCATGGATTGCCGGTTTTTTTGGCAATGGCATCGGCAATCTCCTCATTGATTCCCACATTCAAAAAAGAATCCATCATGCCGGGCTGTGAAATGGATGAGCCGGAACGTACCGACAGCAGCAGGGGTTTTCCCGGATCACCCAGCACCTGTCCGGTCTGATGTTCCAGACGGGACATCATGCTGGACACCCGCTGTTTGAAGTTGACCGATGCCGGGGTGTAGGTATCGATAAGATCCAGGCACCGAAACACTTCCGTGGTAATGATGAACCCTTCCGGCACCCGAACCCCGATCTGTTTAAGGCGTATCAGGTTCCATCCCTTGTTGCCTAAAATAATGATGTTCTGATTTGCCAGCCGTTCATCACTGATGGGCGTCACTGCGCTCTTGGGATCATAGTTCAGCAGCACGCTCAATTCGTCCTGAGACAGTTTTTCCGACTGCCGGAACAGGGTGTGCAGAATCCGGTTTAAAAAGACATCCAGCTGCTGAAGTCCCAGTGAAGTAGCGATACGGTCCCGGAAAAAAATATCTGCGACCCTCTGGTCCAGCTTTCTGGCGGTGTTTTCATCCAGTTCTCCCTGATTTGGAACAAATCCGGGCAGATATTTTTTCTGTATCAGATCCTTTCCAATGCGGGCTTCAATCTGCAGAAGGTTGGCGGAATGGATGTTGTGGAAATAATCATTGATGATATCTGCCACGGCCCGGACAAACCCCTTGAAAATATCCAGATACTGAGTAAAGGAACAGGTGGTGGTATTGACCGAATACTTGAGAAACTCCATCTGAACATCCAGTTTGTTGGATATGATACCGTCCTGGCTCAGGGCTTTGCGGAACAGCGCCAATATGGAAAAAATCCGGACAAACGTGGGTTTGGTGATCAATCTCAGGTCGATGCTGTTGATCAGGTCTTCAAACAGGACATTGACGATACTTTCAATGCGAAGGGTCAAGCCCAGGGCATCAAATTTGGGCTCGTTGTAACTGCCATACATGGACGGGATATCCACTGCAAAATGGCGCTTGTGGTAGATGGCTTCATTGGGTTCATACCTGTTGTCAGAAACGATGATTTTTTTGAGTTCAGCCATATAATCGAGCAGACGATCGATTTTTTTTTCCAGGCGGGTATCGTCCAGGGCGGCGGCCAGCCCCCGGGGGTCCGGCAGGTATTCGGTTTTAAAGTTGGCCAGATAGGACTTTATCTCCAGATGATCCACCCCGTATTTTTCATTGAGCAGCCGGTAAAACCGCAGAATCAGCCGGACCCGATGCCGGTCCAGGTCAGTTACGCCCGTGACCTCATCCACATACTGGTCCAGGGCCTCCTGGCGGTACATGAGAAAATCCTTTGGATGCGGGAGTCTTTTTTCTTCCAGGTACTGCATGATTTTACCGGGACCGTCCACAAACCGGCCAGATGTCTGGATCTCTTCATAAATGGATGGGGGCACAAACGGTTCCAGCGGGGTCTTGTCCTTTGTTTTCCAGAAAATCATCACCTGCTGAATAAACTCCAGGATCCGGCTGGAACTTTCCACATGACACTGTTTGCGCAGAAAATGAATCAACCGGTCCCGGCGATGGCAGGATTCATCCACCTCCGTGGAGATATCCCGCAAATGGCCTTCGGCTCCGATTTCGTTGAAAAATGCCGGCAGCAGTCGTGCCAGCTGCTTGACCAGATTGTACACCCCTTCAATATCCGCGTTGAGAAACCGGGTGATCTCCCGGGGGAACAGATCCGTGTCTTTGATGAACACACCACCGATGGACAGATAAATAATCAAGGCGGACAAAAGCCGTTTGGACTTTTTGGGGTGCTGGCAGATCAGGCTCAAAAATACACGGATGTTTTTCACGTGGGCCGTGTTTCCCTTGATCTGCCAGTCCTCCCCTGTACCCTGGATCATTGGGAACTGAAATCCGTGGTTCACCACCCGGTCAATGAAATGGTTGATCAGCTCCACTTTACCGGTTTTGTAAACCGATTCGCCGATTTTATAGATACAGTCCAGCAGGGTTTCCGGATACCGGCCCTTGTGTTCTTTGAAAAGAGAAAAGGTCTGGTTGACAATGGGAATATCTTTTTTGAAATCATCATCCCCGATGAGCCGGGTCAGGGTCTGGTTGATTTCATGGAGACAGTCCATATGTATCATGAAGAGTCCGGGTACGTGAATGGCGTAGAACAGAAACGTCAGTTTCAGATGACGTCCATAGGTGTCATCACTGCAATGGTTTAGAATCTGCCGGCTCACCGTCTTGTACCGACCCACAAATTCCCGGAATCCGGTGAATTTGATGAGGTCCCGGGTCAATTCAATATCACCTGAATTCGGTTCACAGCAGCGGGCATCCAGCTGACGGCGCCTGGTGTTCACCCGCTCATGGGAAATCTGGCCGAACACCTGATCCAGTTCAGGATTGGGCCGCCATTCATCAATATGTTTCTGCATCCATGCCACGGGATCATCCTGATTCAGCCAATATGAAAACGAGGTGTTGTAATACCGTGTCAAAAGACGGTTGACCGCATCGAAAAGACGGGGTGCCGTGTCAAATAATCCATGGATCTCAGACTGTTCCAGCAGTTGTTGTGTCAATTTTTCAGGCGGATAATAGGTCTGGACAAAATAGAAAAAGGCTGCTTCATCATATCGGCAGATTCGATTCAGTCCCAGTTCCAGCACGGGAAGAAATTCGACCAGCCGGCTCTCAGATTCCTTGACCAGATGCAGAAAAAACAGCATCAGATTGTCTGAAGCCGAGGTCCGAACCGATTTTTCAATGCTTTGCTCAAATGCAGACAAAAAAATATCTGCATACAGATTTAAGGCCTTCACCCCTTTTTCATGGGATTGATACAGATAAAAATAATGAAGGGAAAAATGCCGGGCCTCATTGACGATAAACGACCAGTTTCGATAGGGATGAGACAGCTCCTTGAGAAAAATTTCCATCCGGTTCAAGATACCGACATATCCGTCAAAGATTTCGAGAAGCACCCGGTATTTTTCATCGACCGACACATCGACACGGGTATCGAAAAGATTTGCCTCAAGGGCTTTTGATTTCACAGACCAACCTCGATGATATAGCTGCATGCCATGGTTCACATATACTGTCCCCTATATCAGGCCGATCCGGTTTTTTCAACTCCAGAATTGTCCGGGGTCCAACCATTTGGTTGATTTGTGGAAAAATTTCTTATATGATCAAGACATCAAAAGTTACGACAGCTCGACCTGGACAATTTCCATTACCCAGATTTAAGCAATTTACATAAGGAGTGTTTTTTAGATGAATGATGCATCACAGTTTACGTTGTACAGTGGCGGCCACCGGGGCGCTGAAGCGCAATTCGGGCGGCTCGCGGAACAATATGGGGTCAAGGAGATCAATTTCTCTTTTGAAGGGCACAAACCGGAGCGCCAGACCGGTGTCCGGGTTCTCACCCCGGAAGAACTGAAAAAAGGCGATGTCAGCATGGACATCGTTTCCGCCCGAATGGGCCGGTCCTTTTCCAAAGTCGAAAAAATACGCAAAGTCATCCAGTCCATTTTTCATATGGTCAACAATGGATATCAGATTTTTGTCGTGGGATGGATTCTGCCGGACAATACCGTCAAAGGCGGCACCGGCTGGGGCGTGGAACTGGGGAAATTGTTCAACCGGCCTCTGTTCGTTTATGAACAGGACCGCAAAGCATGGTTTTCCTGGGTTGACAATGCCTGGCTCAAGGTGACCCCGGTCATTACCCACAAAAATTTTGCCGGCACAGGCACTCGAAACCTGACCGAGGATGCCAAAAATGCACTGACCGATCTGTTTGAACGGTCTTTTAATCAACCTTAGATCGTTTTCCGGAACCACCGATGTTTACGGTCAACGATCTGATTGATATCGCGATAAAAATGGAAAAAAACGGTGAGGCCCTCTATCTGGCATCCAGGCAGAAAGTGCTGAGCCGCCAGCTCAAATCCCTGCTGCAATGGATGGCGGAGGAGGAAGCCGCGCATTGCGAGTGGTTTGCCGACAAAAAAGGCAAGTGGACCTCTGATGCCGGCCAGACCGACCTGGAAACCATGCTTCCGGATGTGATCAAAGAAATGATGGGGGAAAAGACCCTGTCTCTGGATGACGTGGATTTTTCCCGGATCCGTTCCGCCGGGTCCCTGCTTGAAACGTTCATGAACTTTGAAAAAGATACGATTCTGTTTTACGAGTTTCTCCAGGCTTTTGTCAACGATTCCACTGCCCTGAAAGGCCTGAAAAAAATCATTGAAGAAGAAAAGAAACATGTGGCGGAACTCAAGGAGATGATCCGGGCCATTGCCCAAAAAAAGGTCCGTGAACAGACGATCGAATTCTGAACCGATCCGGTCCCGGTTCAACGCAGGACCTGGCATGTCATGTGGGAGTGGATATTCCATGCTGTCATGCAGTTCATGACGGTGTTTTATTCATCGATTCTCGGGTCATAGACCTCCCGGCCGTTCATCCAGTACCCTTCGCACGCCCCGGGCCAGGTCCCGCAACTCCACCGGTTTCATTAAAAAGGCGGCAAACCCTTTTTTCCTTGCAATCTTTTCAGTGATCTGCATACTGAACCCCGTACAGATAATCAAGGGAATATCGGATCGAACCGCCTTCATTGCCGCGGCCATCTCATCACCGTTCATTTCCGGCATGGACATGTCCGTGATAACCAGGTCATATTCGTCCGGATGGGCCTTGAATTTTTTGACCGCCTCCAGGCTGCCGGTTTCAATGGTCACATGATACCCTAAAGAATTGAGGCTTCGTTTGGTCACATCCAGCAGCATGATATCATCATCCACCACCAGAATATGTTCCGTGCCCCGGGGCAGTTTTTCCAGCCGTTTCTTCTCTGCCGCCGGTTGTCTGCCCTGGCGGATCACAGGAAAAAACACTTCAAACACCGATCCTTTGCCTGGTGTGGTCTGTACCTGAATATCTCCTCCATGGCTTTTGACAATCCCATGCACCACCGACAGACCCATGCCGGTCCCCTGTCCCATCTGTTTCGTCGTGAAAAACGGATCGAAAATCCGCTCCACCACATGAGAAGGCATGCCGTCACCGTTGTCTGCCACCTGCAGTTTGAGATATGTGCCGGAGGGAATGATCGTTTGTTTTTTTTCTGAATCAGGCGTAAGAATCTTTTCCTGGAGGCTTACCTCCAAAATGCCGTTTCGTTTGTTTTTCATCGCCTGGGCCGCGTTGGTGCAAAGATTCATGACCACCTGGTGAATCTGGGTAGCATCGCCAATGATCATTGACGAACAGGAAAGGTCTTCCTTGATGTGAATAGTTTTGGGCAATGATGCCTGGAGCAGCTTCAACGCCTCTTTGACAATGATATTGACCTGTACGGCCCGGGATTCGACCTCGGTCTGGCGGCTGAAGGCCAGAATCTGATGAATCAGATCCCGGGCCCTGTTGGATGCGGCCAGAATCTTGGTCAGATTGGCATACTGCCTGGACATTTCATCACTGTCCATTCTGACCAGTTCCGTATACCCCATGATGGCGCTTAAAATATTGTTGAAATCATGGGCAATTCCCCCTGCCAGGGTCCCGATGGCCTGAAGCCGGACAGATTCTGCCATCTTCTGCTCGATCATTTTCTCTCTTTCCAGCCGGTTTTTCATGGAATTGAACAGCATGGCATTTTCAAGGGCAATGGCTGCATGATGTGAAAATACGCTTAAAATCAACGCATCATCTTCAGTAAAGCAGGTATTATCCTTTTTGTTCATCACTTCCAGCACCCCGATAAGCTTGCGCTTGGATTTCATGGGCACACACAGGATGGACTGGGTTTCCATGCCGGTCATATCGTCGATACAAGGATAAAACCGGTCATCTTTCCGGGTATCCGGTACCAGCAGATATGTCTGTTTTTCCGCCACCCATCCGGCCACACCGGCACCGGGCGGAATGCGAACGTCTTTGAGATTCTCCGCATTGGGGCCGGTGGGAATACTGAACACAAGTTCGCCGGTTTTTTCGTCCAGCAGCATCAGGGTGGAGGCCACCGCATCGGTAACGATATTGGCATATTTCATGATCAGGTTCAGCACCTCTTCCAGATCGATGGTGGAATTGATCACAAACCCCACCTGAAGGGCTTTGGTCAGTTTTTCACTGCTCAGCCGGCTCAAGTTTTCAACCTCCCGGCTCTGTATTTTCAAAGCCGGGATCAGCTGTTCTTCAGTGACATAGCCTTTCTGGATAAGAATCTGGCCCAGTTTCGGTGGTTGTGATTTACTCTTCCGGCTGCTGGAAACCAGTTCTGTTCGATCCAGATCCAGTTGAAACGCCTCTTCAAAAAAATTCTGCTGGGTCTGAAGTGCATCTTCCAGCTGGGCCTGGGAGATTGCACCCATACCCACCAGAAGGTCTCCCAAAAGATGAGAATGAATGTTCATGATGACATCCTTTTTTTTTATGCCGCCGGTTTGTGAACCGTAAGCTGGGGAAAGGGAATTTCCCAGTCATTGGCGGTACAGGCATCCGTGCACCAGCGCTGAATAGCCCTTGAAATCCGATTATACAGCGGGGCCATACTGCCGTCAAAATCCGCAATCACCACCAGGTCCAGAGAGGATGATCCCGCCTGTGCAAATTCCACTCTCAGGTTGAGCAGGTTCTTTTCGTAGTCTTCAGCAGCCAGACGTTCCCGGATATGGGCATCCAGAATTTCCAGAACCCGGCCGGTGGCAAGGGGCTGGAGATTATATGAGATTCCGAATGCAATCTTGAGCCTGAAATTCACGGACAGGTTCAAGGGAGACATCCCCAGAAAATCTGAGGTCTGGTACACTTTTTTGGCACCGCCACGCAACACCATCTCCACCATTTCATGGGACAGGCTGGTGACACACCCCCGGGTGCCGTCCGACAGAATCACCCAGTCATTTTTCCGGCAGGGGAACCAGGGCTCATGACGGTGAAACGGCCGGGAGGTCAGATCCATGAGCGCCTCGATGGGCAGGCGCAGGGTCAACCCCAAATCCGGGTTTTCCAGCACGGAGAAAAAGTTGATTTTTTTCACCAGCCAGGGGACCCCTTCATAAACGAGCCTTTCACCTTCACGAACCGCACCGATATTCAAGATCAGACGGCTCTGGTCCACGAACCGGGGCAGTGTATTCTTGACCGCCCAGGCCAGGCCCAGAAGAAAAACAATGGCCAGTGACAAAAGCACCCAGTCCTGGAACAGATAAAACACCAGAATGACGGCAAACAATGCTGCCAGAACACTCACGACCCGATACAGCAGATCTAAGGCCCTAAGATGAAACGGCCGGTACACCGCATGGTATCCCGGAATATGTTTAATCAGAAAAAGGTAGGCCACTCTGAGCAACAGCACGATCCCGATACAGGCAATCAATGCGACAGACAAAAACAGGCCCCGGGTTTTGAAAAACTGCTTGATGGATTTCTGCGAAGTCTCAAGAATGGATTTTTCTTCGGATTCCAGCTCCGCCAGCTGCATCTGGGTGATTTCCAACCGGCTGATAATCTGCCTTTTCTGGCCTTTCCATTCAGGCACCAGTTTTTCCAGTCTCTGTTTCAAACGGGCATCTTCAGTCCGGGAAATCAACTCCATCAGATTTTCATTGGCCTGCACAGCAATCGGTTTCAACTCCTGGTATCTGGACAGTTCTTCCTTGAGATCCGCTTTCTGCCGGGCTTTCTGGGTCACCTGTTTGAGCTCCATGATCCCGGGTTTAATCAGGGAGACCAGTTCATCTTTCCAATTGAAAGGCGCTTCTTTTTTTTCAGTAAACAGGCTGATATCCACTCCGGTCGCTATCCGTTCAAAATCCTGTCTGGAGGACGAAAGCATTTTATCCAGCCTTTCCAGTTCTGCTGCCAGAATGTTTTTTTCCGTTTCCGACGTACTTTCGGCCATGGCCTTTTGTTTTTCAATGATTCGCTGTTCCAGATGCTTATTGTGTTCGAGAATGGTATTGAGCATATTCAATGTACTGGAATCAGGCGTTATTTCAGTTTTGTCCAACGCCGGCACATCCTGCCCGATGGCCGGCAAACCGGACAGGAACAGGCCTGCCATCAGAAAACACACCACCATCCATCTCTGTAAATTCACCGTTTCACTCCTTTGTCTGTCAGTTTTTATCCCCATAGTTACCATGAAACTCTGAAACCAGATTTTCCACCCGATGACGGATCTGGTTTCCCAGTGATTTTACCGAATCACCGTCATCGCATTCATGCAGATCCCAGTTCTGGATTTCCGCTCCCGGCATTGATACACCGTCCGGAACCATGGTCACCACCAGAGTGGATTGCCGGTCCATAAATTTCTCCATGGCTGCGTCTTTTATCAGATCGTTCAGGTCCCGGGGCTTGTGGTATTTGATATCCAGACCCTGCTCCGCCAGAAAATCGCGGGTATTGGCACTGATGTCTTCGGCAGGATGGGTTCCGGCGGACAACACCCGGATATTACCTTTTGAAGCTGTTTTGGCATAGGCTGCCGCCATCTGGCTGCGGCAGGCATCTTTTCGAGAAACAAATATCAGCGTGGGCCTGTTCAGCAAGGCATCCATGACCCGGTCTGCTGCCTGTTGAATATCATCCTCCACTCCGGGAACAGATGCTACAGCCCCGGCGGCCTCCACTTTTTTGTATGTCAGCGCTTCAGCGAACCGGGCGGAAATGGCATCAAAGAAATACTGGGCCGTCAGATTCACCCCGTCGAACAGCCGTTTGCCGCTGGACGCTCCTGCAGCCAGAAGGACCCCCTGACGGGAGCCGGCATCCGGGTCTGCCAGCTTCATTTTGTATCTGCGGCCCCAGAACATCTGACAGCGGTCAATGAGGATCTTTGCCTGGGCAGACACATTGTAGAAAAATACCGGGGATGCCAGCACCACCACGTCTGCTCTTCGTATCAGGCCGTAGATACGGGGCTCCATTTCATCCTTGATGGGGCAGAATCCTTTTTTTTCACACACCACCAGTTCCCGGCAGGGCTGGATGTTCAATTTATCAAGATGAATGGTTTCGGTCCGGGCGCCCCGGTTTTCACACGCCTTCAAAAACCGGTTCAACAGAAAATCTGAATTCCCTTTTTTCCGGGGGCTGCCCTGCAATCCCAGCACAAACATGGCGGTCTCCTTTCATGATACCAGCCGGAAAAGACATCTTAAAGCGTCTACAGCTGCCACCTTCTTTCCGGATTTATGGTTTCCTTCAAAATGACGATATTCCACACCATCTGTCAAGTGAATCCTTGAAAAAACAGAACAACCTGTCTATTCTGTTCAAAAGAGGATCACACCCTGACCTTAATTTTTGATTCTGGAGGCTTCATGAAATTTGTCATTATCGGTGGCGATGCGGCCGGCATGAGCGCGGCCAGCCGTGCCCGCCGGCTCTACCCCGACCTTGAGATCACCGTGCTTGAACAGGGATTTGACGTGTCATACAGTGCCTGCAGTATGCCCTATAACATTGCGGATCCGGAAACCCCCATGGATGATCTGGTGGTCCGGACCGCCAAAGAATTCATTGATACACATCATATCCACCTGCTCACAGGCCATCGGGCCACCGCCATCCATCCGGACAGAAAACAGGTGACCGCCCGCACCCTGCAGGGCGAATCCATGACCTTATCCTATGACAAACTCCTCATTGCCACCGGCGCAGTGCCCACCCTGCCGGATCTACCCGGAAAGGAACGGCTCATGCCTTTGAAACAGCTGGAACATGGCCGGCGCATCAAGGAAATGATTCAAAAACAAAACGTCCAAAAAGCCGTGATCCTGGGGATGGGATACATTGCGCTGGAGATGTGCGAAGCCCTTGCCGGACTGGGCATACAGGTAACCATGGTCAAACCGGGACCCCGCCTGCTGCCCTGGCTGCCTGAAAAGATGGCTCAGATTGTTCAGGATGAACTGATTCGAAAAAGCATCACCCTTCATCCGGGGACAGACATCCTGCGCATCGAACCCAAAGATACGGGAACCCGGATCATCTGCGATGCCCTGTCCCTGGATGCCGACCTGGCCATCGGCGCCACCGGTGTGGCCCCATGCAGTGATCTGGCCCGTGATGCCGGTCTGACCCTGGGAATCTCCTCGGCCATCCAGGTGGACCCGTATCTGCACACATCGAACCCGGATATTTTTGCGGCCGGTGACTGCGGGGATGCCATCCATGTGGTCACCGGCAACCCGGTCTGGATTCCCCTGGCCCTGCGGGCCAACCGGGCCGGATGGGCTGTGGCGGACAATCTGTCTGGAAACAACTATGCCCTCCAGGGCGTGGCCGGAACCGCCGTGTTCAAGGTGTTCGATCTGACCGTGGCCCGGTCCGGCCTGACCCTGTCTGAAGCCAAAAAAGCCGGGTTCGATCCCGTGGAAAACCAGATCACCAGCCTGTCCAGGGCCAGATGGCAGCCGGGTGCGGCAAAAATTTACGTCAACATGGTGGGAGACCGCCAATCCGGACGGCTTTTGGGGGCTCAGATCACAGGGATGGACGGGGTGGCGCACCGGATCAATGCCGTGGCTGTGGCGTTGCATGCCCACATGTCTGTGGCGGATTTTATCCAGACCGATCTGGCCTATGCCCCGCCCTTCGGCCCCACCTGGGACCCGATGCTGACCGCAGCGATCCAGCTGGGAAAAAAATTATGATTCCTGCCGGGCTGCGGCCATACCCCGGGCTTCATCCACCCGGGCCAGCAGCAGACCGCCGACGATGAAAAACAGGATTACCACGGCGACTCCGGCCCTCTGGGAATCAAATGCCTGGGTCAACACCCCCAGCAGCATGGGACCTGAAAAGGCTGTGAGTTTGCCGGAAAAGGCAAAGAACCCGTAAAACTGGTTTTCCTTTGCTTTGGGCACAAACCGGCCCAGCAGGGAGCGGCTGGCGCTCTGGTTCGGCCCGGCAAAAAATCCCACCAGAACACCCGACACCCAGAACCAGGTTTTGTCCGGTGCCAGCACCGCCATCAACACAGCCATGGCCAGGACCCCGTTACTGATCTGAATGGTGGTTTTCCCCCCCAGCCGATCATCGAAAATGCCCATGATCAAGGCCCCTGTTCCGGCTGCCACATTGAGGACAATCCCGAATATCATGATCTCCTGAAAGCTGAACCCGAATGTTCCGGCCGCATAGATACCCCCAAAGGCAAAAATGGTCACCAGCCCGTCATTGTAAAAGACCCGCGCTACCAGAAGCCGCACGATCTGGCGGTATCGGCGGATATCTCTGAAGGTGTCCTTCAGATCCGCCATCCCGGTTTTCATTATACCGATTTTGCCTGAACGAACCAGCGGGTGTGTTCCCGGCACCCAGAGAAACAGCGGAATGGAAAACAGGGTAAACCAAACCGCCACCAGCAGACAGGCGGCTCGAATGTTGGCACCGTCTGCGGTGGAAACCCCGAACCAGGGAACGGCCGGATGAATAAATCCCGCCAGTACCACCACCATGGCCGCCAGCCCCCCCATATACCCCACGCCCCAGCCCACACCGGAAATCCGGCCGATGTTTTTCGATGTGGTGATGTCGGGCAGATAGGCATTGTAGAACACATTGGAAAACTCGAACGCGATATTGGAAACCACAAACCAGAAAAGGGCCCGGGCCACCTGGCCGGGTTCGATCCAGTAAAGCGCTGCCGTACCAGCCACAGTCACGGTCGTGGATATCAACAGAAAACGTTTGCGCAATCCGCCCTGGTCCGCAAGTGCTCCGAGTATCGGAGAGAGAAACGCCACACACAGGGCGGTCAGGGTCACCCCCCTGGACCAGAGGGCGGTGCCCGTCACTGGATCCGGTGCAATGGCAGACACAAAATAGGTGCCGTAAACAAAGGTGACCACCAGGGTGGTGTAGGCGGAATTGGCAAAGTCAAACATCACCCAGCCAAACAGCGCCCGCCGGTCTGCCTGTTTCGTAATCATTCAGTATTCTCCTGCTTTTTTAAAACTGTCTCACCTTTTCCGGCGGTAAAGATCGGACAACAGATCGTTTTTTTTCCGCCAGTACCGGCAGATCTCAATCCCCGGACGGACCCGGGGCAGACCCGCATCTTCTGCCAGGCATGCCAGGGGCTGTTGCTGCAACATCTGCTCAGAAACCCGGGTCAGAAGAGCCAGGGCCGATGTTTCCGCCTGACGGGCCAGATCTGGTATGCCGGCACGGCAGGCCTGGCCGGTGTCCGGATCCCGGTACTCGAATGGAAGATCAAAAAAAGCCGTGGGTTCTGCCTGACTGTCCGGATAAAACAAAGACAGCGCCAAATCCAGAAAGCGGTGCCTGCCTTTGTTCACCCGGTGCAGTATCCGGTAAACCCCTTTATTTTGAAAGAGATTCTGGTAAAAAGCATGGGACCGGACCGCATATCCCAGGCAGGTGCTGTCTCCCGGTTTATCCAGGGCAAACACCCTCCCCAGATAACCCAGCAGCCGTGTTTGCGTCACTTCGGTTTGCGACAGAATCCGTCCCAGGCTGGTCCGGACACCGGCCGGGTTCTGATGCAGAAAATACAGGTCCAGTGCGGTTTCAAACTGTCGGTGACGGGCCCTGGCGCCGGGATGCACCCGGGACATCCCCGAGAAATAATAGACCAGGGGATGAAATACTGAATCCACAAGAATATGGCAGAGAATGCCGGCCCCCAGGGACAGGGCACCGGCATCCATGTCAGGCCCTTTCATTTGCTCAAGAAAGGTGAGTACCGGTGTCAGTGCCCTTTGATCCGACCGGTGGAACGGTTCGGCAGCCGCCTGAATGCGGGCAGATCCTGGGCCCAGCAGATAGTAAAAAGGAATATCCGGTGCCACTGCACCCAGAAAAAACAGGTTTTCGCAGGTGTGAACCGGATCAAAAAAAACAGAGCCTTCCGGCAGGTTCGATTTAACCCTTTCGGCCAGATACCAGTGGGAAATTTCCTTGGGCATGAAAAGTCACTTTTTTTCAGACCGCTGACGGCTGATTCCAGCCTTCCAGCGCCAGCAGTTTCTGCTTCACATCCAGCCCGCCCCCGAATCCGGTCAGGGATCCGTTTTTTCCGATCACCCGGTGACAGGGGATGACGATGGGAAGGGGATTTTTCGCATTGGCCATGCCCACGGCCCTGGCAGCAGCGGGGTTTCCGATCCGGTAGGCCAGTTCCCCATAGGAGATGGTGGTCCCGTATGGCACCCGGACCAGCTCCTGCCACACCCGGCGTTGAAACGGGGTCCCGTCCAAGGTATACTCCAGGGAGAACCGGGTCAGGGTGCCATTGAAATACCTGTCCAGCTGGGATAAGGGTTTGGCAAACCGCCGGGGATCATTTTTCCAGTCCGAAGCCGGAGCAATCACTGATTTGCCTTCGGGAAAATGGATGAATTCCAGTTTTTTTCTGCCGCCTACCAGTAATCTTCCGACTGGTGAGTCGTAATAGCAAAAAAACATGCACGCTCCTTTATTTCACGATTTCACGACAACCTTTTTTTGATGTTTATCAGAGAATCCACTGGAAAGAAACGGGGAATTTTTTAATTTTATATTTGAACAACACCGCGGTTATCCGTATAATCTGACCATGGAAATTGAACTGGTTGAAATCCGGGACCACCTGTTTTCCCACCCCCCGTTCAGAAACCTGCCCCGTCATGTGGTGGATGATCTGGTGCCCCACATCGAGGTGGCCTACTATCAGGCCGGCAGCATGATTCTGGAAACGGGACAGGACAATCATTTTCTGTTTTTCATCCGCAGCGGGGCCGTGGAAATCCTGCGAAGTTCAGGCGAACTGTACACCCGGATGGGTGAAGGGGAATGTTTCGGCCAGTTTTCATTGCTCCGCAAAAAAAAGGTCCGGTATTCGGCCCGGGCAATCGAAGATACCCTGGTGTATAAAATCCCGGATGCCCAGTTCCAGTATCTGGCAGATACATATGACCGGTTTGCCGATTTTATGGAGGAAGAGCACAGTATCCGGCTGAAAAATGCGCTGGGCCGGGCGGGTCAGGCAAACCGGAACCCGTTGATGATTTCCAGAATTCATAAACTGATTCCCCGAAAAATTGTCACAGCCTCGCCTGACATTTCCATCCGGCAGGCCGCGGTGATCATGACAGAAAACCGGGTGTCTTCCCTGGTTCTGGTGCCGGACAATCTGGAACAGGAGGTCTCTCCGGTGACCGGGCTGATCACGGACCGGGATCTGCGCAAACGGGCTATTGCCCCGGGCCTGCCGTTGTCCACGCCGGTGCAGGAAATCATGTCCACAGACATCATCACTCTTCAGGCTGAAGCGTATGTCTTTGAAGCCATGCTCACCATGATGCGGCACAACCTTCACCATCTGCCGGTGCTGGATGGCAAAAAGCCGGTGGGCGTGATCACAGTGGCGGATCTGGTCCGATATGAATCCCATGGATCGGTCTACCTGGTAGGGGATATTTTCCGGCAGACCGATGTGGCCGGACTGGCAGCCATGGCCCCTAAAATTCGACAGCTCTTTATCCAGCTGGTGAACGAGGATGCCAATTCCCATACCATCGGCGCAGCCGTCTCCCGAATGGGGATCAGCATTTCCCAGCGGCTGCTTCAGCTGGGGGAAAAAGAGCTGGGACCGCCGCCTGTCCCATATTGCCTGCTGGCATTGGGCTCCATGGCACGGGATGAAATGACACTGGTCGCCGATCAGGACAACGCGTTTGTCCTGGATGATACCTTTGATACCAAAGTACATGATCCCTATTTCAAGGCCCTGGCCCAGTTTTTGAGTGACGGTCTGGACCGGTGCGGTTACCCGTATTGCACCGGTGATATCATGGCCACCAATTCCCAGTGGCGGCAGCCCCTGTCTGTCTGGAAGACCTGTTTTTCAGACTGGCTGGACCGCCCGGAACCGGAAGCGCTGCTTCATGCATCCATTTTTTTTGATCTGGAAGGCATTTACGGAGAAACCGGTCTTGCCGGTCAGCTCAAACAACTGATTCTGAAAAAAGCGCCTGAAAACCCCCGGTTTCTGGCCTGCCTGGCCCGGAATGCCCTGCTCAGAAAACCGCCTCTGGGATTTTTCCGTAAATTCGTACTGGAACATGACGGCAAGCATCGAAAGACGTTCAATCTCAAACGCCGGGGGTCTGCCCCCATCAGTGACCTGGCCCGGGTTCATGCCCTGGCCTGCGGTGCGGTCCCTGTCAACACCAGAGAACGGCTGCTGCAGGTCAAGGAGACCTCTCTTCTGGCTGAAGGGGTGGGAGATGACCTGCTGGATGCACTTGAACTGATCTGTATGGTTCGCATCCGCCACCAGGCCCGCCAGGCGGAGTCCGGGGGTGACGTGGACAACAATGTCATACCGGAGAGCCTGTCATCCTTTGAACGCAACCATCTCAAAGACGCGTTTCAAATCGTGTCCCAGGCCCAATCTTTTCTGAAATTCCGGTATAATGTCTCTCCCGCCATGCAGACAGGCATGCGGGCCGGTCAACAATGATTTTTTTCAAACCGCCTGCAAAATCGCCCGGCGCTGCAGCCTGGCCTTCACGGTTTCGTGCTCTGGAACAAACTGCCACAGCTCCCGATATCAAAGCATTTTATCAGGCCGGCAGCATTTCCGGTGACACTCCGTTGAAACAAGTGGCTTTTCTGTCGCTGGACCTTGAAACCACGGGTCTGAATCCGGAAACCGATGCCATCATCAGTGTCGGGTTCATTCCGCTGTTTCATGACCGTATTTTATGCCGGGGAGCCCGATACCGGGTGGTCCGCCCGGATCAGAACCGGCCGGAGATCCAGACCGTCATTCACGGCATCACCCATTCCTGCATGGACACCTGTCCCCGTTTTGAGGTCATTTTGCCATGGCTGCTCCAGGCCATGGCCGGT
Organism: Desulfotignum sp.; assembly: GCA_032250905.1. Taxonomy (GTDB): domain Bacteria; phylum Desulfobacterota; class Desulfobacteria; order Desulfobacterales; family Desulfobacteraceae; genus Desulfotignum. The sequence goes on along the minus strand of JAVVEQ010000003.1, from coordinate 28,377 downwards.
CGTATCATCGTGGCGCATTACAGCCGCATTGAACGGTTATTTTTAAGCAGGGCCGTGTCGGATTCAACCGGTGACATCCTTGAATTCCCTGTTGTTGACACCATGGAGATCGAGTCCAGAAAACATCCGGTTTTCCGCCCCAGCCTGTTCCGGCGCTGGATGGGAGCACAACCCAGCCCCTCACTGCGCCTGGCCCATGCCAGGGAGCGGTACAATTTGCCTGCCTACCGTCCTCACCATGCCCTGACAGATGCGCTGGCAGCCGCAGAGCTGTTTCTTGCCCAGATCAAAGATCAATTTACACCGGACACACCCTTATCTGAGCTTCTCTATCAACCTCCCGACAAAGGATAACGCCGTGGCCTTGACAGACAACCACCCCCGAATTCAGGATATTTTCATAACTTTTCAACCCAAACCCGGAAAAATGCGATCATGACCCCGCCCAGCTGCAAAATTGTTTTTGACCCTTTCGGCCGGCGTGTCACCGCACCGGCCGGCACCACCCTCTTTCAAGCTGCCCTTTCCAAAGGCATACTGCTCAGGTCTGACTGCGGAGAAAAAGGCTTATGCGGTAAATGCCGGGTGATGGTCGATCATCCGGAACATCTGGCTCCCAGGACGGAACAGGAGCAGAAACTGTTGAAAAAAAGAGGTCCGGACCACCGCCTGGCCTGTCAGGCCCGCATTCTCAAAGGACCCTTCAGAGTAACGGTTCCGGAAAACCTGGTGGTGGGAAGTGAGGTGTTCGGCAAAACCGGCATCCAGGGGAAGTTTTCCGTGGATCCTTCTGTGAGGCGGTTTCCCGTGACTGAAAAACAGATAAAAGCCGCGGAAAAAAAGGATCCGCTCAGCCAGGCGGAAAAAATCTGCCAGGCGGTAGAAAGCGGGTTTTCTGAAAAAATCCGGCTCCAGCATCGCGGCCCTCTGGCCCGGCTTTCAGATCCTGACATTTACGACAAGGACCTGACCGTGGTTGTTCACAAAGATACCCGGGTGGTGGCCATCAACCCGGGCCTGCATCCGGCAGGAACCGGCATCGCCTTTGATATCGGTACCACGACCATTGCAGCCTACCTGTGTGACATGACTGAGGGAACGATTTTGACAGCCAAAGCCATGGTCAATCCCCAGCGCCGTTTTGGTGAAGATGTGATTTCCCGGATTTCCGCCGTGAATGAAAATCCGGATGCCCTTCAGAGCCAGCAGCAACTGGCAGCCGGTGCCATGAACCACCTTATTGACGCCTGCCTGGAAGAAACCGGCAAAAGCCGGAACACCATCGACCGGATCACCGTGGTGGGAAACCCGACCATGGAACATCTGATTGCAGGGCTCAACCCCCACACCCTGGGAATCGCCCCTTATCTGCCGGTTTTTCAGGACGCTCTTGAATCAACCTGCAAAGATCTGGGGCTTCAGGCAGGAGACACGGTGCCGGTGTTCATCTTTCCGGTGATTTCCGGATTTCTGGGCGGAGATATTCTGGCGGCCTGCCTGGGGGATTTGTCCCACACCCGAAAAGAGACCACCCTGATCATCGACATCGGCACCAATGGTGAACTCATGCTCTGCAAGGGCGGCGACATCTGGGCCACCAGCTGCGCCACCGGTCCGGCTCTTGAAGGGGCCCAGATATCCAGCGGCATGAGAGCAGCCACAGGTGCGGTCAGCCGTGTCTGGGTGGAAAACGGTGCCATTGCCCATGAAACCATCAACCAGGCCCCGGCCATCGGCATCTGCGGGACCGGGGTCATCGATATTCTGGCAGCCATGCGGAAAACAGGAATCATTGAGGAAGACGGAAAATTCGATCCGGACAAACCGGATGTCACCGTCGATGACAAAGGGACCGGCCGGGTGTTCACCCTGCCGGGCACCCATGTCCAGTTTGTCCTCAAAGATGTCCGCCAGGTTCAGCTGGCCAAGGCCGCCCTGTCCGTTGGCATACAGATAATGCTGGAAAAAGCCGGTGTCACCCGGATAGACCGCACCATTCTCACCGGGGCGTTCGGAGCCAAATTCGACTGGAAAAATGCCCGGGACATCGGCATGCTCCCGCCCATTGTGTGTGAAAATGAAATGATCGCCGCAGAAAACCTGGCCGGCACCGGTGCCGTCATGGCCCTGTTGGACAATTCTTTAGAAACGGAAGTGCGAAACTTGTCCCGCCAGGTGACATTCATCGATCTGGCTTCGGAACCGGGATTTGTAGAACGGTTTTCCCTGGCTACCCGTTTTCCAAAACTGGATTTGGATTGACAAATTCATATTTTATGAGTGATTATCCAGAGTATTCGATCATTAATTTGAAGACTTTTTCAAAAGGAAAGGAAAAAAAATGAAACCTGTCAAGATCCTGTTCCTGACAATGTGTGCCTTTTTTATCGCCGGTAATGGATTTTCGGTGTTTGCCGGAGATTACGATCAGACCATTTCCGTATTCAGGAAATCTCCGGCGGTTCAGCCGTTTTTCAACAACGCCTATGGGTATGCGGTGTTTCCCACTGTAGGAAAAGGTGGGATCGTTGTCGGCGGTGCCTATGGTGAGGGCCGGGTGTACCGGCAGGGAGAGATCACCGGCAAAGTCACGTTGTCCAAAGTGAGTGTGGGGTTCCAGCTGGGCGGTCAGGCCTTTTCCGAAATTATTTTCTTTCAGGACAAACGGGCATATGAGGAATTTATCAGCGGCAGTTTTGAATTTGATGCCTCCATGTCAGCCGTAGTCATCACCGCCGGTGCCCAGGCCAAAGCCGGCACAGAAGGCGCAACCGCCGGTGCCAGTGCCGGACCTGCCACAGGCACTCAGGCACAAATCGGCTACACCAAAGGACTGGCCGTATTCGTTCATACCAAAGGCGGGCTGATGTACGAGGCCGCCATCGGCGGGCAGAAATTTGATTTCACCCCCCTTTGACGCCGGTCAAATGGTGCAATCAGCGCGGGATCCCGGTTGATATTTTTCAGGGAGTATGATTCAATTTTACCATGAGTGAAAATGTATTCTATTTTATCCTGGTACAGACTTCGGCCATTCTGGCCGGGATACTGGTTCTGGGCTCGCTGGGACACATGATTTATCAACGCAGAGAGCCTCCCAGCATGATAGCATGGCTTCTGGCCATTATTCTGCTGCCCTATCTGGCTGTGCCGCTGTATTTTATTTTCAGGAGCCGGAAACTCAAACGAAGTGAAAAAACAACCCTCAGGCTGGCAAAAAAAGGAGAAATACCGGATTCTGAAGCCACCCATATCGACATGGTGCTGCGGAACAACGGTGTTGCCGGTGCGACCTTTGGAAACCGGTTTTTCTTTTATACCGACGGTATCAAGGCCTATAGCATGCTCATGGATCAGATCATATCCGCCCGGCACACCATCCTTATCTCCACGTATGTCTTAAGTCCGGATTCAGTGGGAAAAAACGTGCTGTCCGCCCTGACCCGGAAAGCATCCCAGGGGGTCCAGGTGAAACTGCTCATCGACTGCATCGGATCCCTGCCCCTGTACTTTCACCAGAAACCGCTGCGGAATTTAAGAAACGCCGGGGGCCAGGCGGCGTTTTACATGCCGCTGCTGACCCGGCCGTTTCAGAACTACATCAATTTGAGAAACCATCGGAAAATTTTCATTTTCGATGATTGCACTGTACTGTCCGGTGGCATGAACATCACCAGGGAATACATGGGCCCTTCTCCATATGATCAGCGCTGGGAAGATATTCTGTTTTTTCTCCAGGGGCCGGCAGTATTTCACTATCGGGAAATTTTTACCGAGGACTGGAATCATACGGCTGCAGAAAAACTGGCCATGCCGGATTTCCTGCCGGATGCCACAGGAGATGCCATTATTCAGGTGGTGCCCTCCGGACCGGATATCCAAAGTGACGCGTTATACGAAGCCCTGCTGTTCGCCGTTTTTTCGGCCCAGGAACGCATCTGGATCGTCACACCGTATTTTGTTCCGGATAAGAGCCTCATGCAGGCCCTGGTCATTGCCTGTCACCGGGGTGTGGATGTCCGGCTCATCACCCCGGCCAGTTCCAATCACCTGGTCGCCGATCTGAGCCGGTCCGGTTTTATGCGGGAACTGCAAAGCAAAGGCGTGAAAGTGCTTCTTTATCCCAGCGGAATGATTCATGCCAAAGCCATTTTGTTCGACAACAGGGGTGTGATGATGGGATCTGCCAATTTTGACCAGCGCAGCCTGTTTCTCAATTATGAGGTGGTCAGTTTTGCCTATTCCAAATCCGTTATTGACCAATGTGAAACATGGATGGCACGGCTGCTCGCCGACTGCACCTCCCGTATGCCGCCCGCCGGCCGGTGGCGGAGGATCAGTGAAAACCTGATGAGCGTATTTGCGCCAATGCTTTGATCGGCGGGGGGGTCTGACAAGATGTTCAAACCGGAAATCCCTTTACTGCGATCCCCATTGATTCTGGAAAACAAGATCATTCCGTGTGATTTCGGCATCCTGTGCTGGAATGTTCACAAGGAGAACCTGAGGCCGGAGTTCGACACCATGATCCAGAACTGGATCCGGCAGTTTGACATGGATATTCTCCTGTTCCAGGAGGCCGTCTTTCCGGACAACCTGTTTTCAGTGGCCGGACTGCCCTATGCGGCAGCCGCCAACATCAGAATAAAACAACGCCATTTCGGGGTATTGACAGCTGCCACCGCCGACATCCACACCAAAACCGATGTCATGTCCCTGGCCAGGGAAACCATGCTCACCACCCGGAAAAATATTCTCATGACCCGTTACTGGCTGGGCAGCGGCGACCTGCTGCTGGTGGTCAATGTACATGCGGTCAATTTCACCTCCCGGGCCTGGTATGAATGGGAATTTTTCCGGCTGCTCAAAACACTGCAGCACCATACCGGTCCGATGATTCTGGCCGGGGACTTTAACTGCTGGAACCGGTCCAGGCTTGAGATTATCACGGATCTGTCCCGGGTACTGGGCCTGAAGCTGGCACGGCCGGAACGGCCCCACCTGGTCAAACAGTTTTTTGGATTTGAGCTGGACCGAATCTATTTCCGGCAGATAACGCTGAAGCATATGGATGCGCTTGAAAACCTCATATTTTCAGACCACAACCCATTGATCGCCCGTTTCACCTGTGAAAAGAGTGATTAAAAATTGCATTCCTTCATTGTCTGGACGACTTTCCTGTAGACATCTGAAAATCTCAGCATACCGATGAATTCGTTTTTTTCCATCACAAAAAGGGTGTCATGCCGATTGACCACAAACAGATGAAAGCATTTGGAAAGGGTATCTTTTACATCCACCGTCTGTCCTTCATTGGGGATCTTCACAAAATCTTTGACATGGATGTCAGCAGCCTTGCGGCACAGATCCTTGAAAGGACTTTCCCACAGGTCATACTCTTTTTGCATGGTACTCCAGATATATTTGAGACCAAATTTGTCAAGGGTTTCTTCCAGGTTCAGCTTGTTGTATTTTCTTTCCAGCCCTTTAAACAGATCGATGGGGGAAATTTTGCCAATGACCTGTTTTTTTCCATTTTCCACCAGCAGAATGCGCTGCTGTCTTTCCCCGGACAAATAGGCTTCCTGGGCTTTTTCAAGGGTGGAAAGCGCTTCAAACAGGGTGGCGGTGTCTGAAATTTTGGGGAATTTATCTGTTGAAACCATCAGATCCCGTACCTTCATTTTTTCCATATCATCTGTCTCCTGTTTCAGGTCTTGCCCCTACTGAACCGATTCATATTGAATCAGTGTGGGAGTGGATTTCGAATATCCGGTTTACTAAATATAGAATAGGAAACCCCCTTGAAAGTCAATGGATTTTGTAATTTTACCAATTAAAAACATTCCACGAAACAGCTGACATCCTCCCGGTTATATGATAAAAATCATGAAACCCTGAATATGGATACCTTTTCCAAACAATGGAGAACCGCATGAAAAATACCCGATGGTCCATCACAAAAAAACCCGTAGATACGATTGAATCCGACCTGGCAGTTTATTTTGCTTTTCATCAGAAAAACAGACCGCCTTTATCTGATCCGGCAATAAAAACCCAGGTTGAACAGGCCTTTGCCCTGAACGATTTTACCGGAAAAACCGATGATCAGCTCCTTTACTATCCAGCTCCTGAAAACAGACAGGAAAAACCGGGGGGGAAACGGATCCTGGTCCTGGGTCTGGACACAGAGGACAAAGACAAAAACATACCCGGCTTTCTGGAAACCCTGCGCAAACGGGGCGGTGATATTGCCAAAACCTGTGAAAAAACCAAGGCAGGCAACCTGGCGGTCTGTCTGCCTCAAATTCCGGAGGTATCGCTGGAAAAAACAGCTGAAGTCCTGGCCGAAGGGATTTTGCTGGGGGATTACCGGTTTGGCAAATACAGGCAGACCACCCGGAAGGAAACCGATTATTCAGGTATTGAATCGATCCACTTCTCCTGTAATAAAGAAACGGCACGGGTCCAAAAAGGCTTGGACAAAGCCGGGAATGCGGCGGCGGCCGCCTGTGCGGCCAGGGACATGGCCAATGAACCGGGCAACGGATGGACGCCAAAGGAATTTGCCGATTACGCCCGGGCCCTGGCGGATGACCATGGCCTGAAATACACCTGCCTGGACAAAAAGGCGATGAAAGAACTGGGCATGGGCGGTATCCTGGGGGTGAACCAGGGGTCGGCCACACCACCCTGCCTGGTGATCCTGGAGTATGACCCCGGCAAAAACGCCGACACCCTGCTGCTGGTGGGCAAGGGATTGACTTTTGATTCCGGGGGCATCAGCATCAAGCCGGCTGCCGGCATGGAGGAGATGAAATATGATATGTGCGGCGGTGCGGCGGTCCTGGCTGCCATGTCGGCTGTGGCCGTTGAAAAACCGGACCTGCGCGTGGTGGCCATGGTACCTGCCACGGACAACATGCCCGGCGGGTCGGCCCTGCGGCCCGGGGATATCATCCGCCATGTCAACCAGGTGACCTCCGAGGTGATGAACACCGACGCCGAAGGCCGGCTGATCCTGGCCGACGCGCTGGCACACGGCATCAAGACCTATCAACCGGACTGCGTGGTGGACATCGCCACCCTGACCGGGGCGGTGATCATCGGCCTGGGCCACCACTATACCGGCATGATTTCCAACAACGATGATCTGGCACGGCGCCTGGAATCGGCCGGACAGGATGCCGGTGAGCCGGTGTGGCGCCTGCCGTTGAATGAAGACTACATCAAGCAGATCGAATCCAAGGTGGCGGATATCAAGAACACAGGGGGCAAACCCGGTGGCACCATCACCGCGGCCGCCTATCTGTCCAAATTTGTGGGAGATACCCCGTGGGCTCACCTGGACATCGCCGGCACTGCCTGGGACTTCACCAAAAAGTCCTATATTCCCAAAGGCCCGTCCGGCACAGGGGTCAGAACCTTTATCCACCTGATCCGGTCCTGGGAAAAATGGCCGGCCGCATGAATCAGGCCAGGCAGCGACAGATTCAACAGAACCTGATGCGCTGGTACCAGGCCCATCACCGGCAACTGCCCTGGCGGGACACCTCCGATCCTTACCTCATCTGGGTATCGGAAGTCATGCTTCAGCAGACCCAGGTCAAAACCGTGGTTCCGTACTTTCTTGCATTCATGTCCGCGTTTCCCTCCCTGAAAGATCTGGCCGGCGTCGACCTGGACCCGGTGCTCAAACGCTGGGAAGGGTTGGGATATTATGCCCGGGCCAGAAACCTGCACAAAGCGGCGCAACATCTGGTTTTTCTTTCAGACGGCCGCATTCCGGAACGGTTTGCCGATTTCAAAGCCCTGCCCGGGGTGGGGGACTATATTGCATCTGCGGTGATGAGCATCGCCTTTGGCCAGCCCCATGCTGTAGTGGACGGCAATGTCAAAAGGGTCCTGGCCCGGCTGTTCTGTCTGGACATGCCCGTGAATCATTCTTCGGCCCACCGGCTGTTCAAACCGGTGGCGGATGCCCTGCTGGACCGATCAAATCCCGGCGGTTTCAACCAGGCGGTCATGGAACTGGGGGCCCTGATCTGCACCCCGGCGGCCCCGGACTGCACCGTCTGTCCTTTGAATGGCCTGTGCTGCGCACTGGCGGAATCTCGCATCAAAGAATTTCCGGTCCGGGTGACACGAAAGAAAACACCCTGTTACCACATCAGCACCGGTATTGTCGTTAAAGACGGCAGGTTGCTGATCACCCGAAGAAAACCGGAAGGCCTTCTGGGCGGGTTGTGGGAATTTCCCGGCGGCAAAGTGAAAAAAAATGAGTGTGCTGAGGCCGCGTGTATACGGGAAATCAAGGAGGAAACCGGACTCACGATCCGGATATCCGATTATCTGACCCGGGTCAGACATGCCTATACCCATTTTAAAATTGAAATGGATGTGTTCTTCTGTGATTATATCTCCGGGGATGTGGTTCTGAACGGTCCGGTGGATTTTCAATGGATCGATCCTTCTGACATCAGCCGGTTTGCTTTTCCAAGGGCCAACCTCAAGTTCATCCCCATGATTTTTCAACACCCGGTATCCCAAAATTATCGATTTGATGGTTCATCTGGAACCGGCTGACGAAAATCCGGGAATAAAATTGATGTAAAAGCTGTCTTTAATTTTAAATAATGCTTGAATTGAGTCATCACCTGATTATCTTAAACGATATGGAGGCGAGGTCAGGATGATGATGACATGAAATATGAAAATAACGAGAGCGACCAACGGTTCAAAACGTTGACATATCCCCATATGTCTCTGTTATACAATGTGGCTCTCAAATACACAGGCAATGTATTTGATGCCCATGATCTTGTTCAGGAAACCTATCTGATGGCTTTTAAATATTTTTTTCAACTCAGGGATCCCGCACGAACCAAGTCCTGGCTTTTAAAAATTCTAAAGAACAACTTTCTGAAAACATGCCAGCCAGATACTGAAAAACAGCAGCGCCGTAAAACCGATTACATGGCGTATCTCAAATCCTGTGTGGAAAAAATCGATACAGACGACCGGCTGGCCCTGGCTGACGACATCCGTCTGGTGAACCAGGCCATTGATTCGCTTCCGGTGACATACAAAGAGGTCTTGACCCTGTATTATATGGAAGATATGCCGTACAAAGAGATCGCGGCAGCGCTGGATATACCCATGGGCACTGTGATGTCCCGGCTGAACCGGGCAAAGGAGCGCCTGAAGACCCTGCTGCTCAGAGAAGTGCAGGAACGGCGGCATATCTTCCAGATCAACCTTGAAATGGAACCGAATTGACCCATGAACTGCGATGCATTTTTACAGTGGATGAAATCCCATACCGGCCAGGGCATGTCGAAAAATCCTGAAGTGACCGCCCATCTGGGCTCCTGCCCGGCATGCCGTCAGATCTTTTCTCTGGATGCCTGCCTGGAGGCCGTCATCCAGCAGGCGTTTACACCCCACAGTCTGCCGGCGGACCTGGTTGAAACCATTGATGCCTGCCTGGACCGGATCAATCATGCCCACCCTTCCATGAATTTTCCGGGACATGCCCAGGAACCCACGGTTGAAACGGCAGACCCCTTCTCCCGAAAAGGGGCCGTGAAAAAAACAGGACCTGTGAAAAAATCCTTTCAAAAATAACTCAGGCATTGAAAGATACTGCCACAATGTGATATAGATCCCTTTATTATGGCACCCCAACCTGAAAACACAAAGGAATCCCCGTGAAAATAGTTTCCATTGCCGTGAGCAAAAAAAAGGGCACCACCAAACACTGTGTCGACCAGGCAGCGCTTCTGGAAAACCACGGCATCCAGGGAGATGCCCACGCCGGGGACTGGCACCGGCAGATCAGTTTTCTGGCGGCTGAAAGCATTGATGCCGTCAGCACCCCGGAGTTTGTCCTGAATTTCGGGGATTTTGCCGAAAACATCGCCACCACCGGCATTGACTGGAAATCCCAGAAAATCGGACAAAAAGTCCGGCTGGGTGACACGGCCCTGGTGGAGATCACACAGATCGGCAAAGAATGTCATAAAAAATGCGCCATCTTCTACCGCACCGGCGACTGCATCATGCCCAGAGAAGGGGTATTTGGAAAAATTCTCACCGGCGGCACCATCCGCGTGGGCGATGACATAACACTTGTGGAATAACTGAAACCCGGCACACCGATCTGCCCATTCAACCCAGAACTGCGAAAGATACTTTCATGACTTACAAAATAGAACTCAAGGACGCCGTCAAAGGCTATACCTATGACCAGGACAAGATCATCTCCCCGGAAAAAACCGTGGAACAGTTCAAACAAAAAGCGACCGAAGCCGGGCTGGATATTTTGAACCGGACCCGGCGCATCGACAACGGCCGCCTGGATATCCCGGTGTTTTTCAGTGAATGCGGCGCCCATGCCAGACAGGTCATCGGCACCAATAAACAGATGGGAAAGGGCGGGACCCCGGCCCAGTCCGAAGCCAGTGCTGTCATGGAACTGGCGGAGCGGTTCAGTTTTTTTTCGTTTGTCAAAAACCCCACCCATTTTTTTGATGCCCGGCCCAAAGATCTGGGCGACTCCGCACTTGCCTTTGACCAGATCATCCAATCCGTGCATGATTCCAGAGAAGATGCCCTGAAAATCAGGCATATCTTTGACGATCTGACCCTGCAATGGACCCGGGGGTACAACCTGACCCTGGGCAAAGAGGTGCTGATCCCGTTCAACTGGTTTTACATGATCAATGAGTTCAACGGCCCCTGTGCGGGCAACTGTAATGAAGAGGCGCTGATCCAGGGTCTGTGCGAACTGGTGGAACGGCACACCTCCTCGCTGGTGAGCCACGGAAATCTCCCGGTGCCGGGCATCCGAACCGACACGTTCACCGATCCCCTGGTGAAAGAGATGCTGGCCAAATATAAAAAATGCGGTATCCATGTCTATGCATCGGATTTTTCCCTGGACACCGGCATTCCCACCATTGCGGTCCTGGCCTGGGATCCTTCCACATTCCCGGAAAAAAGCGAGATCGTCTGGACCGCCGGCACCTCTCCGGATCCCCAGAAAGCCATGAGCCGCGCCCTGACAGAAGTGGCCCAGCTGGCCGGAGATTTCAATTCCGGGTCCAATTACGTGGCCTCCGGCCTGCCCAAATTCACCCGCATCGAAGATGCCGCCTTTATCACCCATCCTGAAACCCTGGTGACTCTGGCCGATCTGCCGGACCTGTCAGACCCCAACATCCGGGTGGAGGTAGAAAACCTCATTGCCACCCTCAAGAAAAAATACCTTCAGGTTCTGGCCATCAACACCCGACACCCGGAGCTCGATATCCCGGCCTTTTACACCATCATCCCGGGGGCCCATTTCCGGGAGCGGGCCGTATCCGCCAGTGTGGGCATGTTTGCCGCCCGGCTCATCACCGAAACCCTGGACCCGATCCAGGCCCTGGATCGTCTGGATGCCCTGGAAACGGCCCTGCCGGATAAATATTACACCTGTTTTTACAAAGGCCTCGTATACAACGCCATCGGAGAACACCCGACCGCTTTAAAGGAATTTGAAACGGCCCTGAACAGAGAACCGGTCCGGCTGAACCTGCCTGACATCTGTTCCCACATGGGCGCCTGCCTCAAGGATCTGGGGCAATATGACAGAGCTGTGGAAATCTGCGCCAGGGGGCTGGCTGTGGACGACCAGCGCCAGGACCTGCTCAACACCATGGGGGTGTGCCATTTTCTGCAGAAAGATCACCACAAGGCCATCACCTGCTTTGAACAGGCCCTGGAAATCGACCCTTCCCAGGCCATCAACTACGCCAACATCGGCTCCAACTACCGGGAACTCGGAGAGACGGCCATCGCCGTCAAATTCTATGAAATGGCCCTGGAAATCGACCCAACCATTGAATTTGCCAGGGACAATATTCGAAAACTGAAAGAAAAGAACTGACTTTCAGGAACGTCCCAGCTGGCCGCACCCGGCAGACACGGAACGGCCCTTGCTCCAGCGGCGGATCACAAACACCCCTTGATTCACCAGATGCTGTGAAAACCGGTTCATCTCTTCATCGGAAGGGCTTTCAAAATCCAGGCCCGGCACCGGGTTGCAGGGGATCAGATTGAGGCGGACCGGCAGGGGATGAATAAATTTTGCCAGTTGATCGGCGTGAACCGGGGAGTCATTCACCCCTTTGATGAGAATATATTCAAACAGAAAAGTGCCTTTGCGGGGGAGGGGGAACCTTGCCAGAGCTGTTTTGAGGGTTTCCAGGGGCCAGGCCCGGTTTACCGGCATCAGCCGGGTCCGTGTCCCGTTGTCCGGGGCGTTGATGGAGACGGCCAGACGGATGCCCGGCAGGTTCAGGGCGGCCAGTTTTTCAATTCCCGTTACCAGGCCGGCGGTGGAGATAGTGATGTGCCGCAGGGCAATGTCAAACCCCTGCTGCACATGCATGACCTTGACGGCGGCCATGACGGCATCGAAATTGTCAAACGGCTCACCCATGCCCATGAACACGATGTTTTTGACCGGCTTTTTCAGTCTGTGCCGTGCATTGAACAGCTGGCCCGTGATTTCGTGCGTCCTTAAGTGACGCGTCAAGCCCATGCGCCCGGTTTCGCAGAAGGTGCACCCCATGCGGCACCCAACCTGGGTGGACACGCACAGGGTGTTGTACCGGTTCATGGGAACGATGACCGATTCGATTTCCAGACCGTCGGACAGCCGGGTGATGAATTTGGTGAGATCCCCTTCCTGAAATGTGTCCATCACCTCTCCGGGTTCCACGGAAAACGCTTTTTCCAGGGATTTTGCCAGGGCCGGAGATGCCACAAATTCCGGTGCCGACCCGAAGCGCAGGTTCCCTGTTTCAAAAATCTCCCGGTACAGGGCCCGGGCATGAAACCGGCCTTTGCCGTATCCGGTTTCAAGTTTGCGGGCCAATTCTTCGAGGGTGAATGAAAGCAGGTTCATGGATGCTGGGTAATGGGTATCAGGTTTCGGGTGTTGGGAAATCTATCCCACCGAGAACGGACTGTCAAGTTGAACCTATTTTTTCGTCAGGTATTGGGGAAATCCCCCGGTCGAAACGTTTTATGACCTCATCCTCAACACCGGTTTCCTGTCCGTTGACAGAGGAAATCGGTTGACCCCGGCACTGAAGTGACGTATTACAACAGATTATGACCGGTTTGGATATCCCGCCTGTTTTTCTTCTGCCGGATATCGTAGGGCGGTCATAAACCCCGAATCCATGACAACACGGAAACACCCATCAAGGAGGACTCATGACAAACACCCGACTGATCAATCCCACCCCCAGTGCGCATGCCTATCCGCTGCTTATCAAGAACCTGCTGGACACCCCGCTGATCTATTCCCCGGACCAGGAGATCGTTTACCGGGACCAGCACCGGTATACCTACAGGACATTCAGCCAGCGGGTCAAACAGCTTGCCGCCATGCTGGAAAGCTTAGGCGTCCGCCCCGGAGACACGGTGGCGGTCATGGACTGGGATTCCCACCGGTACCTGGAATGCTTTTTTGCCGTGCCCATGATGGGGGCGGTGCTGCACACCATCAACATCCGGCTGACCCCGGAACAGCTCATCTACACCATCAACCATGCCGAAGATGACGTGATCCTGGTGAACACGGAATTCGTGCCCCTTCTGGAATCCGTGAAAGACCGGTTCGAAACCGTCAAAAAAGTGGTGGTGCTGTCCGATACCGGGGAGATCCCGGCATCGGCGCTTGAATTTGCCGGGGAATATGAAGCCCTCATGACCCAGACCCCGGCTGAATATACGTTTCCGGAGTTTGATGAAAACACCATGGCCACCACTTTTTACACCACCGGCACCACCGGCCTGCCAAAGGGGGTGTTTTTCAGCCACCGCCAGATCGTGCTGCACACCTATGCCACCCTGTCCGTGCTGTGCGCCTATGCCCACCAGGCCAACGTCACCTCCAATGACGTGTACATGCCCATGACCCCCATGTTCCATGTCCATGCCTGGGGCATGCCGTATCTGATGACGCTGTTGGGGGCCAAACAGGTCTATCCCGGCCGGTATGAACCGGAAATGCTGCTCAAGCTGATTATCACGGAAAACGTCACCTATTCCCATTGCGTACCCACCATCATGAACATGCTCGTCACCAGTCCCGCCATCAATCAGGTGGACCTGAAAGGATGGAAAGTGATCATCGGCGGTTCAGCCCTGTCCAGGGGATTGTGTGAGCAGGCGTTGAAACACGGCATCAATCTGTATACGGGTTACGGCATGTCCGAGACCTGTCCTGTGCTGAGCCTGGCCATGATCAAGCCCCATCTCATGGAAAGAGATGCCGATGAACAGGTGGCCATCCGGTGCATGACCGGGCTGCCGATCCCCCATGTTCAGATGAAAATAGTGGATATGGAAGGCAATGCACTGCCCCATGACGGTAAAACTGCAGGCGAGGTGGTGGTCAGGGCCCCCTGGCTCACCCAGGGGTATATCAAATCCGAAGAAAAAAGCGAGGAACTGTGGGCCGGCGGCTGGCTTCACACCGGCGACATCGGTGTCATTGATGGCGAAGGATATCTCCGCATCACGGACCGGCTCAAGGACGTGATCAAAACGGGCGGCGAATGGATCTCCTCCCTGGAACTGGAAGACGTCATCAGCCGGCACGAAGCGGTGAGTGAAGTGGCTGTGGTGGGGGTTGCCGATGAAAAATGGGGAGAACGTCCCCTGGCCATGGTGGTGATCAAGGACGCGTTCCAGGGCAAAGTCACGGAAAAAGATATCCAGGACCACTGCATGGCGTTTGTGGAAAATGGGCAGATTCCCAAATACGGGGTGCCCACCCGGATCATTCTGGATGCGGAAATTCCCAAAACATCTGTTGGAAAAATCAGCAAAAAAGATATCCGGTCCCAGTACAAATGATCCCGTCAGGTTGACGTTGAACCGATAGATGTTCAGGCCCGGCACGCACGTCCGGCCGGGCCTGAACATCCGATGTCCGGTTCAGTTGTCCCGCTTGACTGCCCGTCTCAATCAGGTACAAACAGGTTGAGGGGCTCGATATACACCGGGTCCTGCTCATCCAGGACCTGAATCAGGTCTTTGTGCATCCGCTGTTTCAATTCCTTAAAAATGCCCCGCTTCTTGTCAAATCCCGCGGAAAAGGCCAGGGCCTCCGTCATGAGATGATCCTGGTCGTCGCAGGCCTTGACGATCACACCATTTGCTTCAAGTTCCCGGGCGGTCATGCGCTGACCGGACAGAAGCATGCGGTTGAACAGCGGTTCCGGCACGGCCTTGCGCACAAACGCAATCATGCCGGGCAGAAACGGAATGCCCACATCCACTTCGGGAAAACAGAAAAACCCTCTGTCCTTTTTCATGAACCTGAAATCACAGGCACAGGAAACAATGGCACCGTTGCCAAAGGCATGCCCGTTGACGGCCGCGATCACCGGCACGGGAAACAGCAGCAGACGCTTGAATATCCGGTTCATGTCATACATGAACGCCTTGACCGTGTCATGGTCCTTGTCCTGGATTTTTTTGCCGATCCACTCCACATCAATGCCCTGGGAAAAATTCTTTTCATCGGTCGAGGTCAGGATCACGGCCCGGACATCGGTATCATCCTCGATCTGATCCAGACAGGCGTTCATCTCTTCGGAAAATATCCGGTTCATCCGGTTGGGTCCGTTGCACATTGTCAACACAGCAGTTCGGTTGTCCTTTTTCCATGTCACCACCGGCATATGGTTTCGCTCCTTGTGTGGTTAAAGTTAAATTCACCGTCCGCAAAAGCAAAGGATAACAATTAAATCTTGACAATTAAATACCACAAGGTGATATTAATTTTTTTAAATCATTGATGAGGGAACCATGAATCAACCACTTCATTTTGATACCCGGGCCATTCATGAAGGGATCAAAAATCATGACTGGGAAGGGGCCACCCTGCCACCCATTTTCCAGACGGCAGCTCACTTTCACGACACGGCAGCGGATCTGGGCCAGACATTTGCCGGAGACCGGCCCGACCATATTTACATGCGCCTGTCCAACCCCACCAACCGGTTCCTGGAGGAACGACTGGCCTCCCTGGAATCTGGCAAAACCGCCGTGGTCACGGCTTCGGGCATGGCGGCCATCAGCAACGCCTGCATGACGCTTTTGCGGGCCGGCGATGAATTTGTGGCATCGTCCTCTTTGTTCATGTCCACCTATGCCCTGTTCACAAATATCTTCAAGAAATACGGCATCACCGTGCGCCTGGCTGATCCGTTGGACCTGGATGACATTGCCGCAAAAATCTCGGACAAAACCCGGTTTGTGTATATGGAAACCATTACCAACCCGGGCATGGAAATCCCGGACCTCAAACAGA
This sequence comes from Desulfotignum sp., assembly GCA_032250905.1. Lineage (GTDB taxonomy): Bacteria > Desulfobacterota > Desulfobacteria > Desulfobacterales > Desulfobacteraceae > Desulfotignum. Next base: position 11,996 of record JAVVEQ010000003.1, on the reverse strand, counting down.
TCGCGAACCTGGCCCATGAAAAAGAGGTGCCCCTGATGGTGGACAACACCCTGGCCTCCCCCTGGCTGTGCCGGCCCATCGAGCTGGGGGCGGATATCGTGGTGCATTCCACCACCAAATATTTTTCAGGCCATGGCGCGGCCCTGGGGGGCGTGGTGGTGGATGCCGGAAATTTTAACTGGGACACGGACCGGTTTGCCGATTTTGCCCCGTTTGTAAAACAGAAAGGCAGCCTGGCGTTCATCCACCGCCTGTTCAAGGAGCACCATGTCAATTTTGGCACCACAGCGGCCCCGTTTCACTCGTTTCTGACGGTTCTGGGACTGTCCACCATGGGGGTGCGCATGGAACGGCACATGACAAACGCCATCCAGACGGCAGCGTTTCTGAGAAAACACCCCAAAGTGACATGGGTCAACTTTGTCGGATTCTCCGATCACCCCTGCCATGCCATGGCAAAAAAACAGTTTGAAGACAAGGGATTCGGCACCATGCTGACCTTCGGCCTGGCGGACCAGGACGCCTGTTTCCGGCTGGTGGACCACCTGTCCATGATCCTGAACCTGGCCAACCTGGGCGACTGCAAGACGTTGATCATCCACCCATACTCGTCCCAGTATGTGTCCTTTCCCCAGGAATTGAGGGACCGGCTGGCCGATCCCTGCCTGCTGCGGTTCTCCGTGGGGATCGAACATATCGATGACATCTGCGGTGATCTGTCGGCGGCCCTTGAAAAGGTGTGACCATGAGTGAATATACCGGTCATGATCAGAACGGGACCACGGTGGGCCAGGTGGAAAAACAGTTTTTCACCTTTGGCGGCAAAAAAGACCCTTTTCTTCTGGAAAGCGGGGCCTCCATAGGGCCTGTCACCCTGGCCTATGAAACCTGCGGCACCCTGAATGAGGACCGCTCCAACGCCGTGCTGATACTCCATGCCCTTTCCGGGGATTCCCATGTGGCCGGCTACTACACCCCGGAAGACCCCAAGCCGGGATGGTGGGACATCATGGTGGGGCCGGGCAAGGGTATTGACACGGACATGTATTTCGTGATCTGCGCCAATATTCTGGGGTCGTGCATGGGCTCCACCGGACCGGCTTCCGTCAACCCGGAAACCGGCATCCCCTATGGCACTGATTTCCCCCTGATCACCATCGGAGATATGGTCCGGGCACAGAAAGCCCTGGTGGATCAGCTGGGTATCAAAAAGCTGCTGGCAGTGGTGGGGGGATCTATCGGGGGCATGCAGGTGCTGGAGTGGTGTGTACGGTATCCGGACCTCGTTGCATCGGCCGTGGCACTGGCCACCACCTGCCGGCATTCCGCTCTGGCCATCGCGTTCAACGAGGTGGCCCGGCAGTCCATCATGGCGGACCCCAACTGGTGCGGCGGTCATTATTACGGCAAAGCCAAGCCTGACATGGGGCTGGCCATCGCCCGGATGATCGGGCATATCACCTATCTGTCCGATGAATCCATGCGGCTGAAATTCGGCCGGCGGCTCCAGAATAAAAGCGCCTTGAGTTTCGAGTTCGGGGCCGAGTTTCAGGTGGAATCCTATCTCCAGTACCAGGGCAGAAAATTCATCGAACGGTTTGATGCCAACTCGTTTCTCTACATCACCAAGGCGGCGGACTATTTCGACCTGGCCCGTGAACACGGCAAAGGCTCCCTGGTCAAGACATTTTCAAAATGCCTGGCGCGTTTTCTGGTGGTGTCATACACCTCGGACTGGCTGTATCCCACCTATCAGTCCAAAGAGATGGTTACGGCCATGAAAAAGAACAACCTGGATGTCAGTTTCTGTGAAATCGAAGCCCAGTGGGGCCATGATGCATTTCTGCTGCCCAATGACAAACTGGATCATCTCATGAAAGGATTTTTAAACCGTGTGGCCCATGAATCCGCTCCGATATGATTTACAGATCATCGCCTCCTGGATTACTCCGGGTGCCAATGTCCTGGAGCTTGGCTGCGGGGAAGGGGATCTGCTGCTGTGGCTCCGGCAGAACCGCCAGGTCAAAGAACGGGGCATTGAAATCAAGGAATCCAAAGTGGTTAAATGTATTGAAAAAGGGATCTCCGTGCTCCAGGGGGATATCAACAGGGAGATCATGGATTACCCGGACCAGGCCTTTGATTTTGCCATCTGCTCCCAGACATTGCAACAGGTCTATGACCCGGTGTTCCTGATCCAGTCCATGCTGAGGGTGGCAGGCCGCTGCGTGGTCAGTTTCCCCAATTTCGGGCATTACAAAACCCGGGTCCAGCTGATGTTCTCCGGGTGCGCCCCGGTCACGAAAGAACTGCCCTATGAATGGTATGACACGCCTAATATCCGGGTCCTAAGTCTCAGGGATTTTGAAAATTTCACCCGTCAGGCAGGGTTCAGGATTCTGAAAAAAGCGGCCATCAACACGAAAAATCATCAGATGGAAGGAAAAATCGTTACATTTTTACCCAATCTATTCGCCACTTATGGTATCTTTCTGATCGGGCATCAATGATTTTGCCGGACATGCCGGCATAAATAACGTTCATACCCTTTTGACAAGGAGACCGCCATGGCATTTCAAGACATTCTGGTAACCACCCCGGTCGATCACGTGGGAACCATCACGTTGAACCGGCCCGAGCAGATGAACACCTTCAGCACCCGCATGGCACAGGAACTGAACCAGGCCCTGCTGGATCTGGATGCAGACCCCGGGGTACGGGTACTCCTGGTCAAAGGGGCCGGCAAGGCGTTCTGCGCAGGCATTGATGTCACGGAACTGGCCGGCAAAACCGCTCTGGAATACCAGGCATGGATCGAGACCATGGAACAGCCCCTGCTCACGATTTCCCGGCTCAACAAACCCGTCATAGCCCAGGTGCACGGCGTGGCGGTCGCCAACGGCATGGGGCTGGCCGCTGCCGCCGACCTGGTCATGGCTGCGGACAACGTGCGCATGGGGCTGACCGCCATCAATGTGGGACTCAACTGCGTGGGCCCCGTCATTCCGGTGTCCCGGTGCGTGGGCCGGAAAAAAGCCCTGGAACTGCTGCTCTACGGCAACCTGATCAAGGCCCCGGAAGCGCTTTCTTCAGGCCTTGTGAACAAACTGGTTCCCAAAGAGGATCTGGACGATCAGGCCCTGGCCTGGGCGGCCGAACTGGCAAAGAAGAGTCCGATCGCGCTACGCATTGCCAAAACCGCGTTCTACCGGTCCGAAGACATGCATTACGAAGCCCGGTTCGCTTACATGAACGAGGCGTTTGCCCGGCTGTGCACCACCCGGGATGCCAAAGAAGGGGTAAGCGCGTTTTTTGACAAACGTCCCCCTCAGTGGCAGGAACAATAAAAAAGCCGGTCCATCAGTGAGACGGCTGATTTTTTTACCACGAAGGACGCGAAGAACATGAAGTATTGGATTTGTTCTGAAGGTTCATGGTGAAACAGGAAAGGAGCTTGAAAATGGGATCAAACGATTCATTCAATAAATCTTCGTGCGCTTCTCGGTGCGACACGTCAGCGACAGAAACGATCCACTGGCATCCCGGCACCCTGCTGCAACTGTCCGGATCTTACTGGAAAACCTGCACCCTCCATACGGCCGTGAAACTGGATATTTTCACCCTCATCGGCGACAATACCTTGACGGCCCGCGAGATAACCCAAAAAACAGCGTGGGATGCCCGGGGTCTTACCATGCTGCTGGATGCTTTGGCCGCCATGTCCCTGTTGACCAAAACACCGGCCGGTTATACCAACACCCCGGCCGCCGCCGAATTACTGTCAAAAGATTCCGACCGGTACATCGGTTACATGATTATGCACCATCACCACCTGGCTGACTCCTGGGTCCGCATGGACGAGGCGGTCACCCGGGGGGGGCCCATCCGGGAGCGGTCATCGGTTTCATCGGACGAATGGCGGGAGGCCTTTTTGATGGGCATGTTCAACAATGCCATGGCCATGGCACCGGATGTGGCAAGATCCGTGGATCTGTCCGGGTGTACCCGGCTGCTGGACATGGGCGGCGGTCCCGGCACATATGCCATCCATTTCTGCAAAGCCAACCCGCACCTGACCGCTGTGGTGTTTGATCTTTCTACCACCCGGCCGTTTGCTGAAAAAACCATCGCGCGGTTCGGCCTGTCAGAACGGATCGATTTTACCGCCGGCGATTACACCACCGGAGACGTTTCCTTGAAACAGGTGTTCGATGCGGCCTGGCTCTCCCATATCCTCCACGGCGAAGGCCCGGACAAGGCGGCCGGCATCGTGGCCCATGCCGCCAAAACGTTGGTGTCCGGCGGGCAGCTGCTCATCCATGATTTCATCCTGGCAGACACCCGGGACCGGCCCGAATTTGCGGCCCTGTTTTCTTTAAACATGCTTCTGGGCACCGAATCCGGTCAGTCCTACAGCGAATCGGAAATCCGGAAAATGATGACCGATGCCGGGCTGACCGACATTGTCCGGATCGATTACACCGGCCCCACCGAATCCGGCATTCTCAAGGGCACAATGCCGTAATTTCGCAAAAGGGATCGAAAAATCACATCCCTGAATACACCGCCACCCGGTTGCGGCCATCCTGTTTAGCCTGATACATGGCATCGTCCGCCATTTTGACAATCTGTTGGGCGGTGTCTGTGTTGTTTTTGTCTGCCATATCCAGAGAAGAGACCCCAAAACTGGCGGTCACATGAAAAAAAGCCCCATCCGACAGGGCAAACGGGTGCCGTTTGATGGCAGACAGCAATTTTTCCGCCGTCACTTCAGCGGTTTCCTGATTTGTTTCCGGCAGAATCACCACAAATTCTTCACCGCCGTACCGGGCCACAATATCGGCGCTCCGGGTCTTGGCGCGTAATATGGCGGCAATGGTTCTGAGCACCTCATCACCGGTCTGATGGCCGTATCTGTCATTAATTGTTTTAAAATGATCAAGATCCATCATCAACAAGCTCATGGGATGGTCATACCGCCGGGCCCGTTCAATCTCCTCATCGAGCCTGGTATGAAAATGCCGGCGGTTGAACACCTGGGTAAGATCATCGGTGATGGACATTTTTTCGATGGTGCTGTAAGCGTCTGAGAGACGGCCGGCCAGACGTAATATCAAAAAAAGAATGATACCCAGCAACAGCAGGATAGCGGCAATGCCCAAACCGATGAAGCCAAATTGGTTTCTGGCCATTTTCTTTTCCGTGGCGGTCACATCAAAAGTCACGCTGATACCGCCCCGGACATCCCCGACCCTGTACCCCTGCTTTGCATGACAGGGCATGCAGCTGTCTTCCACATCAAGCGGCGCCATATACCGGTAAATGGCCCGTTCTTTGTCCCTGATCAGCGTATGTTTCTCTTTGTCACCTGCTTCAAATCCTTTCAGAGCATCTCTTTCAAAATCATCCGGGGCATTGCCCGGATTCAGAGGCATAAGGCTGGTGATGTGGTATATGAAGTCACCTGATTGCCGGGCATATTCAGAGATTTCCCGGGTCATGAGGGCCGGGTTTTTCATGGTATAGACGGTCCCGTCCACCGCTGTGATATCCGGATTTTCCAGATAGGGGTTGGAGGGGTTGTCAGGGCCTTTTTTGACAAACACCCCGCCATGTTTTGCATTCCACCTCCGGGTCAAAACAATGTTTTTGAAATGGGCCCGGGCCGTGCTCAGGTATTGTTCAGAGATCAGACGGCTTGTCTGGACGGCAAACCCGATGAAAATGCCCATGAGAAAAAGCACGACTATCAGGCTGACATGAATGATGAACCGTTTCCACAACCGTCTCTTTTTCACTGCAGGTGCCGGGCTGACCGCCATGATTTTCGCCTTTGCTGGTTTTTTCGTACAATCTGGATTTGTATTGATATTCAATTTAACACACCTGGAGAGACCCCAAAACAAAAAAATCAGAAAAACTCTTTCTCTTGCTTTTTCAGCAGGACACATATACATTCAATAACCAGTGAATAACTTTGTTCAGTGGCTGGAAAACGGCATGGATATTGATTTTTCATCCCACAAACCTGCATTTTTTCAGACTGGGTCCGAATCAACCCTGAAAACTGGCGGGAACAATTGAATGAAAGGGTCAATAATGCTGCCCTGGAAAAATAATACCGGTTACAAAACAATGATCCAAACAACCATTTATCTCGTTTGGGTCATATCTGTCATTATCACATCACCGTGTTCCGCAGCAGAGTCTAAAGTCCATTTAAGCCCTGAGGAGAACGCCTGGATAAGCGCGCGTCATGTTGTCCGGGTCAGGATAGGAAACGCCCCGCCCTTTATGCTGACGAATGGCGAAATCCGGGGGATGGCCATAGATTATTTGACGCACGTATTCAGCGCAAACGGCATTGCCTTTGCGTATATCGACGGATCTGAAGTATCCTGGCCCCAGGCGCTGGAATATATCAAACAACATGACATCGTGGACATGGTACCGACTGCAAAAATCACTGAAAATCGCAAAAAAGACCTGCTTTTTACTAAGGAGTATATTTTTGCACCATGGGTCATCTTCACCAGAACGGATTCGGATTTCATCAGCTCCATAGATGATCTGAACGGGAAAACGGTATCTGTGGAAGAGGGTTTTGTAATGCACCAGTGGTTGAAACGAGACTACCCCGGAATCATCCTCAAAGTTGTTTCCGCCGATGTAAAAGATTATGCTGAAATACCGGTAAAAAATCTTTCCACAGGGTTGGTTGATGCATACATCGGAAACCTCTTATCAACTACCTATATTGTACAAACCAAGGGGTATGCGAATATAAAAGTTGCCGCTCCGACACCGTTTGGCGATCATAATCAAGCCATGGCAATACGAAATGACTGGCCGGAATTGGCCGGCATAATCAATAAGACCCTTGCTGCCATGACACCGGATGAACATGCCGCCATCCGGAACAGATGGCTTTCCATCAGATATGAATACGGTATTGATAAAATCTATGTATTAAAGTGGGTTATAGGCGTTGCAGGGATTGCAGCACTTTTTATCGGGGTTGTGTTGCTTTGGAACAAACGCCTTACAGCAGAAGTAGCATACCGGAAAACGGTTGAAATTGCGCTGCGGGAAAGTGAAAACCATATCAGCAGCATTTTCAGGAGTGCGCCCGTAGGTATCGGCCTGGTTGTCGACCGGGTATTGAGGGCGGTGAACAGCCGGATATGTGAACTCACAGGGTATCAAGAACAGGAACTGATTGGCCAGAGTGCCCGGATCTTTTACCCGAGTGATGCTGACTTTGAATTTGTGGGCCGGGAAAAATACGCTCAGATAGCAGACAATGGAACCGGTAGTGTGGAAACATACTGGCAGAAAAAGGATGGTACAGTCATTGATGTGCTGCTCAGTTCAACTATAGTGGATCTGAATGACCCGTCCAGGGGATTAACCTTTACGGCCCTTGATATTACCGAGCGCAAGCGGGCTGAAGCGGAAAAGGAAAAACTTCAGGCCCAGCTTGTCCAGGCCCAGAAAATGGAATCCGTGGGCAGACTTGCCGGAGGGGTGGCCCATGACTTCAACAACATGCTGGGGGTAATTCTGGGACATGCAGAACTGGCACTGTTGCAGATAGATGAAAAAACCGATCTCCGGGTCGACCTGAAAGCAATTCAAACCGCAGCCAAGCGCTCGGCTGATATCACAAGGCAGCTGCTGGCCTTTGCCAGAAAACAGACCATCTCTCCCAGGCAATTGGATTTGAATGATACCGTGGAAACTATGTTGAACATGCTGCGCCGGCTCATCGGTGAAGATATCAACCTGGCCTGGCAACCGGCCAAAGGGTTGTGGCCCGTCAAAATGGACCCGTCCCAGGTTGACCAGATCCTGGCCAATCTGTGTGTGAATGCCAGGGATGCCATTGCCGGTGTGGGCAAGCTCACCATTGAAACCGGAATGAAAACCTTTGACCCGGCATATTGTGCAGACCATGCAGGCTTTATCCCCGGGGACTTTGTCATGCTGGCGGTCAGTGATAATGGCTGCGGTATGGATAAAGAAACCATGAAACACCTGTTTGAACCTTTTTTCACCACCAAAGATATCGGCAAAGGAACCGGCCTTGGTCTCGCAACGATTTATGGTATTGTGAAACAAAACAACGGCTTCATCAATGTGTACAGTGAACCGGATCAAGGGTCCACGTTCAGGATCTATCTGCCCCGGTACGCTGCGGCTGATGAAATTCCTGCTGGTGTCCATCCGGACAAGCCGGACCCTACAGGTAATGAAACCATTCTGCTGGTGGAAGATGAACCCGCTATTTTGCGAATGACCCGGATAATGCTCAAAGAAAAGGGATATTCGGTTTTACCGGCTGCCACACCTGGTAAGGCAATAGATCTTGCCAAAACACATGACGGCAAAATAGATCTTCTGATGACGGACGTGGTCATGCCGGAAATGAACGGTCAGGATCTGGCAAGCGAATTGACAGCACTTTATCCGGAGATAAAACGGTTGTTCATGTCCGGCTACACCGCCAATGTCATTGCCCATCAGGGGAGGCTGGATCAAGGGGTGGTGTTCCTCCAGAAACCGTTTTCAATACAGGAACTGGCTGAAAAGATACGGGAGACATTGGATAAGACATGCTGAGTGTTCGTCTTGTCCATGGAAAAAAGAATGCGCATGGTGTTTTCCGCTGGTTTCACTTAGCATAAAGATCCAACTCCGGGTAATTCTTCTGGGCACATTCCCGGCAGATGCCGTGGCTGAACACCGTGTCTGTGTTTTCCTGGATATAGGCCTGAAGCTCACGCCAGTATCCTTTGTCATCCCGGATTTTTTTGCAGTACATGCAGATGGGCAACAGAGCGCTCAACTGCCTGATCTTTGTCAGGGCCTGTCTGAGTTCTTCGATCACCTGGTCCCGTTTCCGCTCCGCTGTCAGAATCCGCACCATGACGTCGATCCGGGCGATCAGTTCCCGGTTGGACACGGGCCGGGCGATATAGCCGTCCGCGCCGGCATCCAGTCCGTCGGCCTGCTGATCCGAGCCGGTCTTCATCCCGGAGATCAGAATGACGTACCCGCCCCGGGTCCGGGGGTCCGCCTTGATCTGCCGGCACACATCAGTGCCCATGATGTCCGGCAGCACCACATCCAGAAGGATTATATCCGGTTTCCGGTCTCTGGCTGTTTTTATGGCCGCTTCCCCGGTGGTCGCTTCCATTACCTTGTATCCGGCTTTTTTGACCAGCCGGGCAGTGGCGAACAACACATCCGGGTCATCATCCACAATCAAAATTTTGATCTGCTGTGTCATGGCAGGTTTATTCCTTTGGTGTGTCAAACTGGTTTATCAGCGGCAGGGTCACCGTTATGGTGGTGCCGCGGTCCGGCGTACTGTTCACATGCAGCGTGCCGTTGTGGGCTGTGATGATCTTGTGGGTGATCATCAAGCCGAGACCGGTGCTTTTTTCTCCGGCGGTTTTTTTTGTCCGGGTTCTGCTGAACGGAGTGAACAGTTTTTCCCTGTCCTGCCGGGACATTCCCGGTCCGTTGTCTTCAACGGAAAACACCAGATGGTCCTGTTGGGGGAAAAACCGGACCCGGACCGTATCTCCCTTTCTGCTGTAATCAATGGCGTTGGAAACCAGGTTGGTGACAGCCTGTTCGATTTTGGCGGCATCGATGAAAACCGGCTTTGGGCAAGCCTCCATATCCACCTGGAGGATCACTCCCTTTTTTCTGGCCTGCAGCCGGTTGATCTCCAAGCTTGTGGACAGGACGTTTGGTATATCCACGGGCTGGAGGTCCAGATCAAACCGCCCGGCTTCAATGGCGCTGACATCCAGAAAATCATCCACCAGGTGTTTCATGAACAATGACCGGTTGTGGATGGTGGACAAAAATTTCTGATGTTCCGTGTTCAGGTCCCGGGCCGCCTCATCTTGCAGAAATTCGCAATAGGTGAGAATCAGGCCGATGGGTTTTCTCAGATCATGGGCCGCCATGCCCAGAAACTGATTTTTTTCCCAGTTCAGCCTGGCCAGCTCGGCGTTTTGTTTGTGGAGCCGGCGGGTCAGGTTGTTCAGCTCCTGGTTCAACGACAGCAGCTGTTTTTGCATGTGCGTGATTTCCCGGGCATCCAGCCGGCCAAAGGCCAGGACAAGGTGTTGTACCTGCTCAAAATAGAAATCATAGCTCTGGGGCAGGCCGGTTGTCGTTTTAATGTTGAGAAGATGGGGCACTTCCGGGGTCTGGAACAGCCCTGTGAGATTGAATGTGCTGGCAAAATCCACCACCAGATCTGAAAAAGTGGTCACATTTTCCAGGCACTTGGTAAGGGTCCGGGCGGATTCGTTTGCCTGGAGAATACGGCCGTCCCGGGACAGCACAAAAAACAGATCCTGCGACTGCCGGGTGACATAGGCGTATACGGCCTGTTCTCTGGTCTCATACATCATTTTTCATGCCGAAATCAGCGGAGTAAGCCGGTCAAGGGATGGGACATACGCCGTTCCTGAATACTGCTTGATGATCTCGGTGCCGCCCCAGTTGAAGGCCTGCCCCCCCACCAGGATATCCAGGTGGAGGAAATTCCCCCGGATAGCTTCTATCCCGGATCTCAGTGCCGGCATATTGAAGTAGACGCTCACAGACAGTCCCACCAGGTCGGGTTTTTCCTCCTGGATATGTGCCAGCATCTGGTCCACCGGAGTGTTGGCCCCCAGAAACTGACTGTCCCAGCCGTTGAGTTCAAAGATGTCCGCCACCATTTTGCCCCCCACCTGGTGGAATTCATTGGCTGCACAGGAGATGACCACTTTTTTCTCGTTCCGGGAATCAACGGATGCTTTTTCGAACAGCCGGGGATAGACCAGGTTCAGGAGTCCTTCTGTGATGGCGGTCACCAGGTGCTCCTTGGCCACCGATATCCGGTTGAACTCCCACAGGCGGCCCACCTCGTACATGCTTTTCTGGAACAGGTCGTGATACAGGGTCTGGATAGCGATGTCATCGTCCAGCAGCTGCTGGACAATTTGGGCGCAGGCCCGCCGGTCTCCGTCCAAAAGCAGGGTGAGGTAGTTCTGGTACAATGCCCCGGTGATCATTTCTGCTTTCCTGCACCACTATGAAGGTGCTCCGGGCTGTTTGAAACAGATCCTGACAGATCGGTATCGGTGATGGCGCTAAATTTTGGAATGTTGACGATCAACCAGTTGTAGAAGGGATAAATCTGTTGCCACGCATCTGCGGACAGTTCTCTTTTCAAAAGATCCGCCCAGATGTTGAGATTGGCAGCCCAGTAGGTGGTTTGAAACCCATGGGACCGGTAGGCCCTGAATACCCAGAGCACGGTTTCCACAAACACGGCAGGCTGGTAATCAGAAAATAAAGACACCATGAACCGGGGAAAATTGCGGTTGTTATCTTTAGCCATCTTTTCATTGCCCGTGCCCACCAGCTTTTCTAAGTCCGACCTGGCCATGAGCTGCCGGGTGCCTTCGGCGGCGATCTGTTCCCATTTGTCTTCAAATTCCCTGACGGCTGTTTCAGTCGGCGGCTCGAGTTGTTGGGCAGTGGTCAAAAGCGCATCTTTCATGGGTGTTGTCCCCTGTGATAGGATGGGTTACAGGCATTTTTGTGATGACTATGTATATATATCGCCTTTTTGCCGCAGATGCAACGCCTGGATGCACATGACCACCCCATGTCATGCCCACACCCCGTGGAAAAAAGGCTGTTTGTGTTGCCCGCCCATTGTGCCTGAAACACGAAGATGATATGTATCCGCAGTTGAAAGAAAAATCGGATCTGTGTTTATTTCAAGGAGCCAGAAAAATGATCCTCTGACGTCGAAAGGCAGGGCACAGCAAAACAAGCTGCTGATAGACACCCGGGGCCATGTGCTGCTCATGGGACTGAACCGGCCTGAAAAACGCAACGCATTTGACCTGGACCTTTACCGGCGACTGAGCCTGGCCTATGGTGACCTGCACCGGAATCCGAATCTTCGCTGCGGG
>JAVVEQ010000039.1:0-35705 GCA_032250905.1 Desulfotignum sp. | reverse complement strand
GCTGGGGATTCTCAAATGGAGCGAAACCGGCAAAAACAGAGGTATAGACGTTTTTGGCATACCCTTTCTGCCCCTGGACCACTTTCTGGGCAGTGCCTGTTTTTCCACAGACCTGGTACCCTTCCAGGGCCGCTTTAGTTCCGGTCCCTTTTTTCTGAACTGCCAGTGCCATCATGTGTTTGATACGGGCTGCCGTTTGAGGTGTGATTGCCTGGCGCACCGGAGTGGGATGAAACACCTGGAGATCTTCACCCGTATTGGAAACAATTTTTTTCACCAGCAGGGGTTTCATGACCTGACCGTTGTTGGCAATGGCGCTGATACCCGTGATCAACTGGATGGCGGAAACGGAAATGCCCTGGCCAAAGGAAATGGCACCGGTGTCAATATGGGTCCATTGTTCAGGCACCATCAATGTTCCAGTCGTTTCCCCCGGGCAGTCCACCTGGGTCCTGTTTCCAAAGCCGAACCGGGTCAGGTAGTCATGCAGTGCATTTCTGCCCAGGGTTTCGGCAATTTTAACCGCACCGATATTGCTGGAATAGGCAACAATATGGTCGATGCTCAGCCAGTCATGGGGATGGGTATCCCGAATGGTGTATCTGCCGATACGGTACCGGCCGTTTTCGCAAAAAAAGATAGAGTTCGGTGTCATGCCCTTTTCAAGGGCCGCCGCGGCTGTGAACACCTTCATGGTGGACCCCGGCTCAAATGCATCCGTGACTGTCCGGTTTCGAAAAAGGGCCGGGTTGAAGTCGTTGTAATTGTTGGGATTGAACCGTGGATAATGTGCCATTGCCAGCAGTTCACCGGTGGCAGGGCGCATGACCAGGGCCATGCCGGACTTTGCCTGATGTTTCCGGACGGTTTCCTCCAGAGCGGTTTCAGTGAAAAGCTGAATCTTTTTGTCCAGGGTCAGGATGATATCATTTCCCCTCAGCTCCGCCTGTTTTTTTCTGTCAATGTCCAGAATCCGCCCGGTGCCGTCCCGCCGGACCCGGACGGTGACGGACTGACCTTCCAGGATATCATTGTATTTGAATTCCAGGCCTTCCAGTCCGGCATCCTGTTTTCCTGTAAAACCCAGGACCTGGGCGGCCAAATCCCGGTTGGGATAAAACCGTTTGAAACTTTTCTGAAAATAGATACCCGGCAGTTTCAGTGCCTGAACCTGTCGGGACAGATCCGGAGAAATGTTTTCGGCCACCAGGGCATATCGGCTGTTTCTGGACAATTTCTGAATCAGGTCCTCAGGGTCCACCTCCAGAAGCGGCGCCAGTGACCGTGCCGTTTTTGCCGGAGTTTCGATGTGTAACGGGTCTGCGATGACGGTCACCGCATCGAGGGTCGCGCCCAGTTTGTTCCAGTGCCGGTCAAGTATCCGGCCACGCTCCCCTTTGATGGTCAGGTGGCGGGAATAGCCGTTTTCCGCTCGCCGGGAATATTCTCCGGCTTTGAGGATCTGGATTTCAAAAGACTTGATTCCCAGTCCGGCCAGAATGATCACCAGAAAAATCTGGACAAACCGGATACGACAGGCGACCTTGTTCCGGATCTGGGTCGACATCAGTCATCCTCCTTCTCAAGAAAGAGGGTCTGATTAAACACCTCTTCGGTCAGGCCCAGGTGGGTGCGGGCGATGCCGATGATCCGGTTGTCGGATTTGAGCCGGTCCCGTTCCAGGGTGAGCTCTTTTTGATAGGATAACAGGTCAGACAATTGGGACTGGGCCAGAGATATTTCAAGGGTAACCTGGGTGGCTCCGGTTCGAATCCAGGTATGGAGCAGCAGTTCTCCAAACAGAACAGAGAGCACCACCACCCATTTCAACGCGGTGTAGCTCATTTCAGATCCTTTCCGCCACTCTGAGCCGGGCGCTTCTGGCCATGGGATTGGCTGCCAGCTCTTCGGGGGTGGGCGTCACCGGTTTTTTCATGACCGATCTCATGACAGGTTTTTTCTGGCATACGCACCGGGGCAGGGTTTTGGGGCAGGTGCAGCCGCTTTCAAAGGTTTTCAGATGCTGTTTGACAATCCGGTCCTCCAAAGAGTGAAAACTGATGATACAGACCCGTCCTCCTTTGATCAGCAGGCCCGGCACCTGTTCCATGAACCGGGTGAGATGATCCAGTTCACGGTTCACGGCAATGCGAAGTGCCTGAAATATTCGGGTGGCCGGATGTATTCTCGAACCTGCGGCCCGTGCTTTTGGGATGGTGTCCAGAACGATTTGGGTTAGTTGCCGGGTGGTTTTCAAGGGCTGAATGGCCCGTTCCCGGACAATGGCTTTGGCAATTCGGCGGGAAAACTTTTCTTCCCCGTAAGAAAAAAACAGATCGGCCAGGGCCTGCTGGGAAAAAGTGTTTACAATGATGTCTGCGGTCATGTTCTGTCTGGTATCCATCCGCATGTCCAAAGGTTCGTCCCGGTTGAAACTGAATCCCCTGTGTGCCCGGGTGATCTGGTTGAATGAAAATCCCAGATCCAACACAATGGCGTTGACCTGATCGATATCATTCTGATTTAGGATCGCTGAAATATGTGAGAAATTGTCATGGACCAGGATGATATTCTGTTTGAAAGGGTGCAGCAGGTTCCGGGTGTGGGATATGGCATCCAGATCCTGATCGATCCCGATGAGCAGCCCGCCCGGAAGAATGGCCTCAAGTGTCGCCCTGGCGTGCCCTGCGCCTCCCAGGGTGCCGTCTACACAGATATCCCCGGGTTTCAGGTTCTGGTACGCTAAGACCTCCGCCGGCATCACGGACGTGTGATCAAATCCCATGGCTACAGCCCCAGGGAAGCAATTTCCTCCCTTACTTCGGTTTTTTCAAGATCCTGCTCCATTTTCACGTTTTCCTGGTCCCATCGCTCCCGGGCCCAAATTTCGAACCGGTCCAGGACGCCCACCAGAACAATGTCTTTTTCGATCCCTGCATAGGTGCGCAGGCTGGGAGGAATTAAAATCCGGTCCTGTTTGTCACATTTCAACGGGCAGGCGTTGCCCAGGAAAAACCGTTTGAATTTTTCCATGGCCGCGCTTTTGGCGGCCAGAATTTTTTTCTCCAGCTTCGTCCATTCATTGAAAGTGTAGGCATACAGACATCCATCCTTGATGGAGACGACCACGCCGTATTCATCATCAGCCCTGAGGATGTCCCGGAACCGGGCCGGAATGATTATTCTGCCCTTCGGGTCGATGGTATGAAAGGAGCTTGATCGAAACACGTGATTTGCCTACTCTCTGGTTAGGGTAAAAAATCCACTTTCCTCCACCATTTGACACAATCTTGCGAAAAATTGATCATAAGTCAAGAAAAAAATGGATGTGTTCAAAAAAAAATACAGAATCAGTAAAAATATATACGCTGAATTTTCAATAAAATAGAGGCGGCATAGCAAAAGAGGGAGTAAAATGGATTCACAGGTGGGGTGAGGTGGAGTAGATCTGACAGACCGGAAGGTCAGTTGAAAAGGGATGCGGCAATGGTGGTACGGACGGATTTGATAGTGTCTTCCAGTTGAGCTGCGTCCCCGGGCAGGATATACACCGGCCGGTGCACGATAATGCCCACCGGACCGGGGACCAGGTCCAGTGTGTCCGGGGGCAGCACCTCACGGGAATGTTTGATGGTGATGGGCAGGACCGGCAGTCCGGTTTCCCTGGCAAATACAAATGCGCCTTTTTTAAAGGCCTGCACCTGTCCGTCCCGGCTTCGGGTCCCTTCGGCAAAAAACAGGACCGATGCTTTTGAAGACATTCGTTTTCTGGCCTGGCGGATAGATTCAACGGCGGCCTGGTGATGGAATCGGTCCACGAAGGTACACCCCAGATAATGGCAGGCAATGCCGAAAACAGGGATTTTTCTCAATTCCTGTTTCATGACCCATTTGATATGCAGACCGATAAATCCGTGAAGCACCGGGATGTCTACCATGGACTGGTGGTTGGCCACTACCACATAGGAACGCCCCGGGGTGTAATTTTTTTTGCCGGTCAGGGTCACTTTGACGGGTACAATGCCGCAGGCCAGCCGGGACCAGAGAACTGCCGGCACATTGGCGGCATCCTGGGAGAAAAAAGCGCCCACCAGAATACAGACCGTCCCCAGAACAAGGGTGATGATCACCATGAAAGGGATAACTATCAGCCATTTATACGGTTGGTATATCCATTTGAAAATCCGGTTCACTGGATCGGCTGTTCCGTGGTATCTTTTTCTTCCGGCTCAATGAGTCCGGCCAGTTCATGGGCATAGGAGATGATGTCTTCGGTAACATGCGGTTTCAGTGAAAATACATAATCATTCATGGATGAGGTGGCCGGCACTGGTTCATCCCCATCCTGATCGAACAGTTTGAGCACCCGGGAAGAACCGTTTTCAAGAAAGATGGCCAGGCTTTCAGCGGATGTTTCCATCTCTGCTTTGTCCATGCCCGGCATAAATTGATCACAGGTAAGTTCGGATAAGGAATACAGCAGGTTGGAAACAGTTTTTGGGTCAGGTGACGTCCCGTCTTCATAACTGAACACCAGGGTTCCGTCCTTTTTTTTGCTGTCCGCCGGTTTTTGAGCAGTCAGGACCACCTGTTTTTCAGGGGTGTGAATGGTGATTTTCTCGACAGTGTCTTCTTGAAATGTCAAAACCTGCCGGTCTCTGAATTCATTCACAGATTTGCTGAAGTACGACCGGAAACTGTCTTTGGCATGATAGATGTTGGGGTCGTTTCCCAGCATTACAAACGTGTGGTTGAAAGTGGGGGCTGCTTTGCCGATTTTGATCGACAGAGCCTGCGTATCCCCCTGAAAGGCGGTAACGCTGAGGCGATGGGGTTTGTCCAGGTCATACCGGGCCACATCCTGATTTTCAGAGACCAGTGCGGACAGTGTCAGTTCGGACAGTACATTCAGCATCTGTTCAACAGCACTGCTGTCTGCCGGATACGCCTTGTCTGTGACCACCCATCCGGATTCCGTGCGGGTGAACGCGATCATCTGATCTTCTTTTTCCACGGTCAGGCGGTCGATTTTTTCTGTATTCACGGCCGGAGGGTCCGGCAGGGTGTAATGACGGCGGTCCTCTTTTTTCAAAGCCAGATAACCGGCCAGAATCACAATGATCAATATCAGTATGA
Organism: Desulfotignum sp.; assembly: GCA_032250905.1. Lineage (GTDB taxonomy): Bacteria > Desulfobacterota > Desulfobacteria > Desulfobacterales > Desulfobacteraceae > Desulfotignum. The sequence goes on along the minus strand of JAVVEQ010000039.1, from coordinate 30,569 downwards.
GGTATTCTTTTTTCATGGCAGAATGTCCTTTATGATTTGAACTGATTGGCAATTCGTCTCCGCCGGGCTTTTCCAGCCCCCCAGACCATCAGACCGAAAACAAAGACCAGCACGGGCAGCCCGGCAATGTTCAGGGTCTTGATCACGCCCCGGACCATGGGGGTGGTGGTGTCCAGGGGATTGAGTGTCTGCTGTTTGCTTCTCAGGGCAGCGATCTCATCTTCACCGTTCAAATGGTCGATGGCATTTAAAATGAATGTCGCATTGGTGGTCCGGCCTTCCGGATCCAGCATGTTGTCCATCAGCATCTGGGAGCACCCCAGTATAAATATTTTGGCCGGCCGGGAGGTTTCCAGAATCCGGTTTTTCGCGATCACTTCAGGGGAATCCGCCGGGTCTGTTTCTGCTGAAACCGGTTTTTCCGTGTCTTCTGCGTTTTCAACTGATTCCGTAACATCGGCATCGCCGGTTTCTTTTTCAGGGATGGGTTTGTCTTTGAAATAGCTGGTGAACGTGCCTTCCAGCAGGTAAGCCAGATCATAACTGGTCATTTCCCCGGATGATTCCGGGGGAGAGATGAACATGGGATTCAGGTTGATGTTATCCTGCATGAGCCAGGATTCCTTTGAACTGCTCAAAAGGCGGGTGGCGGTCACATTACCGGCCGCCGGATTGTCCGTAACCAGGGACAGCGGGGAGGCCTGCATGGCAATGATCCCCTTGATGTTGTGCATGAAGGCGGGGGTGTTGTTGATGGTGTCTTCCCTGAGCATGGGAGCAAAATAGATCACCTGCTCTCCGCCTTCCCGGGGCTGGTGCTTGTAGGCGGCTTTGTCCATGACATATGCGGGTGTCAGGCTGATACCGTAGTGGGCCAGCAGCTTTTCCAGCCCGGTATCAATGGGAATATACTGGGGCATGCCCATGCCGCCCCGGGGCATGATTTCATTGAATGCATCACCGAAAAAGGCGATGTTTGTGCCTTTCATCAATGCCTGATCGATCTGGAACAGGTCGTAATCGGAAAACGGTTCCGTGGGCTTGGCAATGATCAGGCAGTTGAGACCGTCGGGAATGTTCTGGTCTTTAAGGGCAATCTGTCTGATATTGTACCGGTCGGACAACAGGTCATTGAACACCTGCATGCCGCCGCCGGAACCGCCCTGCATCATGGCCATGCGGTCCGGCCCCAGGGTCGGGGTGCCGTGATCCGCCAGAAATCCGATGTCCTGGTTGATACCGATCATCTTTTCCACGATGTCCATAATTTCCTGTTCCAGTGTTTCCGGTTCCGCCATCTGATAAGTGGTTCCGATGATGGGCAGATCCACGGCGGTAATGAGCGGGAGGCTGGCCGTCTGATCCTGGTATGTCAGCACCAGCCCGGCAGCTCCCTGGCCCGCCTGAATATTATTTTTGGGAATATCCGGCCAGGACAGGGCCAGAAGGTCATATTCCTTTCCGACCTCGGACAGGGTTTGTTTGTCTGTGACATCCTGATGACTGAATAACAGAATATCCAGGCTTTTGGCGTTGATCGCGTCAATGGTCTTTTTAACGGCATTTTTCAAATCAGGCAGGTTGTTGAGTCCGATTATCGGGGCGATGTCGTTCAAGGAAGAGGATAAATACAGGGTGGCCTGGATCTTGTCCTCCAGCCGCAGCAGGGCCGAGACCTTGTTGTTGAGTTTCTGGATGGCGGTGGTCAACCGGTATTCCAGTCCATCCGTGGAAGTGACGGCATTGATTTTTTCAATGAGATCTCCATGAATGAGCACCAGGCCCATGTATGCGTTTTTGAATTGCAGTTCATCATTTTCCACGATCCGGATCTGGACGGGAGAAATGCCGTAGCTTTTGGCCAGTTCGCGGTTTTCCACGGCCCGGGCGCTCAAATCTCCTTCTTCGGAGGATACATTGTAGAACTGGTAATTGAAAAGGCGACCGGCTCTGGCCGCATATTCATCCAGCAGATCCTTGAGGTACCGTTCTGTATTGTTGTGGGGTGCGGGCAGGTTATTTGAGAAAAACACCTTGATGCTCAATGGTTCAGACAAAGTGGCCGCCGCTTTTTTGCTGGCCTCGGACAGCGAAAAAATTCTGTTGGCCGTCAAGTCGGCTCTGAAAAAAAGTGTGAGCCCGGCAATGTTCACCAGAACGATAACGGCCATATATAGAAAGAATTTGATATAATTTTCTTTGAGAATTCCCATGAAGCCTCCTTAATTTTTTTCCTGCATCACAAGATGGGTTGAGAAGAGAAAAATGGACATCAGGCTGAGAAAATAAAGGATATCCCGGGTATCCAGGACCCCTTTTGAAAAATTGGCAAAATGGGTGTTGGCCCCGACATATTCGACAAATGCCACAATTGCAGGGGGCATGAAGAACAGCATCCGGTTGATGATGGTCAACGTGAAGCACAGCGCGCATCCGATGATAAAAGCGATGATCTGATTGCGGGTCAGAGCCGATGCAAACAGTCCCATGGCGCAGTAGGCCCCGGCCAGAAATACGGCCCCGATATATCCGCCGGCCACCGGACCCCAGTCCAGATCTCCGATAAAGGAGATGAACACCGGATAGGACAGGGTGGGCACCAGCATGGCGCAGGTAAACAGGGTGGCGGCAAAAAATTTTCCTAAAGCGATGTGGATGAAGGATACCGGCATGGTCAACAGGGTTTCATAGGACCCCACATTTTTTTCTTCCGCAAACAGGCGCATGGTGATGGCGGGAACAAAAAATGAGAACACCATGGGCAAAAGTGCGAAAAAATCCCGCAGATCCGCCCGACTGTAGATGAAAAAGGTGGAAAAGAAAAACCAGCCGGTCACGATCAAAAACAGGGCGATCACGATATAGGCAATGGGGGATATGAAATAATCCTTGAATTCTTTCAACGCAATGATTTTGATTTGTGACATGATCAGACATCCTCCCGGGTCAGTGTTTTGAATATGTGTTCAAGGGCCTGGGTCTCTTTGGCCAGCTCCATGATGATCCAGTCGGTTTCCCTGATTTTCAGATAGATCTCCGACCGCACATCCCGGTCGGGCGGACCCTGAAGTTCAAAGCGGGCCAGGTCATCTGTTTCCGGCGGCAGGGTTCTGACCGTCAGTTTCAAATCCATGTCTGTCAGGAACTGCCGGGCCGTTTCCGGATCCGGCCCCTTGAGGGAAAGTCGTATCAGGTTGTCCTGGAGAGCGCCCTGTTTGAGCCTTGCTGTGGTGTCGTCCGCCACCACCTTGCCGTTGCTGATGATCACGATACGATCGCAGGTGGCTTCCGCCTCGCTGAGGATGTGGGTGGAAAAGATGATGGTTTTTTCCTTGCCGATCCGTCGGATGATGCTGCGTATCTCTGCGATCTGGTTGGGGTCCAGACCGGAGGTGGGCTCATCCAGTATCAGGATTTCGGGATCTGTCATCATGGCATGGGCCAGCCCCACCCGCTGTTTGAGCCCTTTGGACAAGGTGGCGATGGGTTTGTGCATGATGTCGGACAGCCCGCACAAATCCGCCAGGGTGTGGAACCGTTCCTGTTGCCGGGACAAATCGTGCAACCCTTTGAGCCGGGCCACATAGGTCAGGTAATCATATACGATCATGTTGTGGTACAAAGGGGCGGATTCCGGCAGATATCCGATCAAAGATTTGATTTTCAGCGTGTCTTCGGGCATCTGAAGATCTTTGATCGATATCCGTCCGGACGTGGGTTTGAAAAATCCGGTGAGCATTCTCAATATCGTGGTTTTTCCGGCGCCGTTGGGTCCCAGCAACCCTAAGATTTCCCCGGGCCGGACCGACAGACTGATGTGATCCACTGCGCAGAAATCGCCGTAATATTTGGTCAGGTCTTGAATTTCTATCAATGCAACCTCCTTGGTTAAAAATCTTCCAGAACCCGGCTTTTATTCAGAAATGCCTGGAGATCTTCCGCTGTTTTACGGGATGCCTGGACGGCTTTGCCCAGGTGCCGGCAGAACGGATCGTCCTTGCCCAGATTCTGAGTCACGGACCGATACAGGTGCTCCCCTTTTTCAAAATGGGCCATTACCTCGGCGGCCAGTTTTTTGCGTTCATGGTGGCGGCGTTTTTCACTTTGAATCACCGATTCCAGTTTATGGACCGCGTATTCCACCAGGGCGTCCCGGGGCATGTCAAAGGCCTTGGATACTTCACTGAGTGCGTCCACGGTGCGACGGCTCATGACATAGGTTTTCTGGCGGCGGGGAATTTTTTCAAACTGTCGAAGCCGGATAGACCGGGCCAGTTTTTCCATGGCATCCATATCTTCAATGATGTGATCAAACAGAGATTTCTGCTTGATGCCCATATGAACCGCCACCAGCCCGATAGCATCGATGGCTTTCTGGGACAGTTTGAATGTCGCCCGGACAGACTGCCTTCCCCGCAGGTCCAGCACGGAGGGCCCTGAAGCGGGTGCCCTGGTAGGTGTCATGGAAAATACCTCCTTTTGTACCGCCCGCATTATGAAATCAGGCCATTCGTAAGTAATGATAATTTATCGTAGCCGAAGACTCTACAATAAAACATGGACCGGATCAACCTCAAATTTGGAAGATTACCAAAATATCATCCAGAAGGATTTCCGGGAAAGCAGGATTATCCCCAGGCACAGGCCTGCACCGGCCAGAAGAAAAGCCCGTTCGTTTCCCCCGGGTCCAAACGCGGGCTCGGTCCGGTTTTCCGTGTAACACCGGGCCGTCATGGCCATGTACAGATGGTCTGAGGCCATGATGGTTTTTTTCATCAAAGGCAGAGTGAGACACCGGATTCGCCGAACCGGGTTTTTTCGAAAATTGCCGCACCGGGCGTTGACTGCGTCCCTGGTCTGCCCGGCCTGGGCCAGGATCAGGGGGAAGAAACGCAAAAACAGGCTGATCATGAAGGCCACCCGTTTTTCCGGAACAAAGGGAACAGGTTTCAGAAACCATTGGGCTGCGCTTTTGAGATCGGCCGGCCGCGTGGTGACGGCAAAGAGCATGCCGGTCACCATGACCAGGAAAAACCGCATCGCCACCAGTATCCCCTGGGCCAGTCCCTGCCGGGTGATCTCAATATCGAAGATGGATACTAGCGGGTCTCCGGGCACAGTGACCGCCCGGGCGGCCGCCATGATGACCAGAAGCAGGAGAAATCCTTTTAACCGGGCCAACAGGGAGCACAGGGTCAAACCCTGGCTGCGGATCAATGGAACCATCACCAGAAAACAGGCGGCACAGGCGCTTAATCCGGCAAAAAACAGGGTCATGCTCAGACTGCAGACCAGAACGGTCTTGACCCGGACATCCAGGACATGCAGGGCCGTGGTGCCGGCCTTGAAAGAAAACAGGGTCAGATCTGCCATGGGGGGTAGGTATATCCCATCCGGGAAAAACAGGGTTCTCTGATTCCAAAGCGTTCCAGAGATCCCAGCAGGTCTCCGGGGCCGCCATCCTGAGTCAGCCGGCCCTGATGATCCATGATGAGCATTCGTGAGACCAGGAAGATCACTTCTTCCACTTCATGGGTCGCCAGTATGATGGTCTGGCCATCCCGGTTCAACCGGCAGATAGTTTTGATCAGATCCCGGGAGGCGAAGTGGTCCAGGTTGGCGAATGGTTCGTCCAGGACGACGATTTCCGGATCCATGACCAGGATGCCGGCAATGGCCAGCCGGCGTTTTTCTCCGCCGGACAGTGTGGCAGGGTTCCGGTCTTTTAAATGGGACAGATTCATGTTTGTCAGGGCCTGGTCCACTTTTTCATGAATCCGGGCACGGGGCGTGTTCAGGTTTTCCAGACCGAATGCCACCTCATCGGCCACAGTATCACCCACAATCTGGGTGTCAGCATCCTGAAACACCATACCGATACTTTTCCGGGTGGCTGTCAAATCGTCTGACACTGGGCGTCCGTGAAGCCTTATATCTCCTGAAGTGGGGCGTACCAGGGCGTTGAGATGCCGGATCAGCGTTGTTTTTCCGGATCCGTTGGGTCCCGCCAGAAGGATGAAGTCTCCGGAAAAAACCTGAAAACTGATATCATGAATCCCGGTGCCGCCGGCAAATTCATGGGTCAGATGATCGATTTCCAGAATGGGGTCAGTCATGATGGATTATTCCTTGATCAGCGGACGGATTTTTCCGGCAATGATTACGGCACCTGCAATTTTAACGGCATCGCCCAAAAGAAACGGCGCCAGCCCCATGGCCACGGCCTGGCCCCAGGACAGAGAAAAGGCCAGTTTCAGCCATGGCACACCAATTCCGTAAACAACAGCTGAGCCCGCAATCATGGCCAGGATGTCCCGGAACACGCCTTGTCCCAAAAATCGGGACAAGGCCCCGGTCACCAGGACGGCAGGCAAATATCCCAGAAGATATCCGCCGGTGGGGCCGAACAGTTTGCCGATACCGGAAGTGCCGCCGGCAAACACCGGCAAACCGGCCAGGCCCACCAGCAGATATACCGCCACACAGGCCGTGCCCCATGCCGGTCCCAGAATCAGCCCTGCCAGCAGGACAAACATGTTCTGAAGCACAATGGGGACCGGCCCGATGGGAATGGCGATAAATGCACCCACAGATATCAGGGCCACGAACAGCGATGAATATATCATGGGGCGCAGGGTATCGGTCTGAGACATCATCCATTTCTTTTCAACAATGAAAGCAGTCACCGTAAATGATTTTATGAATCTGATTGTCTGGATCCTTCACCCACAGGGTGCCGGCCTCATCCACATCGATGGCCAGACCTTCAATGATCTGGTGCAGGGTTTCCACCCGGACCCGGGTGCCGATGGTGCTGGTGCGCTGCTTCCATTCGGCCATGATACCGTCAGCATCCAGATCCTCAATCCGGTCGGTGAACTGCTCCATGAACTGTGTCAGAATCTCTTTTCTGGATACCGGGCAGCCCAGGGCCCGGCGGATGGAAACGGCCTCAAATTCATTGGAAGATGGGTCGTTATTCACATTGATACCAATTCCCACCAGCAGGTACCGGATCATGTCCGCCCGGGTTTCAATTTCAGACAACAGGCCTGCCAGTTTTTTTCCTTCCAGCAGCAGGTCGTTGGGCCATTTGACCCGGACATCCAGGTTGAACAGGGCCTGCAACGTCAAAGACAGGCTCAGGGAGGCGGTAAAATTATACAGATAGGCCAGGGCCGGAGAGATGTCCGGAGTCAAAATCAAGGTAAACCACAACCCGCCCGGGTCAGACTCCCATCTGCGGTTAAGCCGTCCCCGCCCCCTTGTCTGGTGTTCCGTCACCACACAGCTTAGATGGGGTGCCCCCTGCCGGGCCAGTTCCCTGGCCTTGTCCATGGTGGTGGTTGCCTGTGGAAAATAATGGATCCTCTCGGATAAAGGCGGGTCAAAACAGGCCGGCAAAAGCAGATTTTCCGGATCTGCCAGGAAGTATCCCCTGGGGCTGGATTCAATTTCAAACCCCTCCTTTTTCAGGGCTTGAATATGTTTCCAGACCGCCACCCGGGAGATCCCAATTTCTTCGCTCAGTTGAACCCCGGAGACTGTGCGGCCTTTTTCCCTGTAAAACCGTTCCAGAATGAGCTGTCGTGTATGTAATGTCTGGTTAACCATAACAGGGTTGAATGGTTAACATAAAACCAGGTGCCGGTCAAGTGAATATATCAGGTGATATCATTTTTTCTGTGGTTTTCCTTGAACCCGACAGCCATCTGATTTATCATCATCAGGTGCAGTCAAAGGAAAAAAAAAGATGCAGGTAATCAGACAGATTCTACCCCATTCAGCCGATTTCAAACGATTCTGGAAGGACCGTGGACCTTTTGAGTTCGCGTTGACCAGTGCGGAATATCCGCCGGTTCTGCTGGCGCCCGAGGAATGGATATTCGGGCACACGGCCCGGGATGTGATCGAGGAATTAATGGGCGTTTCACCAGGAAAAACCAGGATTGCCCGGTCGGATTTCAATCCGGAAAATTCCCGGATTCTGCGACCTGACAATCTCATTCCATGGAAAATTCAGCCGTTTCCCAAAGAATGGAATCATATGCCGTGTGATTTTTTCACTCCTGAAGGGCATCTGACCCGGGTAGTGGCGGACCGGATGAATGACACGCCGTTCCCGGGCGATGAGGTGAAGCAGGTGGCAGCCGCGGTCTTCAATCTTCTGGAAAATCATCTGACAACCATGGGATATGTGCTGTTGAAACCCTTGGGAAATGCCAGATTTGCCGCTATTCACGACTATCTGGCAGAATGGGAGGCAGACGAGGCAGATGCCGGGTTGCTGTAGAGGGCGCAGGATAAAACGGTCAACCGGCGTCCTCCGGAGAAAGATCCGGCGTAAGCAGGTCAGACCTCACCGTTGAGGATTTTGTCACACAGCATCTGTCTGTAGTTGATTCCCGCTTTCTGAAACCCTTTGGTGCCGTATTTCATATTGCCTTCCAGCACCACAAACCGGCCACATGATTCCACAATATCGATGCCCACATCGTCCCAGCCGCATTTTTCCGCCGTTGTCAGTGCCAGTTTCAGGGCTGCATCCGGTACCGGATCAAAACAGATGCGTCCTCCCTGGGAGATGTTGGTTTTGAACCCGCCGGCCAGGGCGATCCGCCAGTAAGCCAGCGCCACATCTCTGCCGATGACAATCACCCGGATATCTCTGTCCAGGGGCAGGTACTCCTGGATATATGCTGGGTCTTTCAGGGTCAGATACGCTGACAGATCTGTCTGGTTTCTGATGAGAAATACGCCGTTGCCCCGGGACGATCCCCGGGGAATTTTGGCAATGAATGGAAAAGAAAACCCGGACAGAATATCCTGCTTCTGGCGGGGGCCGTAAAAGACCCGGGTTCTGGGGTGTGGAATGTCCAGCATCTGAAACAGCGCCGTCTGCCGGATTTTGTCCATGGCAAAGGTGTAGGTGTGAAAACTGGGAAACGTAGGTATCCCCATGGCATTGAACAGGCCGGCATAAAAAGCGGTGGGATAGAGGACCCGCCGGGCGGATATCAGGCGCTGCTGTTCTTCAGCGGTATAATCTGAGAAATTGGGCCGGAATCCCAGGGTGTCGATTAGGGGACACTGCTGCAGCCGTGCCCCGATGGCCACCAGGTCTGGATCCGCCGTGCCGGGGTTAGGACCGGTCATATCCATGGGGATGGTTCCTCTGCCACCGCCAGGTATCGGTGCACATGTCATCCAGAGTCCGGACCGCTTCCCATGCCAGTTCTTTTTTTGCTTTACCGGGGTCGGCCCAGCAGGCTCTGATATCACCCGGTCGCCGGTCAACCGTTTCATAGGGGATAGGGCGGCCGCAGGTCCGTTCAAACCCCTGGATCATTTCGAGCACGGAATACCCTCTGCCGGTCCCTAAATTGTAGATCAAAACGCCGGGCGCAGCCATGAGTTTCGGCAGGGTTTTCACATGTCCCGCCGCCAGATCGGACACATGAATGAAATCCCTGATCCCGGTACCGTCCGGGGTATCGTAATCACCGCCAAATATCCGGACCCGGTCCAGATTCCCGATGGCTACTTGAGCGATATTGGGCACCAGGTTGTTGGGAATTCCCCGGGGGTCTTCTCCGATCAGACCGCTGGGATGAGCTCCCACCGGGTTGAAATACCTGAGCAGGGCAATGTGCCATTCCGGATCAGATGTAAACAGATCCTGAAGAATCTGTTCGATCATCAGCTTGGTCCGGCCATAGGGGTTGGTGACGGCCAAAGGAAAATTTTCCGTAATGGGCAGGGTGGCCGGCTCACCGTACACGGTGGCGGATGATGAGAAAATGATATGCTTGACCCCGGATTGAGCCATGACCGTCAGGAGGTTCAATGTGCCGGTGACATTGTTTCTAAAATAGGTCAACGGATTGGCAGTGGATTCCCCCACCGCTTTGAGGCCGGCAAAATGAATCACCGCATCCGGCCGGTGTCGGGAAAAAATCCGGCTGAGACCCGCTATGTCCAGAAGATCCACCTTGAAAAAATCCATGGGTCTGCCGGCGATTTTTTTTACCCGGTCTAAAGAAACCCTGGAACTGTTGCACAGATTGTCTACCACCACCACATCCTGATTCTGGTTCAGAAGTTCCACACAGGTATGGCTGCCGATATAACCGGCACCTCCGGTGACAAGTATTTTCATTGAATTATTCCTGCCGGCATGGTATAAATTATACTTCTTCAGAATATTCATCGCAGAATTTTGCACTATTTGCAAGGGTATTCAAAAAAATGGGGCGAACAAAAGCCCTTGACATTGACAGTCCCGGACACGGTGATTAAAGTTAAGGTCATTCAGGCAGGCATACCCTGAATCCAACAAACCATAAGGAGAGTTTAACAATGATTGAACTGACAGATCCTGCAAAAGAGCAGATCGACAATTACTTCCAGGGGAAGGAACCGACCCCGATCCGCATTTTTCTCAATTCCGGCGGCTGAGGGGGGCCCTCTCTGGCCATGGCTCTGGATGAGCCTAAAAATTCAGATGACAGTTTTGACGTGAAAGGACACAAATTTGTTGTGGACAAGGATTTCATGCAGAAAGCTGAACGGATCAAGATCGATTTCACGGGCATGGGGTTTCACCTGGATTCAAACATGGATCTCGGGGCGCCCGGATGTGGTGGATGTTCCGGAACCTGCAGTTAACCATAAGTACCTGACAGAAAAAAAAAGGTGTGCTGTAAGAAGCACACCTTTTTTTGTTCAATCCATGGATCGGATAACCAGAAGCGTGCCGGACCGGACCTGGATTTTCGCCCGTGATTCTGAAAAACAGTTGCTGATGCCCAGTGTGCTGCCCATCGAAAGGGTGTGATTGTCAAGCGGATAAGACAGGCCTTGAAGTGTCAGCCCCTGGACAGTGGCCGTCACAGGGATCAGCGAAACCAGATCTCCGGGGGCTCCTGTGAGCGTCAGACGGTCTGTTACCACGCAGATTTCATTGTTTGCATCCATTATTCTGGCAGATATGCCGGCTTTTGCCAGAGGCAGGAGCAGCAGAATGTTGGCCAGGGTATGGTCCATCCGTGTGCCGGTGGCAGCCAGTATTGTGATATGCGTCGCATGCCGGGCGTTTGCATAGGCCAGGCACAATTCCATATCGGTCTGGTTTTTACGGGGGGGATGGGTCTGGATCGGCACCTTGTTTTCCTGAAAAAATGCCAGGGTGTCCGGGTCGATGGAATCCAGATCCCCGATAATCACATGCGGCAGGTATCCGGATTGCCTCATATATCCGGCACCGCTGTCCGCCGCAATGATCAGGTCTGCGGTTTTCAGCAGTGAAAAAATTCGCTGATGCCAGGTTCGGGTCCGGGCTGCATCCAGTCTGCCGCCTGCAATGACTATACAGTTCATGTAAGTATTGTTATCATGAAATGCCGGGTTTGAAAACCGGTATTTGCTTCTATCCTTGACAGTGGGAAACCAAACTTATAATTACTGTGCATATGCGCGCTGCCACCACGATAAATCGGTATATATTCAAGGAATTTTTCCCGCCCTTTGGTATCAGTCTGTGCTTTCTGACGTTCGTGTTCCTGATGACCCGCATACCGGAAATCATGAACCTGGTGGTCAACTACAACGCCGGTCTGGCGGCGGTGGTTGTCATGATTCTATACACACTGCCCCGGTTCCTGGAGTTCACCATTCCCATCTCCGTAATGGTGGCTGTGCTGTTGACGTTCATGCGCATGTCGGTGGAAAATGAGATGACCGCCATGAAAGGGGCGGGTCTGTCTTTGTATCGGCTGCTGCCGCCAGTGCTGATTTTCTGTGTTCTGGGAACCGGATTGACCCTGTTCATTACGCTGTTTGCCGTGCCCTGGGGCAAGCTGTCCATCAAAGAGAAAACCCTGGACCTGGCCCGATCCAGTATGGATCTGGCTCTGGAGGAACGCCAGTTCAACTCCCGGCTGGAAGATATCATGCTCTATGTGTCACACGTGGATATGAAAACCAGGGATATGACCGACGTGTTTATCGAAGACCGAACAGTCGAGGGCATGACCCGGATTTCCATCGCTCCTGAAGGCCGTCTCATTCGGTCACAGGACAGCAATGTGTATACGATCCGGCTCTACAACGGCATGATCAATCAGGTGGACATCGAGAAAAAAACCGTGTCCAATATCCGGTTCGGGAGTTATGATATCAATATTGATCTGGCCATGCTCCAGCAGAAAGGGGCCACGGGCATACAAAAAGACTTTGACGAGTATGGAATCCGGGAACTGATGGGTGTCATTCGAACCGGCGCCACCGATGAACAGAAGATGAGCGAGGCCAGGATGGTGCTGCATGAAAAATTTTCCATCCCGTTTGCCTGTCTGTTTCTGGGCTTGCTGGCCTTTCCCCTGGGAGTTCAGTCCCTGCTGACCGGCCGGTCTTCCGGGCTGGGTCTGGGCGTTTGTTTTGTATTGATTTACTACCTGCTTCTGGCTGCTGGATGGTCTGCCGGGGAAACCGGCCGGTTTCCTCCGGTTATAGGCATGTGGATTCCCAATCTGCTCATGGGTGGTGCCGGAATGTATCTGCTCAAGCGCAATGCGGAAGAAAATCCGGTCAGGATACCGCCTAAGGTTGCAAGGGCCTTGAGCCGGATCAAACATCACTGGTTAAAATTGATACGCCATGACCTGCCTGCATAGATACTGGCTCAGGGAATTTCTGAAATTCTTCGGCGTGATTCAGGCGCTGATCCTGGCCCTGTTCGTGATGATCGATTATTTGTCCCGGATGGACAAGTTTCTCAAATCCGATATCTCGCTGATTCATGCGTTCTGGTATGTGGTACTCAAACTGCCGTTCATGTTTGTTCAGCTGACCCCGGCGGCCGTTCTTCTGGCAACCATCACCGTGTTCGGTTTGATGAATCGGAACAATGAACTGACTGCAGTAAAATCATCTGGGATTTCCGTGTATTTTCTGGTCAGGCCTGCGCTCGGCATCAGTCTGCTGCTGGCGGGGGTCATGTTTTTTCTTGGTGAGTCTCTGGTGCCGTTGTCCATGGCAAAATCCAATGACATCCGGCAGTATGACATCCGCAAACAAAATCAGATGAACCAGTACCGCAACAATATCTGGATCAAGTCGGACAACCGGCTGGTACATATCCGTTTTTTTGATCCGGTCCAGAAAACCGTGGCCGGGGTTTGTGCCACAACCATGGACGATGATTTTTTTCTGATATCCCGTATCGATGCCCGATCAGGCAGATATGAACTGGGTCAGTGGCTTCTGGAGGATGTGGTGGAACAAACCTATAACCCGGACACGGATGACTATGATGTGACCCTGTCGGATATGACGCTGACAGAACTGGGAGTGGTGCCTGAAGATCTGGATCAATGGGTTCAGAAATCTGATGAAATGGGGTTTTTCGATTTAAAAGCCTATATCGGTAAGGTCCGGGATGAAGGGTATGATCCAACAACCTATGAAGTCGATATGCACGGCAAAATCGCGTTTCCCTTTATCTGTGTGATCATGGCCCTGACCGGAGCTGCCGCCGGAATGCGTTCTTTTGCAGGGGTGAATCTTCCTGCTGCCATTGGACTGGGGGTGGTCATCTCTTTTTTTTACTGGGTGGTCTACGGCATCTGTCTGTCCCTGGGCTATGCCGGGCTCCTGCCGGCCGTGGTGGCACCCTGGGTGGCCAACGCCTTTTTTCTGGCCGGCGGAACTATTTTTCTGATCAATACGGAATGACCGTCATGATATGGTGTTATTATGTGCTGGTTTCAGTGGGATTCATACTGGTGCTGCCATGGGTGCCGTTTATCTGGCTGTTGTCCGGAAAACGGCGGGCCAATCTGCTGCAGCGTCTGGGATGGTGTACCGGAATCAAAAAAACACCCGGTCCCCGGCAGCCGGTCTGGATCCATGCCCTTTCCGTGGGAGAGGTCATATCGGCGGTACCCCTGGTCCTGGCGGTCAGCAGGCAATTTCCCGAGACTCCTGTTGTTTTCACCGCGTCTACCCGGACCGGTTATGACACGGCCCGGCGCCTTTTCTGCCGGACCGATTCCCCTCTGGTATCTCAAATCGCTTATTTTCCTTTTGATCTGCCATGGGCAGTGGCCCGGGTCCGGCACCAGATTGATCCGGCGTGGGTGTGTCTGGTGGAAACGGATCTGTGGCCCGGATTTCTTCATGCCATGGCGCGGAAAAAAATTCCTGTGGTCCTCGTGAATGCCCGGCTGTCAGACCGTTCTTTTCGCGGATACCGCCGGCTGGGACCGGCAAGGGCCCTGTTTTTTTCACAGCTGACCCATGTGGGGGTGCAGACCCGTCAGGACCTGTCCCGGTTCAAGGCGCTGGGCATTCCTGAGTCCCGGCTGACCCTGGCCGGAAATATCAAGTTTGATCAGCCGCTGGAAACCTTGACTGATACCGAAAGAAACACCCTTGAAAAATGGTTTCATATCACAGACAGTGACCGGGTATGGATGGCCGGTTCGACGCATCCGGGTGAAGAACGGCTCTTGTGGCGTGTGTTTCAGCAGGTACGCGAGCAGGTGCCCGGCCTGAAACTGATCATTGCGCCAAGGGATCCGGCCCGGTGCCGTCAGGTGGCCAGGGAGATTTCTCAAAACGGGGGGGAATCGGTTTTTCTCTCCGCGGTTCAAAATCAGCCGCAGGATGCGCCGGTGATGCTTCTGGACTGTCTCGGCGTGCTGGCAAAAGCCTATGCCGTCTGTGACGTGGCTTTTATCGGGGGGTCCCTTGTGCCGTGCGGGGGGCACAATCCTCTGGAACCTGCCATGTTCAGAAAACCGGTCCTGTTTGGTCCCCATATGGAAGATTTTGCAGAGGTGGCAGACCTGCTTCTGGCCCGGGCCGGCGCCTGCAAGGTGACAGATGCCGGATCGCTGTCCCGTCATCTGAAGGATCTGCTGACCTGCCCGGAAAGGGCTGCAGACATGGGGCAACAGGCATTGACCGTTTACAGGGAAAACACCGGGGCCGTGGACCGCACCCTGGCGCTTCTGACACGACTGCAATTGAGGAACCGCCATGTTTAGCACACTGGAAAAAAAAATCCTGCAGGCGTCCAGAAGGAGAGGGCCTGTCCCGTTTCTGTCTTTTGATACCCTGCTCAAGGCGGTGTCTTACGGATACGGGGCCGGGACCGTAATTAGAAACAAAGGGTATGAATCCGGCTGGTTTCCCCGGAAAACGCTGCCCTGTCCGGTGATTTCCGTGGGCAATATCATGTCGGGAGGCACCGGCAAAACCCCCATGTCTGTTTACATGGCGGACCTGCTGATCCGGCTGGGGAAACATCCGGTGGTGATCAGCCGGGGATACAGGGGGAACCTGAAAAAACAGGCTGCGGTGGTAAGTGACGGCACCCGGCTGTTTCTGGATGCTGCGCAGGCCGGGGATGAGCCGTATATGATGGCCCGGTTGAAACGGTTCCCGGTGGTGGTGGGAAAAGACAGGTACCGGGCCGGCTGCCTGGCCCTGGACCGATTGCCGGTGGATGTGGTGGTACTGGATGACGGGTTTCAGCACATGCCCTTGAAGCGGGACCTGGATCTGGTTCTCATGGATCATGATTTTCCATTGGGTAACGGACGGGTGCTGCCGGCAGGCCGTCTCAGGGAACCGGCAGTGCCGGCCCTGGCCAGGGCCGATGCCGTGATACTGACCCGGTGTCCGGAAATTCCGGTGAAAGCGCCACACTGGGTATCAACTGCTGCGCCGGGACTGCCGGTGTTTTACAGCCGGCACCAGCCGTTTCTGGCAGAAATCTGCCCGGCCGGTTCTTCCAACAGGGAGGCGACGGACCCGGCCTTCAAAAACCCGGATAAAATGCTGTCACTGGATCGACTTCAAGGGATTACCGTGGTCCTGTTTTCCGGGATTGCAGACAACCGGACTTTTTTTCGAACGATCCGGCATCTGGGAGCAAATATCCTGGATCATCTTGAATTTGAGGACCATTACCGGTATAAGAGGGCTGATATTCTGGAGATCCAGCACCGGGCCCAGGCCCTGAAGGCGGATATGCTGCTTACGACCGAGAAAGACCGGACCAAACTGGACCCAGACATTGCCTGGCCCATGGATGTGGGGGTGGTGGGGGTCCGGCTGTCACTGGACAATGAATCCGGATTTTTCCGGTGGATTGACACCCGGATTTAAAAATGAAACGTCATGAAATCATGAATGATGAGCTGGTCTACCGCCTGTTGAGGCGGATGATTTTTTTAATGGGTCACATCCCGGTCCCGGTGGCGGATTTTTTTGCCGGGGTTCTGGGAAGACTATGGTTTCGGGTGGACAAACGCCATCGCGAAATTACCCTGGACAATCTGACCCATGCTTTTGGCCGGGAATGGCCCAAAGACAAAATTGAGCGCAGGGCCCGGCAGACGTTTGTCAACATTGCCGCCATGCTGTTTGAAGTGGCATGGTCGACCCGGCTCTCCAAATCCCGGTTTTTGTCTCATTTTACGATTGAAGGCCTGGCACATGTGAAAGCCGCTCAGGCCAGAGGAAAAGGGGTGCTGGTGATCTCGTGTCACATGGGCAATTTTGAAATGCTGATCCCGGCCATTGAAGGCACCGGATTCAAGGGATATGCCATCTACCGGAAACTGGATTTTGCGCCTCTGGAAAGACTGATGCGGCAACTGAGGGAACGGTTCGGCGTGACCATGATTCCCATGCGGGGGGCATCCAGAAAACTGGAAGAGATCCTGGCTCAGGGTGGTGTGGTGGGCACTTTGATCGATCAGAACGTGGACTGGTACAAAGGGGTGTTTGCCGATTTTTTCGGGCGCCCTGCCTGCACCAACAGCGGTCTGGCCAGACTGGCCATGAAAACCGGGTCCCCGGTGGTGCCGTTGTATACCATCCGGCATGGACGCCGGTTTGTCATCCGCTATTTGCCTGAGGTCCCTGTGGCGGTGACCGGAGACCCCATCAAAGATGTTGAAACCAATACCCAGCGGTTTACCACGGCCGTTGAAACCATGGTCCGCCAATGCCCGGACCAGTATTTCTGGGTACACAACCGGTGGAAGACCAAACCCTGGTGTTTGTGGCCCGGACGGGAATCCCGGTAGCCCCATGATCTGAAAAACAATGAAGAAAAATATATCCAATCAATCCTGCCGCCGGATTCTGATCCGGGCGGCCAACTGGGTGGGGGATGCCATCATGACCACGCCGGTGATCCGGGCGGTGCGCAAAAATTTTCCTGACGCGCATATCACGGTGCTGGCCAAACCCTGGGTGATTCCGGTGTATGAATCCAATCCATATGTGGATGAGGTGATGGTTTATGACCATGTGGGCCGTCATAAAATGGGGAGGGGTACCCTGCGCCTGGCCGCTGATATAAGGCGCCGGCGGTTTGATCTGGCCATTCTCATGCAGAATGCCTTTGAAGCGGCCCTGCTCGCGTTTCTGGCCAGAATTCCCTTAAGGGCGGGATACAATACCGATGCCCGGACCCTGCTGCTGAATCCGGCCATTTCTCTGGACCCGGCCCTGAAAAGGACCCATCTGATCGATTATTATCTGGGGATTCTGACCGGTATCGGGCTGGCAACCGACGGCCGGCGCATGGATCTGTATGTGTCCCCTGCTGACCAGGATGCGGCCGCACAGTTGTTGTCCGGCATGACAAACCAGCCGTCGGGCAGGGTGGTGGGTATCAACCCCGGGGCCACCGGTGGGACGGCCAAACGCTGGTTTCCGGATCGATATGCCGAACTGTGCCGGCGTCTCTCTGAAACCCGGGGTACACAAGTTCTGATTTTCGGCGGTCCCGGTGATCATGATCTGGGTGAACAGATTGCAGACATGGTTCCGGGCTGCTGCATGAATCTGGCAGGTAAAACCACCCTGGGGCAGGCGTTTGCCCTGATACGGCACTGTGACCTGTTTGTTACCAACGACTCGGGACTCATGCACGCGGCCGCGGCCCTCAATATCCCCCAGGTGGCGGTGATCGGCTCCACGGATCCCGTGGCCACGGCCCCGGACAGCCCGGCCAGCACATTGATCCGGGTGCCGGTTTCCTGTGCCCCCTGTCTGAAGGATGAGTGTCCCACCGATCATGCCTGCATGGATCGCATCACGGTGGATATGGTGTTTGACACCTGCTGCCGGATACTGAATACCTGAGGCGAGGCCTGAATTTTTAAGGAGAAATAACCTGTTTTCATCCATTCAGAAAATTCTGATCATCAAACCCAGTGCGTTTGGAGACATTATCCATTCACTGCCGTTTCTTTATGCCGTAAAAAAGCGGTTTCCTCATGCCCAGGTGGACTGGGTGGTGGCAGAGGGCCTGCATACCTTTCTGGAAGGCCATCCCATGATCCATACTTTGTGGGTCATTAAAAAAGATCAGTGGAAACAATGGTCCTTTCTGGGCAGGACCGTCAAAGAAATCATGGCACTTAAAAAAAATCTGGGCCGGGCTGGATATGACGTGGCCATTGACCTGTCAGGACTGTTCCGGTCCGGAATGATCTCCTGGTTTTCCCGGGCCCCTGTCCGGCTGGGGTTCAGAGAATCGGATGAAGGCAGTCCGTTTTTTTACACCCACAAGATCCACGGCAGCATGACCATCCACGCCATTGAGCGGTATCTGGAGATAGCCCGGTTCATGGGGTGTGCGGTGGACACAATTGAATATCCCCTGGCCCCGCATGATCCGAATCCGGAAATTCTGAAGGCCCTTCCGGGACAATACGTGGTCATGGCCCCGTCCGCGGGCAAGCCCGCCAACCAGTGGCCTGCGGAAAAATTTGGGGAACTGGCCGCCCGGCTGCCGTTGCCCAGCGTGGTCATCGCATCCGCAGGGGAGGCCGGCATTGCCGATACCATGGTGGCCCATGCCAGGGGAAACGCCATCTCCATCGCCGGAAAAACCCGTCTCAAAGAACTGATTCCCGTGATCCGCCGGGCTGAATTTTTTGTGTGCAACGACACCGGCCCCATGCATCTGGCTGCCGCGTTGAACATTCCGGTGTTTGCCGTTTTCGGTCCGGCCAATCCGGTTCGGACCGGACCGTACGGGGACATTCACACCGTCATCCAGCTGGATCTGCCCTGTGCCCCCTGCTATGCCAGACACCCCTGTACCCGGTATGATTTCAGATGCATGAAAGACCTGTCAGTGGACCAGGTACATGACGCAATCCGGCAGAAAACGGGGGAAAAATGAAGCTGTCCGTGATCGTCACCACGTATAACCGTATGGACGCGTTGAAAAAGGTGCTGGAGGGCCTGTATGCCCAGACCCGGCTGCCGGACGAGATTCTGGTGGCCGATGATGGGTCAGGCGATGAAACCCGGCACATGCTGGGGGAATTTGAAAACCGGCCCGGCCCGGTATTTCACCATGTCTGGCAGAAGGATCAGGGGTTTCGGGCGGCCCGGGCAAGGAACAGGGCCATTGCAGCAGCCTCTGGCGACTACCTGGTTTTCCTGGATGGTGATTGTATCCCGGATTCGAAGTTTGTTTCAGATCACCGGTCTCTGGCGGAACCGGGCTGCTTTTTCCAGGGGAAGCGGGTTTTGGTGAGCCGGACGGCGTCTTCTGCATTCGACGTCACAGACGCATTTTCATTCGGCCGTATCGTCCGTCATGCCCTGGCCGGCCATATCGGCAATGTCCACCATATTTTTCGAATGCCGTTTTTCCCTTGTCTGAAAACCGTTCATCGGTTGTCCGGCATTCGAAGCTGCAACATGGGGGTCTTTAAATCCGATGTGGTTGCGGTGAACGGATTCAATCATGATTTTGAGGGCTGGGGAAGGGAAGATTCCGAGTTTGCCGCCCGGCTTTTCAAATGGGGGCTGGTCCGGAAGGAACATCCTTTCCGGGCCGTATGTTATCATCTGTGGCACGTCGAGACCCCCCGGACCCGGCTGGCTGACAATGACCGGTTGCTGGAAAAAGCCCTGGCCGCAGACACCCATGTGTGTAAAAACGGGCTGGAGAGCCTGGGGAAGGACAGTTGAAATATGGCAGAATTATCTGTTTATATTATCGCGTATAACGAGGAAGACAAGATAAGGGCTGCCATTCAAAGCGTGGCATGGGCGGATGAGATTGTTGTGGCGGATTCATTCAGCACCGATTCCACCGCAGCCATTGCAGAAGATCTCGGGGCCCGGGTGGTGCAGATTCCGTTTTCAGGGTTCGGTGATCTGCGGAACCGGGCCATGGCCGCCTGCACCCACAACTGGATTTTCAGCCTGGATTCGGATGAACGCTGCACGTCTTCTGCCAGACAGGAAATCTGCCGGATCATTGCGGATCCCGAGAGCAGGGATGCCTATTATGTGCCCCGGCGCAACTATTTCATGGGAAAATGGATCCGTCACGGCGGGTTTTATCCGGATTTCAGACAACCCCAGCTGTTCCGGAAAGGCGCACTGTCCTTCATGAACGATGCGGTTCACGAACGGTATGAGGTGATCAGTGAAAAACCCTGCGGTACATTGACCGCCGATATTTACCAGATTCCATTCAAAAATCTGGAGGAGATCATCCACAAAGCCAACCGGTATTCCACCCTGGGAGCCCGAAAGATGCATGAAGCAGGCCGGCGGCCAGGCATGTTCAGTGCCCTGATGCATGGCATCTGGTCAGGGTTTTCACTGTATGTGCTCAAAAAAGGATTCATGGACGGGTGGCCGGGCTTTGTCATTGCCCTGGGAAATTTCGAAGGCACGTTCTACAAGTATGCCAAATGCCATTTTAAATCAAAAGATCTGGAAACAATGTCAGATATCCGGACCCCTGAAAGATAGCCGCCGGGGCCTGGCCGTCTCCGGAAAATGCGGACAGCCTGACGCGCAGCACCTGGAAAACCGTCAGGCTTCGGGGGTGTATCTGAATCGCTCCAGATGGTGCAGCTGGTAGATATTCAGAATTTTTCGGCCCATCGAGTCGATGGTGTGATGTTTTTCAACCATTTCCCTGGCGGTTTGGGCCCGCTGCCCGGCGGCTTCAGGATCTCTGATCGTCTGAATTATAAGCTGTGACAAGGCAACGACGTCATTCTGGTGGAACAGCAGACCGGTTCTGTTGTGTTCAATAATATCGGGGATGCCGCCGCTGATGGCGCCTATGACTGGACAGGCGCAGTACATCGCCTCCAGAAGCGCTTGAGGGATCCCTTCAAACGGGCTGCCATCCTTGTCCATGGATGCCAGGATCTTACAGTCCAGTGCCCGGTAACAGGACCAGACCTCTTTTTTGGGTCCGGTGAAATGGATCCTTTCAGCCAGTCCCATGGTCTGTGCCATCTCTTTGAGAAATTTAAAATACGCTGCTGAACTGTCGCCCACAAGCACCAGATGATGCCGGGGAATGTCCTGTGCAACCATGCTGAACGCCTTTAAAAGCGTCTCAACGCCTTTGGTTTTGGATACCCGGCCTACAAATCCTATAAAGCGTGTTTCCGGGTCAAGCCCCAGTTCCTGGATCAGCTGTCGTCTGGACGGGTCCCGGGGCATCAGGACCGGCGGAGGGATGATACCGCTGGACACGGAAAATACTTTACTGCCACTGAGGTTGAAAACCTCTTTAATATGGCGGGTGGTGTAATCTGCCGTGGTAAAAATATAATCGGCATATTTTTTATAAATCAGCCGGTTGTACCAGGAGTTTCTGATATGTGAGCTGATGTGCCGGGAGAGAATCCGGCATCCGATTCCTGTGCGGTACGCCGCCAGAAGGGCGATTCGAGAGTCTTCATTGCCATGGGTATTGACGATGTCCGGCTGTTCATTGGTAAAGAGGTGCCTGAGAAATCGATAATCGGACATCATTTGTGTTTTTTTGAAATCAACCCCATACGTCCGGAATCTGCTCTGCTTTGACTGCCTGAACAGCGGGGTGTCCCGGGGGGCCACAATGATAACCTGATGCCCCTGATCTCTCATCCACACCGCTTCGTTGAAAATGCGTTTTTCCAGTCCCCCCCACTGGGTGTGGCAGGTGGTATGCAGGATTTTGAAATGAGACTGGGATGGCTTCAGCATTGGCCCAGCGCCTTTTCCACCCGCTGGACGTCTTCGGGCAGATCGATTTCCGGAGAATCAAATGCGGTCAGCGCCACATGAATGGAAAAGCCATGTTCCAGAGCCCGGAGCTGTTCCAGTTTTTCCACCGCTTCGCACCGGCCGGTGGGCAGGGTGACAAACCGGTCCAGAAACGATTTTTTGTAGGCGTAAAAGCCCAGGTGTTTGTAATAATCTGTCTGGGTTTCCCCATCCCTGGGAAACGGGATCTGGGCTCGGGAAAAATACAGTGCCCGACCCCTGGAGTCAAAAACCACTTTGACATCCTTGGGATCGGTAATTTCTCTGGGATTCTGAATTTTGAATGCCAGGGTGGTCATCTCCACGGCGGGGTCCTGTTCAAATGGTGCAATCAGGTCTTTCAGGGACCGGGGGTCGAACACGGGCTGATCTCCTTGAATATTGATGACAATGTCATCGGGTGCCAGTTTGAGAATGTTGGCGGTCTCCGCCACCCGGTCGGTGCCGGACCGGCAGGTGTCCGACGTCATCACGGCATTGCCCCCGAATGCGTTCACCGCGGTGACGATACGGTCATCATCCGTGGCCACCCAGACGCCGGTCACCACCGGGGATTTCTGGGCCTGTTCATAGACCCGCTGGATCATGGGCCGTCCGGCAATGGGCACGAGGGGTTTTCCCTTAAGCCGGCTGGAGCCGAAGCGGGAAGGGATGACGGCAATGGGCATGGCAGAAATCCCCTTACATTTTCAGAAACAGGGAACGTACCTTGTCCCTTGTCATGATGGTCTGCCAGTCCTTTCCCAGGCAGTTTTCCCACAGCGGGGCCAGTCCCAGTGCCACATTGATCATGGTGGTCATCTGATCATCATCCAGACCGTTGACCACCTGCCTGGGCAGATCCACGCCGGTTATTTCCATCATTTTCCGGAATTCCCTGACTCCCTGAGGATAGAATTCTTCCAGCACATCAAATGCAATGCAGCACCCCACCCCGTGGTGGATGCCCAGAAGATAGGACAGGCCATAGGACAGCGCATGGCAGGCCCCCACCTGGGAGTAGGCAATGCTCATGCCGCCGAAAAAGGAAGCCATCATCAGCTTGTCCGCCGCATCCGGGTGGTCTTCCAGGAACACCTGCCGGCACAGGTCCAGGGATTTTTCACCATAGGCTTTGGAAAATTCGTTCAGATAGGTGCCGGCCAGAGATTCGATACAGTGAATATAGCAGTCCATGCCGGTGTAGAAATGCTGGTCTTTGGGAACACCTGCCGTCAATTCCGGGTCAAGTACCACCTGGTCGAACACGGTGTAATCGGAGTTGAGACCCAGTTTCTTATCCGGTCCGGTGAGCACTGTGGTGCGGGACACCTCTGCCCCGGTGCCGGACAGGGTGGGCACGGCTGCATGGTACACAGCCGGATGTCTGATCAGGTCCCACCCCTGATACTCTGTGGAAGACCCCGGGTTGGTGAGCATCAATGACACGGCTTTGGCCAGGTCCATGGTGGATCCGCCGCCAATGCCCACAACCCCGCAGGGCAGGCCGGGCCGGGCCGTTTTTACCTGCCGGGTGAGCTGGTCCACATATTGGGTCTTGGGTTCCTCATCCACGTTCACATACAGAAGCATGTCATTGTCATGCAGCGGGATGCGCGATGCCAGAGGGGTTCCGGTAAATACATCGTCGGTGACAAACACCACCCAGTCATCATTTCCTCTGCGCTGATGCGACAGGATTTCATCGAGCTGGGCAAAACAGCCCCGGCCGAATATCACCCGGGGCACCAGTTTGAAGTTTCTAAACATTTGTTTCCTTATTATTGACGGTGTCAGATATCTGTTAAGGCGTTTTCAATGGCGGCCACGCGGTGTGCCAGGTCCTGGTCTGTCCAGGAAAGCATGATCTGCATGGACAGGGTGCGTTTCATGACGGCATCGGATTCAGGCAACGCCACCCGGGTGTAATCAGGCAGGTTGCCACACAATTGAGCGGGAATGGGTGCCGTGCAGGTCATCTGTTTCAGGTGGTGCCATTTTTTGAAATAATGCCAGTTGTTTTCATACCAGTAAGGGCAGGGAACGTTGTTGGCAGACAGATTTCCGGCTGCCTGGCGGGCTTTGTCTTCAGTGGGCAGCATGAAACTTAAAAAAGTTGCGGAATCCCCGGCAGGATCCGGGAGATGCCTGAAAGAGACGCCGGGCAGCTGCTTCATGGCATCCTTGAGGACCTGTTTGTTTTTCCGCTGAATGCTCAGGATCTGATCCAGTTTTCTGAGCTGGGCCAGGCCCACGGCCGCATTGAGTTCCGAGATGCGGTAGTTGGTGCCTAAAATCGGGTGTCCGTCCGCCCCCCGGTCCGGTCCACCCAGATGATCATGGCCATGGTCGGCATACTGGTGGCAGATATCATAGACGGTTTGATCATCTGTGATCACAGCGCCGCCTTCTCCGCACGTCACGGTTTTGACCGCATCAAAGGAAAAACATCCGGCTTTGCCGAATGTGCCCAGGTGTTTTCCCAGGAAAGTGGCCCCCAGGGACTGGCAGGCATCTTCCAGCAGGACCAGTCCCTTCTGGTTGCAGACAGCCTGGATTTCATCGATACGGGCCATGGCCCCGCACATGTGGACCGGAACCACCGCCTTTGTTTTCGGGGTCAGAACAGCATCCAGCCGGTCGGGATTCAGGCACAGGGTGTCATCGATTTCCCCGAACACCGGGATGGCGCCGGCCTGAAGCACGGCCTCAAACGTGGCCACAAAAGTGAAGGGTGGAACAACGACCTCATCTCCGGCCCCGATGCCGCAGGCTGCCATGGCTGTGGACAGGGCCGCAGTCCCGCTGGAACACAGGTGGCTGCGGGCGGAACCGGTGATTTCGCACAATGTCCGTTCAAATTCCAGGGCTTTGTAATGACCGTTTCTGGCCGCATCAAACCCGTAACGCATCAAAACGCCGGTGGACAGTACATCGGTCACCTCTTTTCTTTCTTTGTCACCGAACAGTTCAAATCCGGGCATGGCTGACTCCTATCATCATAGTTTGCGCATTGGTAATGCCGACGTTAAAAATACATTTCTATCACATCCTTGGTTCAAGTTTCAAGCACGGTTTAACAAATTGAAAACACCTCTGTTGACCGGTGAATATTCCGAAGGCTATAATAACCGGCTGAATGGACCCGTTTCTGAAATCATGCTGAAACAAAAGGGCACAGCAACCTGTCAGATAAGGATAAAAACCGTGACTGAAGTGTCCTCCGGACAGGCAGACATCTGGTCTCTGTATCTCCATGTGCCGTTCTGTCCGAGAAAATGTCCGTATTGTGATTTTTTTTCAGTGACAGACCGGGCCTTGATCCCGTCATATGTAGACGGGGTCTGCACAGAGATCCGGATGTGGTCCGACATGAAAACCCCCTGGCTCCAGGGTCCCCTGCATACCGTTTACCTGGGGGGCGGGACACCGTCTTTGCTGTCCGTGGCCCAGGCGGCGCAGATTCTGGAAACAGTGTATCAGGCGTTTGTTGTGACACCGGATGCGGAAATCACCATGGAGGTGAATCCGGGGACAGTCGATGCTGCGTATCTGTCTGCCATCCGGCAATTGGGAATCAATCGCCTCAGTATTGGGGCCCAGTCGTTTGATCCGTCAAAACTGTCTTTCCTGTCCCGGATCCATACACGGGATCAGGTGTTTGAAACCCTGTCCGGTGCCGCCCGGGCCGGGTTTTCCAATCTGGGCCTGGACCTGATGTATGCGCTGCCAAAAGAAACCTCAGATGTGTGGCAGACGGATCTGGACACGGCCCTGGCATTGCAGCTGCCGCACCTGTCATGCTATATGCTGACCCTGGAACCGGGCACCCCTTTTTATGGGCAATACAAAAAAGGGTATTTCTGTCCCTGTGATCCGGACCGGCGCAGTGATTTTTTTGTCCACACCTCCCGGGTGCTGGAAAATGCCGGGTATTCGCATTATGAGGTATCCAATTTTGCCAAAACCAGACCGTATCGATCGAATCACAACACCCATTACTGGGAACGACGGGCATATCTGGGGGTCGGCCCGTCGGCCCATTCTTTTTTCCCCCGGGTCCCTGGAACCGGTCCAGCACCTGGAACGGACCATGCCCTTCTGTCTTTGAGGCATCTTCCGGATACCGGTGGTCCGGTCCGGTTCTGGAATCCACGTGATTTTCATGCATGGCAGGATGCTGTGACGGCCCGGGACCTGCCCGGGTCCGGTCATGAAATTCTGACCCCTTACCAGGAGCGGATGGAACAGGTGATGCTGGGACTTCGCACGGATAATGGGATCTGCCTGAAAAACTTCGGACCGGATTTCCACAGCCTGTTGAACAGTCTGGCAGCCAGAGGCTCAGGGCACTTTTTTTATTCCAACCCCACCGATTCCCCCGGTATTCAGCGGTTCAGGTTGACCCGATCAGGGATGGTATGTCTGGACAGTATCGTGGA
The DNA here is from genome assembly GCA_032250905.1 of Desulfotignum sp. Lineage (GTDB taxonomy): Bacteria > Desulfobacterota > Desulfobacteria > Desulfobacterales > Desulfobacteraceae > Desulfotignum. Next base: position 4,041 of record JAVVEQ010000039.1, on the reverse strand, counting down.
TGCACTTGTCCGGAAAATTCTGTGAGAGGATCATGATCTCCGGCGCAGCTGCCGGGTGTCCCCTACACGGATGGTCAGATGGATAGCGTCAAAATACTCGATTAAAGGAATCACGTATTTGCGGGAGATGCCGATCATGTCCTTGAATTCCGGGGTGGTGATGGATTTATTTTTTTTCAGAAATGTCACCAGTTCCGTTTCAAGGCGGGTCATGGCCCGGGCATCAAAGAACAGGTCATCTTTTGTTTTGACGATCTGTTTTTCGTCGATCAGCATCTGAAGCACATCTTTGGCGGTTTTTTTGTCAAGATTCAGGTCCTGGCACACGGTGCGGAAAAAAGGAGGTGTCAGGCCGGCGGACCGGTAGATCCGGAGAATGTCTTCTTTGACCTGGTGCTGATCCACCTGCAGTGCCACTTTGAAATCAGACATTTTCACCAGGTTTTTATCCTGAATGACAGCGTTTTCTTTTTCAAGGCGGGAAAAAAGGATATTGAAAAATCTGGGATCCTTGATGTAGCGGAACTTGGATTTCAGTTCCTGGGTGGGCATGCCCTCTTTTAACGGATTGGCAGTATGATACTGCTGGATCTTTTCCAGCACCTTTTTTTTGAAGTCATCAAAAAACGCCCCGCTGACAAACGTCTGTTTTTCCTTGTCCGTCTGAATGACAGCCTGCCGGGCCAGCAGTTTCTGAAGGGCGGCGGACAGTTTTTTGTCCGACAGGTTGGTCATGACGCGCAGATCGTTGAAACGCAGCCCCTTGAATCCGTTCAAAGACAAAAAAAACACAACGGTCTGCTCGGCATCTTCGTCGGCCAGCTCGTTCAGTCCCTGGATCACCCGGGCGTCCATGTGCCGGTATTTTCTGGCCACGGGATTCAGAATGGCCCCTCCCCCGATGGTTTTCACCGGGGAATAGCTCCGGATCACATACCGGTCATCCTTGATGCAGCACACCGGGGATTCCAGCCGGAACTGCACCAGCGCATTTTCGCCAGGCATCAGCTCGTCCCTGTCCAGAAGAATCATATATCCCAGAATTTCACTGGTGCCGGAATGGAACCGCACCCGGGTCCGGGTTTTGGCCGGTTTGGCATTGGATTTCAGATAATGGAAGCCCGCATCCACCATATAGCTTTCAATCAAGGTGTCCGGGGTTGAAAGAATGTCGCCCCGGTCGACCGATTCCTTGTCAAGCCCCTGGAAATTGATGGCGGTGCGGGTACCGGGACCGGCCTCATCCACGCTGCTGGAATGGACCTGAATCCCCCGGACTTTGGAGACAATCCGTTTGGGATAGACCATGATGTCTTCTCCCACCCGGATCTGGCCCGAGGTCAGGGTGCCCGTGATCACTGTGCCGAATCCTTTCATGCTGAACACCCGGTCCACCGGCAGCCTGAAAATGGAGGAAAATTTGCGTTCCGGCAGCTGGCGGCAGATGTTTTCCAGGGCGGCTACAAAATCGTTCAACCCATGGCCAGTGGCTGAAGACACCGGGATGACGGGTTGATCTTCCAGAAACGTGCCCTCAACGAAATCATGAATATCTTCCAGGGCCAGCTCCAGCAGGTCTTCATCCACCAGATCGGTTTTGGTCAAGGCGATCAGCCCGTACTCGATCCCCATGAGATGACAGATTTCCATGTGTTCCCGGGTCTGGGGCATCACGCCTTCGTCCGCTGCAATGACCATGGTGACCACATCGATACCTGAAGATCCGGCTACCATGTTTTTCACGAATTTTTCATGGCCCGGCATGTCGACAATACCGATGTGGGTGCCGTCGGGCAGATCCAGAAAGGCAAACCCAAGCTCGATGGTGATCCCCCGTTGTTTTTCTTCTTTGAGGCGGTCGGTCTCGATGCCGGTAAGGGCTTTGACCAGGCTGGTTTTACCGTGATCGATGTGGCCGGCAGTTCCGAGTATGATGTTTTCCACTGACGCTATCCTTTTTTACCGGTATTGGAAGATTTAAAATACCGCATGGCATAGGCCAGAGCCACCAGAATCAGACCGGTGACAATGCCATGGAACAGGCCCCATTCCGGCCGGAACACCCGGATCAGAAGAATGCCGAAAACCAGTCCCAGGATAAGTCTGACTGCAAATATGAGCAATAAATTCATGCCGCGTCCTTGTATTTTGCTGATCATCGTTTTTGGTACCAGGAATAATAGTCAAACAACCGGGTCAGGTCAATGTTTAAATATCAGGACCCTGCCCATGCGGATGTTGAAAAAAACGGTTGTAAAAGGGATCGGATTCTGATAAATAGATTGAGTTTTTGCGGTGGGTGTAGCTCAGTTGGTAGAGCACCAGGTTGTGGCCCTGGTGGCCGCGGGTTCAAGTCCCGTCACTCACCCCATATTTTTCTTGTAATTTCAGAAACTTATGATTTGAAATCCCCCAGGTCTGGTAGAATACTGGTAGAATTTCAAATCTTTTTTGTTTTTATTTCTCCCTTGATTTTATCTCCTGAACTGCCTGCCCGACAGAGTTTTTTATCCTTCGCTTGATAATGTCTTCGAAAACGCGTCTTCAAGCCCTTTCCCATCATCTGGGGCTGGAATATGTCTGTAATAATGGTCGATAATCATTTTGGTAGTTTCGTGCCCTACCTGATTTTGGACAAAACCAATTCGTTCATTATTGTCAATGGAGTTGGTAATGTAAGAAGAGCTGGTGTCTTTGCAACTTCTATCCATTGATAATCCTGCCTTCTTCAATGTGGGTTTGAAAATGCGATAATTCATACTGTTTTGGTGAATATTTCGGTTTGACCTATTCAGAAAAACAAACTCTGATTTACCGAATGTCTGTTTTTTCTGTAATTTCAATGCTTCGACCACTACCCTGTCAATCAGCTTTCAAAATTGACCCCCCATCAGCGTCCAAATTTGACCCCCGTAAGTTAAAAAATATATGGGTGAGAGTTCATAATCCTGTGTCATGTATTGAGCTTTCGGATTTGCCTCGTAAACTAGCGGAAGTGGAAGCCAGTCCCTGATATCCCTGACCTGCTTTTCAACCTGGCCTTTTTCCCAACCAGCACCGGGTGTGCAGGCAACCGGTTTCACAAGATAATGGCTGCACATCTGGACAAACCGAGAGGAATATTCTCTTTCTTTACCTTTTAATACGCTGATAACTGCGGTTGACATGTTATCATAAATACCTCGCTTGCTGGTCCCGCCAAAATACCGAAAGGCCTTGATATGAGAATCCATGACCATTTCCTGGGTTTCACGAAGGTAGGCAGCAACAAAAAATTTACGACTATGGCAAAGCCTGAAATGAGCTACTTTTATTTTTCGGACCTCTCCATTGATGACCGCCATTTCATGGCTCCAGTCAAATTGGTAGGCGTCCCCCGGCGGAAAATACAGTGGTATAAAAGTATCGGTTTTAATTTTTCCTTTTTCAAGACGCCACCGCTGAACGTATCTTTGGACACTGTCATAGCTGCCCTCATAACCTTGATCCCTTAAAAATTCGTACAGCCGCATCGCCGTGAACTTTTTCTTTTTTTGGCCTTTGCCAGTCTTGCTCCAATTGTTCATCCAAATACTCAAGATAAGGGCCCAGTTTTGGAAGTGGCTGACTTCTTCTTGAATACTCATGTTTGGTTTTTCCACTACGGATGACTTTACGGACCGTGTTTCTGGATATGTTGAGGTCTCTGCTTATCTGTTTGATACTCCGTTCCTCTACATAATAATACCGCCGAATTTTTGCTATCGTTTCCACTATTAACATCCTCCTGACCTCCATGAAAAATTTCATGGAAAGTGTATATCAGAGGGGGGCATTTTTCGACGCTGATTTTTTTAAAATGGGGTCATTATTGCATGCTGATTAACAAATCAAAATCACGATATCCATAGTTCTTCGCTTCATCGTTTTGATTTTTTTGTTGGTGCCTTTCAAAGGTCCTGTTGAAATTGCGTAATCATAGTAGCTTGACAGTACCGTTTTTACCAGAAGATTACTCACGCCACAAGCCGTAGTCCTTCCGCTCTATCCAGATCTATCCTT
>JAVVEQ010000038.1:0-39301 GCA_032250905.1 Desulfotignum sp. | reverse complement strand
TCTGCGAAATCTTTGTAACATTGTCCTTTTTTCCGGATATTTAACTCTTGAAAAAAAACAGGGAAGGCCGTACACTCGTCCCGGTCAATAATTGATTATTTTTTTAATCAGATTTTTTCAGGAGATTTGAATGGAAACTCCGATCAACCGTCAGATTGTTAAACAGGAAATTGATAAAATGGGTCTGGAGTCCTTAGGTATGGCCTCCATCCGTGAACTGAACCGGATCGTGAACAACATTGAAACCGCCACGGGCGACCAGTTCATCCGCATGGAAATGGGCGTGCCGGGCCTGGCCCCTCCTCAGATTGCCGTGGCTGCCGAAATCGAAGCCCTCAAACAGGGGGTTGGCTCCAAATATCCCCCTTTTGACGGTATTCCTGAGTTGAAAACCGAAATCTCCGCGTTTGTGAAAAACTTTGTGGATATCGAGATTCCGGCGGAATCCTGCTTTCCCACTGTGGGATCCATGCAGGGATGTTATATGGCCATGATGTGCTGCGGACGACGGATCAAGGGAAAGGACAGGATTCTGTTCATTGATCCGGGGTTTCCCGTGAACAAGCATCAGGCCCGGGTTCTGGGCCTGCCCTATGCTCATTTTGATGTGTATGAGTACCGGGGAGACAAGCTGGGACCCAAACTGGAATCGTTTCTGGAAAAAGGCGATGTGGCGGCCATCATGTATTCCAACCCCAACAATCCGGCCTGGATCTGCTTTACTGAAAAAGAACTGGAAACCATCGGCACCCTGGCCACCAGATATGACTGCATTGTCATGGAAGACCTGGCCTATTTCGGGATGGATTTGCGGAAAAATTATTCCATTCCCTGTGAAGCGCCCTTTATTCCGTCGGTTGCCAAATATACAGACAATTATATTCTGCTGATCTCCAGCTCCAAATCCTTTTCTCTGGCCGGTCAGCGCATCGGCATGACCGCTATTCCGGAAAAACTGTTTCATTCCACCGGCTCAAACCTCAAGCCGTTTTTCGGCAGCGACCGGTTCGGCTATGCCTATATTTTCGGCGCCATGTATGCGCTGAGTTCCGGAGTGTCCCATTCCAACCAGTACGGACTGCTGGGACTGCTCAAAGCAGTCAACTCCGGGGAATTCAATTTTGTGGATCATGTGAAGGTATACGGGGACCGGGCCGCAGCCATGAAGCAGATGTTCACAAGCAACGGATTCAGGATTGTGTATGACATGGATGATGACCAGCCCATTGCCGACGGATTTTATTTCACCATCTCCTACCCGGGATTCACCGGGGTGGAACTGGTGGAAGAGCTGCTCTATTACGGAATCAGTGCCATCTCTCTGAGCACCACGGGCAGTGACCGCCACGAGGGATTGCGGGCCTGTGTGTCATTGACCGGAAAAGAGCGGTTCGCCGAACTGGCGGACCGGCTGGCCCGGTTCCAGGCGGATCATCCCGAAGGCAGCGACTTCAAGATCATCCATTCCTGATACGATCTGTATTTCTATGCCTTATCCTTTTTCTTGAGTTTCCCGGCCATCTGATGCCGCTTCTGGGCATTTAAAACCGTTTTGCGCAACCGGATGGACTGTGGGGTGACTTCCACCATTTCATCATCCGCTATAAAATGAATGGCCTTTTCCAGGGTCATCTCCCGCACCGGGGTACACACCACGTTTTCATCCTTGCCGGATGCCCGCATATTGGTGAGTTTTTTCTCCTTGCAGGGATTGACATCGATATCTGCAGCCCGGTTGTGCTCACCAATGATCATGCCTTCATACACCGGTGTACCGGGTACAATGAACAGCTGTCCCCTGGGTTCCAGGTTGAACAGGGCATAGGGTACGGCCGTGCCCTGGCGGTCGGAGACCAGGGACCCGTTGAACCGCACTGGAAAATCCCCCCGAAACGGCTCATATCCGGCCAGATAGGAATTCATGATCCCGGTGCCCCGGGTATCGGTGAGAAACTCATCCCGGTACCCGATCAAAGAGCGGGAAGGGATGGAAAACTCAATGCGGACCCGGCCCTTGCCGTTGTTCACAAGGTTGGTCATTTTGCCTTTACGTATGGACAGTTTTTCTGTCACCACGCCCATGAAATCCTCTTCACAATCCACAAACAGGTGTTCAATGGGCTCCAGCTGCCTGCCCTGATCATATTTGTAAATCACCCTGGGCCGGCTCACACACAGTTCAAATCCTTCCCGGCGCATGGTCTCGATCAGGATGGCGAGCTGCAGTTCGCCCCGGCCTTTGACCACGAAGCTTTCGTCCGTGGTGCTGTCTTCCACCTCGATGGCCACATTTTTCAGCGTTTCCTTGAGCAGACGCTCCCGGATCTTTCTGGACTGGACATATTTTCCTTCCCGACCCGCAAAAGGGGAATTGGTGATGGCAAACTGCATGAACACCGTGGGTTCATCCACTGTGATACGGGGCAGGGCCTTAGGGTTGTCTTTGGTACAGATGGTATCACCGATCCTGACATCCTCAATACCGGACAGAACCACGATATCTCCGGGATCAGCCTGGTCTACAGGCATCAGGGTCATGCCTTTATAGGACTGAAGCTTGGTCACTTTCAACGGCATCTGACGACCGTTTTCGCCCACACACACCAGCGATTCGTTGGATGCGGCAGATCCATTAAATACCTTGCCGACGGCCAGGCGCCCCAGGTAGTCGGAATATCCCAGATCAGACACCAGCATCTGAAACGGCGCTTCCGGATCAAATAACGGAGCCGGCATCTCTTCGATGATGGTGTCGAACAGTTCATGCAGATGGGAAACTTCCGTATTCAGTTCACGTTTTACAATCCCGTCCCGGCCGATGGCATAAAAATAGGTGAAATCCAGCTGATCCTCGGTGGCCTCCAGATCGATGAACAGATCATATACCATGTCCAGCACCTCATCAGGCCGGGCGTCCTTGCGGTCAATCTTGTTAATGATCACCATGACCGGCAGGTTGGCTTCAAAGGTTTTTTTGAGTACGAACCGGGTCTGGGGCAACGGCCCTTCGGATGCATCCACCAGAAGGATAGCACTGTCCGCCATGGACAACGCCCGCTCCACCTCACCGCCGAAATCCGCATGCCCCGGTGTATCGATGATATTGATTTTCACATCCTTCCACACGACGGAACAGTTTTTCGCGGCAATGGTGATGCCCCGCTCCCGCTCCAGGTCCATGCTGTCCATGAGGCGGTCATCCACCGCCTGGCCTTCCCTGAACATACCACTTTGTCGGAACATGGCGTCCACCAGGGTGGTTTTGCCATGGTCCACATGGGCGATGATGGCGATATTGCGCAGCCGGTCATTGGTCTGGGTCTGGGTCTGGGTCTGTTTTTTCATTAATGGCTCTTTTTTCAATGTCAATTATTTGGACACCCGGGTCGTGCCATCGGCAGCCGTGATGATCCGGACCCGGTCTCCCGGGAACAGCTCCACATCCGCCTCCTGCACCACCACAATAGTCGTGCCGGTGTCTTTGGTAACCACAATCTCCAGCCCGGGCTTCCGGGTCATGCCTTCTTCCGCCGCTGTTCCGGCAGCCGCACCGGCCAGCGCACCGATCACGGTGGCCACAGTCCGTCCGGACCCGCCGCCCAACGTACTTCCCAGCACCCCGCCGGCAACACCGCCGGCAGCGGTACCCACCGGAGTTTTGGTGCCTTCAATGGTGACGTGCTTGACCGATTCCACGGTCCCCATCATCACGGTCTGAACCTGACGGGCATGATCCCTGGAATAGACCTCGCCGGACCGGCTGGATGCACACCCCCCTGCCAGCAGGGTGACCATGGCTGTAAAAATGGCCGCACAGGTGATAACAGATATTTTGTTCATTGGATACCCCTTCCTTTTTCAAACGGTTTCAGTCAACTCCTGGTTGACAGGATATACTCCTAATTTTACCACGTTTCCGGCTTTTTCAAACCACGGCCGAAGAAAATTATTTGTTTTGCACCTGATCCCGCCGCGACCTCTTTGAAAAAAGGACCAGAGCAAATACCAGGGTCCCCAGAGCCATGACCAGCCCGGCCACGGGAAACGCCAGCCTGAGACTGAGAAAATCCATGGCCAGACCGGCAGCCATCGATCCGGTGAGCATGCCCAGGCTGTGGGCCACCGTCAGAATCCCCATGACCGATCCCATGGCTTTTTTCTGTTCTCCCTTGACCACTGCCAGGGCGGTGACGGCCGGCATGGCAATCCCACCGCCTGTCCCGAAAAGGGACACGGCGGCCAGAAGATCAAAAAATGAATTAGCAAAATAAATCCACACCATGCTGAAAGTCACCAGGATCCCGCCGAAAACTGTCATTGCCTGCCGGCTGATACGATCGGCTGTATACCCCATGGGCACCTGAAGTACCCCGGATATAAAGACCCCCAGGGTCACCAGCAGCCCGATTTCGGCACCGGTCTGATCGAACATTTGGGCACCGAACAGGGGCAGAAAACTCCATATGGCACCAATGCAGGCGGTGTAGGCAAATCTGAATGAAAACAGGCCAAACAGTTCCATATCCCGGATGAGCAGGGCCCAGGGAACATGAAGGGGTTGATGTCCGGAACGGAGACGTTCCTCGGAAAGAGGCGGCAGCAGTATCAGGCACAGCAGCACACCGACAAAAGACAGCAGACCCATGCACACGAATGCGGCATCCATGTTCCAGATATCATTGATGACTCCACCCATAACAGGTCCCAGACTCAGACTCAGGAACATGGACAGGTTGAACAGTCCCATGGAATAGCCTTCCGACCCTTTTGGCGCGATCTCCGCCACATACGCCTGGACCACCGGCATGATCATGGCGGAACCTGCGCCCTGGATAAACCGGATGACAATCAATCCCTCCACGGTGTCGGAAAAGATGAATGCAATAGAAATCAGGGTATAAAAAATCAAACCGGCCAGGATAAACGGTTTTCGCCCTTTTTGATCGGACAGACGCCCGAAATAGGGTAGCAGGAACACCCGGGAGATAGAAAAAGACCCGAAAATCATGGCCACATAAAACCCGGTGGCGCCCAGGTCATGGGCATAGATGGGCAGCAGCGGCACCACGATTCCCACCCCGGTGACCGTGGAAAAGATGATGAAAAACAAGGTGGCAAAAATGCCTTTATGGTCGGATGGAATGGCCTGACTGCCCTTGCGAAAAATGGTCAGCGACAGACGGACCATGGGTGCACGGATGGTTTCAAAAAGATCCATTCAGGCAGACCCTAATCCAGGCACTCTTTGATCTGATCGATGAACCGGCTGGGTACGGCAAATTCCCCTTTGCGGTAATTGGCATGGGTCAGGTACAGAAACCGTTCCGCCCGGGTCATGGCCACGTACATGAGACGCCGCTCTTCAGCCAGGGCCGCATCCCCGTCATCAATGGAACGCCAGTGGGGAAACAGGCGTTCCTCACACCCCACCACGAACACGGTATCAAATTCGAGGCCCTTGGCTGAATGGATGGTAAGCAGGGCCACCCCGTCGGAATCTGTATCGTCGTCTTCCTTGTCCTCGCGGATAAGGGCGGCTTCTTCCAGGTAGGCCAGCATGTCCGTCTTGGTTCGGGCCGTGTGGATCAGCTGTTCGATATTTTCCTTTTTGGAGATCCATTCCGCCCGGGTTTTGGTTTTCTTTTCAAGATAATCATAATACCCGGTTTGAGCGATCACTTCTTCCATGGCTGCAGCCGGGGCCATATCCCGGATGGTCTCCAGAATTTCCAGCACACCGGAGAGATTTTCATGGATCTTCGGGGTCAGGACCCGTTCTTTGACCATGACCCGTGCGGCATCCTGGAGGCTGGTGCCGGTTTTGCGCATGGCGGCCATTTTCTTGATCATGGCAGGCCCGATCCCCCGTTTCGGGGTATTGACGACCCGCTCAAAAGACAAGTCGTCATTGGGAAAAAAAGCAGCACTCAGGTAGGAATTGATATCCAGGACCTCCATGCGCTCGAAAAACCCCTGGGCGCCCATGAGCCGATAGGGAACACGAAACGCCCTGAATATCTTTTCAAAAGGAAGAGAACAGAACTTGGTCCGGTAGACCACGGCCATCCGGTCATAGGCGATGCCCTGGCCCTGGCGGTTCATGGCCTTGATGCGCCGGGCCACCCATTCAGCTTCATGGGCATCGGACAGAAAGTCATAAATTTCCACCACCCCGCCTTTTTTATGGGAAAAGCAGTGTTTGTCCATCTTGTCCGGATTGTAATCGATCAGGTCATTGGCCACCTGCACGATCTCATTGGCTGACCGGAAATTTTCCTCGAGCCGGAAAATTTGCGCATCCCTGTATTTCTGGGAAAACCGCAGAAAATGATTGACATTGGATCCTCTGAATCCATACACCGCCTGCCAGTCGTCCCCGACACAGAACAGGTTCCGGTGATCCCCTAAAAGCAGGGAAGTCAGATCCTCCTGAAGATTGTTGGTGTCCTGGTATTCATCCACCAGGATATAGGAAAACCAGTATTGATAGTCTTTTCGGACATCTTCGTGGTCCTGGAGCAGATCCCTTGTTTTAAGCAGGATGTTGTCAAAATCCACGCCGTTCATCTGTTTAAGGCGTTCCTCATACTGCTCGAAAATATCTGCGGTGCGGATATTGAAAAACACCGGTTTTCTATCAAAAAATTTATGGGGATTGCCTGAATTTTTGGCCCGGGACAAAAAGGACAATATCCGTGGAGCGTATTTCCTGTCAATATTGTTGACCACACACAGTTCCTTGATCAGCTTGTCCTGTTGGTACACGGAAAGCACCTGAACGGGGGGGACATACCCTAAACGGGTGCAGTGCTTCTTGAGCATCATCAGGCAGGCGGAATGAAAGGTTCGCACCCACTGGAAGTGTTCCGGAGAAAGGCCGGTCATGACCATGAGCCGGGATTTCATCTCTTGTGCCGCCTTGTTGGTGAAAGTAATGGCCAGGATCCGCCGGGGATCGTACCCCTGGTCGATGAGATGGGAAAATTTGGCGGTCAGTGTCCGGGTCTTGCCCGAACCGGCCCCGGCCACAACCAGGGCTGGAGAGCCGGTATGGGCGACCGCCTGCTGCTGCTGTGAAGATAATTGCATGAAAATTACGCTTTTATTTCATCTGGGAAATGATCTGTTTCAGGGTGTTTTCGATGTCCTTTTGGATCTCGTTCAGGCGCCGGGCCGTCAGTGCTTCAAACCGGAGCACCAGAGCAGGCTGGGTATTGGAGGCTCGCACCAGGCCCCAGCCATCAGGATACAGGGCACGCATGCCGTCAATATCGATCACTTCCTGTTTTGCCTTGTAATGGTCCGTGATTTTTGCCACCACGTCAAACTTGATCTCATCCGGACATTCCACCCGGATTTCAGGGGTGGTGAAGGTTTCGGGCAGGTCCTGGATCAGTTCGTCCACGCCCCTGCCTGTATCGGCCAGAATTTCCAGTAGCCGGCAGGTGGCATATAACGCATCATCAAATCCGAAATACCGGTCTTTGAAAAACATATGCCCACTCATCTCTCCGGCCAGTTCGGCATTTTCCTCCTTCATTTTCTTTTTGATCAAAGAGTGACCGGTGCGCCACATGATGGCGTTGCCTCCGTGACGGCGGATATCATCATACATGACCATGGAACACTTGACTTCGGAAATGAAGGTGGCGCCGGGTTTACGGGAAAGGATCTCCCTGGCATAAATCACCATGAGCTGATCCCCGTAAACCACTTTCCCGTTTCTGTCCACCACGCCGATGCGGTCTGCATCCCCGTCATATCCCACTCCCAGGTCCAGTTTTTTCTCCTTTACCAGGGCGATAAGATCGCCCAAATTTTTCTTCTGAGTGGGATCTGCTTCATGATTGGGAAAGCGGCCGTCCGGGTCGCAGAAAAGATCATACACCTCACACCCCAGTTCCTTTAAAACCGGCAGCGCCGTGATGCCCCCGGTACCGTTTCCTGCATCAATGCCTAAACGAAGCGGCGCGGAAAGGGTGATATGCTCCGTGATATATTTTATATACGGGGTCAGGACATCCTCCCGGGTGAAACGACCGGAACCAGTGATATAGGCACGGCTTTCGATAACTTTCCGAATCTCCTGCAATCCCTGGCTGTGAATGGAATCATTGCCGTTCATGAGCTTGAAGCCATTGTATTCCGGCGGGTTATGGCTGGCCGTGATCATGGCACCGCCTTCCAGGTCCAGGTGGTGAATGGAAAAATACAGCACCGGCGTCGGGCACATACCAATATCCACCACATCACATCCCGTGGACAAAACACCTTGTATAAAAAGGTCTGCATACCTTTCCGACGTCAGGCGGCAGTCCCGTCCCACCGATACCCGGTTTCCGCCATTTTGATGAAGCAGGGTACCATACGCTTTACCAATATTTCTCACGTCTTCATCCAGAATATCAACCCCGGCCACGCCACGGATATCATATTCTCTGAATATGCCTTTGTTCATGATTTCCTCCCTGACGGATTTTATACTATCGTCGACAACAGCACCAGGATGCCTATCAGCCAGCAATACGGGGCAAACAGGTGAAATTTTCCCGCATGCACCAGTTTTATCAGCAGTTTCAGCGCAATGAAGCCGCTGACAAATGCCACCAGTGTACCATAAATCACCGCGGCGTCAAACTGTATGCCCTGGTCCAACGATTCCAGGATACTGATGAATTCAGCCCCTAAAATGGCCGGGATGGATAATAAAAAAGAAAACCTGGCTGCCGTCTGTCGGTCTAGCCCGCAGAACATACCACAGGCAATGGTGGTACCGGCCCTGGAAATGCCCGGAATCACGGCCATTCCCTGGCTGACGCCAATAATCAGGGACCTTTTGAAATCCAGGGGTGTTCCGGTGGCTTCTGTCCGGTAAAACCCCCGGGATATCCATAGAATGGTTCCTGTCACTAAAAGCATTGCCCCCACCACCAGGCCGGATGTAAACAGGATTTCCTCAAATTTTTTCAACCCCATGCCGATGAAGGCCGTGGGAACTGAACCGGCCAGGATGAACACTGCCAGTCTCAGATTCGCATCCGATTCAAAAGGGATGGGCTGCTTTCTCACTATGTCTGCCAGGCAGGAACGCACCGAAACAACCATCCCCCGAATATCTGAAAAATACACCACCACCACCGCGCCCAGCGTTCCCATATGCACACTGATGTTGAACGCCAGCGGCGATTCCGTAATCCCGAAAAAAATCTGTCCCAGGACCAGGTGACCGGAACTGCTCACCGGCAGAAATTCTGTCACCCCCTGTAAAACACCAAGGATGACTGCCTGATATATTTCCATAAGACCAACCATTTCCTGAATTTAAGACACCGACGAATGATCCGGGCTGCCGTTGAAAAATCAAGCCCTCTAAATAGTATTGTTCGCCTGAAATTGCAAGGATTAGTTGGCAGCGGAAATGTCTTAAAAATACACATTTTTTATTTCAGTTGATTTCCTCCCGGATCTTTTGTATAGTTTCAACCAAAATCGAAATGGTTTACACCATGTATTCGAATATATCTAAATATTGAAGACGTCCTTATCAAGAACCTGAAATCATGAAGGAGAAAAAAATGAAAACAAAACGGGGATTTCAACTTCTTTTAACCATGGTGGCCTTCCTGTTTCTGTTTGGATGCGCTGCCAAGCAGCCTGTAGATTTCGGAGCATTTACCCCTGCCCAGTTTGATCTGGACAAGGTTGAATCTAAAGTGGATAATTTCCTGGTGATCATGGATGCATCCAGCTCCATGCGGCATGAAAACAAATTCGATGCCGCCAAAACCTTTGTCGAGCGTTTGAATATGACTGTTCCGGAACTGGGTCAGACCGCCGGTCTCCGGACGTTTGGTCATGACCCCTCGGTATGCACAAGCAAAACAAGGTTGTTCTACGGCATGGATACCTATGCCACCGCCGGCATGGCTGACGGACTGGCAGGCGTTGCCAAACCGGGCGGAACCAGCCCTCTTGATAAGGCGCTGGCAGCCGCACAAACCGATCTGGAAGGCCTGGCTGGTGTTCACAATGCCATCATTGTGATCAGTGACGGCAAAGACATGACCCATGTGCTGGAACAGGCCCAGGCGCTGAAAGACAGCTTCGGGTCTTCCCTGTGCATCTACCCGGTTCTGGTGGGTAATGCGCCCGAAGGCCGCCAATTGCTTGAGAATCTTGCCGAAATCGGTGTCTGCGGGTTTTTCAGCACGGCGGATGATCTTCTGACCAGTGCAGGCATGGCTGGTTTCGTATCAAAGGTATTCCTGAAAGACGCACCGGCACCTGCCCCTGCACCCGCACCCGCACCGGCAAGAAAAGATTCTGACGGCGACGGTGTCTATGATGATGAAGACCAGTGCCCCGGAACCCCGACAGGCGCACACGTGAACTCCGTGGGCTGCTGGGTTCTGGAAAATGTCCTGTTTGATTTTGACAAGGCCGTGATCAAACCGGAAGCCTATCCTCTGCTGAACGAAGTAGTGGCTATCTTGAAAAAGAACCCGGGCATGACTGTGGAACTTCAGGGTCATACCGATAACATCGGTACCGCAGAGTATAACATGGGCCTGTCTTTGAGACGCGCCAACGCCGTGGCTGACTACCTTGAAGGCAAAGGTATTTCAAGAGACCGTCTGACCACAAAGGGATTCGGGTTCAGCAAACCGGTGGCACTCAACGGCACGGAGTTTGGTCGTTCCCTCAACAGACGGGTGGAACTTCACCCCTAAGTTCAAAAATCAATCCCTATAACAGTCATTGATCTTGTACAATTGATTAGGTCGGCGGGTTTATTCTCAAATAAACCCGCCGATTTTTTTCAGATCTGTATTTCCTGCCCGGTTTTTTCTACACCATATCCTCCCAATGCCAGAATCCTTTCTTTGAACGGGTCACTGGAAATAGTCTCCAGCAGAATCTGAACATTAGGGGTATTGAAAAACCGCTCCGGTATCACCAGGTCATAGGATTCCGTAACGATGGGAACAAAATCCAGATCCAGGGCCCGGGCTGCGGCCATAATTCCCAGGCCCGCATCCGCACGGCTGGATAATACGGCCACAGCCACCGACATATGCGTATATTCATCATTGTCATATCCGATGATGTCCGCCGGGGTCAAGCCGGCATTCGACAACTTGTAGTCAAACAGGATCCGCGTACCCGACCCGGCCTGGCGGTTGATGAACCGCAGTTTCTTGTCTTTGAGATCTGCGACCGACCCGATATTCTCCGGGTTGCCTTTGGGCACGATGAATCCCTGCTGCCGCATGACAAGATTCACCAGGCGCACCGTCACATTGGGCAGATATTTTTTGATGTAACTGACATTGTAGGAACCGTCTTCCGGGTCCAGCAGGTGGGCCCCGGCCAGGTGGCAGGCATTGTTCCGAACCGCCATGAGCCCTCCCATGCTTCCCACATGGCTGGAGGAGATATTGATGCCATCATGGAACCGCCGCATCTGGTCGGCCAGAAGGTCCAGGGTATTGTCATGGGACCCGGTGATCACCAGGGTGTTCTCGATGGCGGACAACGGTTTCAGCAACCGGGCCATCGGGGACTCGTTTTCGGAAATTCCCTCCACATTCCGGGGGATCTGAATGATGCCGTCGGCTTCGGTCAACGTGGTGATACTGCCTGATCCCCTGGGGAGCTGGGAGGCAATCAGGTGCCCGTCCACCGAACCGATCTTTACCCGCAGAAACTCATCCTGACCCAGCTTGGACGCGATTTTCCGGGCCAGAGACACCGGTTCGAACCGGTCTTCCACAGGTGCCAGTTTCTGCATGAAACGCAGCAACGGCCCCACAAACTGTTCAAACGCCACAATGGCAGATACCGGATATCCGGGAATACCAAAAACCGGCTTTCCGGAAATATCCCCCATCAATACCGGTTTTCCAGGCATCATGGTCACCCCGTGCACCATGATCCGGCCCAAAGAAGCCATCACCGGCCGGGCAAAGTCCTCTGACCCGGCTGAAGATCCGCCGATGATGCATACCATGTCGTAATCACCTTTCACCGCCCGGGCCACGGCATTTGTGATGGTTTCCAGATCATCTTTGAGCATGGGATGACAATCTGCAACCGCCCCGTTGTCCTGGCAAAGGGCTTTGAGCACAGTGGAATTGGATTCAATCACCTGTCCCGGAACCAGCTGATCCGGAGACATCTCATACCACTGAACCAGTTCCGAACCGGTGGGAATGATCAGCACCCGGGGGTGTTTATACACCTCGACCTGAAACACCCCGCCGGACAAAAGCGCCCCCATGGCATAGGCATTGATCTGATGCCCCCGGGGAAACAGCAGCTTGGTGGCCACAATGTCTTCTCCCATTTTACGCACATGCTGCCAGGGGAATACCGGGGCTTCTATTTCAACGGTTTTTTCATCAATGATCTGGATGTGCTCGATCATGATCACGGCATTGGTACCGGACGGCAACGCATGGCCGGTATTGACCCAGAACCCGGTTTCGTCAGGAACCAGAATTTTGGGCGCATCTTCACTGGCTCCAAATGTGTCTTTTGCGTCCACGGCCATACCGTCCATGGCGGCGGCGTGAAAATTGGGGCTGGAAAGCGTTGCAACCGCCGGTGCGGCCAGAACACGGT
Source organism: Desulfotignum sp. (assembly GCA_032250905.1). Taxonomy (GTDB): domain Bacteria; phylum Desulfobacterota; class Desulfobacteria; order Desulfobacterales; family Desulfobacteraceae; genus Desulfotignum. The sequence goes on along the minus strand of JAVVEQ010000038.1, from coordinate 26,677 downwards.
TCCTGCCGGCTGTCACATCGATGGTCTCCACACCGGTGACCCGGTCTTTGAACGTATCCATCAAGATCTGCCGTGCGGTTTCAATGGGTTGGGTATCCAGGTATATATTTCGTTTGGATGTCATTTTTGCTTCCTTTGTTGGCATATTAAAGAAGGATCACCTGGGTGACAGTATCTTTCTCCAGACCTTCCAGATTTTCACCGATATCCAGAAGACCGTCCGCATGAATCATGGTGCGAATCAGGCCGGATTTGCCTAAAACCGGCTTTGCAGTCACCCCGTCAGGACCGTTTTCCAGCAGCACCCGGATAAAATCCCGCCGGCCCTGGGCAGATGCCACGTTCCGGGTCAGTTTCGCAGGCATCCGTATCAAAGGCCTGGGTGCCGTATATCCCTGGATCCGATGCAAAAACGGGATCACCACCATTTTCATCACCACCATAGCGGACACCACCTGTCCGGGCAGCCCCCACACCGGTTTGACCCCGCTCTGTGCCAGGATGGTGGGTTTTCCCGGGCTCACGGACATGCCGTGAACCAGGATCCGGGTGTCCGGCAGACCGGAGAGCACCTCCACGGTATAATCCCGGGTACCCACGGAACTGCCGCCGGAAATAAGCACCATATCCGTTTCAGAAAGGGCTTTTTCACAAACCGCCCGCAACTGGTCCGGATCATCTTTGACAATCCCGTAACGGACAACTCTGGCATGGGCTTCCTGCACAAAACCGCTCAGTGCATAAGAATTGATGTCCCGTATCCGTCCCGGAGCCGGTTCCTGCTCAATGGGGATAATTTCATCCCCTGTGGAGATGATGCCCACCGCCGGCACCCGGTGAACCGGCAGGGTGGTGAACCCCAAACCGGCTGCCAGCCCGGCTTCCTGGGGGCGGATGAACGTACCGGCCGCCAGAACCACCTCACCGGATGAAAAATCCTCATTGGCATTGATCACATGCTGAAGTGGTGCCACACTTTTGTATATCTCAACGGATGTGTCATCAATGGTCTGGGTATGCTCCACCATGACCACCGCATCCGCCCCTTTCGGCAGCATGCCGCCGGTTGAAATCCGGGCGGCCCGTCCCGGTGCCAGCTCAAAATCCGGTACCTGGCCCATCAGTATGGTTCCCTGTATCTCCAGCCATGCAGGTGTGGATTCCGAGGCCCCGAACGTGGCGGATGCATGGACGGCAAAACCATCCATGGTGGCCCGCCGGAATCCCGGCATATCCCCGGACGCTGTCACATCCTCTGCCAGTATCCGGGAAAAAGCCGCACTGATACCAACGGTCTCGGAATCGGTCGGCCCGAACTGCCGGGTCATGGACAGCACTTCATCCAGGGTTTTCACTTTAAAAAAATGACTCATGTCAACGCCTCTTTCAGCCGCTCCATCGCTTCGACCACATTATCGCGACTGTTGAACGCGGATATACGGATATACGGATTGCCGCATCGCCCGAACCCCCCACCAGGGGTGCAGACCACCCCGGCTTTATGAAGCAGAAGATCAAAAAATTCCCACGAGTCCCGGCCCTGGCCATCCACCCAGATATACGGGGAATTATCCCCGCCCACATATTCAAACCCCAGGTTTGCCATGGTTTTACCAATGATATCGGCATTGTTCAGGTACCCGGCGGTCAGTTCACGGATCTGGGCCTGTCCTTCCTGCGTGTATACTGCTTCAGCGGCTTTCTGCACCGGGTAGGACACACCGTTGAATTTGGTGCTCTGGCGGCGGTTCCACAGCCCGTGCAGGGACACTTTGTCCCCATTGCTCATAAATATCTGGCAGTCTCTGGGAACCACGGTAAACCCGCACCGCGTGCCCGTGAACCCGGCGGTTTTGGAAAAACTTCTAAACTCCACCGCCACTTCCCGGGCACCATCGATTTCATAGATGCTTCTGGGAAGAGATGCATCCCGAACAAAGGACTCATAGGCGGCATCAAACAATATCAAAGCCTGGTTCTTCCTGGCATAATCCACCCATTGAGCCAGATCCTGTTTCGTGGCGCAGGTGCCGGTGGGATTGTTGGGAAAACACAGATAGATCAGGTCCACCGGTGTTTCCGGCAGCCGGGGAAGAAACCGGTTTTCCTTGACGCAGTCCAGGTAGACAATGTTCTCGTAGCGCCCGTCCACAAATTCGCCGGTTCTGCCGGCCATGACATTGGTATCCAGGTATACCGGATATACCGGATCCGGGATGGCGATCCGGATATCAGAAGCAAACAGTTCCTGAAAATTGCCGGTATCGCATTTGGCCCCGTCACTGACAAAAATTTCATCAGCAGACACCTCCGCTCCACGGGCCTGGTAATCATGGGCCGCAATTTTTTCCCGTAGAAACGCATACCCTTGTTCCGGGCCGTATCCACGGAAAGAGGCGTCATTTGCCATCTCATCGACACCTTTGTGAAATGCGTCGATCACCGCCGGCGGCAGTGCCCGGGTCACATCTCCGATACCCAGGCGAATGACCCGGGTTTCTGGATACTCCTTTTGAAACTGCTCCACGCGCCGGGCGATATCTGAAAAAAGATAGGACGCTTTCAATTTCCGGTAATTTTCATTGGCTCTGATCATCAATTTTCCTTTCTATACTGATTCGGTTATTTTTCTATGTCACTAATGCCTTCACCGCCCGGGTCAAGGTCTCGAATTCGGCCGGACTCAAGGTTTCCGCCCGTCGTTCCGGCGCGATGTCAGCGTTTTTCAGCGCTTCTAAAACCGTGGGTTTGTCCAGTCCGAGATCCGGGCCTACCAGGGCATTTTTCAATGATTTTCGGCGTTTGGAAAAGGCGGCCTTGATCACGGTGAACAACAAAAGTTCCATATCCCTTGAAAAAGGCCGGGAAGCAAAAAAATCAAAAGACAGAACCGTGGAGTCCACGGAAGGCTTCGGGAAAAAAGCTCCCGGACCAATATCCATCACGCGCCGAATATCGGCCGCATACCGGCAAACCGCAGATAAACGGGAATAGGCTTTATTTCCCGGACCTGCCAGGATCCGGTCCGCCAATTCTTTTTGAAACATCAGAAAAGCCCTGTCAATCGACGTTCGCGAGAGAATGAGCCGGAACAGAATCTGAGAGGAAATATTATAGGGCAGGTTACCCATGACCACCAGTTTCCGCTCTTGGGCCAGCGAGTCAATGTCGGTTTTTAAAAAATCCTGTTCCATCACCCGGACCCAGGTGATTCCCTGGCTTTCAAGCGCCTGCTCCAGCAACGGAATCAACCGCCGATCCTTTTCCACAACCGTGAGATGGCGGGTTTTTCGAGCAATGGGAATAGTCAACGCGCCTAAACCGGGACCGATTTCCAGGACCCTTGCATGGCTGTCGATACCGGTTTTTTCCACAATCAGGCGGGCCATTTCCGGACTTGATAAAAAATTCTGCCCCATCTCTTTTCCGGCATAGATCTGTTTTTCTTTCAGTAATTGTCCGGGATATATCATTTTGCTACTTGACTTTCTTTCTTTCAAAAAGTAATTTAAACTTATTCAAAGTACTAATATACGTTAAGACGACGTAATATTCAATACCGGTCCATTCGGTACAGGGTGGATTATTACGTGAAAACTCAAACTTTTAGAATCAGGAGATATGTTATGCCAAACCACATGGATCTTGGGGCCAACTGGGAAGGGGTTATTAAAACCCTGCTGAAACGTTTGGATCTGCCTACAAAGGAGGATATCCATCACCTTCATGCACGGCTCGACACGCTGGAACAACTCATCCAGCAGAAACAGCCCGGAACAAAACGGCAACCCAGAAAAAAGACGAACAAGCGGAAAAGTGCGTCTGCGGTTGTACTCGAAATCATTGCCGGGTATCCCGAAGGGGTTGATTTCAAAACCATCATGGAGGTCACCGGTTTTGAAGACAAAAAACTGAGAAATATTATATACCGGCTGGACTCTCTTGAAAAAATACAGCGGGTCCACCGCGGCACTTACAAAACCACTTAACCAACCGGAAATCCTTTATATGATCAGACACACATATATGCCCGGCCAGCGCATTAACAATTATGAAATTGAAGCGGTCACCCCTTTACCCATTATTAATTCAACATTGATAAAACTGGTGCACGACAAAACAAGGGCCCGGCATTTTCATATCTCCAACCAGGATAAAGAAAACACCTTCAGCGTTATTTTCAGGACCGTTCCCACTGATTCCACAGGGGTCGCTCACATACTTGAACATACCGTGTTATGCGGATCCCGCAACTTCAATGTACGGGATCCGTTTTTTTCAATGATCAAGCGGAGCCTGTCCACATTCATGAACGCATTCACCGCCTCTGACTGGACTATGTATCCGTTTTCATCGCAGAATGAAAAAGATTATTTCAATCTCATGGATGTTTATCTGGATGCCGCTTTTTTTCCGAAAATCGATGAATTGAGTTTCAAACAGGAAGGGTGCCGCCTGGATCTGGATCCCACGCAGAATCCGGAACTGGTATACAAAGGCGTGGTATACAATGAAATGAAAGGCGCCATGTCCTCACCCGGTCAGGTCATCGGAAGGGCACTGCTTCAGAGCCTTTATCCGGACACCACCTACAGCAACAACTCAGGCGGGGATCCCCTGGAAATACCAAAACTGACCTGGCAGGACCTCAAGGCCTTTCACAGCCGGTATTACCATCCTTCCAACGCCCAGTTCTACACCTATGGAAACCTGCCCCTGGAAAAGACCCTGGCATTCATCCATGACACGGTGTTAAACTATTTTGATTATCTGGGTGTGGATTCCCAGGTGCCTGCCCAGCCAAGATGGCAGACCCCTCGTGAGGACACCCATACGTATGCGTATTCAGATACCGAGTCATTGAATAAAAAATATCAGGGATGTGTGGCCTGGCTCACCTGTGATGTCAAAGATGCCTTTGAGGTGCTGGTGCTCACCATTCTTGAACAGATTCTCATAGGCAACGCCGCATCCCCCTTGAGAAAAGCATTGATCGATTCCAACCTGGGATCCGCACTGGCGGATGCTTCCGGATTTGAACCGGACAACCGAGATGCCATGTTCGCTGTCGGACTCAAAGATATCGAAAAAAATGCAGTGCCCCAGGTGGAATCCATTATTTTTTCCACCCTTCAGGATCTGGTCAAATACGGCATCGATCCGGATCTAATTGAATCCGCCATTCATCAGATCGAATTCTATCGAAAAGAAATCACCAACACCCCTTATCCCTTTGGCATCAAACTGCTGCTTTCCATTGCCGGCACCCTGATCCATGAAGGAGATCCGGTGTCCTGCATCAACATTGACGCGGATCTTGACAGGCTTCATCAGGCCCTTGACAAAGGCGGATTCCTGGAAGAAAAACTGAAAACCTATTTTATTGACAATCCCCACCGGGTGCTGTTTACGCTGGCCCCTGACCCGAACCTGGAATCAGACACGGAACACCAGATCAAAGAAGAACTGAAAACAATTCTTCAGGGGCTGTCGCAGAAAGATCTGGAAAAAATCAGACAGGATGCCCTTCGGCTCGAAAAACTCCAGGAAGAGCAGGAAGATCTGTCCGTCCTTCCCACACTGGAGCTGACAGATGTTCCTTCGGAAATCGAAATCATCACACCTGACCCGCTGGACCAGGTGAAGCATGCCACCAGTTATGACAAAGCCACTTCCGGTATTCTGTATTTCACATGCCCCATGGGAGCCGGTCATGTGGCCCCTTCTCTGTTTCCCCTGGTGCCTTTTTTCTGCCGGGCCTTTACCAACACCGGAACCCGGAACCAGTCCTATGTCAAGATGGCTGAAAAAATTGACCGGTTTACCGGCGGGGTGACCCTGTCGCCGTTTTCCGGATCCTATTTTGACAAAGAAGCTGATTCCCATGTATTTCTGGCATTGCAGGGCAAGGCCCTGGACAGAAATGTGTCATCCCTGTTTGATATTGTTCAGGAATTTGTTCTGGAATACGGATATTCCGATCTGGACCGGTTGAAAAACCTGCTGCTTCAATATCTGGCCGGTATGGAGTCGTCCATTGTCGCCACCGGTCACCGGTATGCCATTTCTCTGTCCTCCCGTCATCTGTCCATGGCATCCCACATCAATGAAATCTGGCACGGCATCGCGCAGTACCAGAACATCAAACAATTTACGCGGAACATGACAGATCCGGACACGGCGCGACCGGCCCTGGAACGCCTGGCTACAGATCTGGGTACCATGGCGGAAGTCCTTTTACGCAAAGACAACTTCAAACCAGCCGTCATCGGACACCCGGATGCCATCCGGCAGGCAGATCAGTCCATCGGACAGATGCTGGCCGCACTGCCTGACGGATCCAGACCCGCGTTTTTCACCCCGGACATCCCCAGAGAGACGGAAGCCCCCCGGGACGGATGGATGACCAATACTGCGGTTTCGTTTGTGGGACAGTCCTTTAAAACCGTCGGCATCACCCATGAAGACGCTCCTGGTTTGGCCGTGATCAGCAAAATTCTGCGGTCCCTGTTTCTACACCGTGAAATCCGGGAAAAAGGCGGGGCATACGGCGGATTTGCCATTTACAACACCGAAGAAGGCATTTTTTCATTCGGTTCCTTTCGCGATCCCCATATCACACGCACGCTGGATGTCTATGACAAAGCCTGTGAATACATCATGAAAGGGGACTATACCCAGACCGATGTCAAGGAAGCGATCCTCCAGGTATGTTCAGACATTGACAAGCCGGAAACCCCGGGACCGGCAGCCATGAAAGCGTTTTACCGGGACATTGCCCGGCTCACCGATGAGATCCGCCGGCGGTTCAAGGACCAGCTGCTCCAACTGGACAAAAACCGGGTAACAGCCATCGCCCAAAAACACTTTGACCTGAAAAACCGGCAGGCCGGTGTGTCAGTGATCTCCAGCAAAACGTTGCTGGAACAGGCCAATCAGGCTCTGGAAAAACAGGGGCAGCGCCCTCTGAAACTGTGTAAGATTTAGCGGGTTACATCCCTTTTTTTGAAAACAGCCCGGTTAGACCCGGTTCAGCTGTTTTGGGAAAATCCGATCTTTTTCTGGCAATTTCAAGGGTGTGCTGACCCAGCAGTCGATACAGGGCTGAAAACTCCGGCATCTTTTTATCGATTTCTGACAGGTGGCGGGCGATGACTGTTTCATCGCCCCGGACCACCGGACCGGTCAGAGCGTCCACACTGCCCCGGGAGGCAATATTTCTCAGGGTCCCCTGAATCAGGGGTTCCAGGATATCAAACGCCTGATCCGGGGCCAGGCCGGCTCTTCCCAGCAGCGTCAGCGCCATATGCTCCAGGGTTACCAGATAATTGGAGGCCACCACGGCAGAGGCATGATACAGGGTTTTGGCATCCGTGGGGATGGTAAAGGGCCGGGCATTCAAAGCGGTCACCAGTTTCTGGCCCAAGACACGGGCCCGGGCAGTGCCTTCAATGGAGATGTTGATCCCTTCAAACGGGGATGCGGCATGTGATTCATAAGGTGCAAATGCCTGGAGGGGATGAATCGATCCGGTAGCCGCCCCATTTTGCCGTGCGGATGACAGAATGTCTGATGACAGGACCCCGGACAGATGAAACACGACACAGTGTTCATCAAAACCGCCGCCCTCAGCTACCTGATCGCATACCTTCCCAATCCGGTCATCCGGCGTGGTGATAAAAACCACCCCGCGATCTTTGGCTGCCTCAACCGGATTTTCAAATACCATGCCGCCCGGCACAACAGCAGCGGCGTTTTGGGCCGAACTCAGGGTCCGGCTGGCCAGTGCCGCCGGGCCGTATCCCTGCTGGGTCAGAAACACCGCCAGGTTGATTCCCACCCGTCCGCATCCGATAATACAAAACCCTCTGTCTGTATTATTTGTATTCATACGCATCCGATGGAAACCGGCCCTGCTGAACGTCATCTATATAAGCGGCCACCCCTTTTCGGGTTTCAGCCGCCAGATCCACGTATTTCTTCACGAATTTGGGCAGAAACCGGTCATTGATGCCCAGCATGTCATGCATGACAAGAACCTGGCCGTCACAATGGGGCCCCGCACCGATCCCGATGGTGGGAATGGCAAGGGTCTGGGTGATCTTTTGGGATATCGCAGAAGGAATCCCTTCCAGCACCACGGAAAATGCGCCGGCTGTCTCCACATCCTTTGCATCTTTCAGCAGCCGTTCTTCATCCCGCTGTACCTTGAAACCGCCCATCTGATGGACCGACTGGGGGGTCAGACCGATATGAGCCTGCACCGGAATACCTGCTTTGACCAACGCGGAAATCACTGGGCACACATCTGCCCCGCCCTCGAGTTTCACGGCAGCAGCACCGGCTTCCTTCAGAAACCGGCCGGCATTTTGAACCGCTTCCGTCACGGATCCCTGGTAGGACATGAAGGGCATGTCCCCGATCACCAGGGCCCGTTGACAGGCCCTTGCGACCATGGCGGTATGATACAGCATGTCATCCATGGTCACCGGCAGTGTCGTCTGTCTGCCCTGCACCACCATGCCCAGGGAATCTCCGATCAGAATGGAATCAATACCGGCTTCATCCATGATCCGTGCAAAGGGATAATCATACGCAGTCAATGTCGTAATTTTTCTGCCCTGCTGCTTCATTTTCATAAATGTGGATGTGGTTACCTGGGATGTCATGGCTGTCTCCTGGAATTTAAGGGTTCAAATTTTAAATGATCACTTTAGAACAAAACCGGACAGGTTTCAACCGGGATCTGCTTCATCCTGTTTCCGGCACCAGTCCTGATACCGAACCATGGCGGTCAGCGATTTTACAGCGCGTTCCGGAGAGGCGAAAAAGACCCCTTTGTAATCCAGATCATCAAACCGGTAAAGGGTTTTGCTATCCCCATCCGTCAAAAGACTCACCCCCAACACCGGCTTGCTGTATCTGTGCGTCATCTTTACCACAAACCGGATATAATCCTCCTCCATGGCCAATACCGCTTTCTTGTACTCTGCCGCCTTTTCCGGGGTGATCAATGGATCGGTCTTGGAAATGGATTCAGCCATGTTGTTGACCAGAACTCTTCTGCCATGGATTCCCAGATGGATGACCGCATCACACCCATCCCATTTTAGCAGTTCTTCCAGACAGGTTTTCGGAACATCCGGGTTTCCCTCTCCCACCAGGTCCACGGGATTGCCATGGCTCCAGAAATCCGGCAGCAGACCGTTCAGCCGCTCAATGATATCTCTGGACAGTGGGGGTACCACCAGCCCGTACTCTGTGCACAGGTCCGTGGCGATCACCCCCCAGCCGCCCCCCAGGGTCATGATGGCCACCCGGTTGCCCCTGGGCAGGGGCAGAGAAGAAAAGACCGCAGAAAGATCCAGCAGTTCCAGGGGTTGATCCACCTGTATGATGCCGGCCTGACTGCAGGCCGCGTCAAACACCCTGGAATTCGAAGCCATGGCCCCGGTGTGGCTGGCCGCTGCCTGCCGGCCCATTTCAGTCCGTCCGCCCTTGAGCACCACCACCGGTTTCTTCCGTGACACCCGCCGGGCACTGTTAAAAAACCGGCGGCCATCCTTGACACTTTCGATATACAGCACCACGGTGCGGGTCAACGCATCGATCTCAAACGCTTCCATATAGTCCTCGATGGTGACCATGGCCTCGTTGCCGGATCCGGAAAACGCCCGGATGCCGATGCCCTGCTGCTCTGCAAACGCCAGCAGCTGCGTTCCCATGTTCCCGGACTGGCACACCAGGGCGGTGGAACCAGGCACTGGATAGGCATGTGCCGCACTGCAGTAAAGCTGTGCATGGGGATTGCACATTCCCATAGTGTTGGGTCCCAGCACCAGAATACCAGCGGCGGAAGCCGCATCCACGACTTCTTTTTCCAGGGCCGCCCCTTTTTCATCCACTTCCCGAAACCCGGATGTGATCAAAAGCATTCCCTTGACATTTCTGGCTGCCAGCTCCGGAATCAGATCCTTGACATACCGGGCCGGGATGGTCACGACAGCCAGGTCCACATCTTCGGGAATATCCGCCACTGACCGGAAAACCGGGCGGCCCATGATCGGCTCTCCTTTAGGATTCACCAGGTATACACGGCCTTGATAGTCCCGGGACAAGGTGTTGGTAGGCAGCATATGCCCCCATTTGCCGGCAGTGGCCGATGCACCCACAAAAGCGATGGACCGTGGATAGAAACAGGCGCCCAGGGTGTTCAGATCCACGGGAGGATATTTTTTTTCAGCATCTTCAGGAATCTGGAACAAAATCAGGCCATCCACCGCAACGGGCTGGCCGTCCGGCTGAATAATCAACGGATTGATGTCGATTTCCCCAATGTCAGGCCGGGAGACCGCCAGATCAGACAGCCCTTTCAGCACCGCCTTCAAGGCCCGGATATCGCAGGCAGCCTCTCCCCGGAATGCGGTGAGCAGGTCTGATCCGGGAAAGGAGACCAGCATGTCGTCCATGTCTGCCTCATTCAGGGGCGCGATTTTGAAAACCACCGCCTTGAGCGCTTCAGTGAAGATACCGCCCAGGCCGAACATGATCACCGGTCCGAACTGGGGATCCCTGAACATGCCGGCCACCAGCTCCCGTTTTCCCTGAATCATGGGCTGTACCAGAAATCCTTCCAGATCGTTCCCGGCCCGGGCTGTCATTTGTTGAGCCGCCGCCGCTACCTGTTTTTCAGTGTCCAGGCCCAGATGCACCAGACCGGCTTCGGTTTTGTGCAAGAGGGTGGTTCCAGTCCCCTTCAAAACCACTGGAAACCCCAGTTGACGGGCTGCATCCCCTGCCTCCCGTGCTGTTTTCACGGTAATCTCCTGAACCACCGGCATGCCTGCGGCCCTGAAAACCTGTTTGGCCTCTGCTTCCGTGAGTGCGGACCGGTTTTTTTGGGCAGCTTTGGCTAAGACCGCCTCAATATCAATCACATCCATGATGTTTCACTCCGTTGAATACGATGTCGACAATGCCGCCGGCTGCGGTGGTCGCATCTGTTTTTTTGTCAAATATCACCTGTTTTAGACAGGTGTGCTCAATGGCTTCCAGCTTACCGATGCAGGTCTCTTTTTTCAGGATACCGGCATCACCGCCATGGTGAGCCGGGACACGCAGACCGGTTCCTCCGCTTCATTTTTGATGGTGATATCCCAGACATGGGTGGTGCGGCCCAGATGGACCGGCCGGACCGTGCCGGTCACTTTTCCGGAGCGCACCTGCTTGAGGTGATTGGCAGTGATCTGAAGTCCCACGGAATAATGATCTGAGTCCAGGGCCAGAAAAGAGGCCACACTGCCCAGGGTTTCGGCCAGCACCACGGATGCGCCGCCGTGCAGTATCCCCATGGGCTGGATGGTGCGGTGGTCCACCGGCAGGGTGGCGCAGATATAATCCGGACCGAAATCGGTAAATTCAATGCCCATATGGCCCACAATGGTCTGATCAATAACCGGTGCAAACGGTGCCAGACTCACTGGCTGTTTCCAGATCTGTGTCATTTTTTCTCCTTGCCGGTCAGCCGGGGATCACCATCATTCGGCTGACAGGAACAACTCTGATTTTTCCTTTGATTTTGGGCAGTTCTGTTTTCAATGTCGCCAGGGTGGCAGGATAGGGGTGGCCTATTCCGATGGCACGGCCATGTTTTTGAGCAATTTTTTTCAACTGGGCAAACTGGCCGGTGATATAGCCCTGTTCCTGAATATTGTCCAGAAACACATCCCGCTCACCAAACCGCACCTGAAGCAGGCGGGCCGCTGCCCGACATTGTGAGCTGCGTGCGGTGACGGAATCGACAAAAAACAGATTCCTTTTTTTGAGGATGGTAAATACCTGATACATCTGACTGGCTTCGGTGGTGAGCCGGGATCCCATATGATTGTTTACGCCGGATGCCCCGGGAACATCAGCCAGGTTTTTTTCCAGCTGGGCAATCAGTTCATCCGGGGCCATACCTGTCAGCAGGGCCCCGGGGCCGGGATTCACCTCCGGATACTGTACCGGTTCCATGGGCAGATGAAGCATGATCTGCGCCCCTTTTTGCTTGAGTATCCCGGCAATGGCCCGGCCATGGGGAGACCAGGGAAGAATTGAGAAGCTGATATTGGGTTCCAGCCCATACAGGGCCATGGCCATCTTTTGATCATACCCGATATCATCGATAATCAGGGCGATTTCAACCAGACGGTCATCACTTTTTGTGCCCGGACGGGGATCCGTTCCGGTTCTTGGGGAATCCACGGTTTCTTCAAACACTTCATACAGTACCGGGTGGCCGTTCTTTTCCATCAGCCCGGACTGTGGTGCGATATGATCCGCCCCCTGCATATCTTTGGGACCTTTGGAAGACGTCTCCCGAAACGATGAATTTTTTCGGGTATCCTTTTTTCCGGAGGACGGGGTGGTTTGGGTCACGGTGTTTTCAGGGGCAGGAGGCGCCGGCTGACGAATCAGCAGATCCGCGATCATGGCCCCGGTCAGACATACCGCTACCAGTATCATCAGTCCTATACCGATCTTTTTCAACTGTGACGTCAGATCTGTTTGTGTTTTTTTGGTGCTCTTGCGTCTGGAAGCCGCGGATTTTTTTTTCCTGGCCGGTTTTTTGGCAGCCGCCGTTTTTCGGGAAGACGTCTTTTTACTTGTCATTTAGATTACTGAACACCCCGTAACTGATCAGGATATCAAGGGCCCGTTTCACCTGAACATCCTGAAGAAGCTGGATTGATTCCCTTTGCTGACGCTGTTCTCCGGATGTTTCCACGCCTGAATCTTCAGAAAGGGTTTCCTCTGTATCTTCCGGCGTCAGACTGTGAGGCAGATCTTTTTCCTTGATCATCCGATCGAAGGCAGACGGTTTTTTCCGGTTTTCTTCCACAATACCGGATGCCACATCAATATCCGGTTGAATTCCTTTGGCCTGGATAGAACGGCCGTTGGGCGTGTAATATCTGGCAATGGTGTATTTCAATCCGTATCCATCCTTGAGGGGACGAACCGTTTGAACCGAGCCTTTCCCAAAAGAGGGGGTTCCCAGAATCAGCGCCCGCGAATGGTCCTGCAGTGCGCCGGCCACGATTTCAGATGCTGAGGCAGATCCGCCGTTGATCAGCACGACTACGGGATATTTCTTGTCCGATCGGTCCGGACGGGCTTCGTAAATCTGGTTGTTTTTCTGATCCCGTCCCTTGATGGAAACAATCGCTCCATCATCCAGAAACAGGTCCGCCATTTTGATGGCCTGATCCAACAGCCCGCCGGGATTGTCCCTCAGATCAATGACAAGGCCTTTCAGGGGAGAATCCGCTGTCTCCAGTTCTTCCAGCTGGCGGCCCATCTCCTCATGGGTGTTCATTCGAAAATTGGTCACCCGGATATATCCGTATCCAGGGGCCAGCACGGCTGACCGAACACTGGTCATGGGAATCAGATCCCTTTTCAGGGAAAATTCCAGGGGAGCAGGCTCACCTTCCCGGATAATGGTAATCAGGACTTCTTCATGCCGGGGCCCGCGCATTCGTCTCACCGCATCCCATAATGCCATTCCTTTGGTGGAATCACCATCGATCTTGACAATCATGTCGCCGGCATAGATACCTGCTTCATACGCCGGGGTTCCCTCGATGGGAGATACGACCGTCAGAATGCCGTCTTTGAGTGTAATCACGATGCCAATCCCCGAAAACTCCCCTTTGGTATCATCCTGGAGGTCTTCAAACGCTTGGGGCGGCATAAAACTGGAATGCGGATCCAGATTTTCCACCATCCCTTTGATCGCATTGTGAATCAATGTTTCAGCATCCACATCCTCCACATAGTTTTTTTCCAGTTCTTCCAGGACCGACACAAACAATTTGAGGGACTCATAGGGGGTTGCTTCTTCAGCATGGGATAACGGGGTGTATACAAAACATATCAGTCCCAGAACCATCAGGGCTCTGAGATATTTCGAAAGCGATAAAGATCGAATCGTCATGAATTTTTATGCTCCTTTTTTAACCATTTCAAGGGATCCACCGGTTTACCATGATGCCTGAGCTCAAAATGGAGACACACACCTTTCAGAGATCCGGTTTCACCCACAGTGGCAATCACTTCACCGGTATCCACAGTATCTCCTTTTTTCCTGAACACTTCCTGTAAATAAGCATACAGGGTATAATAATGTTCCCCATGGTTGATGATTACCATGTTCCCATACCCTTTCAGCCATTCAGCAAAGATGACGTCGCCCCTGAACACGGACCGGACCGGTTCGCCCTGCTCCCCCCTTATATCAATTCCGCTTTGAAAAGTGAAGGATTTGTAATCACCCAGCTGTTTCATACCGAACCGGGATATGATTTCCCCTGCCACCGGCGGCACCAGGCGGCCTTTCTGACTGGAAAACGCTACCAGGCCCGGGGCGGCTTCGGTCTTTTTTTCCAAGGCGGCAATCTGTTGATCCAGGGCAGAGGCCGATTTTTTCAATGAAGCCAGGGCAGCATGAGATATTTTTTTCTGCAGCTGAATGGCCTCAAGAATTTCCTGTTTTTTTCTGGATGTGGCGGTCATGATTTGGATTTCTTCGGTCATATCCTTTTCCAGCTTGTTCATGGCTGCTTTCTGTTCACCCAGCTGGGCTTCAAGTAACTGCACCCGTGCCATGTCCCTGTTCAGGTCATCCAGAATGTCATAATCAAAATTCACCACCCTTTCCATGGCCCGCCGGGTCACCAGTAAATCAAAAAAAGTGGCCGGCGGAACCATCATATTCAGGCGACCCGCAACATGCATGCGATAAAGAGCGGCCAGACGGTTTTCGGCATACGCCCGCCGTTCATGAATCCGTTGCGACAGTGTCTCCCGGTCTGACCGGATGGCAGCCATGTTTTTTCCCACCGCACTGATTCGGGATGACAGTTCATTCGCCCGGACCCGGGCCTGGTTCAATTGAAAATCGATGGTATCCAGGTGATCGATCAGGCGTGCTTCCTTCAGGGTGAAATCCTTAACCTGTTCCTGTTCCTGCCGGATCCGGGCTTCAATGTCCTGTTTCCGCCGTTGCAGAGCATCCTGATTCTCTGCCTGCAGACCGGCGGACAGACCGCCTAACAGACAGCCGGAAAGCACAATTATCTTAACAGCCGTTTCAAGGAAAGATAGCATCCAAACCATCCCAGAAATGTACTGGCAGCCCAAAGCCCTGCCATGGCCCCAAAGGACAGGAACCGGATATCGGCATGGAACAGATCCCCCATGCTTTGTGAAATCCCCGAACCCATCACCAGATACGCGATATAAAGTATCAGCAATCCCAGAATTCCGCCCACCCCCCCCTGGATCAAACCTGTCATGTAAAAAGGCAGTTTAATAAACCGGTCGGTCGCCCCCACCAGGCGCATGATTTCCACTTCCGACCGGCGGGCATGAAACACCAGCCTTACAGTGCTGGCTGTAATAAAAAAAGCGATCAACAAAAACAGCGCCCCCATCACATATCCGGTCAGCCGAAACAGATGAAACAGATGAAGAAACCGGGCCAGCCATTTCCGGCCGTATTCCACACTTTCCACCATGGGCAGGGACTCGATTTTCTCAACCAGATCCTCCACCTGTCCAAAATCACCCCGGGTCTGTATTTGAATTTCCAGGGCATGGGGCAGTGGATTTTCTTTCACAGTGTCCAGAAAATGCGTGGATCCGGCCATCTCCTTTTTCAGACGTGCCAGTGCCTGCTCTTTTGAAACAAAGGTAACCCGGGTGATCCCTTCCATGTCCTGAATGGCGGATTCCAACCCGGGTCGCATGGTTATGGAAAACTCAGGCATCAGATAAACCATGGCCCGGCCTTCCGGGCCCCAGCTGTCCATGATCCGCCCCAGATTCTCAAAAAACAGCAGAAACAGCGATACCACCAGGATGGATAAGGAAATCGTCACCATGGTAATCAGGTTTAAAAACCGGTTGGAACGAATATCTGCCAGAGACTTATTCAGACAGCGGATCATGACAGATAGCACCCCTTTTGTCGCGAACCCTGTATGGGTCCAGATGGACGGCGGATGTCAGCCGCCCTTTTTCCAACACGATACTCCGGCCGGTCACCACCGTTTCCAGCTGCCGGAGATGATGGCTGGCCACCAGAATTGTGACGCCCTTCTTGTGATATGCCAGCAGGATTTCCAATACCCGCCTTGCAGAAACCTGATCCAGGCTGCCGGTGGGTTCGTCCGCCAGAATGATCTCCGGATCTCCTACCACTGCCCGGGCCACAGCCACCCGTTGCTGCTCCCCTCCGGACAATGTGGGCGGCAGCACATGGGCTTTTTCTTCCATACCGGTGATCCGCAGCACGTGCATGACTTTTTTTTTGATTGCCGCCGGCTTTCTGCCGGCCACTTCCAGGGCCAGGGCCACATTGTCAAACACTGTAAGGGTGGGTATCAGTTTGAAATCCTGAAAAACCATGCCGAACCGCCGCCGCAAAAAAGGCAGCCGGGCCGGAACTATTCTGGAAAGGTTCATGCCGTTGATGAGAATCTGGCCGTCAGACACAGTTTCTGCCAGATACAGCACTTTGAGCAAAGTGGATTTGCCGGCACCGGACGGCCCGGAGATAAACACGAACTCCCCGGGCAGAATATCCATGGATACATTCTGCAATGCCGGTTTGCCCCCATAATGTTTGGTAACATTAAACAGCCGGATAATGGCGTGTTTTCCCGTGTCCAGGTTCATTTTCTTTCCAATCCATCTGCGTTTGAATTGACACACCTGACGTCACTTCAATTGACTGAGGCCGAATTTACTGATATATACGGGTTGTGTCAAGGAGTGCTGAAAACAGTTTTTCTTACACCCAAGCCTTCACTGGACCCGTAAACCCGGCTTCTTCCAAACAGTGAAGGCTTTGCATTTAAAACTATCAGGACAGCTGTTATGATATTATTTGATTCCCATTGTCATATTGATGATCCCTGTTTTGAAGAAGACATGGATGCAGTTTTCGAACGGGCCCGAAACGCCGGGGTCCGGGCCATGACCATTGCCGGAGTGGATGCGGATACCGCCCTGAAAGCCATCCGTATTGCCGCCCTGCATAACAATGTCATCACAGCTGTGGGCATCCATCCCCATTATGCGGCCCATTGCAGCCCGGACATCCTGGACCGCCTGATCCGCCTGGCAGAAGAAAACGACTGTGTCAAAGCCTGGGGAGAAACGGGTCTGGACTTCAACCGCATGTTTTCACCTCAAAAAGATCAGGAGGCCTGCCTCAAGGCCCAGCTGGCCATTGCCGGAGAACTGGATCTGCCGTTGATTTTTCATGAACGGGATTCCAATGGCCGGTTTTATGACATCGTCAAGTCTGACGGACCCGGGTCCAGAAAAGGTGTGATCCACTGCTTTTCCGGCACCCGCACCGAACTGTTCAAATACCTGGACCTGGGATATCACATCGGTATTACGGGGATTTTGACGATTGAGAAGCGGGGCAGGTATCTCCGGGAGATGGCGTCTTTGATTCCCGAAGACCGGATTCTCATTGAAACCGATGCACCCTATCTGACGCCGGCCCCCCAGAAGAACAGGGTCCGCCGCAATGAACCGGCTTTTGTGGAATCCGTACTGACAACGCTGGCCGGGATCCGGAACCAGGATCCCGAAGACCTGGCCGTCACCATTTTCAACAACACCAACCGGTTTTTCAGCACCTGTTTTACCTGACCCGCAGCACCTAATCTTTGGCCATCAGTTTTGTCACCGCTTTTTCCAGACCATCCAGAGACAGCTCATACATCGGAAAAATGGTGTTGATGGTCATGATGGTGTGTGTATACCCCCACATGGATTCAGGCACCGGATTGAGCCACACGCAGTGAGAAAATGTCTCAGCCAGAAACTTGAGCTGCTGAATACTGGGCCGGCCGCTGCGTTCACTGATATGAATGGAACCGTCGTGGGCCATCAGCTCATAGGGCGCCATACTGGCATCTCCCACAATAATCAGCCGTGTTTCCGTGTAATTCCGGGTGAATTCCACAATTTTTTTGGGTTTCTTGTACCGGGCCGGATCCTCCCACACATAATCGTATATGGTGTTGTGGAAAAAATAGGTCTTAACCTCCTTGAACTGGGCCCGTGCATAATCAAACAGGGTCTGAACGATATCAATGTGCGGATCCATTGACCAGCCGCCGTTGTCGATGGCCAGGATCACCTTGAGGCGATCCTTGAGTGCCCGGTCGAACACCAGCTCGATCTCACCGGCATTGCGCATGGTTTCCCGGATGGTCTCATCCACATTCACCTGATCTCTGGGTCCTGCCGGAACCAGATTGCGCAACCGTTTGAGGGCTTCACCGATATTGGCCTGCGTCAATGGACCGGAAGTTGAATAATCCTTGTACCGTCGTTCATTGGCTACTTTGACCGCGGATTTGTTTTGTGACACACCGCCCACCCGCATGCCGCCGGGATGATATCCGGAATGGCCCACAGGGGAATATCCGCCCGTGCCGATCCATTTGCCGCCGCCGTCATGACGTCCGTCCTGATCCTTGAGCCGTTCCTTGAAATAAGCGATCAGTTCATCCGGCGTCATTTTATTGAGCTTGTCTTCGTCTATGCCCAGGGCATCAGCCACGATTTTAGGATTTTTGAGCCATTCGTTCAGCAATCCGCGGGCGATTTCATCGATCTCAAACCCTTGATCCTCCGGCAGCGGCACTCCTTCAAAATGATGGGCAAACACCTGGTCATAGAGGTCGAAATACCGCTCGCTTTTGATCAAGATGGCCCGGGCACAGGTATAAAAATCATCCAGACCGGCCACCATGCCGTTATACAGGGCTTTCTGCAGCGTCAGAAACGCTGTGGGCGATACCGGAATACCCGCCTCTTTAAGGGTATAGAAAAATTTCACAAACATGGGGACATCCCTTAAAACAGGCGTCTTCTGGATGTCAAATTCTGAGCCCGTTCATAGTCCGGACTTTTTTTGAACAATACACCCAGGAACGGCAGTTTCCCGTTGATCAGGTCTTTCACCCGGAAATCCGGGTCCGCGTTCAGGGCCCGAATCCAGTTGATAAGCTCCCTTGTAGCGGGTTTCTTTTCAATACCGTCAATGTCCCGCATGCTGAAAAACGCCTTGATGGCATTCTCCGCCAGTATTTCATCCAGATTCGGGAAATGGACATGGATGATCTTGCGCATCATTTTGGGATCCGGAAACGCGATATGGTGAAAATTACACCGTCCCAGAAACGGATCAGACAAATCTTTTTTGGCATTGGACGTGATGATGATCACCGGTCGTTGTGAGGCTTTGATGGTCCGGTCAGTTTCAATGATATCAAACTGCATCTGGTCCAGCACATCCAGCATGTCATCCTGAAAATCAGTGTCTGCCTTGTCGATCTCATCGATGAGGAGCACGGTTCTCTGGTCCGCCACAAAGGCCTGCCCGATTTTCCCCATTTTGATGTATTCATCAATATTGCTCACATCCCGTTTGGAATCACCGAACCGGGAATCATTGAGCCGGGTCAAGGTATCATACTGATACAGGGCTTCCACCAGCTTCATGCTGGACTTCACGTTCAGGACAATCAACGGCATGTCCAGGTTTTCTGCAATGGCATAGGCCAGCATGGTCTTCCCGGTGCCTGGCTCTCCCTTCAGGAGCAGCGGCATTTCAAGCCGCATGGATATATTGACAATGGCGGCCAGTTCCTGGTCCAGCACATATTTTGTGGCGCCTTGAAACTCCTGGGTCATATTCTCATTCATGGGTCATTCTCTCCGAAAATCCAAAAAGTTAAACTCAATACAACTGAAAAATATGAAGCAATTCCTTTTTTTCCACAAGGAATTTATAAAAAAACCAGAGCTCAGGGCCTTAAATAACAAAATTGTATTTTTTATTTTATACTTACGAATTCGAAACCATTGACACTGATGCCGCATAGTGCTAAGAGATTTTATTTACAATTTTCAGCCATGAGACAAACTAGGAGAGACCCATGATTGGTGGAATCGGAATGCCGGAACTGATAATTATCCTCGTCATTATCCTCATCATCTTCGGTGCGGGGAAACTGCCTGAAATCGGTGCCGGGCTGGGTAAAGGGATAAAAAACTTCAAAAAAGCCACAAAAGAACCTCTGGAAGACAAAGACAAAGAACCGGAGAAAATTGAAAAAGAATAACTTTGTTTTTTTAAGGGTCTCTTTCATTCCAGCAGCCGGAGCGGTCTATTCCCCGGTTGTTTGCCCGGCACCGGCTGTTTTCTGATGGCCCGTTATAGAGAACCTCTTTCATAATTCAAACTCTTTCCCACTCTGTTTCACAAAAATGTAATTTCATTTGACCTTTAATCAACATTTTTGTTATTTAACAGATTCTATTGATTATTTTTGTTTAAATATACTGAGATATGCCTCGCCCAGCGGGAGAACCCATTGCAAAACAAAGGCTGGCACGTCCATTGCATAGATTTTAAAGATCATGGAAACCAAGACACATATCCAGAAAACACCGGTTCAAAACCTGATCCGAAAAAAAGAGCACCTGGTCCTGAAATTTCTGGCAGATGCTGCCTCGGATTTTCTGGGTGACCTGACCCGAATTCTGGATGAATATGTTTTCACCGTGTATGAAAAAAGCATTACAGCCCGAAAAATGGTCATCGCCGGAAAACCCTTTGCAGTCATCGCTCTGGGCGGATATGGCCGAAAGGAACAATGCATCCACTCCGACATCGACCTGCTGATCCTGTTCGATGAGGCGGTGCCCCCCGAGGTTGAAGCCTTTGTACAGGAAATCGTCTACCCGCTGTGGGACGCGCGATTCGAAGTCGGTTACTCGGTACGATTCGTGGATGAATGTGTCGACATGGCGTTTGAACGATTTGATATTCTCACCACGGTCCTGGACGCGCGGTTCATCTGCGGGAACTCATTGATCTATTCCCGGTTCAAGGAAAAATTCAGACACCTGCTCTCCACACGATTTTACAAACAGACCCTGGATTATCTGTTTGAGCACGGCATCAAACGGCTGGAAAATTTCGGTGATTCCACCTTTCTGGTAACCCCGGATCTGAAATCCGGATTCGGTGGATTACGAGATTACCACACTCTTTTGTGGTATGCCAAAATAAAGTCCGATATCAAGGAACGCCGGGACCTTGAATATTATGGTTTCCTGTCCCATTTCGAATACCATACCCTGGGTAAAACCCTGAATTACATCTGGCGGATCAGAAACTGGCTCCACCATATTACATGCCGCAAATGCGACACCCTTCATTTTGAATATCAAACCGAAATGGCAGACCGGCTCAACTACAAAAATCAGGGTGGGCGGGCGGATGTGGAGATCTTTCTGGGAGATCTGCATGCCAGAATGGATTTTCTCAAGCAGATCAACCAGATCACGTTTGAAGACATCATGACCAGCAGCCGCATCAGAAAGGAAGCTGTCACCCCGCGCCTAACCAAAACCAGTGGCCTGGTGATCCGCAAGCGCCGGCTGTATTTCGCCAATACCGTCGTCATTCTCCAGCATCCGGAACTGCTGTTTAAAATTTTTCTGGAAAGCGGCAGACGCCGGATTCCTTTGTCCATCGAAGCCAGGCGCGTGGTATCGGAATTTCTTCATCTGGTGGATACTGACATCCGAAAGGATCCGGCCAACATCAAAATCTTCAAACAGATTCTGGCCCTGTCGTTCTGGGAATTCAACGTTCTCAACGTGATGCTGTCCACCGGCATCCTGGAGCGGATTATTCCAGAATACAAAGCGATCCGGAACAAAATTCAATACAATCATTATCACCTGTTTCCCGTGGACAAACATTCCATCCGCTGTGTCCAGGTGATCAACAGTTTCAGGGAACCGGGCACGGATGTCAACACCAGCCTGTACGCCAATGTTTACAAGGAAATCAGGAACAAAACCCTGCTGCGGGTCTCGGCCCTGCTCCACGATATCGGCAAATCAGATCCGGCAAAAGAACATTCCAATACCGGTGCTGAAATCGCCCGGCCTATTTTTGAACGGCTGGAATTCAGATCCACGGAGACGGCCGATGCCCAATTTTTGATCCGCAATCACCTGCTGCTGGCCAAAACCGCCACACGGCGGGATGTATTTGATGAAGAGACCGCTGTGTACACCGCCAACAAAGTGGGCAAAATCAGGCTGTTGCGCATGCTTTTTCTGCTCACTGTGGCAGACTCCATGGCCACCGGCCCCAAGGCCTGGAATGAATGGACGGAAAATCTGATAAAAGATCTGTTTTTGAAAACCATGCGCATTCTGAAAACAGGCGAACTGGCATCCAGAAAAGCCCAGCGCCTGATTCAACGGAAAAAAGAAGAAGTGACCGCCCTGCTCGGAGACATCTGGCAGGAAACAGACACGGCCAAACAGTTGGATGCGCTTTCAAAGCGATATCTTCTCAATATGCCGGCCATTCATATCGCCAATCACATCAAGCTGTATCAGAACCTGGGAAACCAACAGTTCATCTGGCAGATCTCTCAGGAAGACGACTCGGACATTCGTACGGTATCCATCTGCGGCCGGGACAAACCCGGATTTTACTCCAAAATCGCCGGGGTTTTCTTTCTCAACCGCATCAACATTGTGGCCTCCCAGGCGTATCCTCTGGGAGACACCCACATTCTGGATATCTTCAAGGTCATGGCCCCGAGTGACCGGATATTTGAAAAGGAAAAATGGGAAAAAACGGAACAGGACCTGACCCAGGCACTGCTGGATGATCATTTTCTGGATAAAGTGGTGGACAAAATTCCCACAGATATCACCATTGCTTCGGGAAGACAGCCCGAACCCAACCAGGTGCGCATCGACAATGACACATCCAGCTTTTTCACCATTATTGAAGTGTTGACTTATGATTTTGCCGGCTTGCTTTTCACCATCACCAACACCCTGTATCGCTGCGGCACCAACGTGAATGTGGCTATGGTGGGAAGCAAGGTGGATCAGATCATGGATATTTTCTACGTCCGGAGCCTGGAAGACGACCAGAAAATCCAGGACCCCGCAAAACTCAAACAGATTAAAACAGCCATCTTGGAACGGCTCCCCCAGCTACACGCAAAGGAGGTATGAAATGAAGAAAATTGAAGCGGTCATCAAGCCTTTCAAACTCGATGACGTTAAAGAAGCACTCAGTGAAATCGGTATTTACGGCATGACCGTCACCGAAGTCAACGGCTACGGCCGTCAGAAAGGGCACAAGGAAATCTATCGCGGTGCGGAATATGTGGTGGATTTTGTACCCAAAATTAAACTGGAGATCGTTGTGTCAGACGACCGGGCCGAAGAAACCATTGAAACCGTTCGGAACGCCGCGAACACTGGTAAAATCGGCGACGGTAAAATATTCGTCCTGAATGTGGAAAAAGCGATTCGGGTCCGGACCGGAGAAACTGATACAGACGCCCTTTAACAAGGGAGGAATCGTTTATCTGATCAACATTTTTTAATTGAGATAACTTTACAATAAAACAACTTTAAAAAGAAAGGAAAACCTATGACCCCTAAAGAAGTCCTTGCCCTGGCAAAAGAAAACAATGCAAAGGTGGTGGATATTCGATACATGGATTTTATCGGCACCTGGCAGCATTTTTCAGTACCTGTAAGTGAATTCACCGAGTCCGCTTTTGAAGACGGGTTCGGATTTGACGGCTCCTCCATGAGGGCCTGGCAGGCCATTAACAACAGCGATATGATCGTGATTCCGGAAGCGGATACAGCCAGAATGGATCCTTTTTTCAAGGTGCCCACCCTGGCCATCATCGGCAACATCCATGACCCCATCACCAGTGAATCTTACTCCAGAGACCCCCGGGGGATCGCAAAAAAAACCGAACAATACCTGAAAACCACAGGCTTAGGCGACACCATCTTCGTGGGGCCGGAACCGGAATTCTTCATCTTTTCCAATATCCGGTATGCTTCTGAAGCCCATACCGCGTTTTTTGAAATTGATTCTCAGGAAGGACACTGGAACACGGGTACCGATGAAATGCCCAACCTGGGGTACAAAATCAAACCCAAGCATGGCTACTTTCCTCTGCCGCCAGCCGATCAGTACCAGGACATGAGAACCGAAATGATGCTCACCCTGGAAAACCTGGGCATTGCCATGGAATGCCAGCATCATGAAGTGGCTTCCGCCGGACAGTCGGAAATCGATCTGCGTTTCGATTCCCTGGTGAACATGGGGGACAGCCTGGCCTGGTTCAAGTATGTCCTTAAAAACGTGGCCCATAAGTACAACCATACGGTTACTTTCATGCCCAAACCCCTCTATGGAGACAACGGCACCGGCATGCACACCCACATGAGTTTCTGGAAAGACGGCAACCCAATGTTTGCGGGCAACAAATACGCCGGCCTGTCTGACGAAGCCCTCTGGGCCATCGGCGGCATCATGAAGCACTGCAAAGCCCTGTGCGCCATTACCAACCCCACCACCAACTCCTATAAACGCCTGGTCCCCGGGTTCGAAGCTCCCATCAACCTGGCTTATTCCAGCCGGAACCGAAGTGCGGCCATCCGTCTGCCCATGTACTCCAATTCTCCCAAGGCCAAACGCATCGAGTTCAGGACCCCGGATCCCTCGTGCAACGGCTATCTGGCATTTTCCGCCATTGCCATGGCCATGATCGACGGCATCCATAACAAACTGGATCCAGGCGATCCCATGGACAAAAACATTTATGACCTGCCACCGGAAGAACTGGCCCAGATGGAATCCGCCCCCGGTTCTCTGGAAGAGGCCCTTGATGCACTCAAACAGGATCATGAGTTCCTGCTCAAGGGGGACGTATTCACCAAAGATGTGATTGAACACTGGATCGACTATAAGATGAACAACGAGGTCAAACCGGTCATCAGCCGGCCCCATCCACATGAGTTCTATCTGTATTTCGATATTTAGGCATATTCCAACCATTAGATAAAAGGGGCGTCATTCATGGAATGATGCCCCTTTTGACACTCCTGATCAGTCTGGAAATCGCGCATTTTTTTTTAATGCAATCCCCAAAAAAATACGATATAACAGATTATCTTTTAATGAATTGATTCGGGAGGCACGCTGTATATGGGAATTTTGCCTTGTTTGCGCTCACGTTTTCCAGGATACTGCTTTTTCCTGCTTGTTCTTTTCTGTCTTGCTCCCTGGGCATCTGCCCGGCAGGCGGCTGCCGGTACTGAGTTCGACACGCTGAAGCAGCGGCTGATCAACGATGGATTCGCCCCGGAAAAAATTCAGAACATTCTGACAAAAGACACGGTTTTGTTCACCCCTGAAGGGGTTTCCCTGTTTTTTGTCCATTCCGAATCCAGCCTCAATTATGACCAGTTTTTATCCAAAGACTCCATTGCCAATGCGTTCAAATATATATCGAAACACAAGGAATCCCTGGACCGGGCCCAGGAGCTGTTTGGCGTGGACAAGACCGTCATCACTGCCATTCTGCTGGTAGAAACCCGCCTGGGCAGCTACCTGGGCAACCAAACCGTCATTAATACTCTGGCTACCATGGCATCCCTCACTGATGACTCACTGCGGGAACGCATATGGAATGCGATTCCGGATCAGAAAAAACCGAAAAGAGAAACTTTTCTGAAAAAAGTGGACACCCGCTCAAAATGGGGATACGAAGAACTCAAAGCCCTGATTCGATACACAGACCGCGAGGGCATCGACCCTGAAAACATCCAGGGTTCCTATGCCGGTGCCATGGGGATTCCCCAGTTTATGCCATCCAATGCCCTGACCCTGGCAAAAGACGGCAACGATGACGGCAGAATCGATCTGTTCGATCACCATGACGCTATTTTTTCTGTAGCCAACTATCTCAAGCATCATGGATGGAAACCCGGCATTTCCAGGCAGCGCCAGCACGAAGTCCTTTTCCGTTACAACCACAGCAACTATTATGTGGACACCCTCATGAAAATATCGGACCGGCTCAAGGAAGGCTGAAAAAATCCATGGACACCCTGATTTTATATGTTCTGTTGGTTTTCGGCATCTCCTTGTGCCTCACCATGCTGGCCCTGGTGGATATCATAAGAAAAGATTTCGGTTCTCCGAAAATTAAAATACTGTGGCATGTTATCGCACTGATCCCTTTGATCGGATGGCTTATCTATCTGATCTTCGGCTACCGAAAAGGCCGGAAGAAATCTTTTACCGCATAATATCGTTGACTTTTTTTCCGTTCCGGTATAGGTATATTTTTTCCGATAGTGGTCCCATCGTCTAGTGGTTAGGACGCCGGCCTCTCACGCCGGTAACCCGGGTTCGAATCCCGGTGGGATCACCACATAGAGATTAAAGGCTTTCAACGATTAGGGAACGTGATTATCTTTCCATGTCTGATTTTGCTTCTCCATTGCAATAATCTCACGGCCCTGCTTCAGGAGTTCAGCTATGCGACCAAAACCAGTCCAGCAAGCCAGCTTGAGTCCTCGGGGCCACCGTTATTCTGCTTTGTCTTTACAACCGGCCATCCTGACGTGTTCATCAACCGGATGACATCAATACCAAATCCGGACATGGAAGGCCTTGCCTCGGTCATATGGCGGCACGGGAGCTTGTCTGCTATGACACAGCATGTTTTGTTTTCTTCAC
>JAVVEQ010000037.1:0-41270 GCA_032250905.1 Desulfotignum sp. | reverse complement strand
AGCCACCCGCACCGGCGGCATGATGCGGGCCTCCGGAGACTGGGGACAACTGCACAGCCGGTATGACAGCCTTCTGGGAGCGAACCTGAATCCTGACATGCCAGAAAACCGCTGGATGACTTTGGCCCGCTGCCGCATCTGGGCAATTTTTCAGGGATATTCCAGGGAACTGGCCAAAGACTGTCTTCAAAGCTTCATGTTTTCCTACAACAATGCCGGCCGTTGGCGGTTCCATGTCCCGACATCCGAAGGAAAATATTATGCACTGGATCTGACCCTGATGCTTGCATCACACAGCAATCAAGTCCGGCTGTCCATTACACGGCCCGGGAAGAACAACAACCGGGAGCGGATGCTGACCGATGACACGCCCGTGACATTGATCATTCGGCCGGATGTGGAAGACCGCAGTTTTCACGAAACCGTCAAGGCATTCACCGGTCCCGAGAACGACTGGCCGGCCCGGATCCGCCCCCATGACACCGGATTCGATTTTTTTCTTTCGACCGGCCATACCCTGACCATGGATATCGGCAGTCCCGGGCGGTTTGTCCATGAACCGGAATGGCAGTATATGGTTCACCGGCCTCTGGAAGCCACCCGGGGGCTGGATCCTGCATCTGATCTGTTCAGCCCGGGGTATTTTTCCATTGAATGTGCAGGTGGACATGCGGTAGAACTGACCGCGCAGGTGATCAACGGCCGGACCCCGGCATCGAATGAATGGCCGTCTCTGGCTTTTGAATCCGGTTTTACGATGGAACAGGCCCTGGTTCAGGCCCTGGATGCCTTTCTGGTGGACCGGGGACCGGACAAGAGCGTGATCGCCGGATATCCCTGGTTTCTGGACTGGGGCCGGGACAGCCTGATCTATTGCCGAAGTCTGGTGGAACTGGACCGTCTGGACGAAGCCCAAGCGATTCTCCACCTGTTCGGCCGGTTCGAGCGCGCCGGCACCCTTCCCAACATGATCTGCGGGGAAGATGCTGCAAACATCGAGACATCGGATGCCCCGCTGTGGTTTTTTGCCTGCTGCAGAGATATGCTTGAAACATCCGGTAATACCGAATTTCTGGGTCAGGACCTGGAGGGCCGGACGCTTAGACAGGTCCTTCTGGACATGGCCCGGTCCATGGAAACCGGAACCCCGACAGGGGTTCACATGGATCCGGAAACCCGGCTGTTGTTCAGTCCATCCCATTTTACATGGATGGACACCAATTTTCCGGCCGGTTCCCCCCGCCAGGGATATCCGGTGGAGATTCAGGCCCTGTGGCACAATGCCTTGATTTTCCTGGAAATGATCGATCCGGGCAAGGGCTGGCACCGGAAAGCGGACCAGGTCCGTCAGGCGGTTGAAACATTGTTCTGGAACGAAACGTCCGGATATTTCAGCGACTGCCTGCAGGGTGACGGGCCGGCGTCCAGAGCGGTGCCGGATGATGCCCTGCGGCCCAATCAGCTGCTGTTGATCACCTTAGGGGTGATCCCGCCTGGCGGAAAAGCCCGTAAAACGGTGGAAACCTGCCTGGAATTGCTGGTCCCAGGCGGTATCAGAAGCCTGGCCGATCGAAAACTGGCCGTGCCTTTGCCGGTGGCCCATAACGGTCAATTGCTGAATGATCCTCACCACCCGTATGCCGGGGTGTATCAGGGAGATGAGGATACAAACAGAAAACCCGCATACCACAACGGCACAGCCTGGACCTGGCCTTTTCCTGTATTCTGCGAGGCCTGGGCAAAGGTGTTCGGCGAAGACAGCCATGCCACCTGCCTGTCCTGGCTGGGCAGCATGAAACATCTGATGAGAACCGGGGCGGCCGGATTTATTCCCGAGATTCTGGACGGGGATTTTCCCCATTTACCCAGGGGGTGTGATGCACAGGCCTGGGGCGTGAGTGAGGCGGCCCGGGTGGTACACAAATTATCCGTAAGGAGAACCTGACGTTCATGAGAGACATGCAGATTTACAAAGTATATCCGGCCATCCCAGAACCTTTGTCCTTTCTGGGCGATCTGGCCAGAAACCTGTGGTGGTGCTGGAACGATGACGCCATTGACCTGTTCCGGCGGATCCATCCGGTAGTGTGGGAACAGGTCGGGAAAAATCCGGTGGTTTTTCTGGCCCGTATTTCCCAGCACCGGTATGAATCGCTTTCAAGAGATGAAAGCTTTCTGGGGCACCTGTCCCGGGTGAAGGCAAGATTTGAATCCATGTCATCAGAAATGTCCCGGGTGCCGGACCTGGCCCTGGGACCGGATGAAACCGTGGCATATTTTTCCATGGAGTTCGGTCTGCATGAATCACTGCCCTTCTTTGCCGGAGGTCTCGGGATCCTGGCCGGAGATCATCTCAAGGCCTCTTCCGCACTGGGCCTTCCTTTGACCGGTATCGGCCTGCTTTTCAGGGAAGGCTACTTCCGCCAGTACCTGGATCATCACGGCTGGCAGCAGGAAACCTATCCCATCATTGATGTATTTGATCTGCCGATTCGAAAAGTCATTCTGGCATCCGGTGACGAGCTGATGATCGATATTCCGGGGCCCGACGGCATGATTCATGCCTGTGTCTGGCAGATTCGCGTGGGAAAGATCCGGCTTCTGCTTCTGGACACCAACCTGCCTGAAAATCCGGAACATATCCGGAATATTACTTCCCGGCTGTACGCCAGCCACGGCGAAATCCGGGTGGCCCAGGAGGCGTTGCTGGGGATCGGGGGCACCCGGGCTCTCAAAGCCCTGGACATGTTTCCAGCGGTCTGTCACATGAATGAAGGACATTGTACTTTTGCCGGGCTGGAGCGTATCTGCCAGATCATGGAACGGTATGGTCTCAATTTTCAAAGCGCTTCCCAGATCTGTCGACGCAGTACGGTGTTCACCACCCACACCCCTGTGGCCGCCGGGCATGATGAATTCGAAAAGTTCCGGGTTCGTCCCTATATCGCCCCTTATGCGGAAAAATTCGGTATTTCCGTGGAGGAGCTCCTGTCCTGGGGAGACATTCCAGGGGATGGCAAAAACGGACAGTTTTCCATGTTCTGTTTGGGGGTTCAATTTTCAGGATACATTAACGGGGTGAGCCGGCTTCATGGTGAGGTGGCCCGGCGGATGTGGCAGGGATTGTGGCCCCGGCGCCAGAAAGAGGAAATCCCCATTTTTCATGTGACCAACGGGGTGCATATCAATTCTTATATATCCCGTAACAAAAATGCGCTGTTGGAAAGATTTTTGGCGGCCGACTGGAGAGAACGGCAGTCGGAACCGGAACTGGTTTCCCGGATTGACAACATTGATGATGTGGACCTGTGGCATGTGCATGAACTGGACCGGTCCAACCTGATCCGAAAATGCCGGCAGCAGGTGACGGATCAGTATGAACGGCGCAATGCCGCCCGGACCGTTCTGGATGAGATCTCTACTGTTCTGGACCACCGGGTGCTGACCATCTGTTTTGCAAGACGGTTCGCAACTTATAAACGGGCCGGTCTGCTGCTCAAAGATCCCCAGCGCCTGACCCGGCTGATCACCAATACCGAACACCCGGTTCAGCTGGTGTTTGCCGGAAAAGCCCATCCCAATGACAACGAAGGCAAGGACTTGATCAAACGGATTGTCGAATTCGCCCGTCAGCCTGCAGTGCGCCACAGGATCGTTTTTTTGGAAAACTATGATATCAATATCGCCCGCTACATGGTCCAGGGATGTGATGTGTGGCTCAACACGCCGAGACGGCCCTATGAAGCCTGCGGTACGTCCGGGATGAAGGCGGCTGCCAACGGCGGGCTGAATCTGTCCATTCTGGACGGATGGTGGTGCGAAGGGTATGATGACACCCGGGGCTGGCGTATCGGCAACGGCACGGATTACGATGACCCGGACTATCAGGATGAAGTCGAAAGCCAGGCATTGTTCAATATCCTGGAAAATGATGTGATCCCGAAATTTTATGACCGGAAACGGGGCAATCCGCCTAAAAAATGGATCCAGATGATGAAAGCGGCCATGAAAATGGCTATCACCGATTTTTCCAGTGACCGTATGGTGAGAGAGTACACGACCCGGTTCTATATTCCTGCGGCCCGAAACCTGCGGAATCTGATCGAGGATTCAGCCAGAAAAGCCAGGGAAATGGCATTGACCCAGTCCCGGCTCAATGCCCTGTGGTCCCATATCCGTGTATCAAAACCCCGAATAAAACCGGTCGGTGATTTTGCTGTTGGAGATACGTTCAGTGTGATCCTCGAGATCTTTTTAGGGGAACTGAGCCCGGATGAGGTGGAGGTCCAGGTCTACCACGGCAGACTTCGGGGAACCGGAGAACTGGATGGCAGCCGGGCGGAAACCATGAAACTGCAGAGCACCATTGCGCCGGGGACCCATGTCTACGGATGCCGGGTGGTGTGTTCGGATTCCGGGCGTTTCGGGTATACGGCCCGGGTCATACCCAGAGGGGATGCGGTGCTGCGCAATACACCGGGCCTGATTACCTGGGTCGAAATGGATGAATAATCGTCAGTCACGGACCACGTGACGCGGTGGCTGACAAATCAAGCAACAGGAGGCGGCATATGACACAAAAACCCAGAATTCTGATTGTGACGCCTGAAGTGACCTATCTGCCGGAAGATATGGGAAACCGGTCCAATTATTCCGCTAAGGCGGGCGGACTGGCAGATGTGTCTGCAGCCCTGATTTCCGCCCTGTTCGATTTGGGGTGTGATGTGCATGTGGCCCTGCCGGATTACCGGTCTATCTTTGACGGCGCCACCACCAAAACCCACAGCCGGGAACTGGCAAAAATCCGCAAGCGCCTGGATGAGGAACGGATCCACCTGGCCGCAGACCGGGCGTTTTATTATCTGAACAACGTCTATTCGGGATATTCGGATATGGATCTGAAGGTGTCGCTGGCGTTCCAGCGGGAGGTGATCAACAATATCATGCCCAGAGTGGAGCCGGATATCATTCACTGCAACGACTGGATGACCGGCCTGATTCCGGCCATGTCTCGGAAACTGGAGATTCCCTGTCTGTTCACAATACACAACATCCATACCATGACCTCCACCATGGCGGAGATCGAGGATCGTGGCATTGATGCGGCCTCCTTCTGGCAATGGCTGTATTTCAAACAGCCGCCGGAAAATTATGAGGAAAGCCGGGACCACAACCGCGTGGATTTTCTCAGCTCGGGCGTATTTGCGGCCCATTATGTGAATACGGTGAGTCCCACCTTTTTAAAGGAGATCGTGGAAGACCGCCACCCGTTTGTGGAGATCTGCCTGAAAAATGAGCTGTCCAACAAGTATTATGCCGGATGCGCCACCGGCATTCTCAATGCGCCGGAACCGGAATTCAACCCGGCCGTGGACGAGTTGATCCGATACAATTACGGCCCCAAGAACCACAAACCATTCAAGGCGGCCAACAAAACCTATCTGCAAAAAATTCTGGATCTTGAGGAAAATGAACATGCCCCGTTGTTTTTCTGGCCGTCCCGGCTGGACCCGGTTCAAAAAGGGTGTCAGCTGCTGGGCCAGATCCTGTACCAGTTGGTGGACCGGTACTGGGACCAGGGGTTACAGATCGTTTCCGTGGCATCCGGGGCGTATGAAAAACCTTTTCACGAGATTGTCCGGTTCCACGGCCTGGGCCGGCGGGTGAGCATCTGCGGGTTCAACGAAGGACTGTCTCACCAGGCCTTTGCAGCAGCAGATTTCGTGCTCATGCCCTCGGCGTTCGAACCCTGCGGTCTGCCCCAGATGATCGGCGGCATTTACGGGGCCCTGCCTATCGTGTTCGATACGGGCGGGCTGCATGATACGGTGACACAGCTGGACCCGGCAGCTGACACAGGCAATGGATTTGTGTTCAATGTCCATGACGCCCGGGGGCTGTCCTGGGCCGTGGACCGGGCCATGGATTTTTACATGATGGATGAACAGATCAGAGAACAGCAGATCCACCGGATCATGATTGACAGCGTGCTGGGGTTCAACCATTCCAGATGTGCACAGGAGTATATCAACCTGTATGAAAAAATGCTCCAGAGGCCCTTCCTTGTCTGAACCTGAAATTTTCAACGATCCGGGGCTGCGGGTGTATGCCGAAACCATCCGGACCCGGTACCGGGCTGCACAGGACCTGGAAAAGAAAATCCGGGCCGGGCATGACGGATCCCTGACCGGTTTCGCCGACTACCATCTCAGGTTCGGGCTGCACCTGAACCATTCCCGGCAACAGTGGGTGTTTACGGAGTGGGCGCCCCATGCCACAGACATGTTTATTCTCTGTGACAAAAACCTTTGGCAGTGCGAACCGGCATTCCAGGTTTCCAAAATTGATGATGCCGTGTTTCAAGCCCGGTTTGATGCGGAGCAATTTTCCCACGAGGACCTGTTTCGTTTAAAAGTGATCTGGCCCGGGGGGCAGGGAGACCGGATTCCCACGGCGGCAAGGCGGGTGATTCAGGACCCGTGTACCCTGATTTTCAACGCCCAGGTATGGGAACCGCCGGATCCACATGTGTGGCAGTCCCCGTTCCCAGGGGTCAGTTCCGGTCCTGCCCTGATCTACGAAGCCCATCCAGGCATGGCTCTGGAAGCCGAACGCATCGGCACCTGGACTGAATTCAGGCGTCATATCCTGCCCAAGATCATCGATGCCGGATACAACACCATTCAGTTGATGGCAGTGCAGGAGCATCCCTATTACGGGTCATTCGGATACCATGTGTCCTCTTTTTTCGCCCCCTCCTCCCGGTTCGGGACGCCCGAGGACCTCAAGGCGCTCATTGATGCGGCACACACAAACGGTATCCGGGTGCTCATGGACATCATCCATTCCCACAGTGTGAAAAACGAGGTGGAGGGACTGTCCCGGTTTGACGGAACCCTGTACCAGTTTTTCCATGACGGCTCCAAAGGGATGCACCGGTTATGGGATTCCCGGTGCTTTGACTATGGAAAACCCATGGTGAGAAAATTTCTGCTGTCCAATCTGCGGTACTGGCTCGAGGAGTTTCATGTGGACGGGTTCCGGTTTGACGGGGTCACTTCCATGGTGTTTGCAGACCACGGCCTGGACCGGGCGTTTATAAGTTATGCGGATTATTTTGGCCCGGACGTGGATATGGACGCCCTGAATTATCTGTTCACCGCCAACCAGCTGGTGCATGATCTTAATCCGGATGCAAAGACCATTGCCGAGGATGTGAGCGGCTATCCCGGGCTGGCCGCAGCAACTGAAGCCGGTGGATATGGCTTTGATTTCCGGTTTGCCATGGGTATCGCTGATTTCTGGGTTAAACTGGTCAAGGAAATTCGTGATGAGGACTGGCCCCTGGGACGTCTGTGGCATGAGCTGACCAACCACAGGGCCGAAGAAGCCACCATTTCCTATGCGGAATGCCATGATCAGGCTCTGGTGGGGGATCAGACCCTGATGATGCGCCTGATGGGGTCCCGGATCTATATGGACATGCACAAAAGCCATGCCGGTATCGAGACTTTCCGGGCAGTGGCCCTGCACAAGATGATCCGGCTTGTTACCCTGGCGACGGCAAATGCCGGATATCTCAATTTCATGGGCAATGAGTTCGGCCATCCCGAGTGGGTGGACTTTCCATCCTATCAGAACCATTTCTCATTCAAATACGCCCGGCGTCAGTGGTCGCTGAAATATGATCCGGACCTGATGTATTTCGGGTTGTTTGCATTTGACCGCCGGATGATCCGCGTTGCCAGAGAGGCTGGCCTGTATGAATCCGATGATCCGGCCCTTTGCTATATTCATGAAGACCACAAGATTCTTTCCTTTGCAAGAAATGATCTGTTTTTTGTTTTTAATTTCCACCCGTTCCGTTCTTATTTTGACTACCGGGTGGATGCGCCCCCGGGCAAATACCGTCTGATCCTGGATACCGACCAGTGCCGGTTCGGGGGTCATGACCGGCTGGCAGCGGACCAGGTTTTTTTTACCGTTTCAGATCCTTCCCAGCCTTCCCAGCTCCGATTGTCCCTGTACCTGCCCTCCCGCACCGCCCTGGTGCTGGAACAGGTGTCCTGACAACCGCACCGTTTGATTACCAGAGATCTTTTTTCCGGATTTGAGATTGGATTCCCCAGATCTCATCGGCATAGGCCTTGATGGTACGGTCGCTGGAAAAAAAGCCGGTGCGGGCGGTGTTCATAAGGGCCCGGGCACTCCATTTGTCAGGCTGCTGAAAATCCCGGGCAATGGTTTCCTGGGCCGCAGTGTAAGCCCCGAAATCGGCAAAATTCAGGTATTTATCCCCCGGAGACATGAGAATATTGAAAAGCGGTCGGAAGATCCCTTGTTCTGACTGACTGAACCGGTCGGACCGCAGCGCCAAAATAACACGCCTGAGGCGGGTATCTTTTTCCAGATATTCCCTGGGCTGGTAATGGGATTGCAATGCCGCTACCTCGTCCACGGTCAGGCCGAAAATATACATGTTTTCTTCGCCCACCTGTTCGAGAATTTCAATATTTGCCCCGTCCAGGGTGCCGACGGTCAACGCCCCGTTCATGGCAAATTTCATATTTCCGGTGCCGGAGGCCTCCATGCCGGCGGTGGAGATCTGTTCACTGACATCGGCACCCGGGATGAGCCGTTCCGCCAGGGAAACCCGGTAGTCCGGCAGGAACACCACCTTGAGCTGCCGGCTCACTTCCGGGTCTCTGTTTATAACGTCCGCCACATTGTGGATCAGTTTGATGATCAGTTTGGCGGTCTGGTAGCCCGGGGCTGCCTTGCCGGCAAAAATAAAAGTCCTGGGAGAACCCATATCTTTTTTGTCTTCCTTGATGGATAAATACAGGTGGATGATATGAAGAACATTGAGCAGCTGCCGCTTGTACTCGTGGATCCGTTTGGCCTGGATATCAAAGATGGAGGATGGATCCACGGTTTCGGACACGGTCTGTTTGATGTAAGTGGCCAGAGATTCTTTGTTGGCATGCTTCACGGCCCGGTACCGTTCCAGAAACCCGGGGTCGTTCTGAAACGCTTCGAGCTCCCATATCAGTTCCAGGTCGGCGATCCAGCGTCTGCCGATGGCATCGGTGATCAATTTGGCCAGCTCCGGGTTGCACGCCACGATCCATCGCCGGGGGGTGACCCCGTTGGTTTTGTTGTTGAATTTTTCGGGCCACAGGGAATAGAATTCCGGAACCAGCTGTTTTTTGACCAGTTCGGAGTGGATTTTTGCCACCCCGTTCACCGAGTGACTGCCGATGATGGCCAGATTGGCCATGCGGACATGCTGTTCGTTCCCTTCCTGAATGATGGACATTTTTGCGATCATCTCCTGGTTGTCATTACCGAACCGTTCCTTGACCTGGGAGATGAACCGCCGGTTGATCTCATAGATAATCTGCATGTGACGGGGAACGACCTTGTTCACAATGAATACCGGCCAGGTTTCCAGGGCTTCGGGCAAGAGGGTGTGGTTGGTGAATGCCAAGGTGTTGACCGTTAAATCCCAGGCGGTTTCCCAGGTGAGTTTTTTTTCATCCACCAGGATCCGCATCAGTTCCGCTACAGCCAGTGACGGGTGGGTGTCGTTGAGTTGGATGGCCACGTGTTGATGAAGCTGTTCGATGTCGGTATGGCGTGCCTCAAAATCCCGGAGGATGTCCCGAAGCGCACAGGCCACCAGAAAATATTCCTGGATGAACCGCAGTTCTTTGCCTGCCTCCTTGGAATCGGACGGATACAGGATTTTGGTGACGCTTTCAGACTGGATTTTACGGCTCACCGCTTTGATGTAATCCCCGTCATTGAAAATGCCGATATCAAAATCCCTGGACGCGGCCGCGGAAAAAAGCCGGAGCCGGTTCACGGTGCGGCCTCTGTGTCCTGCAATCATGATGTCATGGGGTCGGCCCACAAACAGTTTTTTACGGGTCCACGCGGGCTGGTAACGCCCTTTTTTATCCTGGCGCTCTTCGATTTTCCCGTAAATGGGCAGCACATATTTTTCTCCCGAGCGCCGGATCAGCCAGGGTGAGGACCGGTTGGGCCAGTAATCCGGCCGTTCCTGCTGATATCCTTTGACGATTTCCTGGCGGAACAGCCCGTAGTCATAGTTGATGCCGTACCCGCAACCGGGCATGTCCAGGCTGGCCATGGAATCCAGAAAACAGGCGGCCAGCCGTCCTAAGCCGCCGTTGCCCAATGCCGGGTCCTGCTCCTCTTCCACCAGTTTTTCCAGGTCCATGCCCTGTTTTTTCAAAAACCGGGCACAGGCATCAAAAACACCTAAATTCAGCAGGTTGTTGGACAATAGCCGGCCGATGAGAAATTCCATGGACAGGTAATACACCTGTTTGACGTTGTTTTTTTCATACCGCTCCCGGGTGTCGAAGTGGATGTCCATCAGATACTTGCCCACGGCATAACAGATCGCATTGAGCTGATCCTTCGGCGTGGCCTCGGACACGGGTTTACCCAGAACATATTTTACATATTGCTGAAACGATACTTCAAAACTGGTAAAATCAAAATATGTCATACCCGCCTCTCATTTATCTGTAGATTGAGCGGGCCCGCCAATGACGGATCCGCATGTGTGCTGGTGAGACTCCGGGTCATGCACCCGAGGTCAGGGTCCTGAGGACATCTTCCTTGCCGATGATCCCCACCAGTTTTCTGTCCACCACCACCGGAATGGTATGGAAATGTTTTTCCACCATGAGGCTGGCGATCTCACTGACCGGTGTTTCCGGCGTCACAGTGACCACATGCTTTACCATGGCCTGGGCCACGGTGGCAGCAGCAATTTTCTGGAATTCGTCATTCATTTTTTTTGAAGAGAACAACGGGAAGATGGAATCCAGGATGGTGAAAATCGGGGGAACCGGCATCTCTTTCTGTTGAAAGATCAGATCGCTCTGGCACAGAATACCTTTCAATTCTCCCTGGTCATTGACCACCGGCACTCCGTTGATATGGTTTTCAAGCAGTATTTTCCCGGCCCTGGTGATATCGGTATCCGGGGTCACGGTGATGATGCGGGTCTGCATAATATCGCTGGCTTTGATCATGGCAGTCTCCTTTCAAGACTATGGGAATCGGCATAAACAGTGACAGGAATTATACCCTAAACATGGATTCACAACAAGAACAGAAAAACTACCGGAAAAAGAATTGACTTTGCTGTCATTGGTGGCCATTATTTGGTTATGGTATCTGGTACTCGGATGCCGGAATCAACTTTATCAAAGGAGGAGTTTTCATGCAGATTGCCATTACCTTCAAGCAGATGGAATCCTCGGACGCCCTGAAATCCTATGCCCAGGAAAAACTGGACAGACTGGACAAGATGCTGGATGCCCCGGGTGAGGCAAACCTGGTCTTGTCTGTTGAGAAAATCCGTCACATTGCGGAAATGAACCTGATCAGTGACAAATTGAGAATCAACGCTAAAGAGGAAGCGGAATCCATGTATTCCGCCCTTGACGGTCTGGCGGACAAAGTGCAGTCCCAGATAAAGAAAAACAAGGAAAAAGCCCGGCGGCACCTGGCCGGTGACAAGCAGACCATCAAAAACAACCCTGAACTGGAATCCATGGTAAAATAAACTGAAAACCTGCTGCAGCTTCCTTTTGCAGGGCTACATCAGACAGGCACCGCCGGGGCAGAGAAACTCATTTGCCCCGGCGGTTATTTTTTTCTTTTCCTACAATCCATTCCCATGGTTCGAACACTTTTACATGAGAAATTTCCTGAACGATTTATTCGGGCGCGGTATGCATTATCCTTTGATTTTTTTTAAAAATCCGTTCAACTGGGCGATATGCAGTTTTTCTTCCTTGATGATATTATCCAGTTTTTCATGCCCGTATTTGGCAGGAACCAGATCCTTAAGCCCCAGGTAAAACAGAATGGATTCTTTTTCCAGGCCAATGGCCGTGTTGATGATCTCTTCAATGGGTTCTTCACCAGTGAATGATTCGACAACATCCGGGTTGCCTTCACCGCCGTGATTGTCTGCCATGGCTTTCAGGTACATGGACAGTTCGTTGGCCGGATCGAAGACGGTCTGCTGTTTTTCCCCTTCGGAGAGGTCCTTGCGCATGGCTTCAAAAGTGGCTTTATGCTTGTCTTCCATGCGGGCCAGTTTTTCCAGAAATTCCTTGTTGTCCGGATCCTGCTGCAATTCAGCAGCCTTTCTGTAGAAATTGGCACCGTTCGCTTCTATCTGGATTGCCATTTCAAACACTTCGTTTACATTGAAATCATATGCCATGAATTATCTCCTTAAATGATTTGCATTCCATAGTGCGGTTTAGATTCCATAAAATAAATTCCCTTTATATGTCAAGGGAAAACGCCCTTGAAAAAAATTGGCAAATGATCTCTTGACCGATGTCAAAAAAAAGGGTATCAAGAATGTCGTGTTGAAAAAATAACGGCCAAGGGCGGTTAACTCAGCGGAAGAGTGCTACCTTCACACGGTAGAAGTCACAAGTTCAATCCTTGTACCGCCCACCATTTTTTTCACTGTTTGATCCCACCCAAAAAACTCGTTTTATCCACTGTCACCGTGAAATTCTGTCAGGATAATTTTATGATATCCCTGGCAACCGTATGTTTTTCGATTTTCTTTTCATCAACCGCTACCCCCATACCCGGTGTGGCCGGCACATCCACGGTACTGTCGGGGTTTAAAGTCATTTGTGGAACAATGATATCGTCGCTCAGATAATACCGGGGCGGGATGAGATCATTGTGATAGATGCAGTTATCAAGGCTGGCCACGGCCAGGCCATAGGTCAGAGCCAGACCAGTCTCGATCATCTGGCCGACCCAGCAACCCATGCCATATTGCTTTGCGGTGTCATGGATCGCCCGGGAGGGAGACAGCCCGCCGCACCGTCCCTGCTTGATGTTGATAATCCGGCAGGCGTTCATCAATCCAGCCATGTTTGCGGTATAGGGACTGATGATGGATTCATCCAGGCATACCGGTGTGTGGATGGCTGCCTGGAGCCGGGCATGGTAATACAGATCTTCCCATGTCAGGGGCTGCTCGATCATGGTCAGATCAAACCGGTCCAGCGCGGTCAGAATGTCCCGGTCATCCGGCCAGGCATAATCGGTGTTGGCATCCACCATCAACAGCAGGTCCGGATAGGCGTTCCGGACTTTTTCAAGCACCTGGACATCCCAGCCGTGGCTGATTTTCAGTTTGATCCGCGTAAATCCATGGGCCAGGTATTCCGCTATCAGATCCAGCAGCTGTTCAACGGATTCCTGGATTCCTATGCCGTGGCCTACCGGGATTCGGGACCTGGTTCCTCCCAGCAGCTCTGAAATGGATAGATTCTTTTTCAAAGATGTCAGTGCCCAGACAGCGTTTTCCAGGCCGGCCTTGGCCATGTTGTGTCCTTTGAACCGGCCGGCCAGCTCCCAGAAATCTGCTGGAGAGTGCAGTTCTTTTCCCATAACCGCCGGCAAAACAAAGTTTTTCAGGATGGTCCTCACCGTTCCCGGGGTTTCATAGGTGGAAAAGGGGATGTCCTTGCATACGCATTCACTGAATACAGCGGCGTCTGTTGTGAACACCTTGAGAACGAGTTTGTCCAGGCAGGTGTTTTTCTGGTAACTGGTCTGATATGGCAGATGCAGTGGGATCTGTACATGGATGATGTCCACCCGGTCGATAATCATGGCAATTTCTCCGGGATGGGAGATGGTCCCGAAGCAGGCATCACCTCCCCCCTGGCTGGCGTGTTGTGGTTACATATCCCAGTGTGCGATTTTGAGCAGCAGGGTTTCATTGATGGGTAGCTTCAGGTTCAGGTTTTTGGCAGCGCCGTATATGGAATTCACTGTACTGATGGGCATCCAGTAGACATTTTCAATGATTCTTTTCTGGGCTTTTTCATACAGTCCCCGTCGTTTTTCTCGGTCAAAGGAAAACCGTGCCTCTTCGATCCACGTGGCAAGCTCTGCATCACCTGTATAATTTTTTCTGGATCCCTCACCAAACCAGATGGGCAGGGTGCCGTCCGCATCCAGGAGCATGTAGCTGGCCCATCCGAAATTGCCGACATCTTTGGCCTTGCCCCCGTCCCGCATCTCGATGGCCTGGCCGATATTGCCCCTGAAATCTTTCAAGAGCAGTGTGATTCCCACTTTTTTAAGAAAGCCCATGGCCGCGGAATTGAACTGGTGCTGGATGGGGTAATAATACATCACCTCCATTTCAAATCCGTTTTCATACCCGGCTTCTTTCAAGAGTTGTCTGGCTTTTTCCGGATTGTATTCAAGCCCTTCCAGGTACGGAATGTACCCGAAATCAAAAGGGCTCAGCGGGGAGTTGATAATTTCTGCATGCCCCTGGAACATGGTGTCGATAATGGCCTGGCGGTCAATGGCATGCCAGATTGCCTGGCGGACCCGCTTGTCCTGAACCGGGCTTTTGCCGGCCCGCCCCAGGGTGTCAAACTGCCAGAAGTTGATGCGGTGGGAAGGGGTTTCCAGTACTTTTGTTCTGGGGTTTTTCTCCACCAGAGCCACCTTGTCCGGATCCAGTTTTGAGATCAGGTGCACGTTACCGGATATCAGTTCGGCAATCCGGGTGGACTGCTCGGGAATGACCCGGATAGTAATGTTTTTGATCTTGGGGAGCCCGTCCACCCAGTAGTTTTCATTGGCGGTCAGCATCAGCTGCGATCCCTTGTCCCACTTGACCATTTTGTATGGGCCGGTGCCCATGGCAAACTGGGCCACTTCCTGGCCCTGGTTTTTCATGCCGAATTCAGGGTCATAGGGGAAAAAGGTGCAGAACCTCTCCAGAACCAGCGGATAGGGCCCGGTGGTGTGAATCCTGAAATGCAGGTCATCGATGATTTCCACCTCCTTGATGAAGGTATAGGCGCTCCGCAGCTTGGACTTCATTTCCGGGTTCAGTATCCAGTCCATGATGGTAAACCGGACGGCTTCCGATGTGAGGGGGTTGCCGTTGTGAAAGGTGACACCCGGCTGAAGAAAAAATTCCCAGGTAGTGTCATTCAGCCGTTTCCAGGAACGGGCCAGGCCGGGTTTTATGGACAGATCATCCAGATCTCTTTCCACCAGGGAATCGGACACCATGTGATAGATATTGGTGAGGTTCAGTGAGGTGGTGGCATAAATGTCCATGGTGGGAATTTTGGTGCTGACCGCCCATATCAGTGTATCATTTTTGGCCGCACCGGCCGCACCGGCAACCAGGCCCCAGAAAATAACTGCTCCCAGGACGATCCTGAAAATTTTTACGACTTTCATGGTGATTTCTCCTCTCCTGTTGCATTGATTTATGGCTTGTCACCGCCGGTGGTCAGGCTACCAGCCAGCAGCGACATTTCACGTTTCCTTCCAGGTCTGTCAATGGCGGTTTCTGATGTTTGCAGATCTCTTCTGCCACCTTGCATCGCGGTTCAAACAGGCATCCCGGCGGAAGATGGTGCAGACTGGGTACCATGCCGGGTATTTCATCCAGGGTTTTCCTGCCGTGGATAAATTTTTCCCCCAGACGGGGCACCGACTGCATGATCCCTTTTGTATAGGGATGCCGGGGACGATCAAACAGAATGTCTGCCGGGGCATATTCCAAGGCCTGGCCTGCATACATCACCAGAACATGGTCACTGACTTCGGCAATCACGCCCAGGTCGTGGGTGATCATCATCATGGCCATGCCGGTTTCCTGTTTGAGCGTCATCATCAGGTCCAGGATCTGGGCCTGGATGGTGACGTCCAGGGCCGTGGTGGGTTCATCTGCAATGAGCAGTTCGGGCCGGCATGCCAGGGCCATGGCGATCATCACCCGCTGGCGCATGCCTCCGGACAGCTGGTGGGGATAGTTGTTGGCCCGTTTGTCAGGGGAAGGGATGCCAACTTTTTCAAGCATGACCACGGCCCGGGCCATGGCGGTTTTCCGGCGGACCCGGTGGTGGGCCGTGTACACTTCGGCGATCTGGTCACCCACGGTGTACAAGGGGTTCAGGGAAGTCATGGGCTCCTGGAAGATCATGGAGATCCGGTTTCCCCGGACCTGGCGCATCTGTTTGTCTGACAGCTGTCCCAGCTCCAGGTTGTCAAACACAATGGTACCCCGGGATATGTTTCCCGCCGGCCGGCTGATCAGGTTCAGGATGCTCAATGCGGTTACGGATTTGCCGCATCCGGATTCTCCCAGAATACCCAGGGTCTGCCCCCTGGTGACTGTAAAGGACAAACCGTCCACCGCCTTGACCAGCCCTTCCGGGGTGGCAAATTCCGTGTGCAGGTCTTCGACTTTCAGCAGATAGTCTTCGGTCATGCCGGTCATCCTGTATATTTCAAGCAGCTTACCCAGTGGTCTTCCGATATCTTTACCATGGGGGGTTTTTCCTGCCGGCAGGCAGGAAACATGTCCGGACACCGGGTGTGAAAAACACAACCCGGTGGCGGGTTGATGGGACTTGGCACATCCCCTTTTAAAATAATCCGGCGGTTCTGCTTCTTTTTTTTGCCGGTGCCGGGAATGGCACTGAGCAGGGCCCGGGTATAGGGATGGGCCGGTCGGGTGTATAGATCCCTGTCCGTGGCGGTTTCCATGATATGCCCCAGATACATGACCACCACCCGGTCGGAAATATGTTCCACTACAGCCAGGTCATGGGCGATCACCAGGTAGGACAGATCAAATTTTTCCTTCAGGCGGTCCAGCAGGTTGATAATCTGGGCCTGGATGGACACGTCCAGGGCAGAGACCGGTTCATCTGCCACAATCAGGGCCGGATTCATAGCCAGGGCCCGTGCAATGCCGATGCGCTGGCGCTGGCCCCCGGAAAATTCATGGGGGTACCGGGCCATGTGGGAGTTGCGCAGTCCCACATCATGGAGCAGTGCCGCCACCCGGTCCTGCCAGTCCCCCCTGTCGGCCAGGCCGTGAACGCGTATGGCTTCTCCAATGATATTTCTGATGCGCATGCGCGGGTTCAGAGAGGCATACGGGTCCTGAAAAATCATCTGGATCTTTTTGCGGAAATCTATGAGTTCCCGCCGGTTGAAGGAAGTGATATCACGTCCTCTGAAAAGAATGCTTCCGCCGGTGATATCATATAGTTTCATCAGGCACCGGCCCGCTGTGGATTTACCGCAACCGGATTCTCCCACAAGCCCCAGGGTTTCGCCGGCCCGGAGAAAAAAACTGATATCATCGACTGCCTTTACATGTCCGGTGGTTTTTTTCATCACCCCTGCTTTGATGGGGAAATATTTTTTGAGATTCTTGACCTCGAGGATATGATCAGGCAGCGGATGGTTCATGGTCAATCCTTTCTCATGTGGGGGTCGAGCAGGTCACGCAGGGCATCTCCAAGCAGATTGATGCCCAGGGCACTCAGGAAAATGGCAAATCCGGGAAAGGCGGCCAGCCACCATTCGCCCAGCATATAATCCCTCCCTTCGGCCAGCATCATTCCCCAGGACGGGGTGGGGGGCTGGATTCCCAGACCCAGGAAACTGAGCAGCGATTCCCGGATGATGGCCCGGGCCACTTCAACCGTGCCAAGCACCAGG
The DNA here is from genome assembly GCA_032250905.1 of Desulfotignum sp. Taxonomy (GTDB): domain Bacteria; phylum Desulfobacterota; class Desulfobacteria; order Desulfobacterales; family Desulfobacteraceae; genus Desulfotignum. The sequence goes on along the minus strand of JAVVEQ010000037.1, from coordinate 23,687 downwards.
ATGGCGGGCAGCAGGTTGGGCAGAATATGGACCAGCAGGATACGTTTTGTACTGAAGGCCAGGGTCCTGGCGCACAGGACAAATTCACTTTCCTTGAGTTTGATGGTTTCCACCCGTGTTACCCGGGTAAACACCGGCCAGCCAGTCACTCCCAGTGCAAAAATGATGTTCTGCAGTGAAGGACCAATCACCGCCACCAGGGAGATGGCAAACAGGATAAAGGGGAATCCCATCATGACATTCACCATAAAGGAGATGACAGAATCGGTCCTGCCGCCGAAATAACCGGCCATAAGCCCCAGAATGACACCGATGGACAACTGTATGCACACTGCGGACAGGCCAACGATCAATGACACCCTTGTCCCGTAAATGATACGGCTGAGGGTGTCCCTGCCCACGCTGTCGGTCCCCAGCAGGTGGCGGTCTGATCCGTTTTCCATGAAGGACGGGGGCAGCAGCCGTTGCATGATATCCTGCGCATACGGATCATGGGGGGCGATGAGAGGGGCCGCCACGGCACACACCAGCATCACCGCCAGGATAATGCCGCCCATGACACCCATTTTCAGATGCCACATTTTGCGGCAGATGCGGTACAGGGTGGATGGTCTGCCGTGTTGTTCTGCCGGCTGCATGGGGATGGTGTCAGAAATCATGCGGTTACTCCAGACGGATTCTCGGGTCGATAAAGGCGGTGAGTATGTCGGCCAGCAGGTTGCCGAACACCACGCAGAGGGCAAAAAACACCACAATGGCCTGGACCACGGGATAATCCCCCATGCGGATCGATTCCACGGCCAGCCGCCCCAGGCCGGGCCAGGCAAACACGGTTTCCGTGACCACGGCTCCGCCCAGGAGCAGGCTCAACTGCATGCCGGTGACGGTTACCAGGGGAATTACCGCATTTTTAAATGCGTGCTTCACCATGACCTTGCTTTCCAGCAGTCCTTTGGCCCGGGCCGTCCGGATATAATCCTGGTTCAGCACGTCCAGCATGCCGGACCGCACCAGCCGCATGTTCACCGGCAGCAGCCAGGCCCCCAGCGTGACGGCCGGCAGGATCATGTGCCAGATCGTGTCGCTGCCGGAAATGGGCAGCCATCCCAGAAACACGCCGAAGATGATGATAAGCATGATACCCAGCCAGTACAGGGGCATGGCCTGGCCCACAATGGCCAGGAAGGTGACCAGGTTGTCAAACAGGGTGTAGCGTTTCACGGCAGAAATAATACCCATGGGAATGGCCAGTGCATTGGCAAGCACCACCGCCATCAAAGAAAGGCTCAACGTGGCTGGCACCCGCTCCAGCATCAGGGCCAGGGCCGGGGTTTTGGATACAAAAGAGTTGCCGAAATCACCATGCAGGACAATTTTTTTTAAAAAAACAAGGTACTGAACGATAACCGGCCGGTCAAGGCCCATGGATTTTTTAAAGATGTCGATATCTTCCAGCCCGGCTTCCGGGGGCAGCAGAAGCAGGGCTGGATCGGAATTTAAAAACAGCAGAAAAAAAGAAATCATGGAGATAGCAAGGCAAACCGCCACTGACTGGACCAGCCGCCGGATAATATAAGCTTTCATTTTTTCACCCGGGGTATCATAAAATTATCGGATAACTTCATGTGTCAAAAATACCGTCTGATTTTATTCGGTCTCCCCCCATGTGGATCTCCAGGATGGTCCGTCTGTCCAGCAGCACCTGAATATTTTCCAGAGGGTTGTGTTTCAGAATAAGAAAGTCCGCCTGCATGCCGGGGGCGAGGGTACCGGTGATATGGCTGATACCGATGGCTCTGGCCGCAGTTCCCGTGGCGGCGAGCACAATATCGTGGGGATTCATGCCGGTCTCGGCCAGTTCCGATAATTCAGCGGCATTATTACCATGAAGATTGAACGGGGTTCCCGCATCGGTTCCCAGGGCAATGGTCACCCCGGCCCGGCAGGCATGGATGCAGGAATGAATGCGCTCCTGGCGATGGCGTTCTGATTTTTCCACAATAAAGGACGGGATGCCGGATTGCCGTCCATTTCGGAGAATACAGGCCCCTGCCGCCAGGGTAGGGATCAGGGGCACATGGTTTTTACACATCATGTCAATGGCTTCGTCATCCAGGTTCATACCGTGCTCGATGGTATCAATGCCTGCCTTCAGGGCAATCTTCACCCCTTCCAGGCCCTGGGCATGGGCTGCGGCCGGAATTCCGGCCTTGTGGGCTTCGATGATCCCGGCGCGCATCTCTTCGAAACTGTACTGGGTCTGCCCCGGTTCCACGCCCCGGGTGCAGATGCCACCGGTGGCCATGAGCTTGATCACATCCACACCGGCCTTGATCTGGGCACGGACTTCTTTGCAGACCTCTTCCGGGCCGTCCGCTTCCCTGCCGATCTGCCAGCCGTGTCCGCCGGTCATACAGATCATCTGTCCGGCACACAGGATACGGGGACCTGTAATCAGTCCCTGGTTGATGGCATCCCTGACCCTGAGCCCCACATGGTTGAGGCACCCCAGGTCCCGGACAGTGGTAAAGCCCGCATTCAGTGTCTGCCGGGCATGGGTCATCATGAGGATGGCGGCGGTTGCATCATCCATGGCCATCAAAGGCGCGGTAGGGTCAGGAGAACCATCCATGACAAGGTGCACGTGACAGTCGATCATTCCCGGCATCATCGTCCGTCCGGACAGGTCGGTTTCATGGGCATCTGTTTCCAGACAGGGGGTGGTCATGGGGCCGACCCCCCTTATGGTGTCGTTTTCAACCATAACCCAGCCAGGGTCCATCACATCACCGGCGCCGGTGATAATGGTGCCGTTTTTATAAAGGGTTTTCATCTGCAACGCTTCCCATCCTTCTATGGGTGTTATTTTTTGGGATCCAGTGACCGGTAGCGCTTCACCAGCATTTTGGACCGTTCAAAATGGGCGGCCATCAATTCCCGGGCCTGGGTGAATCGGTTATTTTTGATGCATTCAAAAAATTTTTCATTGTATTCAAAATCCTCTTTTGCTTCAGGAAGTGAAAAAGGCAGTTTTGACGTGAACTCCCTGGAAATTTTAATGGCTGCGCCCATGGAGGATGCCAGAAGGCCGTTGTGGCAGGCTACGGCAATCAGCCGGTGGAAATCCACCTGGTTGTGGCGGTCGATGGTTCCTTTTTCCAGTGCCTGACGGCAGGTGTCCAGATTTGTTTTCAACATGTCAAGATCGGAGTCTTCCCTGCGGGCACATGCCATTTCCAGGACAATCGGTTCAATATTCCGCCTGAAATCGATGACCTCTTCAATGGTCAAGCCCCCCAGGTGGTAACAGTCCAGCACCACATGAAGGATGCGTTCAGAATTGCCTTCCGCAACAAAGCTGCCTCCCAGTGCCCCCCGGCGCTTTTCGATAAGGCCTTCAGCCACCAGCTGGCCCAGGGCTTCCCGCATCACGGTTTTGGATACTTTGAACTGCTTGCGCAACTCTTCTTCCGACGGGAGTTTGTCCCCGGGCTTGAGACGTCTGTCGTAAATCGCAGTTTTGAGAATGTCCCTGACTTTGTCCGGTATGTTGGATGCGCCTAAATCCGGTACAATCAATTCAGTGTTCATGGCAAATTCCATAAGCAGGTTAAGTGAATACTTCATACTTCATACGTATTATCTTTGTCAAGCATAGTTATATTTATTTTTTGCATGGTTCTATCATGCTGGATCGATGAGGCTTTCCGCATCTTTACGGTGATGGGCGCAATGGCGGTTCACCCCATTTCTGGAGGTGTTGGCATAGCAGTAGACACAGAAATGCCGGCAGGTATTGTACATCCCGATGTCTTTGCTGCAGATGCAGCCGCAGGCGCTGCGCTGGCCTTTGTCCTTGAGATCGGGTTTGCCCGTGGGGGCGAACATCTCCAGTTGCCTTTCAGACCCGGCGCCGGAGTCTCCATGATCGACAAACCGCATCAACCGGCGGTCATGACTGAATATTTTCCGGATCAGGTCATCGTCGATGCATTTGTTTTTGACAATGCCGCAATCCGCTTCCAGGTCCATGGATTCCCCGCAGGTGGCCAGGGTGATGTCCCAGCCCTGAGCCTGCCATCCTGCCTGTAACGCTTTCAGACCGCCAGCAATGGTTTGAATCTGATTCCGGTTCGGTTCCGCAGAATGAACCGTCGATCTGTCAAACAGATCCAGTTCCCGGACGAGGCTGTTCTGAACTTTCCGATAGGCATCGACATCCACGAAACTGAAGACCAGTCTGCCGGTTTTGTGCATCAACCGGTTGCCGATGGATTCAATTTTTTCCAGCAGGCGTTCCGGAGACAACCGGGGAGTCACGATCAAGGGATCAAACCGCCAGATCACCCGTTCTTTTCCGATTTTGCCGGACAGTTCCTTGAATGTGTCAATCCGTTCCGTCAGGGGCGGCAGGTTGGGTTCAAAGTTTTCTTCTTCATAATCGTTGAGCGTGAACTGAAAATAATAATTGATCTTCCGTTCTTCAAAGGCATTCAGAAAGGGCAGCAACGGCCGGGGATTCTTGGTCCAGAACACGAACAGGCGGGCCGCTTCAAAAGAAACAAAACAGGGCTTCCGGTTGAACGGGTTGATCCATACAGCATACCCGGCTTGCAGCCTGCGGATCAGCCATTCCGCATAAAATGCGGGAATATCTGTGGCCCGGCTGGCGGAAATGATGACCGGCGCTCTGGCCTGAACGGTTTCGCTATTTTCCCGGGTCACCGTGGTTTGTTTCCATTTTATGGGTCTGTTCATGGCCGGTCAATCATGCTGAAGCTCCCACAGCCCATGTGTCAAAATGTGTCGGCCAATATTCAGGCGCTGGGTAATTGGTTTGTGAGGGTCATTTTCCGTGATGCTATCTTTTTTTCCAGAGGTTGACAACTGGGAAAACAGATGCTAAATAGGATGAATTATTATTTAAGATCGGGAGACCTGCTGCGGCTGACTCCTGAAAACCCGAAATCCAAGGAGGTTCACATGTCCAATGAAGAAAGCAAATGTCCGGTAACCGGTAAATCATCCAGTCAGGTGGCCGGCAGCGGCACATCCAACCGGGACTGGTGGCCCAACCAGCTCAATCTGAAAATACTTCACCAGCATTCCGCCAAAAGCAATCCCATGGGCGATGATTTCAACTATGCCGAGGAATTCAAGAAACTGGATTTTGACGCGATCAAAAAAGACCTCTATGCGCTGATGACCGATTCCCAGGAATGGTGGCCGGCGGATTACGGCCATTACGGGGGACTGTTTATCCGGATGGCATGGCACAGCGCCGGCACCTACCGCATGGGTGACGGCCGCGGCGGCGGCGGCACAGGAAACCAGCGCTTTGCCCCCCTTAACAGCTGGCCCGACAACGTGAACCTTGACAAGGCCCGCCGCCTGCTCTGGCCCATCAAGCAGAAATACGGCAAAAAAATCTCCTGGGCGGATCTCATGATCCTGGCCGGCAACTGTGCGATAGAGTCCATGGGTCTTCCGACCTTTGGGTTTGCCGGGGGCCGTGCGGATATCTGGGAGCCGGAGGAAGACGTCTACTGGGGCTCTGAAGAGGAGTGGCTGGCCACCAGCGACAAACCCAAAAGCCGGTATTCCGGAGACCGGGACCTGGAAAACCCCCTGGCCGCCGTCCAGATGGGCCTGATCTATGTGAACCCCGAAGGCCCGGACGGGAATCCGGATCCGGTGGCATCGGGCCATGACGTCCGGGAAACCTTTGCCCGCATGGCCATGAACGATGAAGAAACCGTGGCCCTGGTGGCCGGCGGGCATACCTTTGGCAAATGCCACGGGGCCGGTCCTGCCACCCATGTGGGTCCTGAACCGGAAGCCGCGCCCATTGAGGAGCAGGGCCTGGGCTGGAAGAGCAGTTTCGGTTCCGGCAAGGGCGGGGACACCATCAGCAGCGGCATCGAGGGCGCCTGGAAGCCCAAACCCACCCAGTGGGATATGGGATATCTCAAGGTATTGTTCAAATACGACTGGGAGCTGGTGAAAAGCCCGGCCGGCGCGAATCAGTGGCTGGCCAAGGATGTGGATGACGAGGATATGGTGGTAGATGCCCATGATCCGGCCAAAAAACACCGGCCCATGATGACCACGGCAGACCTGTCCTTGAAGTTTGATCCTGTCTATGAAAAGATCTCCCGGCACTACCTTGAAAATCCGGAGGAATTTGCCGATGCCTTTGCCAGGGCCTGGTTCAAGCTGACCCACCGCGATATGGGACCCCGGTCCCGGTATCTGGGTCCGGAAGTACCGGCTGAAGAACTGATCTGGCAGGATCCCGTGCCTTCAGTGGATCATGACCTGATCGATGCATCAGATATCTCTGACCTCAAGGCCAGAATCCTGGCGACCGGCCTGTCGGTGTCCCAGCTGGTTTATACGGCCTGGGCTTCTGCCTCCACCTTCCGGGGATCGGATTTCCGCGGCGGGGCCAATGGTGCCCGTATCCGCCTGGCCCCCCAGAAAGACTGGGAAGTCAACCAGCCCGACCAGCTGGCCAAAGTGCTTAAGACCCTGGAAGAGGTCCAGGTCGCGTTCAACAACGCCCAGGCCGGCAACAAAAAGGTGTCCCTGGCAGACCTGATCGTCCTGGGCGGCTGCGCCGGCGTGGAGCAGGCGGCAAAGAACGCAGGCCATGATATCACGGTGCCCTTTGCCCCGGGACGGACCGATGCCACGGATGAACAGACCGATGCTGACTCCTTTTTCGTTCTGGAACCCAAAGCGGACGCCTTCCGCAACTTTCTCAAAGCCAGATTTTCGGTAAAGGCCGAGGAACTCATGATCGACCGGGCCCAGCTCCTGACGTTGACCGCACCCGAAATGACCGTGCTTTTAGGCGGCATGCGGGTGTTGAACGCCAACTTCGGCCAGTCTGCCCACGGCGTGTTCACCGACAAGCCGGAAACCCTGACCCATGACTTTTTCAAGAACCTTCTGGACATGGGAACCCAGTGGTCTCCGGTTTCCGGAGACGAGAACCTGTTCGAAGGCCGGGACCGGAAAACCGGTGAGCTTAAATGGACCGCCACCCGGGTGGATCTGGTTTTTGGATCAAATTCCCAGCTTCGGGCCCTGGCCGAAGTCTATGCCTGTGAAGATGCCGGCGAAAAATTTGTGACTGATTTCGCGGCGGCATGGGACAAGGTCATGAACCTGGACCGGTTCGACCTGGCCTGATCAAAACCTGAACCGCATTGCATCCTTTTGATGCGGGTGTCCAACGACGCGCGGCGTTTCCTGTATCGGAAAGGGCCGCGCGTTCTATCTGATCGTCAGATTCCGGAGTGTCTGATCTTCTTGAATTTGCAGGTAATTACGGCCAGTCGATATGCAGCGGCCGCTTCTGAGCCTTCAGCCAGAGGTGTCATGTCAGCCTCTTTTTTTTCAAAACAGGGTCTTCATTTTTCATGGGTTTAAAATGACGGTTTGCAGGCCTGTTGTCAACAGGGGCCTTTCCAATCCGGATTGCCGTTGATATTTTTTGAATCATCAGATAGGGTGACATATCAGCTTGAAAGGAAAATCAGATGGCCATTTATCAGTATGGAGACCGGATTCCGAAAATTGGAAAAAATACCTATATCAGTGATTCGGCAAGGGTGATCGGGGATGTGGTGATACAGGATAACTGCTATATCGGTCACGGCGCCATTGTCCGGGGGGATTATGGCACGATTCACATCGGCCCGGGCACGGCCGTGGAAGAAAACGCCATCCTTCATATCCGTCCGGACGGACTGCTGGAGCTCGAGGATCATGTGACCGTGGGCCATGGTGCCATTATTCATGGCCGGCTGATCAGAACCCATGCCGTTATCGGCATCGGTGCAGTGGTCGGTTTCGATGTGGTGGTAGGGGCCTGGGCCATTGTGGCCGAAGGCTCGGTCATCCCCCCAGAAAACCCGGATACCGGATGAAAAAATCACCGGCGGCGTGCCATACCGGATCATCGGGGACGTTCTTCAGCGGCACAAGGATTTCTGGACCTATGGCAAACAGCTCTATGTCGATCTTGCCCGGGAATACCCCGGGAAACTGAAAAAACTACACGACTAGCCGAGATGCGCACAGCGCGTGAATGTCACAACATGGCATTCAGACGGTTTTCAATGATCTGTGTTGCCTCTGCCATAATCCGGTCAATCAGCTCCCTGCATGTGGGAATGTCATGGACAAGCCCGGCCACCATACCGCAGGACCACACGCCAGCCTCCATGTCTCCCTGCTGCATGATCCTGGGATATACCCCCACCACTTCTTCGATGATGTCTTCAAATTTCAGATTGCGGCCCAGGGACGCCTCTTTTTCCAGCAGTTTCTGGGCGGCGGCATTGTTGAGGACCCGTTCGGTATTCCTCAAGGGACGCATGACCAGGCGGGTATCGGTTTCACTGGCATTGACAATCGCCTGCTTGACGTTCTCGTGCACGGGTGCTTCTTTCGTTGCAATGAACCGTGTTCCCATGTTGATCCCGTCCGCGCCCAGGGCCAGAGACGCCACAAGACTCCTGGCATCAGCCATGCCGCCGGATGCCACAAACGGGATGGTCAGCGCTTCGGCGGCGCGGGGAAGCAGCACCATGTTCGGAATGTCGTCTTCGCCCGGATGGCCTCCGCATTCAAAGCCATCCACAGAGACCGCGTCACACCCGATCTGTTCGGCCTTGACTGCATGCCGGACCGACGTGCATTTGTGGATGACTTTCACACCAGCATCCTTTAACACAGGCAGATACGGCTCCGGGTTTCTGCCGGCGGTTTCAACGATCTTTATCCCGTTGTCAATAATCGCCTTGATATACCCGGGATAATCCGGTGAGGACACCGTGGGCAGAAAGGTCAGGTTCACCCCGAACGGTTTGTCCGTCATCTCTTTGCACCGCTTGATTTCCTTATCCAGATCCCGGGGTGTTTTCAGGGTGAGCGCCGTAATGATGCCCAGACCGCCGGCGCCGGATACGGCAGATGCCAGCTCGGCAAACCCGACATAGTGCATCCCCCCCTGGATGATGGGATGCTGGATACCGAACAACTCGGTGATTCTCGTTTTCATAAATACAACCCTCAAAGTGGTTTCAACTGCATGAAACTTAAATGGGTTTAGCCCGGGTGTCAAGTGGCCGTCACATTTTACCCCGGAACGGATGGACGGCGGCAACGACGGATGCGGTATCGTGTGCCGTTGGAGATGTTTGAAAAGAATACGCGGTGTTGTTGAGGGGATTCCAGGCATTTTGAAAAAAGTTTTTGAAAAAAGTGCTTTACATGGGAGAAAATATTTTATATGGAACCCAGTCAGATATTGAATCGTTAGACAGATCTGGTTTTCTTTATATTCGAATCATATCCAGTTCGTTCAAAAATCATCAATGATATCCAGATCAATTCAAAAATTTTTTGGCTTACCTGTCAATAGGAGCCGTCTATGTGTCACCATACAGCGAAGTGGAATGTCACAATGCCCAATGGCGTATTTTTCAGCTTCACAGAAGCTGATCGAGAAACCGTCTTGACCGTAAAAAAGGCGAGCGGGCAATTCTAAGTATTAAAATGTGACCTTTCCTCCAAAAGGAAAAATGCATCATGAACATGTCGTCTCCTGACACGGAACTGTGCAGCTTCATACCGATGTCAATCTGTCTGTTGATTGTCGGCATATTTTGTTGTGCGTACACACCGGCCCTGGCCGGAACCATTACCTATGCCTATGACCGGTTCGGTAACCTTCAAACCGCCATCTATCCCGATGCCGGTAGAATCCACTATGCATATGACGCTGCCGGTAACCGGGTGACCCAGATTGTCCGGCGTCAGGGCCCTTATTTTTACTCCCTTCCTGATGAAACTGACGGCTTACTGGTCATTGATGAAGAAACAGTGGAAGTGGTGCAGGCCTTGACCATGAAGGTTATTGGGGATTTTCTTTCAGATCGAGCGACCCGGGAGTCGGTGCCGGTCCGCCTGTCTGCCCCGGATGGAACAGATCTCGATCTGGAGTGGACAACGGATCAGGAGGGGAGAGCCCATGCCTGGCTGCCGAAAAGAAAATTTATGGCCAGCGCCCATTACTTGGGCAGCGTATACACCTCTGATCCGTTCACATGGGAAAATTCTGTCATTGTCATCGACGAAGGTCTGGCCTGGGTGACAGTGACCCGCCTGGGCACCCCTCTCAAAGGGGCCGATATCCAGGTGTTTTCAGCCGACGGGGCCACCCTGCCCGTAACCGGCACAACCGATGACAACGGACAGGCTGTATTCAGACTCCCGGAAGGCACCTACAGCTTCGAAGCCGGAATATCCGGTCATGCCTGCGATAGCGGCGAAATTTTCATTCCAGCCCATGGTATCATGCCGGTAACGATTAAAACAGGAGACGGCAACGTATGTCCGCCGCTTGCAGAAGAACCGCACCAGGCGGTCCCGGTCACCATCGGCGGAGACGACCGTTCTATGGACGAGGGACTGGCTCTCGTCCAGGTCACCGGAACCGACATGCCGCAGGCAGGTATCAATATCCAAGTCTATTCCGGTTCAGGAAAAGCGCTGAACATCACCGGAAAAACAGGTGCCGGAGGAACTGCTGTCTTCCGCCTCCCGGCAGGAGAATACCGGTTTCGGGCAGACCACGGGGAAGAGGAATACTGGAGCGGTACCGTTTACCTGGCCTCCCATGTTGAAAATCCGGTCCAGATACGGATGGATGGCACGATTGAATTGACGGTATCAAAGGATACCGAAGAACCGCTGTCCCGAGTACCGGTCACCTTGTTGACCGAATCGGGGAACCCCCTGTATATCTCCGGCCTCACCAATGATAAAGGCCAGGCATTTTTCGACATCCCGGAAGGAACGTACCGGTTTGAGGCGGAACATCTCGGGTATTCCTTCCGATCAGACAGGGTATCGGTCCCGGAGGATGCGTCCGCCGCCCTGGTGATCCCGCACCGCGCGGTTGTGGTTTCGGCCAGACAGGTGTTTGGCACAACAGCCGTCCCACTGGAAGACCTGAAAGTCCATCTGGAAACCGGAGATGGCAAAGACCTGTATACCTGGATCAAGACTGGACCGTCCGGAACGGCCGTGTTCGATCTGCCTGAGAAACCATTCCAGTTCCGGGCCGATTACCTGGCGTCTCATTTCCGGTCCGGTTCTTCTGCCTGGCAGGACGTAACCATTGAGATCGCGCACGGGGTCCTGGATGTCTACGTCACAAGGGAGAATAAAAGGGTGGAAAACGCGGAAGTGTATGTATTCAGCCCGTCGGGCATCTATTTGAAGCGTCACGGCGAAACCCATGGACAGCAGGATGTCACGTTCACCATACCCGAGGGGGAATACATGATCATGGTCAGGGATCAGGCGCAGTTCAGCTGGTATGGCGGTATTGATGTGACTGCCCATCACCGGGTGGGACTCGAACTGCCGATGATGGGAAAAACTGAAAAGGAAGGTATCGGAAATCATGAGTAGGATATCAGTGCAAACAGGGGCAAAAATGATGGCAATCGCCTGTGTGGTGGTGCTGACCTGGGGGGTGAGGCATGCTGAAACCGCTCCCAGGTGGAAGCACTACAGCTGGGATTGTCCGGCTGAGGTACCGTTCGATCCATACCAGGTCAAGCAACCCATATCCGTAAGCTGCTGCAGGGGATACGAGCCGGGCCGATCTGTCATGAGTTATGCGGAATACATCTATGAAAAGAACGGCCAGCAGTATAGGGTGCTTGAAAAAGCCAGGTGCGGCAGACGTCACAACGTGGTCATGGAGGGCTTACTGCCGGGAGTGGACCCGAACCCCAAGAGGACCTATGATCCCCTTTCAGTGGGCGGCTACATCGATTATGCCCTGTCCACCTGCATTATTCCGGCACAGGTCGGTATCCAGCTCCGGACGAGAAGCGAGCATACGAGCTACCTTTCCTACGAGCCCATTCAGACCTACCTGCAGGTCTTTGTGCAGTGCGATGATTCTTTGGACGGGGATTCGGACGGTGTGACGGACTGTCTGGACGAATGCCCCGACAGCGTTCCGGAGAGAAGAAAATACGTGGATGACACCGGCTGCATTCCCTGCCGCCTGAAGATCGATGCGGACAGGGACCGCGTTCAGCCGGGCGGGATTGCCGTACTGCGAACCGGGCTTCCGGGAGGGCTCCAGTGGCGGGTGGCTGAAACGAGAGGTAAAGGGGTCAGTGTCCGCCTGGAAGTGAATCCAGAAGATGACTCCGAGGCGGTTCTGTCTGTGGACCCGGGTTCAGGAGAGGGGTCGGTCATGGTGGAGGCCGTGGACACCCTGGCTGAAGAATCGTGTGTGAAAACCAGGCAAATCATTATCGGGTGTGAATGCATCGACTGTGATGCCATCTCACTGGACAGTCTGAACGCCCGGTTCAGCCTTGGAAAAATGTCGGGTGGCAACTCCGCGGGAGAGCTGCTGCTGTATGCAGAAACCATGTCCCCTGACCTGGCGACCCCGGCAGCCCTGAAGCTGGTCAGTCCGTCACCTGAGGTCACCGGCATGTTTGAGGGCGGCACCCTCAGGCAGGTGTCCTGTCCGGAGTATTTTGTGCAGATCATTCCGGAAAGCACATATCGTTACGCCATCCATTATTACCGGCCCGAGGACAGGGGCAGCCGGGTTCATGGGTATTACGAACCGGTACCCGGTGCCGTCCCTCTGCACACCTGGACCATTGAAAATCCTGACGCCCCTGACGGAGGGTTCAGCCGGCTCCTGGTGAGAAAATTTGAAGACCAGGTCCTGGTGATGGATAACGAGTATATTCAGAATGCCGATACCTGGACTCTGATCCGGGGCGGCGGTCTCAGCGTGGTGTCCCTATCCGGGCAGGACCGGGACGGGCTCCGGATCGAGACCCGCACCGTCCAGAGCGGTGACGGCCGGATCGCTTCTGTTGTCGAGACCACCTGGCAGGCGGTCGGGGACGGGCTCAAGCCGGTCCTCAGGCGCGTGGATCCGGAGGGTGCCGACCTGACCACCCGGATGACCTATTACAAAGGGCCTGACTGTCCCGGCATCCTTTGCGGCAGGCTGAAACAGCAGACGGCGCCGGACGGTGCCCGGACCCACTATACCTATGACCCACAGGGCCGGGTTAGCGTAAAAACCGAATCCTGGCTCGACCAGACACCTGATCCGTCCGGGAGTGGGGCCCGTGTGATCTATTATGATTACGCACCCCGGGATCCTCAGGATGCGGCCGCCTTTTCCGATGCCAGGAGACCCCGGCAGGTCACAAACACTGTCAACGGCCAGACCGTTGAAAACAGATTTTTCAGCTTTCGAACGGATGAATCAGGCAGCCGCATCAGGATCGAAGAGGTCTGCCTGTCCCCGCAAGGGGCTTTTGGAGACACTGAAAACCTGCGGTGGGTCACGGTCCATTACCCGTATGCCCCGGGCCGGGCGGATTCGGCTGAAATCAAGAGCATCCGGAAACCGGACGATACCCTGGAAAGCCACACCTATGTATACGGCATCTTCACACCCGACCCGGATCCATCCCTGCCGGGGGTGTTCACCCCCAGGGGGGGTCACTGGCGAAGGGAAACCATCACAGATGGAACCGTGACCTCCCCGGAGGGGGTGGCCAGCCGTTCCACCCGCAGGATACGCATATCCGATCCCCTCGGCAGGACCGTGCTCGAAGAGACACAGGCTTACATCGGCACCGACTATTTCAGGGTGTCCTGGACGTTTTTTGCTATGGATGACCAGGGCCGGGAAACAGACCGGTATCATTCCGACGGGACCCGTATCGAGACGGAATGGACCTGTTGCGGCAAGAGACGTCAGACCGACAGGACCGGGGTAACAACAGTCTTTTCCCATGATCCGCTCCAGCGGGTGACAGCCCGCAGTCAGGCATCTGAATCAGGCGACATAACGAGGCGATACACCTATGATGCATCCGGCAGGGTGCTCACAGAAATCGTCAGCGCCGGAAACCTGGACATGAGCCGCTCCACGGAGTACGATGGTGCGGGCCGATTGGCGGCCTCCGTCGATTTCCACGGGTTGATCACCCGGTACCGGTATGATGACGGCGGACGGACAACCACAATGATACGCCCAGGCGGGGGCACCGTGATCGTTGACAAGTACCTGGACGGACGTATCAGGCAGATCACCGGAACAGGGGTGGTGAACCGATATTTTAAATACGGCGTCAATTCAGACGGCAGCCGGTGGATCCTGGTCAGCACCGGCACTGACCAGGGCCCTGACTGGGAGAAAACCTTCCTGGACATGGCCGGCCGGACCGTCCGGGTGGAAAAACCGGGATTTTCCGGTACAGAAAGTTCCCGTTACCGCTACAATACCCTGGGGCAGCTCATCCGGGTGGAAACGGACGGCCTGACGCAACTTGTTTTTGAGTACAATGATCTCGGTACCGCTATCCGGGCCGGACTGGACATCAATGCCAACAGGATCCTGGACGGCATCTCCATGGACAGGATCGCTCGATCGGAAACCTTTTACATAAAGAAAGATGGGGACTTGTGGCGGGAAACCCGGGACACGTTTCTTGGGAAAGACAACAAGCCGAACAAATCGGTCCTTTCGATTACCCGGGAGAGGCTCACCGGACTGGAGACCGGCGGGGTGATCCGCGACACCCGGACCGTGGACGGTTTCGGCGGTATCACCGCCACAACAGATGTTCTTGAGCGTGCCACCACTAGCCTGACCACCACCACGGACTATCCGTTTTCCGATATTGACGGTGTGGAGACCACCCGCTACGGCCTGCTGAAATCTAAAACAGACAGTACCGGCATCACCATCACCTATGGCCATGACGCCCTGGGCAGACCCATATCCGTCACCCATCCCCGGACCGGCACCACAACCATGGACTACAACGCGGCCCAACAGCCAGCCAGTATCCAGGATCCGGCTTCCAACCGGACCACCTATACCTATGATCCGGCATCCGGGCGGATCGTTTCGGAAACCGATGCCCTCGACGGGACCCGGTATTACCGATACAACGATCTTGGATTGATTACCCGTTCCTGGGGACATTCCTGTCCCGTCCGGTATGAGTATGACGATCAGGGGCGGCGGGTGAAAATGTACACCTATAGAACGATACACGCCTGGGACAGTCCTTCCTGGCCTTCAGTCAACGATGTCCTGGCGGATGAGACCCGTTGGCGCTATCACCCCGGTTCCGGCCTGCTGGCGGCCAAAGAAGACGCCGAAGGCAAAATGACATGGTACACCTACCTGCCCGGTGGCCGGCTTGCCAGCCGGACCTGGGCCAGAACCGACGGCACTTTCCCGCTTGTGACCACCTATACCTATGACCCGGGCACCGGAGAACTGACCGCCGTCGATTACTCAGACAAAACCCCTGATATCGGCTATGTTTACAACCGGGCCGGGAAACTGACCCAGGTCACGGATGCCGCGGGCAGGCGCACCTTCTCCTACAACGATTTTTTCCAGCAGACAACGGAGACCATCACCGGCATCATGGACAGGCGCCTGTCCATGAATTACGACACCTATGGCAAGACCGGCAGGACAAAAAGTGTCACCATGGACAACTCATACCGGGTGGAGTATGGATATGCCCCCGACGGCAGGCTGGACAGGATCGGATGGGATGTTCTCGGGATGACGGATTCCGTGGCCTACACCTATGAACCCAACGCCCGTGTGCCGGCATCGAAAACCTTTGACAGCGGAAGCAGCGTTCTTTATACTTACGACCCGGTCCATGACGTGAAAACCTCGGTTGCAAACTGGCACCACCAAACCCTGATATCCCGGTACGATTACACCTGTGACGCCCTTTCAAGGCACAATTCCATGGCCATGACCGGTACCGTGTTTGACCAGAACCGCCCTGTAATCCCTTCAGACCCGGATACCGGCCTGGACCTGTTCCGATCCAACACGACAGATTACACGACCAACCCCCTGAACCAGTATATCCGGATCACCAGAAACGGCCGGATCTCGGAACCAGTGCACGATCCGGACGGCAACCTCACAGATGCCAGGAACATGGTTTTCACCTGGAATGCAGAAAACCGGCTGACCGGGGTCGCTCCGGTTCTGCCAGTCACCGGAGATCAAAAGCTGGAATTTGTTTATGACTACCTGGGCCGCCGGATACAAAAATCTGTGTTTGCTTATCATGCGGAAACAGGTACCTGGCATCAGGAAAAAACGGTTGGATTTGTCTATGACGGCTGGCAACTGGTGGAAGAGAGGGTCCACGACAACAGCAATGACACAAGCCGGTTCTATGTCTGGGGCATGGACCTGAGCGGGACCCTGAAGGATGCCGGGGGCGTAGGCGGACTCCTTGCCAGGATCGATGAACCCGGAAACCGGCAGCATGTTTTTTTTCATGACGCCGGCGGCAATGTCGGCCAGATGATCGACGCCCTTGACGGGGCCGTCAAGGCTTCCTATGAATACTGCCCGTTTGGGAACGTCATCAGGCAATCCGGTGACAGCGTCGATGACAATCCGTTCAGGTTCTCCACCAGATACCAGGATGACGAGACCGGCCTGCTTTACTATGGATACCGGTATTATTCACCGGTTACCGGACGCTGGATCAATAGGGATCCGCTCAACGAACCCGGAAACGTATTGCTCAGAAAAAAATTGTCTAATTCCATGCCTTCTGTCTGCAATCCCTATGAATTCTGCTGGAATGACCCCGTGAACCGATTGGATCCGTTGGGGCTTTTCTGGTTCCGTCAAGATTGGCAGACAAAAAGTTTCGTTGGACGTAAAAACACTATTGTACCGACAGGAGGCAGAATCAGCAGATTCATAGAGTATTACGTGCCGGCCGGTTACACCTTCGGGCAGTTGCATGATATGTTTGTCGGCAATGCAGTCGCTGCCGGATTACCGGATCAGCTGGTAAATATACCATCCATGCTTCCGATGTATCAGCTTGCACAACTGATAGAGACTTTGAGATCTTTGAGAATCCTGGAACAACCATCACCATTGGCGGAGAGCGTAAAAAAATGCAAAAAAACAAATTCAGTCATGAAATAAGTCAATTCATCTTCATCTTCCTGATAGTCTTAGGGATGGGAAGTGCTTCCTGTAACTCTAAAGATGAAAAGGACAAACTCACATCTGGAAGCCGATACAAAACCATACGCCCGGTTTATGTGATGGCTTCATATTACAATCTTGACAACAGGAAAATCAGCCATAAAACAGCGCGGGCATATCTGGATGCAGAAAGGAGTGCCAAAACCGTCTATGTCGCGTTTATCTGTGAAATTCCGACAGGAACGGTCGTGACCATCATCGGCCCGGCCCCTAAAGTGTGGCATCTTCCCTTTTTGCCGGATCGATATTTTGTCCGTTTAGACCCGGATTATTCACGGGGGCTGGATACGGTTCTCGAGCTTGCCCGTGGCATGGAGGGAACTCACGATGGGTTGAATCCGGAATTATTCACCAGAGTGGAATAGGTGCGTGAAAAAGTTAAGATCAGCCGAAGCGTTTAAAACCATCCAGTTCTCCCCGGACCCGAGGGGCAGCGGCGATGTGGACGCAATCCATGAACTGTGGTATCGTAATTTCGTTTCAAATAAAAGGAAACAGCTGAGGGCAACGGAGGTCTGCCGGTGAATGATTTCAATGTGTTTATGGATGAACTGCCCCTGTGGTCGGCACCGTTCGGCTTGACACTGCTGGACACCCTTCAGTTCAGGAAGCATGTGACGGTGCTGGATATTGGCTGTGGGGAGGGATTTCCCATCATCGAGATCGCATCCCGGTTCGGGGAGACCAGCCGGTGTATCGGGCTGGACCCCCTGGCCCGGCCCCTGGCGCGGCTTGCTTACAAGAAGCAGATGTACCGGCTGCCCGGCGTGCATGCCGTGCAGGGAACGGCAGAAGCACTGCCTTTTGGCGCACAGTCAGTCGACCTGGTGGTCTCCAACAACGGCACCAACAATGTGGCGGATGTTCATCAGACATTCATGGAGTGCCGGAGGGTCATGAAGCCGGAAGGGCAGCTGGTGATTGCCGTGAACACCGAGCAGACCATGGCCGAGTTTTACCAGTTGTTTGAACAGGTTCTCCTGGAACAGGGCCTGGGTGAATCCGTGGCAAAAATCCAGGATCAGATTTACAGGAAACGGCTGTCCAGAAAGATGCTGGAAACAGTGCTTCACACCTGCGGATTTGCGGTCCGGCAGGTCATTGAAGACCGCTTTTCCATGCGCTTTGCCGACGGCACCACCCTGTTGGGTCATTACCTGATCCGGAATTTTTTTCTGGATGGCTGGAAAAGCCTGGTGCCACCGGACAGGCAGGAGGCCGTCTTTGTCCGGATCCAAGAGCGGCTGAACAGGATGGCATGCCAGACCGGCCATATCCGCCTGACAATCCCGTATCTGGTTCTGGACGCAGTCCCTGTCTCTTGAAACCGGACAGGCGTTATCTGCCGCCTTGACAGATAAAGTTCATAACCGGTCCAGCCTGTGTCCGATGTCAAAAATTTCGTGGCATGAAGGACAGATAAAAAGCCACTGGATATGGTCTTTTTCCTGTTTCAACATGGAATGAAAGCCGTCCTGATATCCGCAGACGGGGCAGATCCGAAATTCCTTTTCAAAGGGTATTTCTGTAATGGTTTTTTTCATGATGTCCCTCTCTTAGTTTGAGTCTGCTGGGATTGAGGATGTTTTTGATGGTGTGCCATCGCAGGCAGCTAAAAAGATGATCCCATTGTCAGATGACCCGTGTCCGAAGATGATGAAAGATTTCCTCAAGGTTTCCGTGGCCCGATGCCAGGGCTTTTTTGACCTGTTTTTCAACAAAAAGGGAGTCCGGTTCGCTGGCCGGGTCATCCAGGGTCCGGTAATAGCCCAGCCGTCGCCCCATAATGAAATGGGTCTGCATGGATTCGGACATGGAGAGAAACCGGTCCATGATACCCAGCAGCAGCTGCCGATCTGCGGGCAGCTGCCCCCGGATCTCCAGCAGCAGATCCACGCTGTGGTGGTTGGCATAATGGCTGTCAATGCCTTCCAGGTGTTCAAAAAGCAGCCGCTGTTCGGCGATCATGGCCGCTTCTGAAGGCCGTGTCCATTCGCCCTGTGTCATCTGCCGGTCCAGGTCTGTGCCCGGCTTGACCCCGATGGTCAGCACCCGGATATGATCCGGGTTGATCTCACTGAGCACCCGGGCGGTCTCCAGGGCGTGGGTCTCAGACAGTTCAGTCCCCCCCAGTCCCAGGATGATGAACTGGGTGGTGTGCATGCCGGCCTGCCGGGCCATGCGGGCGGACTGGAGGATGGATTCCGGGGTGATACCTTTCCTGATTTTTTCCAGTACTTCGCGGGAACCGGATTCCATGCCGCAGTATAACTTGTTCAGGCCGGCATCGCAGATCTCTTTGATGGCCTGGGAAGATTTTTTCACCATGGTCTGGGCACGGCCGTATGAGCTGATCTGCCTGAGCGAAGGAAACGCTTTTCTCAGGGTTTCAAGGATCTCAATAAGGTTCTTTGTCCGCATGACAAAACTGTCCCCGTCCTGGAGAAAGCAGGTGGCAAACGGGTGGCCCCCAAAATAGTCCCTTGCTGCCCATATGTCCTTCTTGATCTCCGCCACCGGGCGAATGGAAAACTTCATGGTGTCGTACAGTGAGCAGAAGGAACAGCGGTTCCAGGGGCATCCCCGCGTGGTGCGGATCAGAAGGCTGTCAGCCTCGTCCACCGGCCGGATCGGTCCCTGCTCAAAGGGAAGTGAAAACATGGCAGATTCCTTTTTTAAAGGTCATTTCAATACGCGTCTACCTCACCTTTAAGCCGGGTTTCCAGGTTTTTCATTTTTTCAATAAACTCGGGATCAGACCATCTCCGATGATTGCCCTGGGCATAAGCCAATGCATTTTCATAATAAAAATTTGCAACCATACAATTAGCAATATAGTTATTTCTATTCTTAATCACTTTGCCAGGACTCCCGACAACAATCGAGTTGTCTGGTATCACCGTCCCTTGTGGTAAAAATGTATGGCCGGCAACAATACAGTTATTCCCAACCTGACAATCATCCATTATGGTAGAGTTGATACCGATAAGAGAATTATCGCCAATGACACAACCGTGAAGGGTGCAATGATGGGTTATTGAGCAGTGGCTTCCAATAGTGGTCCCTTTTGTGTTCCCAATGTGAATCATGACAAAATCCTGGATATTTGTTTTCTCTCCAATTTTCACTTCGTACATTTCTGATCGTATTACACTATACGCCCACAATGATGAACCGGAACATAATTCTATCTTGCCATACGTCTGTGCTGTTGGATGAACATATGCAGCATTATTCTTAATTAAATCCATCTTTGATCCTTTCGTATTATTTGTCTAAACAATTGCTGTAGAAAATAAAAATAAAATCATATAAAAACAATATGTTAGAATTTTACTATCATCAAAAAAGACCCAAAAAATGCGAAAAAGAACAGTAGCACAGGCCTCGCTTTTTGACCAGGCAATATTGTTGATTCATCCAGAGTTTGCTCTTAAATCAGCTTAAAAACCCCGGATTTGAATACCTGAACGAGAAAAAAGAGAAATCGAAAATAAGGTAAAATGTGGTCAGGCGGCCGGCGGGACTCTGCTGCTTAAAATGGTTGTGGGAGAACATCGGCATTGATCGATGCTTCCCCGAAGCGCTCAAGAACCGGGAATTTCCCAGGTATAAATACCATCGGTTACCCGGGAGAAAGTCAACGGTCATTCACTGGAGACAAAAATTCTACGGCCTGGATTTCGGACCAGTATCTGCCGCTGTGGTTGAAGGCAATAAATCCCACATGTCCGCCGGATGCAGGTGTTTTCAGTGTGACAAACGGGTTGTTTTCAGCCTGGGCCACGGGAAAGCATTCCTTGGCCAGAAACGGATCATTCACGGCATTGATGATCAGGCAGGGATGCTTTATGGATTCAATGAACTGAAGACTTGAGCAGGAATGCCAGTAGTCTTCGGCGTCTTTAAACCCATGCATCGGCGCGGTGTACCGGTCGTCAAACCCTTTGAAGTCTTTTATTTTTTCATATCCGGTATCATCCAGGAGCGGGTGGCAAAGCAGTTTGCATTTCTCTTTAATTTTATGGTGGAGGTCTTTCAGGAACCGCCTCATGTAAATGGTGTTGACCGGACGGGCCAGTTTTCGGGCACTGGCTGCCAGGTCGCATGGCACGGAAAAGACCACGGCTTTTGACACGTTCGGATGGACCTTGTCCCGGCCTAAGTAAACCAGTGTCAGGTTTCCTCCCAGGCTGAAACCGATCAGGGAGATCTGGTCATAGGACCGTGATTCAGCGGCGTACTGGATCACCCAGTCCAGATCGTCTGTGGCCCCGTTGTGGTAGGAGCGCAGCTGACGGTTGGGTTCTCCGCTGCACCCCCGGTAATTCCAGGCCAGGGCATCCCATCCGGCCAGGTTCATCGCCCGGACCATGCCCTTGACGTAGTTTCGGCTGGTATTTCCCTCCAGGCCGTGGGAAATCACGACCAGGCGGTCCGATCCCTGACAGGACCAGTCCAGATCAAGAAAATCGTTATCCCAGGTGGATATCCGCTCCCGGGTATAGGTCACATCCTGAACGGTCCGGAGCAGGACCGGGAAAATGGTCTGGACATGGCCGTTGCCAAGCAGCGGCGGCGGACGGTAAATGGGCTTGTTCATATCCTTTTTCCAGCATTATTTTTGGATATGCCTATCTATAACCATCCGTGTTTTTTTTCAACCTGGAACAGCTGTTCCTGGAAATGCTCCCTCAGATTTGATGTGATCCCTGAACCGTTCATTCATAGAGCCGGTTGAGGGCTTCAACCTCTGATTTGATCATCTCTTTCAGGCTTTCAGGCGCCAGCACTCTGGCGTTGGCCCCCCAGCTGAGTACCCAGATCCGGATATCATGAATGCCGGCGGTTTCCGCCGAAAAAATGATCGACCCGTCCGGCTGGTCGATGATTTCCTGGGAGGCATGCCACTGCCGTTCCTTGATGTGCATGGCCGCTTCAGGGGAAAACCAGATTTTCACCCGGGTCATCCTGCCATGAAACACCCCGAAGCTGGATTGGAGATAACTGTCGATCTCAAAATCGTCAGGGGCCTTGAAAAACTCATCAGACACTGCAATGTCCCTGATCCTGTCACAGGCGAATGTCCGGATCTCTTTGCGCAGAAGGCAATGGCCGGTCATGTAGAAGGTGCCGTTGTCAAACCAGATGTTATAAGGGGCCACCCGGCGTTGGGAGTTGGTTTGCCGGCTGACCGTGAAATAGGAGATATCGATGCATTTTTTTTCATCGATCGCCGTGTTGATTTTGTTTATGATTTCGTCCACATCCGTATAATGCTTGTACGGCTGCTGCCGGACCCTGAAATTGGTTTCAAACCGTTCAAGAAAGGACTGGTAGTGCTCCGGAAGGGTTTCTTTGATCTTGCCGGACAAGGATTTCAGGGAATCATGAAAAACCGAGTCCTTGAGGATATTCAAAAAATCCCTGCCAAAATACAGGGCTGTCAGCTCGGTCATGGACAGTGGCATGGAGATGCTTTTCCGGGATTCCAGCATGAACCACAGGCTTTTGCCGCCCTGTTTTTCATCGTAGATGGGAAATCCCGCGGTCTGGAGGGCAATAAGATCCCGGTAAACCGTCCGGGTATGGCATTCCAGCCAGTCTGCAATATCGGCAACAGATCTGCCGGTTTTTGCATCGATCAGCATCTGGAGAATTTTCCACTGCCGTCCTAGCTGGTCTCCCCTGGCCATATCCGGGCTCCCTAGTGAAAAATGGTGTTGCCTATATCATTGCAAAATTATCCGGTCACAAAAAAAATTGTAACAGTGTGACCGGATCTGTCACACTCTTGAATTATTAAAAAAATCAGGATAAGACAACAATTTAATGGAGGCAATCATGGTTGAGCTATTTTTGCTGATGATTTTCAATCTCCTGTATCCGGATAAAACCAAGGCCGGTTCATCCAAAGATAACATGAATACGGCTGCCGCTTTTTTCTACGGCACTTCTTTTGAACCCATTGGAAAAGAAACCAACCTCTCCC
This sequence comes from Desulfotignum sp., assembly GCA_032250905.1. GTDB lineage: Bacteria > Desulfobacterota > Desulfobacteria > Desulfobacterales > Desulfobacteraceae > Desulfotignum. The sequence goes on along the minus strand of JAVVEQ010000037.1, from coordinate 552 downwards.
CGGATGAAACGACACAGGAACAGCAGGCCGTGCCCGGAGATTATTGTGATTATGATGACTGGCTTGAATGGTAACTGGATATTTTTCATTTTTTGATATTCTTCCTGTTACCGAGGTTGAAGTAAAAACCGCTTAAACTGAAAAGGAGAGTACAATGCTGATCAATGAACTTAAAAAAGCAATCAATGATTCAGTTACCGATTGGAAAGATTACCTAAAGGCAGATGCTAAAGCAGCTCATAGAATGGCGGAAATAGGCGGAGGGCAGAGCGGGTTTACTGAATGGTTGATTGAACGCATAAAAGAGAACGGACAAGATGGATGGTGGTATCCAAGCACTTTGTTTCGATCTTTTAATTTGAAAGGGCAGGACACAGATGCAGAAGAAGCGAATCGGATAAGGGCTCAAATACGTGCAGCTACTGATGGGAAATGCCCTTTCATAGGAAGACAGGCCTGGAACAAAAAGGATAATAACAAAACATGAAACACTTGCAAAATTGGAAAAATGGTCATAATTATCAAATTTTTTTTATTTAGCCGATAAAAATG
>JAVVEQ010000036.1:0-42147 GCA_032250905.1 Desulfotignum sp. | reverse complement strand
CCTCGATTGTTTTCCTCAATCAAAAAAATGATTAGAAAGTTCCCGACAGGTTCTCCGTTTCTCCGGTAAGTAAGGTGCAGAGAAACCCGAACACAGGAGAATCTGATGGATATTAATGATTTATTTGAAGGAATTGCGGAGGCGTTTCGGCAGTATCAGGTGGAGATGGCTGAGCAGGGGCATGGTTCAAGCAACCCCAATCCCACTGGACTTGGACCCAATGCAGAAGCTGAGAAAACGGAGAAGAAAGTGGCTACAGAGAAGAGAGAAGAAGAAGATTTCCCGAAAACGGATTTATTGCAGAGCATTTAGCAGAACGCGCTATTCGGCGCAAGTCGCTAATAAATAAAACAAAAAAACCGACCCCGCGTGCCGGACTCGGCAACAGGATCGGTTTGTTTAAACGATATTGGTGGAGGCGGCGGGAGTTGAACCCGCGTCCGAAAACCATCATCCCAGGCTTCTACATGCTTATCCTGAACTTTGATATTGGCCCTGCCGTCTCCTTCAGGAGGGATACCGCAGGGTGTAGCCTGAATAATTCAACTGTTCAGTCTCAGGCAGCCTGAACAGCGGTCTTGCAAAGTCGACGCCCTGGCCTGAGATCTGCAAGAGGGATCTCAGCAGGACGGCAGCTGGTGTTAAGCAGCTACGGCGTAATTATAATCGTCTGCGATTATGTTTATGCTTTGTCAAGTTTACGAGCTGACAAACGACTCGGCATGCTACCGTAGGCTTCAAAATCTCCGTCGAAACCATTTCGCCCCCAAATTTTCAAAGATCAACTGAACCGATCACATATGACAATAATATAGGAAACCTTTAACAAAAGTCAATATGGGTCTTACGTGGAATATTTTTTGTGGTCCCGGGCCATATCCCTCTTAATATCCCGTTCCTTGATGTCCTGGCGCTTATCATACAGTTTTTTACCTTTCCCCAGTCCCAGCAGAACCTTGATCTTGTCGTTCTTGAAATAAATTTTCAACGGCACCAGGGTGTAGCCTCTTTCCTTGATTTTACCGATGAGTTTGGATATTTCCCTTTTGTGGAGCAGCAGTTTCCGGGTTCGCAGGGGCTCATGGTTGTCGTTGTATGCAAATTTATAAGGTGAAATATGCAGTTGCCGCAAAAACACTTCTCCCCGCCTGATATCGGCATAAGAGTCCTGAAAGCTGACCCGGCCCTCACGGATGGCTTTGACTTCAGATCCAACCAGCATGATTCCAGCTTCATATTCCTCATCAATATGAAAATTGTGCCGGGCTTTTTTGTTGCTGGCAATCAGTTTAATATAATCGGCCATGGTTTAAATTTCCATTTCCCTGTAAGGAAGAATTTCATTGAATTCTTTCTGGACGGCCTGGGTGATTTCTTCAACAGTAGTAAATTGAAACAGCGTATTGGATAGTTTTCGGGCTTTTTCCATATCGATGTCCCGGACCATTTTTTTGATAACCGGAATGGAGGCGGGATTCATGGAAAGATTTCTGATTCCAAATCCCAGCAGGACCGGTACGTTGATGGGATCCCCAGCCATCTCCCCACACATGATAACATCGATATTGTTTCTCTGGGCCGCTTCAAACGTCATTTTGATCATCTTCAATACTGCCGGATTCAACCCCTGATACAAATGTGCGACCCGGCGGTTGCGGCGGTCGATGGCCATGGAATACTGGATAAGGTCATTGGTACCGATGCTGAAAAAATCTACCTGTTTTGCCATTTCGTCTGCCATGAGCACGGCAGACGGTACCTCAATCATGATGCCCAGAGGGATATCCTTGTTGAACACTTTTTCATCACGCTCCAGTTCCTGTACTGACTGGTGGATCACTGCTTTGACCTGGATCAGTTCCTCCATGCAGGAAATCATGGGAATCAACAGCTTGATGTTACCGAATGCGGCGGCCCGGAGAACAGCCTTGATCTGGGTGATAAAAATATCTTTGTTTTCCAGGCAGAACCTTACAGCCCGAAGTCCAAGAGACGGGTTGGCTTCCTCCACCGGATCTATATAGGGATTAAACTTGTCCCCGTTAATGTCGAGGGTACGGATGGTTACGGACTGGGGGGCCATGAGTTCCGCCAGCTCCTTGTACTTGAGGAGCATTTCCTCTTCCGTGGGAAACCGTTTCAGATCCAGATATAAAAATTCGGTCCTGAAAAGCCCGATACCGGAAGCGCCGTTATCTTTGGCAGACACCACTTCTTCCACCAGCTCTATATTTGCCATGAGATTCAGGGACACTCCGTCCCGGGTGATGGCCGGCAGGTGGCTTTCCCGCTCGATACCGGCGCGGTAGGTTTCAAACCGGGCCAGGCGTTCTTCATATCTGAACAGGGTGTCTTCTTCCGGATTAATGATAATCAGACCGGAAGATCCATCCACAATCAAAATATCATCATTGTTGATACTGGCCGTAGCCCTGGCCAGGCCGAACACAGACGGAATTTTCAATGATTTGGCCACGATGCCGGTATGAGAATCCTTGCCCCCGCGGTCGGTGACAAAGCCCTTGATGCGCTCCAGTTGGATTTGACTGGCATCCGCCGGACTCAGGTCGTGGGCCACAATGATCACCCGTTTGTTGATATCTGCAATTTTTATATCTCTGGCACCCAGCAGGTTGGCCATGATCTTGTCAGATACCTGGACAATATCATTGACCCGGGCCTTGAGATAAGCGTCGTCCACCTGTTGAAACATCAGCTTGATCTCACGGGACACTTTGCGCAAGGCCCATTCCGCATTGATCTGTTCATTCTGAATGGTATCGATGGTCCGGCCGTAAAGCATTTTGTCCTTGAACAGGGCCATGTGGGTTTCCAGGATGTTCAATGTTTCGCTGACATCCTTTTCCAGACCTTTGATCACCCTGGCATGTTCTTTTTTTGCCTTTGCCACAGCATGTTTGAACCGGTCGATTTCCTTTGGCAGCATGGATTTGGAAATCGGATATCGTTCAATGATATTGACCCCTTCCCTGTCTACCACATAGGCTTTGCCAATGCAGATGCCCGGGGAGCCACTGATGCCTTTTAGAATCATTTCACGCGGTTTTTTTTGCGTCATGGTGTCAATTCTCCAAACCCATTGTCGAAAAATGCTTTTATCTGTTCTATAATCGCCTCGTCCTGACCGGATTCCGCCTGGATGTGGATGTGGGTGTCTTTTTTGGCGCACAAGCTCAGAATGTCAATAATACTGGAGGCATCCACCTGGGTGTTTCCATCTGACAGCCATATGTTTTTTTTAGCATTCAAGGCCATCTGTGCGATTCTGGCAGCCGGCCGGGCATGCATTCCCAGGTCGTTCAAGACAATGGTCTGACAAGAAACTTTTATCTGTCTGTTCAATCTGACTGTCTTTCGTTAAAAAAATTTTCTACTTGTATATGATTCAACGTCAAAAGTCAAACAACCCGTTGACGGTAATCGATAACGGGTTGAAGGGTATTTTTTCCTTGTGTATGATATATCATGATTCATCAGGGTTTGCCAGCTGGATTTACCCGGAGCGCAACAGGTTCACCAATGGAAAAGCGATTAAAAGCTTTGCCCGTAAAGTTTTAGTATGATATAGGAAAAGATTCCGGCGCCTTTGAAACAGCATTCGGACACATAACATGAATCAGGACCTGACACCCATGGTGACAAACTGCGTATGAACCTGTTTGATTCAAGACCCGCCTCCCCTGAAATTACGGGCCGGTATGATGCCCGTTCTATTGAAATCCTCAAAGGACTGGATCCGGTCAAACGCCGCCCCGGAATGTATACCGACACAACCAGTCCGGACCACCTGGTGTTCGAAGTTATTGACAACAGCGTGGATGAAGCCATTGCCGGATTTGCCGATACCATCGAAGTTGTCCTGAAACCGGACGGCAGTATAAAGGTCACTGACAACGGCCGGGGCATGCCCGTGGACGTACATCCTGAAGAAGGCATCACCGGAGTGGAACTGATCATGACAAGGCTTCACGCCGGGGCCAAGTTTTCCAACAAGGATTATGCATTTTCCGGGGGTCTCCACGGTGTCGGTGTCTCTGTGGTCAATGCGTTGTCTTCCCGACTGGATATCACCATCTTCCGGAACGGCCGCGAATATGTCATTGGTTTTGAGAACGGCATCAAAACCAGGGAACTGGAATCTGTGAAAAAGGTTGAACCGGACATGACCGGTACATCCGTCCATTTTTTTCCCAATCCCGATTTTTTTGAGCGTACCACATTTTCAGCAACTGTCATTCAGAATGCCTTGAAATCAAAAGCTGTGCTGTGCCCCGGCTTGAAGACCTGCTATGTGGATGAAAAAACCGGTGACAGACAAACATGGGTGTTTGACCATGGACTGGACCAGTATCTGGATGAAAGCCTCAAGGGTCATGACACCCTGTTTACCAAGCCGTTTACCGGTGAATGCCGGACTGACGAGTTCCAGGCCATGTGGGCGGTGAACTGGATGATTGAACCAGGATATTCCCTTGAAGAGAGCTATGTCAACCTGATCCCCACCCCCCTGGGGGGCACCCATGTCAACGGGTTCCGTTCTGGTCTGCTGGAGTCATTAAGGGAGTTCTGTAAATTCCGGAACCTGCTGCCCAAGGGGTTGTATCTTGCACCGGAAGATATCTGGAACAATGTGGGGTATGTACTGTCCGTCAAACTGTCTGAGGCCCAGTTTTCAGGCCAGACCAAGGAACGGCTTTCTTCCCGCCACTGTGCGGGTCTGGTGAACCTTCAGGCTAGAGACGCTTTCAGCCTGTGGCTTAACCAGCATGTGGACCGGGGTGAAGCCCTGGCGGAACTGGCCATGGATCATGCCCGGGCCCGGGTGAGAAAATCCCGAAAAGTGACCCGGAAACAGGCAGGCAACGGCGGGGTGCTGCCGGCCAAGCTGTCAGACTGTACCAGTGAGGATCTGCAGCGGCGGGAGCTGTTCTTCGTGGAGGGGGATTCCGCCGGTGGATCAGCCAAACAGGCACGGGACCGGCGGTTTCAGGCCATTATGCCGTTGCGTGGCAAAATCATGAATACCTGGGACATGGTGCCGGCCGCAATCATGGAATCCAAAGAGATCCGGGATATTGTCCAGGTGCTGGGGGTGCTGCCCGGGGAGGCGGACCTGACCCGGCTGCGGTACAGCAAAATCTGTATCCTGGCGGATGCAGATTCCGACGGTCTGCACATTGCCACACTGTTGTGCGCCCTGTTTCTCAGACATTTTCCAGATATTGTCAAGGCCGGTCATCTGTTCATGGCCATGCCCCCGCTGTACCGGATCGATGTGGGAAAAGAGGTGTTTTACGCCTTGGATGACGAGGAGAAACAAAGCATTGTCAAACGGATCAACCGCCGGAAAAAACCGGGGAAAATCAATGTTCAGCGGTTCAAGGGACTGGGGGAGATGAACCCGGTCCAGCTCAAGGAAACTACTATTGCACCGGATTCCCGGCGCCTGGTTCAGCTGACCGTGGACAGGGCAGACACCCTTGCGGATGTTTACGAAACCATGGACATGCTGCTTGGAAAAAAACGAGCCAAAGACAGAAAAGAATGGATCGAAGCCCAGGGTGATATTAAAGAGATCGAATGACATGACAGAACAGCCGTCTTTTGAAATGGAAGCACATGAACAGATCGCTTTTCAGGAATTTACCAGAAAAGCCTATCTCAATTATTCCATGTATGTGATTCTGGACCGTGCCCTGCCCCATATCGGGGATGGATTGAAACCGGTTCAGCGGCGTATTGTTTATGCCATGAGCCAGCTGGGCCTTTCCGCCACGTCCAAGTTCAAAAAATCCGCCCGCACCGTGGGAGATGTGCTGGGAAAATTTCATCCCCATGGAGACACGGCCTGTTATGAAGCCATGGTCCTCATGGCTCAGCCGTTTTCTTTGAGATACCCGCTGGTGGAGGGCCAGGGTAACTGGGGGGATCCCAACGATCCCAAATCCTTTGCCGCCATGCGGTATACCGAATCCCGGCTGTCCCGCTACGCAGACCTGCTGCTGGATGAGTTGAATCAGGGCACAGTGGAGTGGGCGCCCAATTTTGACGGTACACTGGAAGAACCCCGAATCCTGCCGGCCCGGTTTCCCAACCTGCTGCTCAACGGTACCACCGGTATTGCCGTGGGCATGGCCACCAGCATTCTGCCCCACAACCTCAGGGAGGTGGCCAAGGCTCTGGTGGTGCTCATTGAAGATGAGACCGCCTCTCTCTATGACCTGCTCAAACACATTAAAGGACCGGATTTCCCTACAGCCGCGGAGATCATTACTCCGGTCGACGAGATTCGGACCATCTATGAAACCGGGGCCGGCCGGATCAAAATGCGGGCACGGTTCCGTGTTGAGGAAGGGGACATCGTGTATTACGCCCTGCCCTATCATGCCTCAGCTGAAAAAATTCATGAACAGATCGCTTCCCAGATGGCGGAAAAAAAACTGCCCATGGTCAGTGATATCAGGGATGAATCCGATCATGAAGACCCCACACGCCTCGTGGTGATCCCCAGATCCAACCGGGTGGATTTAACCGCTTTGACCGATCATCTGTTCGCCACAACGGACCTGGAAAAATCCTATTCATTCAACATGAACATGATCGGCATCAATGGCCGGCCGGCAGTGAAAAATTTAAAAACCCTGTTACAGGAATGGCTGGTATTCAGATTCCAGACGGTGAGAAAAAAAATGTCTTTCCAGCTGGACAAAGTAAAGACCCGGTTTCACCTTCTGGAAGGATTCCGCATTGTTTTTCTGAACCTGGACCAGGTGATACGGATCATTCGGGAGTCTGACCATCCTAAAAAGGATCTGATCACCACCTTTGACCTGTCGAAGAAACAGGCCGAAGCGATCCTGGAGATTCGGCTGAGACAGCTTGCCAGACTGGAGGAGATCCAGCTTCTCTCTGAAATGGAGGCCCTGGAAGCAGAGGAAAAAGTGATTCAGAAGCGGCTCGATGATCCGGCTGAGTTCAAGGCCTTTATTATCGAAGAGATTCGATCCGATGCAAAAAAATATGGGGACAAGCGGATGTCTCCCATTCAGGAGCGCAGAGAAGCGGAAGCGTTTTCCATGACCGATGTCCTGGATGTGGAGCCGGTAACCATTATTTTATCCGCCAACGGATGGGTCAGGTCTGCCAAGGGCCATGAAATTGACCCTGAAAATGTCAAGTTCCGGTCCGGGGATTCCCTGCTCTGCCATTTGCGGACCCGCAGTGACAAACCCATTGTTTTTCTGGACAGTCTGGGTCGAAGCTATACATTGTATACCCATGTGCTGCCATCCGCCAGAAGCAATGGTGAACCATTGACAGGTCATCTGAGTTTGCCGGGCACCGCCCGGATTCTTTTCATGCTCTCGGAAAACCAGGCCTCCTGTTTTCTGGTATCCTCTGACACCGGGTACGGGTTTGTCATACAATTTTCCGATTTTGTGACCCCGGTCAAAAACGGCAAACAGGTCATCACCCTTAAAAAGGATGCCGCCCTGATGCCCCCCTGCCCGGTGACTGACCTGGAAACCGACGCGGTTGTGGCAATCACCACCAGTGGACGGATGCTTATTTTTTCCTTAAAGGAACTGCCCTGGCTGAAAAAGGGCCAGGGTAACAAACTGATCACCATTCCCAGAAAAGACCGGCTGTCCCCGGATCCGGAAAAACTCAAGTTTCTGAAAATATTGCCATTACATGCCAATATTGTTATACATTCAAAAAAGCACTCTCTGGTACTCACCCCGGGCAATCAGCTGGATTATATCAAAAAGCGCGGAAACAGGGGAAAACTGCTGCCCCGGGGATATCGATCTGTGGATAAACTGGAGGTCCAATTGAATGAAGCGTAAAGCGAGTCAATGAAATCGTTTTATCTGAAACATTTTATTTTTCTGAACCTGATGATTCTATGCGGGTGTTTTGTCTACCTGAGCTATCTGCTCCATCACAAAAATCTGGGGCCCCTGCCCGGCTCGATAGAGCGTATTCAGAAATCCGGCGTGTTGCGTCTGATCACCACCCGCTCCTTGAACAACTTCTATATTTATAAAAATCGCCCCACTGGATTTGAATACGAACTGGCCCGGGAGTTTGCCCGGTATCTGCATGTGGATCTGAACGTTGTCACACCGGGGTGGAACAATCTGCTGGTGTATCTGGATCTGGGAAAAGGGGATTTTGTCGGCGCCGGAATGACCATCACCCGTGAACGTCAGGACAAGGTCGACTTTTCGATACCCTATATGGAAGTTCAGCAACAGATCATTCATCATGCCTTGACATTCGGCCCAAAGGATATTCAGGATCTGGCTTTTAGAACCATTCATGTCAGGCGGGACACTTCTTATCATTATCGATTGAAAGAAATCAAAGCATCGGGAATTGACGTTCAATATGTTCTTCATGACAATATGCCCACAGAAGATCTGATTGCCATGGTCCATGACCGGGAGATCAAATTTACCATTGCGGATTCCAATATCGCCCGGCTCAATCAGCGGCATATGCCGGATATCCGTGTCGGGATTCCGATCCAACATAAGGAGTCCGTGGCCTGGGCCGTACGTAAGGATGATCTGGAAATGCTCCAGGAAATCAACCGGTTTTTTCTGCATGCACGGCAGACAGGAAAACTTGCGCGGATCGTCAACAAATATTATGGACAGGCTGAAGCATTTGACGTATCTGAATTCAAAACCTTTCACAAACGAGTTCAAAAACATCTCCCCAGATACCAGCACATCATTGAAACCGAATCAAAAAAATTCGGATTTGACTGGCGCCTGGTCGCAGCGGTGGTGTATCAGGAATCCCGTTTCGATCCTGGAGCAAAAAGCGCCACCCATGTCAGAGGTCTCATGCAGGTGACCCAGGCCGCTGCCAGAGAAATGGGCATTGAAAACCGTCAGGATCCGGCCCAGAGTGTTCAGGCAGGCATCAAATATCTCAAACAGATGTATGAACGGTTTGAAGAAATCGAAGATGAATATCAGCGTCTGTTGTTTGCTCTGGCAACTTACAATGTGGGATACGGACATGTTCTGGATGCCATGGCCATTGCCAGAGATAAAGGACTCAATCCCCGGGTCTGGAATTCTCTGAAAAAAACACTGCCACTGCTGTCGAAACCGGAATATTACAAAAAAACAAAACATGGGTATGCCCGTGGCTGGGAACCGGTTCAGTATGTGGAACGGGTTCTCACATGGTATGATATCCTCAAACAGATAGATTTTTCCTGACAGGCTGTTGTCTGTCTATACGGCAGTCAGGAACCAACCCGATTTTTAAAAAGAGTGAACACATGACAAGAAAAATTCTGATTAACGCACTGGATCCGGATGTCAGCCGGATCGCTGCGGTCGTAGACAGTAAACTGGACCAGTTTCACATTGAAACCCGGGCCCGGGAAGTCACCCAGGGAAACATTTATAAAGGGATTGTCACCCGGGTGGAACAAAGCCTTCAGGCGGTGTTTGTGGACTTTGGTGTGGAAAAAAATGGATTTCTTCAGAAAAACGAAATCCATCCGGATTATTTCCAGGACGTGGAGACCGGGGACAAGGCCCTGTTCAATCTGATCAAAAAAGGACAGGAACTCATTGTCCAGGTGGTCAAAGACCCCATCAGCCAGAAAGGGGCCATGCTCACCACCTACATCTCCCTGCCCGGACGGCTGGCGGTGCTGATGCCCGGAAGCAGCACCAAAGGCGTGTCCCGCAAAATCAGTGAAGAAGATGAAAGAAAAAGACTGGCCAAGGTCCTGAAAACCATGGATATACCGGAAGGGTTCGGCATGATTGTGAGGACTGCCGGTAAAGATGCCACCAAAACCCAGCTGACTGCGGACCTTAAATATCTGATGCGGGTGTGGAAAAATATTGATAAACTGGCCATTGACAATCCAGCCCCTTCATTGCTCTATAAAGAGCAGAACCTGGCAGTCAGATCATTACGGGATTATTTTACCGCGGATATCACGGAAATTCTGATTGACAGCCCGGATATATACCGGGAAGTCAAAGAATTCATGGCCATGATCGCCCCCAAACAGAAAAAAATTGTCAAGCTGTTCAAAGGGGAAAAGCCCATTTTCACCAAATATCAGCTGGAAGAACAGATTGCTTCCATTTTTAAAAGGGATGTGCCGCTGAAATCCGGGGGGTTTCTGGTGATCGAACAGACCGAGGCCCTGGTCTCCATTGACGTGAATTCCGGCAAATCCACCAAGCGGAAAAATATTGAAGAGACCGCCTATCATACCAATCTGGAGGCAGCCGAAGAAGTGGCCAGACAATTGCGGCTCCGGGACATGGGTGGACTGATTGTAGTGGATTTCATCGATATGAAGGAAAGCCGGCACAAGGCGGATATTACCAAGTGTCTGAAAAAAAATCTGAAGGCGGACAAAGCCAAAAACAAAGTCGGGGGAATCACCGCGTTTGGACTGCTTGAGATGTCCAGACAGCGTATCCGGCACTCCATAACTTTTGGCAGCTATGAGACCTGCCGGCACTGTAACGGCCGGGGACAGATTCCTTCCGTTGAAACCCAGGGACTGGCTGTGTTGCGGCAGTTGAACCTGAAAACCCTGAAAGCGGAGAACAAACAGTTCCAGGTCCAGCTGCCCAGGGAGGTGGCCTATTACATTCTCAACAAGAAAAAAGAGGATCTTCTGGAAATCGAAACCAAACGAGAGGTTTCCATCACCATTGAGATTGATCCGGAACTGGTCCCCGGCCAGAACCGGATTACCAGCATCAGCCAATAATTAACTGTGGAGCGATTCTTGACATTCGTTCATGTTTTGTGTATCTAAAACAACCTGATTGATATGCGTATCAAGGAAAACCAATGAATCAAGCCAGATCGGGTCACAAACCAATGATGCTCATCGGCGTGATCGTGGTGGCCGTTCTTTTGCTGATCGCATATTTTTTTTTAACTGCTGATAAAGACCCGGCATCCGGTGACAAGGCGGCCCCTGCACAGTATAAAAGTGTGCCGGACAAGACCCTGTCTCTGAGCCAAACAAGCGGTCCCCGGAAAACAGACAGCACCCGGGTGGTGAAAAAACCGGTTGCCAGGCAACGGGTATTTGAGTATGACAATTTGAACGGGGATACAGAATCAGGCCGGGTGATGCGGCAACGATTGCAGGAAATGGGCATAAAAAAAAGCCTGGACATGATCCTCCGGTCTGACGAGTCGATCAAAATCGATGACAGAACCCTGTCTATGCAGGATATTTTGGAAAAGGCATCCGCAGAAAAACAGATAATTCATGAAACCCGAATCACGGAATTTGAAGCAACAGAGTTGGAACAGTTACACAACTACGGGATATATGTGGTTCAACCCGGAGACAACATCTGGAATATCCATTTCAATATTTTGAAAGAATATTATGCATCCCGGGGTATTCATGTGGCCTATGATGCGGATGAACCCCTGAATACCGGATATGCTTCAGGGGTTGGGAAAATTTTGAAATTTTCTGAAATAATGGTCACCATATATAATATTATTGAAGAAAAAGTTGTGACTGAGATTGATTTGATAGAACCGTTAAGTAAGCTGGTGATCTATAATCTGGATGACGTGTTTGAACTGCTTTCGGATGTCGATCTGGAACAGGTGGATCAGATTCGATTCGATGGGTCAACACTTTGGATTCCAGCCCAGGAAACCTGATTTTGAATACCATTATTTAATTATTTAAAAAGGAGGAACCATTTTGATTAGTACAGCATTTGCAATGGGTGCCGGTGAAGGAGGACAAGCCGCCGGCGGTCTGGCCGGATTTCTGCCCATCATTATTTTGTTTGCGATTTTCTATTTTCTTTTGATCCGTCCCCAGCAGAAAAAAGCCAAAGAACACCGGGAAATGATTTCAAATTTGAAGAAAGGGAACCGGATCATCACTTCCGGTGGCATTTACGGGACCATTATCTCCATTGATGATACCACCATCGGACTTGAAATTGCTGAAAAAGTTAAAATCAAAATTTCCCGAGGGAATGTGGCGGCCCGTGTTTCTGAAAACGATGCAGCGGTCAACTCAGAAAAAAAATAATCAATAATCCATTGCTCTGGAGCTTGAAGATTGAAACTGTTTACCTTAAAGCACGGATTGATTCTGATTGTCCTTCTGGCAGCTGTTATCTGGCTTTTACCCACTTTTACGGACACCTGGCCCCATAAAAAAATCAATATGGGACTCGACCTGCAGGGTGGGATGCACCTGGTACTGGAAGTTCAAAATATGAAGGCAGTCGAAGCGGAACTGGAACGTACCGCCGATGAAATTAAAAAGGAACTGCGGCAAAAAAATATCCTGCATCTTGGAATCAGCCGCCAGGAGAACACACTGCTGATAAAGCTGCCGGATCAGGAAGCCAGGACCGAATTCGAAAAGATCATTTCAAAGGAGTTCCCCAATCTGAAAGTGGGCACTGCTGCGGTTCATGATAATGATATCCGTTTTCAGCTGCGTTTGCCGGAAGATGAGGAGGCAATGATTCGTAAAATGGCAACGGATCAGGCCCTGGAAACCATTCGAAACCGGATTGATGAATTCGGCGTCAGTGAACCGGATATACGGATCCAGGGTAAAAATCGAATCCTGCTCCAGCTGCCGGGTATCGACGATCCGGACCGGGCCAAGGACCTGATCGGTAAAACCGCTCAGCTGACCTTTCAACTGGTGGATGAAGATGCGGATGTGAATGCTGCCATAAAAGGCAACCTTCCTGTAGGAAGCGTGCTTCTGTATGAAAACAGGACCGACCCGACTACCGGGCAATCCACTCAGATTCCCCATGTCATTAAAAAACAGGTGCTGCTGGACGGCAGCCTGCTGGTCAATGCCCGGGTGGAGTTCGATCAGTTCCAGCAACCCCAGGTGGGCATTGAATTCAACCGCAAAGGCGCCCACATCTTTGACCGGATCACCGGGGAAAACATCAAACGGCGCCTGGCCATTATTCTGGACAATACGGTTTATTCCGCTCCGGTCATCCAGGACCGGATCGCAGGAGGCAAAGCAGTAATCACCGGTAATTTCACCATGAATGAAGCCAAGGACCTGGCCATTGCTCTGCGGGCCGGTTCTCTGCCTGCACCGGTAACCATTATCGAAGAAAGAACCGTGGGACCCACCCTGGGGGCGGATTCCATCCGCATGGGCATGATCTCCATGCTGGTGGGCGGGGTGTTGATTCTTTTGTTCATGGTGCTCTATTACAAGAAATCCGGACTCATTGCCGATCTGGCCCTGATCATGAATATCCTTTTAATCGGGGGTGGTCTCGCTGCTTTTCAGGCCACATTGACCCTGCCGGGCATTGCCGGTATCATTTTGACCATCGGTATGGCCGTGGATGCCAATGTGATCATTTATGAACGGATCAGAGAAGAGCTCCGGCTGGGAAAAACCGTTTCAGCTGCCGTTCAGGCCGGGTTTGATAAGGCTGCATTGACCATTCTGGATGCCAATGTCACCACATTGATTGCCGCCATCGTGCTGTTTCAATTCGGCACCGGTCCGGTCAAGGGATTTGCCGTGACCCTGGGGCTGGGTATCGTAGCCAGCCTGTTTACCGCCCTGATTGTGTCCAGATCTATTTTTGATCTTGTCTTACAGAAGAAAACGACCTCATCATTGAGCATATAAAGGAATTGTCATCATGCAGCTGATCAAGTCTGATATCAATATCGACTTTCTGGGAAAACGAAACATCGGATTCGTTTTTTCCGCCCTGCTCATTCTGGCCAGTATCATCGGTCTGGTTGTTCACAAAGGGCCCAATTACGGCATCGATTTTGCCGGCGGGGCATTGGTTCAGGTCAGGTTCGAACAAGACATCTCCATCGGACAGGTACGGGACAGCCTGGCCGGATTGAATCTCAAAGATTTGTCTGTTCAGGACTTTGGTGGACCGGAAACCCATGAATTTCTGATCCGGACCGTGAATACCGAAATCCAGGGTGCCGGCCTGGCCCAGACTGTGGCAGGGGCCATCGAGCAGGGAACCGGGTTGACCCCGAAAATCCGGCGGGTGGAAATGGTGGGCCCCCAGGTGGGAGAAGATCTGAAAAAACAAGCCCTTCTGGCCATTTTTTATTCGTTGCTGTTCATTACCATTTATATCTCCGGCCGGTTTGAGATGAAATGGATATTGTCCGGTGTGACCGCCGGCGCCATGATGGCGGTGGTGTATTTTCTGTCTGTGTTCAATGTCAGTATGCCGATATTGATCACCGGTGCCCTGGTGGTGTCTCTGGGGCTGTTCTGGCGCCTCCGGCTCAAGTACGCCATGGGCGCCTTGATTTGCTTGATCCATGACGTGTTCATCACGGTGGGGATTTTCTGTATTCTCAATATGGATTTTTCTCTACCCATCATTGCCGCACTTCTGACCATTATCGGGTACTCTTTGAACGATACCATTATCGTGTTCGACAGAATCCGTGAAAACATCAAAGGGGAAACCGATACAACAGGGTTGCCGGGCCTTTTCAACCAAAGCATCAACCAGACGTTATCACGGACGATTCTGACCTCTCTGACCACTTTGATTGTCCTTCTGGCCTTGTTTTTTCTGGGTGGAGAGATCATTCACAATTTTGCTTTTGCCATGATTGTCGGGGTGTTGATTGGAACCTACTCTTCCATATTTGTGGCTACGCCTTTGGTTCTTGCCGCATCACTGAAGCGGATCAACGGATGATTGTTTCCAGCTCAGATATAAGTTCATTTTCTGGCATGGAATGAAACCGGATGCTGACAAATATCTGCCCTGGTTTATTCTAAGAGAAATCCCCGGTGTAGGAAATCAGTTATACCTTCGCCTGCTCCAGGCCTTTGGCGGACCGGAGCAGGCGCTTTCTGCCGATCCTGAGTCCCTGCTCAGGATTCCCGGCATGTCCCGCAAAACACTTACCGGGATCACGCATATTAAACCGTATATAAAGTCGGCTGAAAAAGAACTTTGCCAGACCATGGATCGCGGCATTTCCATCCTCACGATTCGGGATGAATGCTATCCGTCACTTTTGAAAAATATTTCAGACCCACCGCCTTTGCTGACATTCGAGGGCGTCTGGGATAAAAATGTTCCCTGTATCGCCATGGTGGGATCCCGGGCCGCATCCAGTTACGGAATCTCCACCGCCAGACGGCTGGCATTCAAACTGGCGGAAAAAGGGTTCTGTATTGTCAGCGGTATGGCCAGAGGCATTGACACGGCTGCCCATGCAGGGGCCCTGCACAGCACCGGAAAAACCATTGCTGTGCTGGGATCCGGCCTGAAAAAAATTTATCCCAGTGAAAACAGGAGGTTGTTCAGCAAAATTCAGGAACGCGGAGCTGTGATTTCTGAATTTAAGCTTGACACAGATCCGTTTCCGTATAATTTTCCTGTCAGAAATCGGATCATTGCCGGCTTGGCCTGCGGAACCCTTGTGGTAGAAGCTGCCAGGAGAAGCGGGTCCCTGATTACCGCCCGGCTGGCTGCGGAATATAACCGGGAAGTGTTTGCGGTCCCGGGAAGTATTGTATCACAAAAAAGCCAGGGAACTCATCTGTTGTTGAAACAGGGAGCCAAACTTGTGGAAAGCGAGGAAGATGTGGTGGAGGAGTTGTCGCATATGGTTCATGCTGAAACGGATGCAGCATCAGGACAAGAGAATGAACCTGTACAGACTGGATTTTCAGACAAAATGACCCCTGACAGAAACAGGATTACCCAGCTTTTGGATGCCTATCCCCAGCATATTGATCAGATCATTGAAAAAAGCCGAATGCCCAGTGACGCAGTATCTGTTATTTTATTGGAACTTGAATTGATGGGGATGATCAAGCATCATCCCGGGAGTTATTTTTCTTTAACATAAAAGGAGTTGTTTTGGCCAAACCCCTGATTATTGTCGAGTCACCTACCAAAATTAAAACATTGAAGAAATATGTGGGTGATCAGTTTCAAGTGGCAGCCAGTTCCGGCCATATTCGTGATCTGCCGGTAAAAAAACTGGGGATCGATGTGGAAAACAATTTTTTAGCCGAATATGTCAATATCAAGGACAAATCCAATATCATATCTCAGTTGAAAAAAATTGCTAAAAACTGCGATGATGTTTACCTGGCACCGGACCCGGACCGTGAAGGAGAGGCCATTGCTTTTCATATTATGGATATTTTGAAAAAAAAGGACCGCAGATTTCACCGGGTCCTGATCCATGAACTCACCCGGAAAGGCATTGAAGATGCCTTGAAACGCCCTCTGGAACCGGATGAAAACAAATACAACGCCCAGCAGGCAAGAAGAAAGCTGGATCGGCTTGTAGGATACCAGATCTCTCCTTTGCTGTGGCAGAAAATTCAGCGGGGACTGAGTGCCGGCCGGGTCCAGTCCGTGGCCGTAAAAATTATCTGTGACCGGGAACGGGAAATTCGCAGTTTTGAGCCCGAAGAATACTGGACCATCACCGCGGATTTAATGGCCCGGATCCCGCCGGGGTTTAATGCGGCCTTAGTGAAAATCGGCCGAAAAAAAGCCAAAATCACCAATGAGGAACAGGCCCGAAAAATTGTCACCGACCTCGAATCGGCTGAATTCCGGGTGGATGAGATCAGGAACAAGACGGTTAAACGCAATCCCCAGCCCCCGTTTATCACCAGCAAACTGCAGCAGGACGCCATCAACCGTCTGAGATTTTCTGCCAAAAAAACCATGGTGGTGGCCCAGCAGCTGTATGAAGGCATTGATATCGGCACGGGCGGACCGGAAGGTTTGATCACCTATATGCGAACCGATTCCACGCGGATCGCTCCGGAAGCGGCCCATGAAGCGGCATCTCTGATTACCCAGACGTATGGACAAGACTATGCCATGGCCAGGCCGAGGTATTTCAAAAACAAAAACAAGGCCCAGGATGCCCATGAAGCCATCCGCCCCACTTCCGTTTTCAACACCCCTGAAAAAATCAAGCCCCATCTGACAGAAGATCAATACACCCTGTATGATCTGATCTGGAAACGGTTTGTGGCATCTCAGATGGCCCAGGCAGTGATCGACCAGAAAGCCATTCTCATCAAGGCCGGGGATTATTTGTTTTCTGTCAGCGGGTCCACGGTAAAATTCAGTGGTTACATGGCGCTGTACGATACACAGGAGAACAAATCAGACAACGATATCCAGTCCCTTCCCCATGTGGAAGAAAATGAAGCACTGGCCTGTGAAAAAATTATTCCCGGACAGCATTTTACCAAACCCCCGCCCCGGTTTTCAGAAGCATCGCTGGTCAAGGAACTGGAGAAAAACGGTATCGGCCGGCCCAGTACCTATGCCTCCATTATCAGTGTGATTCAGGACAAGGGGTATGTAGAACTGGTGAAGCGCTATTTTTATCCCAGCGAGCTGGGGTTTATTGTCAATGATCTATTGGTATCCTCTTTTCCTGATCTGCTGGATGTCTCTTTTACCGCCCAGATGGAAACCAACCTGGACAATGTAGAGACCGGCACGCTGGATGAGGTGGAACTGCTGTCCCGGTTTTATGATGATTTCAGCCGGACCCTGGACAAAGCCAAAGAAAACATGGTCAGTGTCAAAGGCGTAGGCATTAAAACCGATCTGCCCTGCCCTTCCTGCGGCAGTCCTCTGCACATAAAGATCGGAAAAAACGGCCATTTTCTGGCGTGCTCCGCTTATCCGGACTGCACGTTTACCAGTAACTACGCCCGGGATGAAAAAGGCCACATTTCCATTGCCGAAAAACAGGTGGACGACACACCGGTCAAGGACTGCCCCAAGTGCGGCAAACCCATGGTTCAGAAGGATGGCCGTTTCGGCCTTTTTTTGGCCTGTACCGGGTATCCGGAATGCACGCACACGGAATCGATGACATCGGAGAATGGCAGCAGGGACATCGGCATGGACTGCCCGGAGCCGGGATGTTCAGGCCGGATCATTGAAAAGAGATCCAAGCGGGGTAAGCTTTTTTATGGGTGTTCAGAATTTCCTGACTGTAAATTTGCCAGCTGGGACAAACCCGTGCCCAAACCCTGTTCCCAGTGTGGTGCCGGTTTTCTGGTTGAAAAAGAAAACAAGCGGGAAGGCCGGTTTCTCAAATGCATCACCCCGGGCTGCGGGTATAAGGGAAGCCTGTAACCCGCCTGCCGGTCATGGGTTTCACGGTTATTCATTGACCCGTTCCACATAGGTTTTGGTACGGGTATCGATTTTCACCAGCTGTCCTTCTTCCACAAAGGGCGGCACCTGCACCACAAATCCTGTTTCCAGAGTGGCGGGTTTGGTGCTGCCGGTGGCGGTATCCCCCCTGGCCCAGGGTTCGGTTTTGGTGATCATGAGGGTGATGAAATTAGGAAGCGTCACACCAATAGGTTTCTGATTATGCAGTAACACCGTACATACCGTATTTTCCTTTAACAGATCCATGACATCTTCCAGCTGATCCCGGGTCAGAAAAATCTGTTCATAATTGCTGGTGTTCATGAAACAATACGTATCCATGTCTGTATACAGATATTCCATTTCCTGCTCCTCCAGATCCGCTTTGTCAAATTTGTCGCCGGAACGGTAGGTTCTTTCGAACTGTGCCCCGGTAATCATGTTCTTGAGTTTGCATTTATACAGGGACTGACCCTTGCCTGGTTTTTTAAACTCAAAATCGACAATAATATAAGGTTCACCGTCAATTTCAAACTTCAATCCCTTTCTTAAATCAGATGCTAAATACATGCATGGCACTCCTGTCTGGTTATTTATTGGGTAAATGCTGTGATCATGAATGGGCTAATTAATCACATTACCGTTCGATTGGCAAGATCCAGTTAAAAACACCTTGCATTTTAAGGCATTTTATAGGAAAAATGATGATTTAGAAAAATTTTATTCATGAGGGAATTTAGACCATGATCGTTGTCATCGATTTCGGCTCCCAGTTCAATCAACTGATTGCCAGACGGGTCCGGGAGCATAACGTTTACTGCCAGGTCGAGCCGGCCGACATCCCCATCGAACGGATCAAGGCATTGAATCCCAAAGGGATCATCCTTTCAGGCGGACCCTCCAGTATTTATGAACCGGACAGCCCGGCCATCGACAACGCCCTGTTTGATCTGGATCTGCCGGTACTGGGCATCTGTTATGGCATGCATTTCATGATCCACGCCCTGGGCGGAGAGATTCAACGGGCCCGAAAAAGAGAATACGGGTTTGCCAGCCTGCAGATCAAAGCGGATTCTCCCCTGTTCAAAGACATGCCGTCTGAATTTCAGTGCTGGATGAGCCACGGGGACTCCGCCGGAACCCTGCCGGATGGATTTGAAGTCACCGCTGCTACGGAAAACACCCCCATTGCCGGCGTTGCCCATCATAAAAAACGGTTTTACGGGCTCCAGTTTCACCCGGAAGTGGAGCATTCCATTAACGGAACACTGATGATCAAACATTTTTTGTTTGATGTGTGTAAGTGTGAAAAAAACTGGACCATGGCCTCTTTTTCAGATGGGGCCATTGAACAGATCAAGGATGCGGTCAAAGACAAAAAGGTGATCATGGGCCTTTCCGGCGGCGTGGACTCATCCGTGGCAGCTACCTTGATCCACAAGGCCATCGGCAAAAACCTGCACTGCATTTTTGTGGACAACGGGCTGTTGCGCCACAATGAAAAAACCCAGCTTGAACAACGGCTTGGCAGCAATCTGGACATGAATATCCGTTTTGTGGATGCGGCTCAAACATTTCTGGATGCCCTCAAAGGGGTCACAGATCCGGAAGCCAAACGAAAAATAATCGGCAATGAATTTATCAGGGTATTTGAAGCTGAGGCCCAGAAAATACCCGGGGCCGCATTTTTGGGACAAGGCACCCTGTATCCGGATATCATTGAATCCAAATCCGCTTTCGGGGGTCCGACATCCATCATCAAATCCCATCACAATGTGGGCGGCCTGCCGGAAAAAATGAAACTCAAACTCATTGAACCCCTCCAGCTGCTGTTCAAAGACGAGGTCAGAAAACTGGGGCTGGCCCTGGGACTTCATGAAGATCTGGTCTGGCGTCAGCCGTTTCCCGGTCCCGGGCTGGCGATCCGGATCATGGGAGAGATCACGTCAAAGCGGCTGGATATTTTAAGACAGACCGATGTGATTCTGCTCGAAGAAATCCGTAAAGCCAGGCTTTACCGCAAATTATGGCAGTCTTTTGCCGTGCTTCTGCCGGTTAAGAGCGTGGGGGTCATGGGGGATAAACGAACGTTTGCCTATTGCGTGGCCATTCGGGCCGTCACCAGCAATGATGCCATGACTGCGGACTGGGCCAGACTGCCCCATGATCTTCTGGGAAAAATCTCCAACCGGATGATCAATGAAGTGGACGACATCAACCGCGTGGTGTACGATATCACCTCAAAACCGCCGGGTACCATTGAATGGGAATAGGCAAACCGGTTTTCCGGGAATCCGGAAGTTGAGAAAGGTACGGATCTGATGAGCCTGAAAGAGTATCGGACAGATGCATTCGATCTTCCCAGGGAAGAGACGGACCCATCCTCCCCCTCAACAGTGTATATGAAAGACCGCAATGCGCTGAAAATCGACAGATTATCCACCCGGGTAACCATTATTACGCTCTTATTGCCGATTTTTATAGGCGTGATCCTGTTTTTCATCTACCTGGACATGAAAGATCAGGTAATGGAGGTGGATACCGCCAAAAACACTCAGGTAGACCATGTGTCCCGTCAAATGGAAGAAAAAATGAACGCACTGGACATCCGCATCGCAAAAAACCGGTTTGATCTGGATGAAAAGCTGCCGTCCCTGGAAAAAAAAAATGTTTCCCTTGCACAGCAACTGGCAAAACTGAGTGCATCCAAAGCCGATGTCAAGGCTCTGGATGAAGGGTTTGCCCGCCTTGAAAAAACGATTTCCCGTCAGGAACAGCGGATTCAGAACAACGCGGATCAGGATCAGGCCAATCTGGCGGAAATAGAACGGATCAATTCGACATTGCTTGCGTCTCTGGCTGAAAACCGGGAGCAGTTTGAAAAGGAGGTCCAGGCACTGAAACGGGAAGTGGCCTCTTTACAGGCACTGGAACAGGAAATGGCCTCTCTTGAGACCCTGACTCATGAACTGACCTTAATTCAGAACCGTATGGATGACAATCTGGCAGACCTGCAGTCGATTGAAAAGATGGTGGGTCTGTTAAAAGAACAGGTCGGCGGTCTGGAGAATCAGATCATGAGCCGAACAGAAATTTCCAGGCGGCTGATGGCCCTGAAAAGCGATGTGGATCAATCTCTGGCAGATCTGAAAAAACAGATCCAGGCACCCCCTCCCCTTTCCATGCCGGAAGATGTTTCGGAACAGAACCTGACACAATGAATGATACAGCCGCTGCCCGGCCCCGGCTTCTATTTGACTTTCAACCGGTCTCCCGGATGGATCACTTTATTATATGAAATCCGGTTCAACCGAAGCAGTTCAGCCAGAGACATCTGATATGCCTGGGCGATGCCGATCAGGCTGTCCCCGGGTTTGACCACATGAATCCGGCCAGACGATGTTGTCTGCCAGACTGAAAAAAGATCGTTAAACCGGGCGTGGAACGATGGTTCTTTTTCGGCCGGCACCTGAAAACTCATTGGACCGGGCGTCAGGTAATATCCCCGAATATCCGGATTCAGCATCTTGAAAGTTTTGAATGAGATATCAGCCGACCGGGCCAGGATGAGTATCGGCACCTCGTTTTTCAGCATGACATTTACGGTAACGGTATTCATTTCAGGGTACAGATCCTCAGGATTCAGGTGAAATCCATATTTTTCAGGATGCTCAATGATCAATTTGGCTGCGATGATCCGATGCAGATATCGCTGGGTTTCCATGGGCAGATACAAATCAAAATAATTGTGGGTCTTCTGGGCATCGATCTCCACAGTCAAGCCGTGTTCTCCCATATTATATGCAGCCAGTGCCAGGGAAATAGATCCGAATTCAGCGGTCAGTTTTTTCAGATACAGGCAGGCGGCCCGGGTAGATTTAAAAATATTCCGCCGTTCATCCACCTGGGTGTCGATCCTGAGGCCATACCTCAGGCCGGTGGATTTGAGAAACTGCCAGTAACCCACGGCATTGGCATCCGAATGGGCATGTGGCCTGAGCGCACTTTCAATGACCGGTACATACTTCAGGTCATCGGGCATCTGTTCTTCGGCCAGAATCTGCTCAATATGAGGAAACAGGCGTGCCGACCGTTTCAACCACAGAATCACCTGTGGACGATTCCATAATATCAGCAGCATCTCCTTTTCCAGGGCTGCTTTCACCCATGGGTCCTCCAGAGGAACCCGAATATCACAGAATTCAATCTGATCTGGAAACTGGATGCTTTCAATCAAAGAAGGGATATGTTCCATCACAGAATCCATATCCCGGTGTTCATTGGAAAATGAATCCGGAACCGGAATTCCCGTCAGCAAAAAGAGACAGGTCAGACAGAGGGCAGTCCAAAATCGCATACTCCACCTCACAGTCAAAAGATGTTCAATTTTAATACATCATGACAAACAGATCTGAAAAAGTCAATTCACCCGGTTCATGTGACCCTGCGGAAGTTGCTTTTTCAGATCATTTCTGATATGCCATAATTGACTGAAATTAATAAAAACGGTAACAAAATCACCATGCAGTCCTTTTTGAAAGAGATCATTGTTCAGGCGGGTGATATCTGCCTTGAAAAACAGGGACGGCTCACCCCCGACGACCTGATGTTCAAAGCCCGGAAAGATCTGGTCACTGCAACAGACAGGCAGGTGGAAGCATTCCTTGTCGAACAGATTCACTCCAGGTTTCCAGATCATGGTGTCTGGGGGGAAGAAACCGGACGGACCTCAACCGGGAGTGAGTATTGCTGGATTATTGATCCGATTGACGGAACCACCTCATTTTTCCACGGGCAGCCTTATTATGCGGTCAGTATCGCACTGAAAAAAGGCCAGGAGATCATTTCAGGGGCCGTGTATGCCCCGGCACTGGGACAGCTGTTTCAGGCAGGCAGAAAAGAGGGAGCCTGGTTGAACGATCACCCCCTACACGTGTCAGCCACCACCACGTTGACCGATGCTGTCATGGCCACCGGGTTCGCGTGTCTCCGCGCAGGCCTGGAACCCAACAACCTGATCCACTTTAACAGGATCGTTCCCCGGTTGCGGGACATTCGGCGCTGCGGGTCCGCTGCCGTGGATCTGTGTTACGTGGCGGCCGGCAAACTGGACGGATTCTGGGAGTTGAACCTCAATGTCTATGATGTGGCTGCGGGTGTGCTCATGGTAACAGAGGCCGGGGGCGTGGTCACGGATTTTACCGGGGGCCCTGATTTTCCTGAAAAGGGTATTGTTGCAGCCAATCGTGTCATGGCGGACATACTCATAACACAACTGACGGCATAACCTGAACGTGACAAAGGGGTGCTTTATTTATGACCATTCAATGGTTTCCCGGCCATATGCTGGAAACAAAAAAATGGTTGCAGCAATCGGCAGCCAGGGCGGATGTGATACTCGAGATACTGGATGCCCGGGTACCGGCAGCCAGTGAGAATCCCTGGATGGATAAATTCAGCCGCCAAACCCCCCGGATAAAGCTTCTCAATAAAATGGACCTGGCTGATCCAAAAGTGACTGCTCAATGGCTGACCTATTTTGAAAATCACCGACATACCCAGGCGATTGCCGTCAATGCTACGGATAGATCCCTTGTCTTGAACGCGCTGGAACAGGCGATTGAGCTTGTACATGAGAACCGGGCCAGAAAAAAAAAAGTGCTGGTGGTCGGAATTCCCAATACCGGAAAATCCACTCTGCTGAACACCCTGGCCGGAAAAAAAATCGCCAAAACCGGCAACATTCCGGCCGTTACCCGGCAACAGCAGCGGACCGGTCTGAAAAACAATGTGGACATTTACGACACACCCGGTATCCTTTGGCCGGTGATTGAACCGCCCCAAAGAGCTTATGCCCTGGCCATCACCGGTGCCATTTCTGATACAGCACTGGATTACCAGGACATTGCCTGGTTTGCCGCCAGGCTGCTGTTGAAGCGCTACCCGGAACTGCTTCGAGAACGATATCCGTTTCTGGACCCTTTGCCGGTTGATGAAACCGCTCTGCTGGAAATGATCGGTGCTGCCAGGGGATGCCTGAAAGCAAAGGGGCGGATAGATTTTCATAAGGCCTCTACTGTTTTGATTCAGGATTTCAGGTCAGGAAAAATTGGAAGAATCAGTGTGGAAACCCCATTTGACATCTCTGGTGATGAGGAAAAAAACAGTGACCCGACGTTTGCATAAATACGACTTTTTTGGTTCAGGGGTGACGCTCCTGTTGACTGCTTTTCTGGTGGCAATGTCGCTGGTATGGCTACCCCTCGCACTTGCGGGCGGGGTCCTGCTGTCTCCTGAGAGAAAACACGCCATTCAATGTATTCGAATCGTTTCAGCCCTGGAACGCTATCATTATCTTGAAAAAAAAATGGATGACAGTCTGTCTGAACAAATCTTTGAAAGATTTGTCAAATACCTGGATCCATCCCGGAACCTGTTCATCCTGAATGATATGGAAAAACTGGAGAAATACCGGCTTCGGTTTGACACCGATCTTAAACGCGGCAACCTGAATACCGCATATGAGATTTATAACCTTTACCATGACCGGGCTGTTCAGCGTCTGTCATATATTCTGAATCTGCTTGAAACCCAGGACCCCCCGCTGTCGCTGAACTCCCCTGATTTTCTGGAAATTGACAATACACAGAGGCCCTGGCAATTGAGCCTGGACGATCTTCGGGGGTTATGGAAAAAAGAACTGATCAATCACCTGATTACGCTGACGCTGGACGAGCATACACAGACAGATGTATCCGAAACACTTGAAAAAATTTATACCACCCGCCGGACCCGGCTTTCCCAGACCACGCCGGACGATGTGTTTCAATTATTCATGAACTGCGTCACTGAAAGTTTTGACCCCCATACCCAGTATTTTCCGCCGCGGGTTTCAGAAGATTTTGATATCCAGATGCGGCTGTCTCTGGAAGGAATCGGGGCCGTGCTCCAGTCCGAATATGAATATACAAAGATAGTCAGCCTGGTTCCCAAGGGGCCGGCAGACAAATCCAGCCTTCTTATGCCCGGAGACAGAATTATCGGGGTGGGTCAGGGAAAAACCGGAGAAATCAAAGACATCATCGGCGTGCGCATCGATGAAGTGGTGAAATTGATCCGGGGTCCTAAGAACACGTATGTCCGTCTGAAGATTATTCCCGCCAAAAAGAGTGATGTCACCCGAATCGTCCAGATCATGCGGGACACGGTGAAACTCGAGGAACAATCCGCAAAAAAACAGATCAAAACCGTGGTTTCCGACAGGAGAAGATACAAGATCGGAATTATCGAAATCCCCAATTTCTATATCGATTTCGAAGCCTATCACCGGGGGGAGGCCCAGTATAAAAGTACCACGTCCGATGTGAAAAAACTGCTGTTTGAACTGGCCGAAGAAAATATTGACGGTCTGATCATTGATTTGCGCGACAATGGCGGGGGGGCGCTGAAGGAAGCCAGTGACCTGACCGGACTCTTCCTCACTTCCGGCCCTACGGTACAGATCCGCACCAAAGAGCAGATGACCCGGCTGTATGACGAAGACCCGGAAATCCAGTATACCGGGCCGCTGCTGGTGATGATCAATCGAATGAGCGCATCGGCCTCGGAAATTTTTGCCGGGGCCATTAAAGATTACCAGCGGGGAATCATTGTGGGTACCCGGAGCTTCGGCAAAGGAACGGTTCAGGAACTCAAACCACTCGGGAATGGTAAACTCAAGCTAACTTCGGCCAAGTTTTATCGGGTTTCCGGCAAAAGCACCCAGCACCGGGGGGTGATACCGCATATCCTGTTTCCTGTCATCTACAAACCGGATGAAACCGGTGAGAGTTCTCTGGACGGTGCCCTGCCCTGGGACACGATTCCCACCGCGCCATTCCCGGCATACCCGCCCCTGGCCCCTTTGTATGAAACGCTCAACCGTGAATACCAGGAGCGCCGCCGGAATGATCCTGGCATGATCTATCTTGAAAAACGTCTGGCACTGATATCGCAACAGGAAACACGCCACCGTCTTCCTCTGGATATCAATATCCGGCTAAAAGAGCGGCAACAGCTTCAGCAGGCTGAAATCGAAATCGAAAATGAATATCTGGCCTCCCAGGGAAAACCACCCGTCAAAACCCTGGAAGAAACACCTCCGGTTCTCAATCGATACAAAGACATTCTGTTGCAGCAGGCCCAGTGGATCATGGCGGACATGATTCTGCTGACAAAACAGCAGGGTTATGCATGGTAGCGAAACGGCTTCTTCTCTATTCCTTTGGTGCACTGGTGGTGTTTGGGCTGACCACCTTCCTTTTTCTGGAATCGATCATTAACACCCCTTTGGTCAAGTCCCGGATTGTCGCCCTCATTGAAAAACAGGTCGGCACCCCTGTCGATCCGGCCCAGCTGACGTTTTTTTTGACGCCCCAGCCCGGCATTCAGGTCGAGCAACTGGTCTTGCCCCTGACCCGGGATATCGGGCTGTACATTGATTCGGTTCGTCTGGACCTGGACATGCGGGCGCTTTTTAAAAAAAAAATATGGATCTCCCATGTTTCTCTGAAAGAGGTGCAAATCCGAACCGCTTCGGGTGAGGACAAGACAGGGGTGACCTTTCATACCCCTTTGGATTTTCGATTCCCCGGACAACAGATGGAACATATGTTTGCCCTGCTGCCGGACAGCGAAAACCAGATGCAGGTCATTCTGGAAAATACAGCAACCCCGCAGTTTTCTTCACTCACTGGCAGCCTGTGGATTTCAAAAACCGATCAGACCCTGCAGTTCGACACACAGATTCAAGACCTTCATGTGACAAAAGCCTGGCTGTCCCGGTTTTTTTCCGCACCGGATTTTCGAATGGATCAGTTGATGTCTGAAGAAGCCCGGCTCCATGTTCGCATGAATCCTGAAACCGGCATATCCGGAAAACTCCGGCTCGCACAGTTTGAAATCACCTCGAGCCGGCTGGCCCGGACCCCTGTCCGAGGCAGTGGCATGCAGATGCGTTTCTCGTATTTACCGGATCAGGTCTCATTTCACGTGGATCCGGTTCCATTGGAATATCCTTTTGCACAGGTATCCATGGCATTTTCCAACAACCTGGCACTCAGGGAAACCGCATTGACGTTTCAGGGAAGCCGGATAGACATTGACCAGGCAAGGGATGTCACCCTGGCCCTGGCACCGGAAAATCCGGTGGTGCAGCATCTGTTCGATATATTAAGGGAAGGTGTGGCATCTGAAGTGAATGTGGGATTTCGCGCTGCATCCTGGGACACCCTGTTCGATCCCCGGCAGCTGACTCTGGAGGGAACTGCACAGAATGCTCTGGTAAAAATACCAAATACCCCGCTGCTGGTAAGTGATGTCAGCGGCAAGGCCGGGGTGTCGGATGGCAGGCTGACCATTCTGGCTGAAAAAGGCAGCATCGATCAGACTGAAATGTACCGGGGATTGCTGGACATCGAGCTTTTACACCCATCCCATGTACCGTTTACCGGGGAATTCGACCTGGATGTCGACCTGGCGGAAGTGCCGGAAATACTGACCCGGCTTTTACCGGACACCCTGCTGGCGAATGAAATGGCACGCGTGACAGATCTCGAGGGACACGCTGACGCACGGTTGATGCTGGCTGTGAAAGATGACGATCCGGACCTGTTGGTTTCCGTTACCACGGAACCGTTTTCAGCCACCGGTTTTTATGATCGAATTCCCTTTCCCCTCGCTGTTTCACAGGCCGTGTTCAGTTATGAAAAAGATCAGATTAGGATAACCGGATTATCCGCAGATATCGGCAAAACCCGTGTGAGTGGAGGAACAGCACAGGTAACAATGGCTGAAACCCCTTATCTGGATCTGTCTGTGAAGGGCCTGGAGATCGATGTTCAGGAACTCTGGCCCGCACTTTGTGAATGGAAACCGTCCATCATACGCCTGTGGCCGGCAAAACAGATGTCCGGCCAACTGATGATTGACGGACTTCGGTACAAAGGGGCTCTGTTTGACCTGGCTCAGGGTGCGTTCGATTTTACAGGAACAGGGCGGAATATCCGGATCGGATTTTCTTCCCGGACAAATGAGATCCATGATCTGAAAGGTGCGTTTGATGTGTCTGACAACCGGGTCAGCGTTACGGATCTGAGTGCCCGAATCACTGATCTGGATGGATTGTCCGCCTGGATTCCTTCGGCGTACACAGCCGGGATCACTCCGCCCTTTCAATTGGAAGCCGGCAGCGTTCAACTGCAGGACCGGCAGTTGTCCGTATCCGGGCAGGCGGTACTGGCGAAGAATGTCCGGCTGTCCATCCAACTGACTGGAAACGGGCTGGATCACCTGAAACCGGATATCATTCAGTTTGTCCACAAACCCTTGACCGATGCGATGATTTTTTTCGACCGGCGTCCGGAAACCACCCGGGTTCTGTTTGAAGGCCGGCTGGATACCCGGACCCTGGAAACCGTTCTAGACAAACAATCTTTAATTTACCAGGGGTTGATGTCACTGACCCGGGGACAACCGGTTGAAATTTTTACAGATGAAGCCTCCAACCTGCATATACGCACCCGGTGGATGCAACTGGAACCCCTGATATTTCTGTTGAGCGATCCTTTCGCTTCAGTGTCAAGTCCCGGTTTTGTGTTTCCACAGAACAGCCTGCAACTTCACGCCGACCGGATGGGATATAAAACGTTTGAGTTTTCCGATATCGATGCCAGGCTCACCCGGGATCGGAACCAGACAGACGTTCAGTTGCGTTCTGCGGATTTCTGCGGAGTAGAGGTCTCCGGCAGGATGGAGATCGACCTGTCATCCCCGGGCATGCATACAGAAACAACCATGAAGGTCACTGCATCAAAACAGGAAAACATCGCCACCCTGATTTCCTGTTTTTATCCCGGCACTGACCTGATGGAGGGTGAATATTCACTGAATGCGGATCTAACCGGAAACGGATCCGTCAGGACACTTTCCTCCGATTTGACCGGAGAGATCTCCTTTGTGTCCGAAAACGGCCGGATTCATAAAATGACACTGTTGTCCAGGCTGCTGTCTGTGTTGAATATTCTCAAACTGCCGGATATCCGTCAGGAAGGGTTCAAGTATCACCGTATTGAGGTAAATGCCCACATGCAAAATCGCGTCATTCATCTGGAAAAAGCCATTATTGACGCGGAAAACATGGCCCTTTTATTCACCGGTGAGATCCATCCGTTTGAAAATCGTCTGAACCTGACCTGTCTGGTGGCACCGTTCAAGACCATCGACACCATTGTTCAATTCATTCCTGTGGTCAATACCATCCTTGAAGGCCGGCTGGTATCATTCCCTGCCAAGGCGACCGGTGCTATTGATGATCCGGTGATTACCCCGCTGCATCCTTCGGCTGTGGGTGAAGGATTGATCAATATGTTCACCGGTCTGCTCAAATCACCTGCCCGATTGATGGAAAAAATACCCTGATATGTCCTGTGATCCGATATTCAGCCAGAAAATGTCTCTGCCCTATTCAGTGATGGGCGCCAACAACCATGTCCGCATGGATCGGCTGCTGTCCCTTTTTCAGGATGCGGCCGGTATTCATTCCCATCAGATGGGAGTCAGCAGCTTTGATCTGGCGGAAAAACAATTGAAATGGATCATATCCCGCTACCAGATCCACGTAAACCACCCCATGCCGTGGCCGGGTCCCTATGATTTGAGAACCTGGCGGTTTCCCTGGAAAAACCTGTATGAGATCCGCCGGTTTGAACTGATTTCTCCGGACGGTGCTTTGCTTGTTCAGGCGTTGTCTGTCTGGGTTCTGGTCAAAGCAAAAAACACACGGCCGGTAAGGCTGTCCCCTCATATGCCGCCGTCTCTGATGGCTCAGACCGGACCTGTGCCCGACTTATGGCCCAATGATCCAACACTGTCTCAATGGCATCACGAAAAACGGTTCCGGATCCGGATCCATGATCTGGACCTGAACCAGCATGTGAACAACACCATCTATGTCACATGGGCGCTGGAATCGCTGCCCATGCCCTGGCTGTTCAATCATGTGCCGGTCACTTTGGTCATCAATTTCCTCAAAGAGACATTCTACCCGGGAGCAGTGGTCGCCAAAACGTTTGTATCCGATCAAACAGATTTGATAACCACCTGTCATGGTATTTATGATGAATCCACCAGTGACAAACTGGCCGTCCTCACGCTGAACTGGAAATCGAATGGCCATGTCCCTGTTTGCTGACACACCGGATCCGGAAGAAGAAAAACTGTTTCAGGCCGCATTGCGCTATCTGGCCATTCGACCCCGCAGTGTCAGGGAAATGACCGAATACCTGGTAAAAAAAAGCCCGGAGCCGGCATGGGTTCCCCGTGTCATTGAACGGTTGAACCACTACAGTTATCTCAATGACATCGAATTCGCCCGGATATTCATTGAAAACCGGAAGCGGCACAACCCAAAATCCAGATTCGCTCTGACCCATGAATTGAAACAGAAGGGCATCTGTTCTCACATCATCGAACCCCTGCTCGAAACATATGATGATGCCCGAATGGCCTGTATTGCACTGGACGCCAAATTTCGACAATGGGATCATCTGGACCCGGTTGCGAGACAAAAAAAAGCATTCAACTATCTGCGCTACAGGGGATTTGACTATGCGGCGATCCGGTTTGCCTGGGAACAGGTTTCAGAAGATACGGACCCGTAAAACAATGGGTCCGATCCCTGAAATTTTCTGAATTCATACCCGGGTCACTGGGCCGGCAGAATTTGAATTTCAGCGGATTTTTTAAGATCCAGATAGGTGTCAGCCAGAGCGGTCATCTCCTTGTGGGTCAACCCTGCATACCCGGACAGGATCGTATTGGCCCAGTCCAGTTTTTCCGGATGGTTCCGCGACCCGGCCATCACTGAATTCAACCAGTAGCCATTGGACTCCCGCAGCACATCAAGCTGCTTGAGCACCGGGGCCAGGGCCAGCTCGGTTTCTCTGGCTGAAATGCCCTGCTGAAGGATTTCCTCAACAATCTCATGAAGGGTCTGTATCACCGCATCCACGTTTTGACGGGAGACCGGCACCACCATCTGCATCACACCATACCCGTCATGAACCATGGATGGGTGATTGTATACATACGGCGCATACGCCGCCCCCAGCTTTTCCCGTATGGTCTTTCTCAGCTGTTCAGACAGGACCCGGGACAGCATGGACAATCCCCGGGACAAATTGACATCCCAGTAGTCGTCCGTCAAAAAAGCGATCCGAACCGTTCCTTTGTCAATCTTGGTGTCCAGGATCAGCGACAGCTGTTCATCTTCGGGGAATCGCACCGGATCCAACGCCTTCTGGCAATGAACTGCGTTTTCCGGGGCCTTGAATCCTCCCAGCAGTCTGCGGGCATGGGAAATGACCTCCTCTGTGTCAAAATCCCCCACAACCGACACTTCAAATCCGCCCTGATTAAAATACAAAGAGAGCCAGGACTGAATGTCGTTCAGGGTCAATCGGTCTACATCATCCGGATGGGCCATGCCGAACCAGGAATTTCCCCCGGCGAGAAAACGGTCTCCCTGGATGCGCATGATACCGTCCGGGGTCTGGTTGAGAGATTCATACGTCTGCCGGTAAAGGGTTTTGGCAAGATCGAAACTTTCCAGCCTGAATCCCGGATCCGTCAGAAAGGCCTGGATCAGCTGAAAGACCAGTTCGGTTTCCTTAGGGTCTGCCGACCCGCTCAGAGAAAAACAGGTGTCCTCCACTGAAAATTCCATGCTGACATCCCTGCCTGCCAGCGCTGCGCTTAATTGATCCGGGGTCATACGTCCCAGCCCGCTGCGATGCAGTGTCTGCTGACTGATGGGAGCAATTCCGGGTTTTTCGGGGGGTTCACAGGATCTTCCCGGCCCGAACACCACCTTGAACAGAAACCGGCCTTTCTGAAAATCGGTCTGCTTGAGATTCAACCGGATCTGGTTGTGAAAATCGATTTGAGTGATCCCCAAATCTTTCACATCTTCCTGTTGCATTTGAATGCCTGCCGGCGTGTCGGGAACCGGAAGATAGGGAAACACCACTGCGTCTGACGGCTGGAACAGTACCGCTTTCTTTTGGGTACTGTCTTGAAATATCTTCAGAATGGTGTCTTCTGCAGACCCGGATGAAGATGATGCAATCTTTGCATTTCCAGTCACCATCACCAGTCGGTGATCTGAATTCCAGGATGTTTGAAACGCCTCATTCACAGCGTTGATGGACAGGTTTTTCACATGGTTGCCCAGCAGCTTTTCAGCCTGAACCGGGGACAGAAACCATTTTTTCGTTTGAACGGCATCGAGCAGTGACTGGGCCAGTTGGGTGGTCTGCCGGGTATCCGCCTGCCTCACATCTGCTTCCAGGTTGGACAGTAAATCCGCCTTGACCCGGTCCAGCTCATCCTGGCTGAATCCGTTCTCCAGGGCCTGGCGCAGCAGTTTTTCGAGCTGTGCCAGACTGGTATCCCAGTTTCCGGCATCACATTTCGCAGTGACGGCGGCTGCAGACACATAATTGAGAAACCGGCCGGAGTATGCCGAGGCAGAAGAAAAATCCACCTGCCCTTTCTGGATCATCTGTGAAAAACGGTTCTGAAGCATGGCGTCGGCCAGGCTTCGGGTCAGCTCATGCAACAGGCTCTCTTCTGTTTCAAAGGAAAAATCGGTGTACTGGATTCGTTCGATGGTGATGCGTGTGTTACCTGCCTCTGACTCGAAAAAATAAAGGGGTTTGATGCCCTCATGAGGTTCCCAGGCGATGCCTTTCGGTGCAAACAGGCTTTCCTGCAGCCGGGGCTCAAGGGACTGGAACTGCTCTGAAACCCAGTTTTCCACTGCATGGATATCCATATCCCCGACCATGACCAGTACCATGTTGTCGGGCCGGTACCATCGGTCATAATACTTTCTGAGCTGATTTTGATCCGTGGTTTCAATCACCGTTTTCTTTCCGATGGGCATGCGCCGGGGCAGAATGGATCCCGGCAGTTCAAAAGCAAAGGTCTCTTTAAATGTCCGGTAGGAAACAGAGTCCCGTTCCTGTTTTTCAGCCAGAATGATACCGCGCTCCCGGTCGATCTCCTCTTCGAGAAGCAGCGCGCCTGCGGCGTAATCCTTAAGCACCCTCAGGGCATCTTTGATATGCGGTTGATCCCCTTTGGGCAGATTTAAATCATACACCGTATGAAAAAAAGAAGTGCTGGCATTCACATCCGCACCAAAATCCATGCCAATGGATTGAAAATAGGTAACCAGCTCTCCAGGAGAAAAATGCTCAGTACCGTTGAAAAGCATGTGTTCCAGAAAATGAGCCAATCCCCGCTCCGAATCCGTTTCATGGGCGGATCCGGCAAATATGTTCAAATAGATACTGACCCTGTCTTTGGGGGTGGTGTTTTTCATTAGCACATACTGAAACCCATTGTCCAGGGTGCTGTGGACCACAGCCGGATCTTTGATCACCTGACCGACAGAGACGGGAAGTGCATATCCGGGCAGTCTGAACCCGATCAGCAGCCCAACCAGGACACCCCATACCAGACAATGGATTCGAACCCGATGTCCAGCCAGCCGCAGCAGTTTAATCGGTGATGAATTTTGAATTGATTTCAATGGTGCTGTTTTCTTTGAGTTCATTGATCCATGCCTGAAAGTATTGTCCCTTTTTTGCCTGCAGCAGCTGAGCTTTAATTTCCGACAGATTTTCCCGGATCTCATCTTCTTCCGGCCGCTGACGGTCATTGTAGGCGATAATAAAAAATCCCTGATCTGTCTTTATGACTTCGGAATAGACCGGTTGTTCAGGGGTCAGCGTGAATGCGGCACGGTTAAAGGTGTCTGACCGTCCGATTTTCTGGATCGGTTCATTTCGGGTAAACCGGTCCGTCGTAGCGATTTCCAGGTTGTTTTCTTTGGCCGCTTTGTCAAGATTTCCAGCGGCTTTGACCATTTCCAGCAGTTCATTTGCTCTGGTTTCAGCTGCTTCCCAGCGTAATTTTCTGCCCAGTTCTTCGGAGATCTCATCGGTTACCGCTTCCAGCGGGAGCTGGACCGGTTCGATGGTTTCGGTCACCTCTATCAGAAAATAATCTTCTCCAATCTGCTGTATATCACTGATCTGCCGGGGCTGGATGTCAAAAGCGGCCCGGGCAAAGCCGGAGGCAGCGCCGAGTTCAAGTCCGTTTCCGTATTGATCGAATGCATCTGTGGATTCGACCTGTTTTTCAGTCATCAATGCCACCTGTTCCAGAGTGTCACCATCGATGACAGCATCAAAGGCATCTTCAGCTTTGTAATAGGCCAGTTGCTGCATTTCCTCCTGTTTGAGCCGGGTTTCAATGTCATTGAACACCTCGTCCAAGGTTTTTACCCGGGCATCGAACCGGTTGATCATTTTGATCACGTGCCAGCCAAACCGGGTTCTCACGGGTTTGGAAATCTCTCCGGGCTGCATGGAAAACGCGGCATCTGCAAATGGTTTGATCATGCTTTTTCTGTCAAATTTTCCCAGGTACCCCCCGTCTTTACTGGAAGGTCCCTGGGACGTCTCTTTGGCCAGTTCTGCAAAATCCTCACCATCCACAGCACGCTCGTAAACCGCCATGGCATCGTTGCGTGCGGTTTCCACGGCGGCCTCATCTGCGGTATCTTCCACTTGAATCAATATATGACTGGCTTCCACCTGTTCGGGTATTTCAAATTCTTCCGGATGTGCTTCATAATAGGCAGACACCTGTTCCCGGGTAATGCTCACCTGATCCTTAAAATCCTGGGGAGAATACCGGATAAAAACAGCCCTGCGTTTGGGTTCGGATTGATACTTGTCCTGGTTGTCATTGTAGTGGGCACTTATCTGCTCCGGTGTCACAGTAATATCGGAAAAATCAGATGGGTCCACCTTGAGATAATTCACTCGCATGGTCGTGTTGTGAAAGGTATAAAAGCTGTCTGCTTCCAGATCCGAGACACTCACTGAACCGACAATCATATCCTGAAGCTTTTGTTTTCTCAACTGTTGACGCTGGAGCTGCTCAAACATCTCAGGCGTCAGAGAATTGAGACCCAGAAGCCGTTTGTAATATGGCATATCAAACTGACCGTCTCTGTGAAAGGCTTCCATATTTAAAATGGACTGCTCCAGTTCCTCATTTGTGACAACAATATCCAGTTCATCGGCCTGGGCTGCTATCAGCTTGTCTTCAATCAGTGAGTTGAGGGCCTGCTGCCTGACATTCAATGCCTTCAATAGCTCATCGGTCAGATTGTTTTGAAAGCGGTTCCGCATCTGTTCCACCAGATTCCGATATGCGTGTTGGTACTCATCCACCGTGATGGGCACGTCATTCACCGATGCCACAGAATTGTTCCGGCTGGAATTCATGGATCCCACGCCCAGAAAAACAAATACGACCACGATGATACCCAGAAAAATCTTGATAATCCAGTTGCCTGAATTCTCCCGCAGATAACGCAGCATTCCCTTCTCCTTGTGTACGCCTGTAATAAAAAACACCAAATTTATTATAATATCTTTTCGAAAAACCGGATGTCAATGTTTAATTAGAATCCTTTGATGTGTCCCAAAAAAAAATAATATTTTTTTGTTGACACCGGGCCGTGTTTCGATTATTAATCACCAATCTTTTTGATGTGGGGCTGTAGCTCAGCTGGGAGAGCATACGGCTGGCAGCCGTAAGGTCAGGGGTTCGATCCCCCTCAGCTCCACCAATTCAAGTTTTCCTCCATGGTTTCAATCAGTTACACTCCAGCAGGCCTTTTTCCGTCATTTGGTACAAATTTATGGTACAAATTGAGGGGGAGAAAGGCAACCTACCATGTCCCATGTTATCCAAAGAACATCAGGATATTATTTCAGGTTGATTGTCCCCCAGGACCTGAGGTCCCCCCTGGGTGGCACCAGGGAAATCAAGCGGAGTCTTCAGACCGGTTCGCTATCTCTTGCAAAGGACCGGGCCTTTTTGTTATCCGGGAGGTTCAAGAAATTGTTCAGATACATGAGGGAGCACAGCGACGACATGAAGCTTGAGAAACACCACATAGACGGATTAATCAGAAAGTATATCAGAGAGGCCCTGGACGACGATGAAGAGTTCCGGGCCGTTACCACCCGAGACCGGGATACCATTGAAGCCCAGATAGCCGGTTATGACATGCACCAAGATGAATGCAGGGATGCTCTTATGACCGGCAAGTATCACAAGGTCGACCATGTGGTAGACGAAAAGATCCTGAAGCCCAATGATATTACCGCAGATAAGGAAAGCCCCGTATATCAACTACTGTGCCGGGAGTGTCTCAAAGCGAGCATCAAGGTCATGGGAATAGCCAGAGACCGGGAAATGGGCATTTATCGTGACCAGCAGGCCACCCAAAATGTGAGCACCCAGGTCACGGGAGAACCCAGGAACGTAAGCACCCCAGAGGGACACGGGGAAAACCAAAATTTGTACCAGGGCAAAACCCTCTCAGAAGTACGTGAGGTCTTCATTTCAGAGAATCAAAGTGCCGGAAGTTGGACCACAAAGACCCAAAAGGAAATCATAGCCAGTCTACAGGTCATGATAGATTTTTTTGGAGACATCCCGGTTAAATCGATTACCAGGGAAATGATGTCCGAATACAAGCAGGCCATCTTGAAGTTACCACCGAACATGAATAAGGACAAAAGGTACCGGGACAAAACAATCCATGAAATTCTGGCCGGTGAAAGACCAGAGAAAACCATCAAGACCCATACCATCAACAAGCTCCTGGGGCGAGCATCCACTTTGTTTGAGTATGCAACTATTCACGGCTACATGTCCATTAATCCGGCCAAAGGCATGAAGGTCAAGGCCAATAGACGAAACACTGAAGCCAGGGAAACACTCAGCATCGATGACCTCAACAGGATTTTTGGAACTGACCTGTACCGCAATGATACTTTTCGAAGATCCTATATGTTTTGGTGTCCCATTCTGGCAATGTTCACCGGGGCCAGGGTCAACGAGATAAGCCAGTTGTACCTTTCTGACTTCCAGAAGCATGATGGGATCTGGTGTATCAATTTTAACGAAGAAGGAGAAAAGACACTCAAACCCGGAGCGAACAAAAGGCTTGTGCCATTGCATCCGTTTCTGGTGGATGACCTGGGTATAATCCAGAGGGTCGAACAGCTGAAGGCCAGAGGGTATGAAAGGTTCATGCATGACCTGCCAAAGGCATCCAGTGGCGGGTATGGAGGCTATGTGTCCCGGTGGTTCAATGAGAGATACAAAAAGAGCCCCCAGGTCCAACTGGGAGAACGGAAAACCTTCCACAGCTTCAGGCACACTTTTGGGACCAACCTGTCACACAACGGCATCAATGACCACAGTCTGAAGGCCTTGATGGGACATTCTGAGAAGGGAGTTACCTTTGACACCTATGTCAAAAAAAGACCGGTTCAAGTGTTGTACAGGGATCTGGTGGAGCACCTGGATTACAGTGGGGTTAACCTGGAGCACCTGAAGGATTCCAAGTGGGTCAAGGGGTAACCAAATGCCCCCATGTCAGGCCGTTTTACGTCGACCTGTCAATTCTTCGGCTATCATTTCCGCCTGTTTTAGAACGGTCTCTGTGGCCAGTTTCTGCATATCCGGTGGATACCCGAACTGCCGGAGGGTCCGCTTGACAATGACCTTGAGTTTGGCTTTGACACTTTCCTTGATGGTCCAGTCGATGGAGGCATTCGCTTTGACTTTTTCGTACAGGACCACGGCCAGTTCCCGGAGCTTGTCTTTTTCCATGACCTCACGGGCACTGTCGTTACTTGCAATCGCGGTATAAAAGGCATATTCGAAGTCGGACAGGCCCATTTCCGCCGGTTCCT
Organism: Desulfotignum sp.; assembly: GCA_032250905.1. GTDB lineage: Bacteria > Desulfobacterota > Desulfobacteria > Desulfobacterales > Desulfobacteraceae > Desulfotignum. The sequence goes on along the minus strand of JAVVEQ010000036.1, from coordinate 4,040 downwards.
TGTCCATTTTGTGGATCTCTTTGCTCAACTGGATGAGTTCTTCGATCACTTCTGCAGCGGTCAAGACTTTGGCATGGTATCGTTTGATGGAGGCTTCCAGCATTTCCATGAGGGTCTTGCTCTGGATCAGGTTCTTTTTGGTCCGGCTTCTGATTTCATCGTTGAGCAGCTTTTTGAGAACCTCCAGGGCCACATTCTTGTGCTCCATATCCCTGACCTCCAGCAGGAATTCTTCTGAAAGCACGCTGATGTCCGGCTTTTTGATTCCTGCAGCGTCAAACACATCAATCACCTGGTCGCTCACCAAAGCCTTGTCGATGACCTGACGGATAGCGGTCTCCATTTCTTCATCTGTTTGGCTTGATCCGGTGCCATCGAATTTTGCCAGCCGGGATTTGACCGCCTGAAAGAACCCGACCTCATCTTTGACGTCCATGGCCTGCTCATGAGGGACCGCAATGGAAAACGCTTTGGAAAGTGCACTGACCTCATTGATGTACCGTTTTTTTCCGTTATCCAGGCCCAGGATGTGTTCTTCCGCTCCCAGAATGATGGACAGCTTTTTGCCGGTATCGGATTCAAAATAGTCCTCATAGGCAAATCCATGATACATCTGGGAGACCACTTCGAGCTTTTCGAGCATCAGGGTCACGGCTTGTTCTTGGGCAATGGCCGGGTCCCCTTTGCCGCCACTGTCCGAATAAAACGACAAGGCTTTTTTGAGATCCGAGGCAATCCCCAGGTAATCCACCACGAGACCGCCGGGCTTATCCTTGTATACCCGGTTCACCCTGGCAATGGCCTGCATCAGATTGTGGCCCTTCATGGGCTTGTCGATATACATGGAGTGCATACAGGGGACATCAAACCCGGTGAGCCACATGTCGCGCACAATGACCACCTTAAGTTCATCTTCCGGATCTCTCATGCGTTCTGCCAGCATCCGGCGCTGGTCTTTGGTGGTATGGTGCTTTGAGATTTTGGGGCCGTCTGAAGAAGCTGAGGTCATGACCACCTTTATGACGCCTTTTTTCAAATCATCTGAGTGCCACTCGGGCCTTATGGCCACCATGGCATTATACAGGTCAGCGGCAATCCTTCGGGACATGGCGACCACCATGGCTTTTCCTTCGAACACTTCCTGACGTGCTTCGAAATGCGCGATGATATCCTGGGCCACCTGTCTGATCCGTTTTTCACTGCCGATGAGTGCTTCCAGCTGGGTCCATTTGGCCTTGACCTTCTGGGTCTCGGTGAGGTCATCCTGTGCAAGGGTGGCATCCAGGTCGGCCACCAGTTTTTTGCCCTCTTCGCTCAGGCTGATTTTGGCCAGACGGCTTTCATAAAAGATCCGAACCGTGGCCCCATCTTCCACGGCCTGGGCAATGTCGTACACATCGATGTAGTTACCGAATACCGCCGGGGTGTTCACATCCGTGCTCTCGATGGGGGTCCCGGTAAATCCCAGGTAAGTGGCGTATGGCAGGGCATCCCGCATGTATTTGGCAAACCCGTAGACCACTTTTTTACCGATGATGTTCCCGTCTTCGTCTTTGTCGTCAATGGTCTTTGCACTGAATCCATACTGGGTCCGGTGGGCTTCGTCAGCAATCACCACGATATTTCTGCGATTCGAAAGGGTCTCATAGACATTGCCGTTGTCCGGGGAAAACTTCTGAATGGTGGTAAACACTACGCCCCCGGAGGCCACCTTGAGCAATTCCTTGAGGTGGTCCCTGTCTTTGGCCTGAACCGGTTCCTGGCGCAGAAGCTGCTTTGAGGCGGCAAAGGTATCGTAGAGCTGGTCATCCAGATCGTTTCTATCGGTGATGACGACCACTGTGGGATTATCCAGGACCAGGACAATCTTGCCGGTATAAAAGACCATGGACAGGGACTTCCCGCTTCCCTGGGTATGCCAGACCACCCCGCCTTTCCGGTCCCCTTTGGGCTGAGAGGTGACCGTTGGCAGACCATAGGCTTTGGGATCTTCCGCTATTCCGGATGTCCCTGATGCTCTCAGGGTGGACTTCACGGCCAGATTGACCGCATAGTACTGATGGTAGGATGCCAGTTTCTTAACGGTCTCTAAGGTGATGATGCCGGTCTGCCGGTCTTCCTTTTTGGAGGCTTCAAATACAATGAAGTGACGAATCAGATCCAGCAGGGTCTTTGGGTTCAGCATGCCTTTTATCAAGGTCTCAAGCTGTCCGATTAGTGGTGATGCTTCTGTTTTCCCATCGGCTGTCTTCCAGGTCATAAAGCGGCTGAATCCGGCTGAAATGGTCCCTGCCCGAGCTTCCAGGCCATCAGATATGACCATGACGGCATTGGGGGTGAACAGGCTGGAAATCTCCTGTTTGTAAGTCTGGAGCTGTTTGTACGCCGACTTGATGGTGGCGTTTTCATCGGCGGCATTTTTGAGTTCCATCAGGACCAAAGGAAGACCATTGATGAAAATGACCATATCCGGGCGCTTGTTCACATTATTTTGGATGACCGTAAACTGATTGACGACCAGAAAATCATTGTTGACCGGATCGGTGAAATCAATGAGCCACACCAGGTCTCCCCGGCTCCGTCCGTCTTTCTGGTATGTGACCGTGATCCCTTCGGTGAGCATTCGGTGAAACGTTTCGTTGTTCACTATGGGTTCCGGAGAGTTGAGCCGTTGGATCTGTTTGACGGCATCGTTTCGGGCTTCTGGGGGAATCTTTGGGTTAATACGGGTTATCGCAGACTCCAAACGGTCCAGCAGGAGCACATCTTCAAAGGAGTGTCGTTCCGGTGTGTCACTGTCCGGGGCAATGGCGGGACCATGGATATAGGAGTATCCCTGGGTTTCAAGAAGTTGGATAGCATGTTCCTCAATGGCGTTTTCGGTGATTTTTTCCATGCGTTCCCATTGTGCTAATGCTCGTATTTCACCCGGGCCTCACCGCTCATGAGTTTGGGCAGGAGGGTGTCGCGGAGTTTTTCCAGGGTGCGGATTTGGAATTTATTTTGATTAATTTTTTTGAAAAATGGCATGACTTTTTGATGAAATTTAATCACAATCTGTTCATGAGGCATTGGGTAATCTAATTCAAAGAGTAATGTTTTATAATCAAGATTTTTTATTCCTGAACTTCCATTCTCAAGATTAAAAAACTCATCCTGAGAATATAAATATTGGATATAGCAGTAAAGAAAATACGAATATTCAGGCTTTTTAACCATTATCAATCGGCAAAAATTTGAAAATATCAAAGGATAATCAAAAAGCTTCTTGATATCATCATTGACATAGCAAATCCTTCCCGTTGACTGATTTTCTGTTCCACCTGAAATTTCGATAACCAAATCACCTTCTGAAGGATTAATATTTTCAAACTTATTTTCTTTTACAAAGCGTAAAGGCATCTTGAAAGGTATTCCAGTATTTAGGGCAGCTATGTCTGTGCCTCTGATACAATAAACAGCTTTTTTGAAATCACCCTCAGGTGTTTCTTTGCCCCATTCGCCCCCTAAAGTTCCTGTTAACCATTTTTCAAATTTTTCATTTTTGAACCCCTGGTCAACTTTCTCCACAAACCACTGTCTGAAAAGTACTTGTGCCATGGATTCAAGGGTTTTGTTCTGGCGATGCAGCAGGTCTATTTTGTCATCAAGGCTGGAAAGAACCGAGGAGATGGCTTTTTGTTCTGGGAGACTTGGCAATAAAAACTTATGGTTCGTTACTACTTCGGTTTGAACCCGCTGCCTTCCAGAACTTCCCGTCATCGATAGAATCGCGACATCCCGGAACTCAGAGGAAATGGAAAAGTAATACAAGAAGTGCTTGTCGCTAACTTCCGGCTTTTCTCTTACAACGATGTATTCCGTCGAGCCAAATCCAACTTCCCCATCATCAAGAATGTCTACATAGGCAGTCTTGCCATTTTCGAGGCACGGCGTGATACGCGCGACCAAAGAATCACCGTTTCTGAACTTCATCCCCCCGTTGTATGGCTCAATGGAAAATGTAGTGACCTTCTTAGTGGATGGCTGGATGTCCGTCA